>CAXOVY010000023.1:0-1491 GCA_964213355.1 Gammaproteobacteria bacterium
TCAATATCTAAAATCCCGTTTCCCAAATAACGAGTCAAAGCCACCCAGTTTTTTAAGGTGTAATCAACGGCGTGACCTAAGGGACTTTTAGGTAACACCCTACCGCTTTGTCGTAGTAACCATTTTTTATAGTCCTTCAGAATAGGGATTGCCTCACGTTTCCTTACCGCTTTTTTTGCTGCTGGTTCTAACTCTTTTATCCGGTTTTCAATTTTATATAGCTTACCTATATAGCTCAAAGCGGTTACTGCAATCCCTTCTCTGCTTTTAGTGATCTTGTTGTTGGCCTGAACGATATCAAAAAATTTTCTACGTGCATGCGCCATACATGCAACTTCAATGATGTTACCACCGGCATAAATCTTATCATAGCCGGTATAAGCATCTGCTTGTAAGTAGCCTTGGTAATTTTTTAAAAAACCTTCAGCCCATTTTTGTTGTCGGTTTGGTGAATAATCATAAATTACACATGGCGGCCCGCAACCAAGATAACCCCATAATCTTCCTTCTTTGGTTGAACCCCTCCCTTCTTCTAAAACCGGTATTACCGTATCATCAGTATGTATTTTTGGTGATGACAGTAAATCTGGTTTCATGGCTTCCACTATTGGTTGTAAAAGATCAGCGCATTGCATTACCCAATCACATAATGTTTGTTTCGAGATATCAATACCGTGACGCGCTAATATTTCTGATTGGCGATAGAGCGGCAAGTGATCATCGTATTTCTTAACCAGCACATCTGCTAATAAACCAGGACCAGCAAATCCCTTATCAATAGGCTGATTAGGCATCGGTGCGGTAATCACCTGGTTCTGATGAAGACATCCAGCATATTTAAAACGTACGTGCTGCTTGACATATATCTTCGCTGGAACTATTTCTAATTGCTCAGTAATAACCTCACCTATCTTATGTAGCTGTTCGCCGCAGCCGCATGGACAGGTCAGATCTTCCAGCTTATATTCAATCCGAACCCGAGGCAGGTCATCTGGAATATTACGATGACCATTTCGTTTCTTTCTCGTGTAACTAATAGTTTCCTTTTGGATTGGTTCTTCGACCAATGACTCTAAGGGTTTGGCTTCATTCAATAGGTTAAGCTGAATAAAACCTTCTGGTAACTTCTCTGAGCTTCTACCATATTTGCCACGCAATAAATTAATCAACTGCTGTTGCAAGGTTTCATATTGTTGTTCTATTGTCTGGATTTTTTCTTGTTGAGTCTGAAGATTACCCCGCAGTAATAAAATAATTTGGTTAGCTTCTGCAAGCGTTTTGGGGTGATAATTTTGCTGGTTATTTAGCATATTTCCCATGCAAAATATTATAACAAAACCCCAGAATAACACCAGCTTTTTTACATAAAAAATACCAAAAAATAGCTTATTTTATAGCATTAAACTCAGTTGCAGTTAACCTTTTTCTATCAGTTAGATCAACCCCCTCTAACAATAAATTTAATTCATTCGGCATGATCATAAATACTTT
>CAXOVY010000024.1:0-5600 GCA_964213355.1 Gammaproteobacteria bacterium
TTGGTATGGACACTGCGGCTATCGGACTCTATAATTTAGGGAAATGCTATAATCATTGCGTCATAAATATTACCCTGACCGTAAATTCTATTGGCTTTTAAGAAGCTCGCAGCGTCTTTATAAACAAAGAATTGTGACTGGTTCCACTTTTCAGCTATACCAAACTCAGCGTCTTTATATCTTTCCCTTGCAACTATTCTGTTAAACATATTGCGCAAAGCAGTATCTTGCTCTTTTACGTTCATGCCGCCAAAAGTCTTTGCATGATCCAGCATTGGCAAATGAGTATTTTTCCATCTTGCAAAAGATAAGTTGTCTAATGCCTTACTGCCAAACGTAGATGTTATTGGATTAGACATACGGTATTGCAATCGCTCAGCAGCAGTTTCATGGGTATATGATGTCTTTATTGGATCATGAGCAAAATGGGTTATATACCCCTCTTTAGTAGAAATCTGTCCGCCAAGCCTGTTTATTGATATTCGTAGTTGCTCCTGCAGTGGCTTAAAAACCTCTGCTATTTGGATTGCTGATTTATCATTCGTAAGTTCTCCGCGAAGCGCCTTTGCTATTTCTATTTCCTGCAGTGGGTTTTTAGATGCAAAGTAATCAGCTATGCCCCTCTTTTTTAATCCTTCCCAAAAGGAGAGGAGAGTATCGTTTCTTCTTGCCTTAACATAACCAGCAACTGAATCTCTAGCTTTTATACCCCTGCCTGTTATACCAGCCAAATAAGCTTGCAAGCCGTTATCAAGAGTTGCATTTATTTTTTTATTATTTTTTACATAATCTCTAATAGCTGTTTCTGCTGTTTGTTCCAGATGATTTTGATGTAATTCCTGTACACTTTTATATATATCTTTTACATTTTTGTGTACATCTTTAAATATTTCTGTACTAGCAAGCTCGGTTGTTAGTTTCTCCAAAGTATCTGCAAAGCCTTTTGTTCCTAGATTATTCGACTTAATAATCTCTTGCAGCTCTGGCGTTGTTTTTGTTGTTCTTAAATGTTCTACTTGAAGATCAGTATGTATATCAGCGTATGCGCCAGATATATCAGATGCTCTTGTTTCCACCTCTACAAATTCTTCAAAAGCAGGGTAGGGTACTTTTGTATCTGCAATAGCTTCAAGG
This sequence comes from Gammaproteobacteria bacterium, assembly GCA_964213355.1. Lineage (GTDB taxonomy): Bacteria > Pseudomonadota > Gammaproteobacteria > UBA9339 > UBA9339 > JBAXAM01. The sequence goes on from CAXOVY010000024.1 coordinate 1,135, forward strand.
CTTTCATAATCAGCAACAAGGCTTTCATGATTATCAATATTGTCAGTGTTTTTAACAAAGTCTTTGTCAACATTCTTAACAATCTCTTCTTTAAGCGACCGTATTTCTTCTAAAGGCTTGGTGGTGTATTTTTCTTGGGAAGCTGCAGCTTTAAAATACGGTGTTATATCTACTTGCTTGCCCTCTTCCAACTGCGAAATAGCTTTTATTTTTATGGCCAAATCACTTGCCGGAGAAATCAAACGTCCATGAATGTCGTCATGAATGCCACTGGGCGCCTTTGCATCGTTTACATCAGCAGCTTTGGCTGCAGCATCTTCTGCTGCGGTTTTTATATTTTTTATGCCACGAACAATACCCCTTGTTGCTGTAACCCCCATGCCAAACAAGCCGCCAAAAAGCCCGCTGGTTAGAATCTCAGATGCTTCTATATCTTCACCATAAACCTTACCTTTGGCATAGTGTTCTGTTCCACCTATCGTGCCAACCTTTATTCCCGTAGAAATATCTTTTGCTGCAATGGTACTCCATTTTTTAGCTCTGACTCCCCACTTGGTTAAGCCAATAAGCTGTTTTGTCTTAGCAGCAGCTCCGACTGCGGGGCATAGTGCAATTGCAGCAGCAAAAACAGGATCTAGTATAGTTCCTGCAGCTCCACCTACAAATGACGCTGTCATAGTGGTTTTTGGATATTGCGCATATAGTTTAGATAAAATCATATCTCTGCGCATAGTTTCCTGATGCTCTTCATGGCGCATCTTTGCAATATTTTCAGATACGCCCTTTGGATATGCTTGTCCTTCGATCTTATATGGGCTTTGTTCGTATTGCTTTGATGTTAGTTGTTGATCTGAAATGAGGGAACTCGCGTGCTGATAGCCACCAGCTACAAGCTTATATCCCGTACCGATGCTTTCGCTAAATTCTTCTGTAAATGCTTTATATGCAGTATAAGCAGTATCGACCAACATTGTTTTATCGTCGCTGCCTGCTGCATCAGTTGCATTTGAAGGCTCCAGATGAACTGCTGGTGATATGGGGGCTGGCAGCCTGCCTGAGTCTATGTAATTGTCGTATTGTTCTCTATATTCCATATTCTATTTACCGATTCTATTTACCTAGGCAAAAGAGCCGAGTGGTTATTGTGTTTTGTTTCTTTCGCTTCTTTCGCAATATCCAAAAACTTAATAACATAAGGCATCCCATTTTTTCTATATACTGGCTTGCCATTAGATGTAATATAAAAAATTCCGCTATCATCAGATGATGTTACCCATCTGCCGTCATAAACCAACTGCTTGTTATACTTTTCACTATGAGATTCCCATCCGTCAAAATAGATATCATTTGTGTTTTGAAAGCTAAAGAAGTGCTGCAGATTAAACTTTTCTTTTGCTGTTTTTACGTCAGAGATATTAATCTTAATTTTACTATTGCCATCATTTCTTTCGTTAATAAAAACAAACTTAGGGACTCTCAAACCGTCATCTATTTCGTATTTGTGTTCATAAATCCCATCGGCTGCGCTGCTTACGGCTTTACTCAGTTTTTTGCCTTCTGATAATTCTTGCAAAACCGCCATGTACATTGCTTGTTCTAATTCTGCTTCTTCGTGAACCCTATCTTTTGTATGGGGGAGGGTGTCGGTATAATCCTTTATTTCTTCACGGATTGCGGTTTTTATATCAGTTTCTTTGTTTAATCCACCATCACCTATCTTTGCTGCTGCTTTTAAATCTTTTAGATCAGAGCCAAATGCTTTAATCATCACTGGTGCATATTCGGGACTGGCGTTTAGAGTATATTTTAATCCAACTGGCAGTTTAGCTCTTTCTAAATCTTTAATAACAATTGATGCGTAGTTACCGTACTTATCCAATTCCTTTTGCAAATGCGGGATTGCATTAGCAAAGCCAGATGCTTGCAAATCACTAACGATCGCCTGCGCTTTTTCGTTAGAGAGTAATCTTGGTTCCACTCCGAGCTGTTTTTGCAACTGGAGCATAAGCGTAGCTTTTCTCTGCTTTAGCGATTCTTCTTTACCCACACTATCTAATTGCTGAAAAGCTGGATTATTTTGATGGTTCTTTAATTCTTGTTCTATCCCACTCATATCACCAAGCTTTGTAATATAAGCTACTGGATCATTTGTCAGCGTATTTATTTCTTCTTTAACAACTTCTTTTGTTTTGGCATAGATTTCTTGTTCCCTTGCGGTTTTTGATCTTGCTATTTGCGCGTCTAGCTCGCTTAGATATTCAGCTTTCTTGCTAAGGGGCAATGCCTTTTGTTTTTGCACAGCATTATATATTTCCAAACCATCAGTTACTGCGTGTCTAATATTCATTACCTGTTTTGGTTTTAGAGATTGCAAAAAGATTACTTGTTCAGCCGTAGGGGCTTTTCCATTAGTTGTTGCCTGAAAAACCATTTCTTTTTTTAATTCAGTAGCAGACTCAAAGCCAAGGCCAAGGCGCAATTGATTGGCGTTTTGCATATTGGTAAGCGAGGACAGTAAAGAAGTCTTTGACGCATGGCTCAATCCCTTATCATTTAGAACATCCTGTGCGCCTGCTTCAAGGCCTTTGGCATCACCAGCTTCTGCAAGCCACCTGTTTGTGAAACAACAGTTGCGGGGCAAAAAAAGATACTTTTTTGAGAGATAGCAGCGGAAAGAGTTCTAGCTCAACGCTAATGGGTTTTTTTGCAGAGACATACTTACCCGAATCAAATGTCTTGATATTATCTTCGAGCAAACAAGCATCAAATGTTTCAATAAAGTTTTTACCACCTCTTTCTACAATAAAGAGTACCTTTTCCTGATTACAAAAAACATGCTTAAATTTACCACCTTCTGTTTCTACTGTTGACCACGCCACCTTAGCTTCTTCGATCAGTGTTTGGCAAACAGCTAAACTGCCATCACTATTTACTACAAAAAGATAACGGTATTTTTTATCGCAGCCAGATTCGAGATTACAACCAGTATTTATAAATTTACTGCACCCAATTGAAACCGGATTTTTAATCATGCCAGATGTAGCAAGAGACAAATTAATTGCTGTGTAGTTATTAACGTTTACACGTTGCAAGGAATAGATGTTGCACTCATCCGCTCCAACAAATACGGTTTCGTCGTTGAGCAGGGTATCAAACAGGTTCTTGCTGCCCTGATGGATTTGTTTAGCTATGGTAATGGTTTCAGCAGTAATTGGCTGTACTCCTCCGTGCAGTGCAAAATAAACGCACTTGTTGGTAAATATTTGCAGTGATGCACCACTAACAATCCCAACAATCTTTTGTCTTTCACCAGAAGCTATGCCTCCAATAAAAGCTTCATCAGCTCGTCCAAGCCCTTCACCAAAGTTATGAAAGTCGTTTACCTTAGAAAAGTATAAGACAACCCTGTCATCTTCATACCCTCCAAATATCAACCTGCTTTCATGAAAGGCAACAACGGCAGGATTGCTTTGTTCCCACATTGGGCGTTTTAAAATAAAATATTCTTGAGAGATAAAGTTTTTAGCAGGTTCTGCAAATTCTTTGTGTATCAGGACATCAAAAGAATGCATGGTGTCATTACCTTCCTTTTTTTCTCCGCTATAGGTTCTGATAAAGCATTTTCCATTGCCGTTACGCTCGCATAGTACTGAGCTTAATAGGGTTGATTTTAATTTATCTATGCTTCCTTTAGTTATTACATCAATACTAAAAATAGAACCAGATGTAGGAACATTTACTTTTATCATGATCTCATCGTTTGGCAATTCCTTATTCCAATAGCCGAAAGCCGCTATTTTGAAATCACCAAAAGTAAATTCTTTTGTAGTTTCAGAATAGGTTATCACCTTTGCTTTAAAAGCTCTGTGGGTTAAGATCAGTTCGTTACCGCATTGAGCAAAATCTATTTCAGCGGCGATTTGCTCAAACAAAATATTTTGCTCCAGTTGCCACTGCAAGGCTTTTTTGGTTATTTGATTGCTGGTTGTATCATAAGCAATTAAACTATCCTTTGTTAAAATAAGCATGAAACAAGTATCGTCTGCATCGTAAAAGCATACTTTGGTTTTGGTAAGATCAAGAGATTCAGCATGAGTTAAGAAGCTTATAGACGAAAGCCCAAATCGCTTGAACATTCCCCCTGAAATATAAGGCATAACGTTTTTAGCTTTTAATACCCCACTCGCTCTAGGTGCAAATTCAGTTTGTAGAAAGAACTTACTGGATATTTCACCAAAAGAAAAATCAGTCTGAGCAAAATAATCTTGCATAAACCCTCAAGAATTAAAAAAAACAAAAAAACTAAAATTTAAAAATGAGCAGCATAAATTGGATTTCTGATAACGCCGCGAATCGCTTGTTGTGAGCTATCGGTTGCTATAGCTATGCAAAGCGAGTTATTTGCTTCAAGTTCCCATTTTCTTGCTATAGCCTCGTTTTGCGTAACCAGAGCTGCGCTCGAAGCT
>CAXOVY010000025.1:0-29539 GCA_964213355.1 Gammaproteobacteria bacterium
TATATCTTACTTTTATTCCTTAACTAGTGGTCTAAATTTCGGGGTCCATTATAATATGCGGCTTATCTAATTTAACCAAATCTTCTTCAGCATTTGGCTTATTACGCTGGATGATTGAAATTGCTTTTAATACTAATCGCACACTTGCAGGTGAGTGATTGTGGAGAAAAACTATGGGTTATTATGGGTATGGTAGATGGCCAAAATATGTGTCGGTAGCCAAGCGTAGACAACAAGCTGAAAAAAAAGTAGCGAAGCTAATCAAACAAGGTAAAAAACTAGAACCAGTAAACATCGAAGGCCGCACCATCGCCAAGACCTATTGGGGAAAATCTTGGTGTAAAAACCTAGAATCTTATAGCGATTTTGCTAATCGGTTGCCGCGAGGGCGTACTTATGTTCGTAATGGTTCAGTTATTGACTTAAAAATTGCAGCTGGTTCTATTGAAGCTTTAGTTAGTGGTTCTGAGATTTACAAGGTTAGTATGGATATTGCAGCGTTTGCTAAAAGCAAATGGCAAGCAAATAGTAAGAGAATGTTTTGGTAAAATCGATTCCCTTGTAGAACTGTTAAAGGGTAAGTTTTCCAAAAGCGTTATGGAAGTAATTGCTAGAAAGGAGAAAGGGTTGTTCCCCCATCCCAGCGAAATCAAGATGAATTGTTCATGTCCAGACTATGCAGGCGTTTGTAAACACATTGCCGCTGTATTTTATGGTATTGGTGCGCGCGTCTCGATGTAAACCCAGAATTGTTGTTTACCTTGCGTCAAGTTGATCATAATGAGCTTGTTGTTACCGATAGCGCAATAAAAGCTATAGTCAAGCGCGATGATGAGCAATTAAAGAAAGTGTTTACTGGTGATGAACTATCAGATCTTTTTGGTATCAATGTTGATGTGGGTGCTGCAAAAACTCAGCAGTCTCATAAAACAAATAAAGCGAAAACTACGAAAAAAATAGTAGCAGCGAAAAAGTTACAAAAAACAAAGGAAAAGAAATCTAATGTGCAGAGTAGAAAGTCACATGTAAAATCGAAATTCAAAAAGCGTGCCAAATAAAAAATAAATACGCAAGTACGCTTTGCCGTTTTGATTTGTAATCTTTGCGTGAGATTTGCGTGACTGAGCGCGACATTGTTGTACATTGTGAGCCAAAAGTAGTAGGCGGCCCATGTTAAAAATATAAATAAATCAAGAGCATATAAAAGAAGTGTAAAACTTTTAATCCGTTGGTCCCGCGTTCGAGTCGCGGACGGCCCATCAATAAAATCAAGACTTCCAGCCAAACTACTCGTTAAATATTATTCAATTTTGCCACTAAAGCGGCATAAAACGCAGCGGCTTGAGATAAGTGCTCAACAGGGCATGATTCATTTGGAGCATGAGCATAAACCTCATTACCAGGACCAAAACCTATACAGGCTATATCTTTATGCATACCAGCCAATGCAATTCCATTGGTACTAAATGTCCACTTATCAACTTTCGGCTCTTTAGCAAAAGTGTCTTCAAAAGCGCTGACAGCATATTTTAACCAAGGAGAATTCTCTTCTAAAACCCAAGTTGGAAAATATTTATCAGTAGGATAAATTTTACCCGTATAAGCTTTCTCTTCATAACGTAGCACTATTACTTTCGCATCTGGGTAACCTGCAAGTTTTGCGGCTTCTTGTACTTCGCGTACTGCGCCTTCACGAGTTTCCCCTGCAGTTAAGCGACGATCTAACTGAATAGAAGCCTTATCAGGAACTGCACATTGTGATGGTGAAGAAAAGAAAACCTGTGTTACTGCAACAGTCCCTTTTCCTAAAAATGGATCGTCTTTTAAACGATCGTTTAATTTTTCAATTGCCAAGGCAATTTTAGAAATTTTGTAAATTGCATTATCACCACGTTCTGGTGCTGACCCATGACAAGATAACCCACCAATCTCAATTACCATTTCCATTCTGCCCCGATGTCCACGATAAATGTTCATGTTGGTTGGCTCAGTAATTACTACCATTTCAGGGTTGATTTTTTCTTCGTTAATCAGATATTGCCAACATAAACCATCACAATCTTCCTCCATGACAGTTCCGGTAAAATAAATAGTAAAATCTTTATTAAGATTCAGTTCTTTAATGATCTTAGCCGCATATACCATTGACGCCATACCACCTTTTTGATCAACCGATCCTCGTCCCCATACTTTACCCTCTTTAATATGGCCATTAAATGGATCAAAGTTCCAAAGTTTAAGATCGCCGGGGTATACTGTATCAATATGAGCATCAAAAGCGATGATACGTTTACCATTACCTATGCGACCTATAATATTACCAAGTCCATCTACGCGTACTTCATCAAAGCCAACTTTTTCCATTTCCTTATTAATAACCGCAATCACTTCCTTTTCTTTTGTAGAAAAGGATGGAGTCTTTATCATATTGACGAGAAACTCTGATGCACTTTGTTCGTACTCTTTTGCCTTACTAGCAATTTGTTTGTATATTTCATTCATATTTTTACCCTGTGTTAAATTAAAATCTATCCCACAACTTTTTTGCTAAACTTCTACTCTCTGCAAAAATCTTTTCTTCATCAATATCGAGCAAAATCTTTTTGTTCTCCATCAAGACTTTACCTTTTACAATGGTAGTATCAACAATCGCTTGTTGTGAATAACCAAAAATTAGATGACCCAGTATAGTATTCTCGTTAAACGGAGTTGGTGGATCATAATCAACCACGATCACATCTCCTGCATATCCTTCTGCTAAAACACCTAATTTGACATCATCCCATATACGACCAACAATTTTGGCATTATTAACAAATAAAGTATTCGTCACTTCCATAAAACCAGTGGTTGGATTAGCAGCACGTAAATGCTGCGCCCACATAGCAGCGCGCACTTCTTCAAACATATTAACCGTCATTGCATCGGTACCTAAACCAACACAGATCCCCTTTTGTTGCATCTTAATTATATCGGCAATACCAACTGCATTATTCATATTAGACTGCGGATTATGCACTACCATAGTATCAGACTTAGCAAGCAGATCTATTTCATGATCAGTAAGATGTACACAGTGAGCAGCAATAGTTTGTTTACCTAAAATTCCATATTCATGAAAACGCTCTACCACCCTTTTGCCACACATTTTAAGAGTGCTATCTTGATCCGATATAGCTTCAGCAGTATGTACGTGGAATCCTGTATGTAAATTAGCGCCAATATCTGCAGCTTTTTTTAAAGTTTTTTCGGTAATAGTAAATGAAGCATGTAACCCAAATAATGCTTTTAATTGATCATCTCGATTTTTTTGGCAATATTTTATAAACTCCGCATTCTCCTCAATACCTTCGCTCGCGATTTTCTCACCATCACGATCGGAAAGCTCATAGCACAAACAACCGCGCAATCCGGTTTCTTTTAAAGCTTGAGCAATTTTTTGCAATGACCCTCTAATTGCAAAAGGGCTAGCATGATGGTCAATAAAAGTAGTTGTCCCGCAACGTATAGCATGCAATAACATAACTATAGTACTGTAATAGGTATCATCCAAAGTCAATTTTTTATCTAAGCGCCACCAAAGATTTTCTAGTACTTCTTGAAAATCTTTCGATGGTTTTGCCTTGCCCAATCCTCTCACCAAAGTACTGTAAAAATGCATATGGGCATTAATAATACCGGGCATAATAATTTTACCACTTGCATCTATGGTTTTATCAGCCTTAACGGCAAGATCCTCTTGTTTGGTAATTTTTTTAATAATTCCATTTTCCAGCAAAACAGAGTGCCCAGGCAAAACCCTGCAAGGAACACCAAAAGTAACGACAGTTCCATTCTTAATTAATAACGTCGACATAATGTAGTCCTCTTATTATTTCTCTACTAATAGCTCAAGTTCTTTAGAGGTTCGTGGCCTCATATACAACGCTTGAGAAAAACATTTCTGCACACACAGTGAACAACCAATACATTTTGCTGGATCAGTTATGGGTACTTTATTGGCATCTAAAGTAATCGCCAAATATGGACAACGAGCACAGTTACCACAATGTTGACACAATTCACTTTTTACAGCAGATATCTTCTTCAATGAATTAAGTTCCATAAAACCGGTAATAGGATTGGGCAGTGCACAACCAATTAATTCCTGCATTGATTTAAAACCACGCTCCTTCATTAAATAACTAATACCTGAATGTAAATGTTCAATAATGTTGACCCCATATTTCAAAACTATAGTACAAAATTGCACAGTCCCTGCGCCAAGAGCTAAAAAATCCGCAGCCGCTTTATAGTCCATGGGTCCACCATTACCAGAAATGGTGACCCCTAGCGGTGCAACATTAGCCAAGGTTAAATAACTAATATTTTTCACACCCTCGCCAGACATTCCAGTTACTATGCCCTCATCCCAAGATTTTTTATTTCCCGGTCTAAATGCAACAGTGGGGAAAGAGTTAGCTAAAGTTATTCCCGCATGTTTATTAGGATATTTTTTAAATACCGTTTTAATCGCTTCAATAATTGGATAAACAGAGGTAACAGCAGCAGTTAATTTAAATAATTTTGGTATTTGGGGATCACTAACCTCCATAATCCAATCAATTATTTTGGCGGTTAGCTTAGCATTTTGTGATACGATATCTCCTTCAGTACCATCACCGCCTTGGGGACAAGAGAGACTATATTCAATTCCCATCGCCCCTGATCTTTCAAGTTTTAAAGTGTTTGCTTGCCACTGCTTTTTATCATTTTCATCATTACCAGAAACTGGACCGCCTGTGGATCCAATGGTTAGGCGATCCGGATATTCCTTAATTAATTTCTCGATTTCGTGACAAACTCTGTCTAATGAATGGCCGGAAACATTATCACAATTAGCATAGGTTCCATCCCCATAAACAAACATATATTCAGCTGGAATATGGATTGGAGTATTATCAAAAGCAGTCTTCATAATACCGCCCGCCCAACCAGCTTCATAAGCTTTTTTCATATTCTCGTAACCATCAGATGCTGGCGCAGCTGAGAGTAAAAATGGCGAAAGGATTTTACGACCAAAAAAATCGGTTACAAGTGGCACAGGCAGTTCAATGCTACCCGCGAGTTGTTCTTTATTTTTGGTGTTTTTATCTACTTGATATTTTTCACCCAAAAATAATGCATCAACTAAACAAGCGGCGTTTTTACCGCTAGCAACCGCTTCAACAACCGTAGCAGGACCATTAACCATATCTCCCCCGCATAAAATATTTTCTCATTGGTTATTTTGGTAAAAGAGCTTTTATTACCAATGGCTTTAACAATAATATTATACTCTTTGAGAGTATGTTCGGTATTGGCCACAATTAGTTCAGGCTTGAAAGCACCACCACGTGGAAAATTAATTTTTGCCGTATCCAAAATAAAAGATCCATCACTTGCTTTTTTTATTGCAGTAACAGTTGTTTTGCTAACAATACCGATACCATCTTGCAATAAAACCTGACGCTCATGCTCCGTCAATGGCATGTCTGGATTATTTTCAAGACAAATTAGGTCAATCTCTTTGGCGCTGTATTGTTTGGCTACTGTAGCGCAATCAGTAGCAACTGCTCCACCACCAATCACTGCTACTTGTAAATCCTTTACCTTATATTTTTTGGGATCGGCCAAAAACTCTGACCAAGTAACTGTATATTCTTCTCCAGGAATATTTAATTTTAATGGTATATCTAAACCAGTACTCACAACCACCGCATCAAACCCCTGTTGTAAACATTTTTCAGGCGTTAAATCTTTTACATTAAATTCGCATTCTATCATCCCAAGAGTTTTAATAAATTCAATATCGGTGTTTAATATACTCTTATCTAAACGCTTGTCCGGAATAAAATTACATGCGCCACCTGCAATTTTTTCTTTTTCAAAAACTGTAACCTTATACCCCTTCTGGATCAAAATTGATGCCGCACTAAGCCCTGCGGGACCAGCTCCTATAATAGCCACTTTTTTACCGCTTGATTTTGCTTTATTAAATTCTGGAAAACATTTCAACTCTTTTGCTTTAGCAATTATAGTTGCTTGGATCTGCGGGATATTGATCGCATGATCAAATTCTTTATGCACACATTTTGCCATACAATGTTTTTCAGGGCAGATAGCACCACATACACCACCCAGTGGGTTACTACGCAAAATAATATTCGCTGCACGCTCGTAATCAATATTTCCATTGGTTTTAACTGCCATAATAAAATCAGCTGGGGAACAATTAGCTGGACAATTTTCTCTACAGGGTTTTTCTTCGCAAAATTCACAGCGGTGAACCTCCGCTGCTAACTGGGCATCAGTAAGAAATTGAGCCATTTTATATCCCTCCCGCATCATTAATTGATATTATTATCGCCTCAGGTGTTGCTGGCATTGCTAGATGTATCTTTTTTTCTGGATTTATGGATTGCAAAGCGTTTTTAATAGCAAAATATGCTGCTTCCCCGTAAATTAAAGGGGGTTCGCCAATGGCCTTACTACCAAATACACTTGCATATCTTAGTTCACGCTCCACAAATTCTATATCAAAAACTTCTGGCAAATCCTGAAACGATGGTATTTTATAAGTTGAAAAAGTGTTTGCTAAATATTGACCCTCTTTATTGAATTTTAATTCTTCCATAGTGCTATAACCAAACCCCTGAAAAAATGCCCCATGAATTTGCCCATAATCAACAGATTTATTCAATGAATGACCAGCTTCATGAACCACATAAACTTTCATCAACTTATTGGCGCCTGTTAAAACATCTACTTCCATCATAACTAAAGCAACCCCAAATAAAAAATAGTAGAAGGGAGAACCCTGCATTTTTTCTCCATTAAAAAATATTTTTGGGGTACGATAAAACCCTTGAGCTCCTAAATTACGGCGTTGCATATAAGCGTTATATACTAATTCATTAAAAGTTATTTTGATTTTAGGATAACGGACGTCATAAACCATATCATCTGCAAAAATTATGTGATCACAATCGGGAAGAGCATTGCCATCTTCAGCTCTGTTTTCTAAATTCTCTAAGTATTTATAACCAATCTTAGCTCTTAATAGTTCCAAAGCCACTATAGCTAACCTTGCTCTTATTCTTTTTGCAGCGTTTAAAGCAGCATTACCATTAATATCTGCCCCTGTTGAAGCAGCAGTAGGTGAAGCATTACCATTGCGCTGGGTATTTGAGCTCTCCATTCTGATTCTAGCTATATTTATTCCTAACTCGCGCGCTACTACCTGAGCTACTTTGGTATTTACTTCCTGTCCCATTTCGATTCCACCATGGCTCATCGAAACACTTCCGTCAGCATAAACCCAAATCAAAGCCGTACCTTGGTTTAAAGGAGTAAAAGTAAATGAGATACCAAATTTTATGGGTACAATTCCAATGCCATGTTTAATATATTTATTTTCTTGATTAAAATTTTTGACTTCTTGTGATAATTGTTCGTAATGCGCCATCTTTTTGAGCCTGGCAAATAATTCAGAGTGACATGGTTCATACACTGGTTGTCCAAATGGGGTATGTTCTCCATTCTTATAGAGATTAACCTCACGAACCAATAGCGGATCAAGATTTAGTTTATCAGCAATAGCTTCTATTACGTTTTCCATAGTAAATATGCCTTGCGGAGCACCAAACCCTCTAAATGCAGTATTTGGCGGTAAATTAGTTTTACAAGCTTTACCGATAATTCTTACGTCAGGAATAAAATAGGCGTTATCTGCATGAAACATCGCTCGTTGAAGAATAGGAATTGAAAGATCAGCAAATGCTCCGCCATTGGAGCAAAACTCCACATCATAAGCTAGAATTTTGCCATTTTTTTCTACTCCCACCTTATAACGAGAACGAAATGGATGACGCTTTCCCGTAAACGACATGTCCTCTCTACGTGTTAATGCCAATAAAACTGGTTGATGCAATACATAAGCCGCTAAAGCAGCAAGGCAGCTCCAAAGAGTCGGTCCACGCTCTTTACCACCAAAACCTCCTCCTAACCGCTTAACATCAACGGTAACATCTTTGCTTCTAATACCTAAAACACGTGCCGCAATCTCTTGTACTTCCGCAGTATTCTGGGTTGAAGCGTAAAGAGTAATATTTTGATCATCCCCTGGCATGGCTAACGTACGTTGGGTTTCAAAATAAGCATGCTCTTGAGCACCAGTAGTTACTTCCCCGGCAAATACTAAATGAGCTTTCTCAAACCCTTTTTTAATACTCCCTCTTTCAATCTTACATGGATTAACATAAAAGTTTTTCGCTTTTACTGCTTCATCTATAGTAAAAATTGCTGCAAGTTTTTTATAAATTACTGTAATTTCTTTAGATGCTCTAAGCGCTATTTTAGGATTTTTTGCTACTACAATAGCTATTGGTTGCCCGATATAACATACTTCATCATCTGCCAGTAGCGGTTCATCTTTAATGGTATGTCCTATCTGGTTTTCTCCAGGAATATCTTTCGCTGTAAGAATTGCTATTACCCCAGAAATGGCTAAAGCAGAAGATAAATCTATTTTTTTTATTTTGGCATGAGCATGCATACTTGTAACAATTTTTGCATACAAAAGTTTATCTGGCTTCACTTCATCCGCAATATATTTGGCACTACCACTAACAATGGCAGCGCCACTAATATGACAAGGATCTTTAATAGCTTTTGCTTTTTTCATATTAATCCCTTATAACTTGAAAGTACGTATTAAAATGTTTAATTATATGGTTCTGAATTAAAATACGCCGATACTCCGCACTTCCCCTAACATCACTAATTGGCGCAAACTCTTTTATCGCTATACATGCAGCCTCATCAATGTTTTCTTTAGTTAGTTTCTTACCAACTAAAAAATCACTAGTTTTTTCTGCAAGAATAGGAAATTTGGCAACGCCCCCAAAAGCCAGGCGACAATCTTTAATAATATTATTTTTTCCAATTATTATATTGATACAAGAATTGACCGTTGCAATATCAAGTGCAGAACGCTTCGATGATTTTTCAAAATTACAAAAACCTTGCTCGTTTGGTACCTCAATTGCACTAATAATCTCTTTAGTCGCATCAAGCTTTGTTACTTTATAATCTTGATAAAAATCTTTTAAATCAATATTACGCTTAAGGTTTTTACGCAAAATAATCAACTTCGCCCCTAAAGCAAGTAAAACACAAACACTATCAGCAATGGGGGAAGCATTCGCAATATTTCCTGCTGGGGTGGCAACACCGCGTATTTGATTTGATGCTATCTGAAAAATAGCATTATAAAATGTCGGAATCTTTTGTTTAACTATATTATTAGCCTGCAGTTGCCCAAAAGTAGTACTACCACCAAAGGTAATAAAATTTTTATTTTTCTTAATAAAATGTAATTGCGGAACTTGGGAAATATCGATAAAAGCTTCTGGCCAGATATCATGAATATTTCCTTGAACCATAAGATCTGTTCCACCATTAATAATTTTAAAATTACCTTTTAATTTATGCATAGAAGAAAACAATTCATCGAGACCATGAGGAATATAATAATTCTTACAAATACTCAAACTTTGCAGCTTTCCAGGGATTGGCTGTTCTGCGCTATTTCTCCTCAACTTATGTTGAATACCGCTAGCATAATCGGGTAATAGATCTGGAAATCGCTTTATCTTGTCAGATATAGATAAAATAGCATCATTAATAAATTTATAACCGGTACAGCGGCACAAATTACCAGATAATGCATTAACTATTTCACTTTTATTCGGTGAAGGATTGTTTGAAAATAAACAAAAAATTGACATTATAATGCCGGCAGTACAAAAACCACATTGTACCGCATGTTGCTCCAGCATCTCTTTTTGAATTAAATGCAATTTTTGTCCGCGAGCCAACCCCTCTGTAGTGATTACATGGCAACCGTGAAGACGAGATGCAGGTAAAATACAAGAGTTGATCGCTTGATATTGAAAATGATTATTTTTCCATGACCCAAGTGCAATGGTACAACCGCCACAATCACCTTCTCCACAAGGCTCTTTGGTTCCAGTTAAACCTAACTTTTCCCTGATTAGCTCTAATGCCAAAGTTTCAGGAGTGATTATTTCCTGAATATGTTTATCATTAATATAAAATTCTATTAATAAATTATTACTTGTAGTCATTGTCGTTGAATCTCCTTATTAAATTCAACAATAAGTTTATCAAAATTATCAATTTCATCCTCTTCAATGCTTCGCCAAAATTCTGGCTGCCATAGCTTTCTGAGTTCATCAGAACTTTTCCCCTGCTGCTCAACCCAAGTGAAATATTTTAAATTATGAATAAGCTTACGATCGCGATAACCAAGTTCTTTATAATTCTCAATATCTTGATGAGCTAAACTTGCACCAAAATCACAAGCAGCATCGATAGTTGTATAGGAACCATACTTATCTGCACACTCTTTTATGCGTGAGCTATAAAGTTCCATCGAATCAGTAAAGATGGTAAAAATAACATCATTTTCATCCATTTCGAAATATTTGGCTGTCTTAATACAAGAAAGTAAGTTACAAATTCCAGATATTCCTAAAAGTGGCAGGTTATTAATAGCACTAATCGGTACACCGCTTTCTTGCAAGAATGCTGCACCTTGTTTTTCATTAAAAAGACGCATAACTCTGATACAATCTTCATCATCAACGGCAGACACTGCATCAGTATTGCGAACATTATGGATCCATGGAATATGTTTATCACCAATTCCTTCTATTCGATGTTCACCAAATCCATTCATTAAGATAGTCGGACATTGCAAAGCTTCAGCAACAACAATTTTTAATCCCGGATGAAGTTTTTTTAAATAATCACCCGCGGCAATAGTTCCGGCAGAACCACTTGCGGAAATATAAGCAGCAAATCTGGCTTTGGGATCTTTTATCTTTTGGGCAAACGCTGCATATTCCGATCCAAATCGATCAATGATTCCAGTCCAAACCGATCAGTAATTCCAGTCCAAATCGATTAACGATTCCAGTTCAAATCGATCAAAACTTTCATGTCGAATGACCCACAATAATCAGATTTAAAACCTGATTGTTTTTTCAAAATAAGTTGTACTTCCAAGATTAATTAAAATTTGGAGATACAAAATGAGAGGTCATATAACAATGAGAAAAATTCGGGAAATATTACGTTTAAAATTTGCTCTTGAAATGGGAAACCAAAAAATCGCCAATAGTTTGGCAATTAGCAGCAGTACTGTACATGAATGTTTGCGCAGGGCTAATTTAGCTAATCTTAGCTGGCCGCTGCCAGATAACATAGATGATGAGATATTGGAGAAACAGCTTTACTCTCCGCCAAGACAAGCAATACCAAAGGAAGAGCGAGGTGAGTTGGATTGGTCTAAAATTCATGATGAGCTAAAACGCAAACACGTAACGTTAATGTTACTGTGGAACGAGTACAGAGAATCGTATCCAATGGGAATAGGCTACAGTCGGTTTTGCGATCTTTACTTGCTATGGAAAAAGCCATTAGACACATGGATGCGTCAAGATCATAAAGCTGGCGAAAAAATGTTTGTCGATTATGCAGGAGGCACTATTCCTATAAGCGATGGGCAAGGCTATATACATCAAGCACAGATTTTTGTTGCTGTGCTTGGCGCGTCTGGATACATCTACGCTGAAGCGACAATGACACAATCTTTGCAGGATTGGATAGAGTCACATTGTCGAGCTCTTAAATTCTTCGGCGGTGTTCCAGAGATATCGGTGCCTGACAATTTAAAAAATTGCACTGTCCTTGCCCATCGCTATGAGCCAGATATTAACCCAACTTATCATGACCTGGCAAAGCATTATGGGTTTGTAGTTATGCCTGCGCGCGTAAGAAAACCAAAAGATAAAAGTTTGGCGGAAAAAAGCGTACAAATTATACAGTACCAAATTCTAGCAAAATTACGCGATCAAACTTTTTTTAGTTTGGTAGAAGTAAATGAACCGATAGCAATTTTATTGAAAAAAATTAATTCGCAAGCTTTCCAAAAATTATCAGGATCACGGTTAAGCCAATTTGAGAAGTTAGATAAACCAGCTTTAAAACCACTACCAAGCACGCCCTACAAATTCGCTGAATGGGCAAAGGCAAGACTGGGTCCTGATTATCATATTGAATTGGATAAACACTTTTACAGCGTTCCGTATACTTTTATTAAAAAAATTTTGGATGTGAGATTTACTGATCAAACAGTTGAAATTTTTTATCGTTCAAAAAGAATAGCGGTTCACATGCGCAGTTACATACATAGACGACATACAACATTGAAAGAGCATATGCCTAAGGCTCATCAGAAATATGTCGAGTGGACTCCGGAACGAATTATTAATTGGGCTCGAAAAATAGGAATGGCAACAGCGCAATTAGTTGAGAAAGTTATCGAAACTAAAGAGCATCCACAATTAGCCTTTCGTGCATGCCTTGGGATCCTGCATCTTGGTAAGAGCTATACTGAACTACGGTTGGAAGCAGCATGTGTCCGCGCTTTAAAAATAGGAGCCTACAGTTATCACAACATAGCGTCTATTCTAAAAAATAATTTAGATAACGTGCCAGTAAGTTCATCGGAAACTTTAACAGCAACAAAAGAAGAACATGAAAACATTAGAGGAGGTGATTATTTTGAATAAGGGGACGCTGTCCCCTTAAACCCCTGAAGTATTTAGAGACGTAACTTGTAATTGATGAGGCGGGATTAGCCGCCTCAAGTTACGTCACTGTCATCAGCGCTTCCGCCTGTACAGTAATTTAATAATATAGGAGAAAAAATGTTAATACATCCAACAATTGAAAATTTAAAAAAACTACGTTTACTAGGAATGGCTAAAGCATTAGAAAACCAGCTTGATCAACCGCAAGTAGAAAGTATGAGCTTCGAAGAACGATTAGGGTTAATAATTGACCGTGAAATTTGTGATCGTGAAAATAGAAAATTACAAACAAGGCTTCGCAATGCAGCTTTAAAACAAACAGCGTCAGTAGAAGATATTGATTATCGCGCATCACGTGGTATTGATAAAAAGCTCGTATTTACTTTATCTAATTGCCAATGGATAAAAATGCACCGCAATGTTTTAATTATTGGTGCAACTGGTACAGGCAAAACATATCTTGCTTGCGCTTTGGCACATAAAGCTTGTTTAGAAGGAAACTCTGTTTATTACAGTCGCCTCTCAAGACTTCTGCCAGATTTGGGTTTAGCACGAGGCGATGGTAGCTATAATAAAAAAATGAAACAGCTGGCAAAGGTCGAGGTTTTGATTTTAGACGACTGGGGACTTTCTCCTCTTACAGATGAGCAACGTCGTGATTTATTAGAGCTACTAGACGATCGTCATGAAAAATGCTCTACTATTGTTACCAGTCAACTGCCAATTAAACTCTGGCATGAAGCCATTGGAGATAAAACTTTGGCTGACGCTATTATGGATCGACTGGTACACAACGCTTATCGGTTAGAATTAAAAGGTGACGACTCTATGCGTAAATTTCGTAATGAAAATCTGAATAAGAGGGATAAATAACTAAATTATAACAAAGGTCTTTCGCTTTGATTTTTTTGATCGGTTTGGATCGGAATCGTTAATCGATTTGGACTGGAATTACTGATCGGTTTGGACTGGAATCATTGATCGGTTTGAATCGGAATGATTGATCGATTTCATCGGAATACGCAAACGCTTCTTGGACTGCACTACCTGTTACATTGTAATGAAAAATGGTATTACCAAACTCCGCAAATTGGTTGAAAATAAAATTTTGTGGATCTTTTGCTAATTCATTACATTTGTCATAAATTTCTTTTACATTTGATTCAGTACCTGGAGTTGCAATGATTTCTGCCCCAATATTTTTCAACCAAGTAAATCGCTCTTGTGACATTCCCTCAGGTAAAATTGCTACCCCTTTACATCCCATTAAAGCACTATCGAAAGCACCACCACGACAATAATTACCTGTTGATGGCCATATCGCTTTATGCTTGGTGGGATCAAATTCACCACTAACAATCCTTGGTATAAGACACCCGAAGGCCGCACCAACTTTATGCGCTCCAGTTGGAAAATGCTTTCCTATTAAGCCAAAAATTCTGGCTTTTACTCCAGTAATAGACTTGGGAATTTCAAGAAAATTGACTTTACCAAATAATTTATTTTCAACATTATTTTTCCAGTTAATTCGAAATAAATTCAACGGATCAATTGCATTCATATCAACTTTTTTTAGTTTATCTTTAATCTCTTGAGGTATTAATTCAGGAGATTTCAACTGCTTAAACGTTGGCACTACAATGTTATATTTACGAAAATGCTTTGCAGTGTTTTTTCTAATTTCTTTATTAATAGATTTTATAATTTTCGACATATATTCATTTAACTCCTCTATTATGAAACAAATTTACGTTCAAGTTGCCTGCTGATAATTTTTTCTAGTACGACAACAGGATTTTCTATTCGCGAAAAATAAATCATTGCAGCTATAACAAACGGTTTAAAGCTTGCCCCATGATAAGTATCTCTACGATATTTCTCAAATACTTGCGCAGAAACTTCTCCCTCTTTGCAACTTACATCGGTAATATCAGCTGGTAAGCAATGCATATATAGGGCAGAGCCTTTTTTAGTTAAGCTCATATTCTTTGCATTACATTCCCATTTTTTGAATTTAGCATTATTAGCTAGACACTCTTTTTCTAAATTATCTAAGCCTGCTTTATCTCTTGCCTTTAACAAATTTGTTCTGCGCTCCATAACTTTAAATGGTGCCCATGACTTTGGATATACTATATCGGCATTTTTAAAGGCATCATCCATATTGTTGACAATAGTCAGTTTACCGCCACTTTTTTGGGCATTATTTTTAGCAATTTTTACCACATCTGGTAACAACTCATAACCTTCAGGATATGCTAAAGTTACATCCATCCCAAAACGACTCATGAGTCCAATAATACCCTGTGGTACAGACAACGGTTTACCATAACTTGGAGAATACGCCCAAGTCATTGCAATCTTTTTACCATGTAATGCGTCAATATCACCAAAATAATCTCGCATCTTCATTAAGTCCGCCATTGCCTGCGTGGGATGATCAATGTCTGACTGTAAATTGATAATAGTTGGACGCTGGTGGAGCACTCCTTCCTTAAATCCCTCTTGTACAGATTTACTAAATAATCTCTGATATTTATCTCCTTCCCCCAAATACATGTCATCTCGAATACCAATAGTTTCAGCTAAAAATGAGAGCATATTGGCAGTTTCTCGTTCTGTTTCACCATGAGCAATTTGTGATTTAGTCTCATCTAAATCAGCAATTGCTAAACCAAGAGCATTTACTGCCGAAGCAAAACTAAACCGGGTACGTGTAGAGTTATCACGAAAAATAGAGATTCCTACACCAGAATCAAAAACACGAAAAGATTTGCCAGTGCGGTGTAACTCCTTAAAACATTCCGCAACTTGCATAATAGCTTTAAGTTCTTCCTCTGATTTTTCCCATGTTAAAAGAAAATCTTTGTCATAAAGATTAAATTTTAATGTTCCAAGTTCTTTTATTATTGTAGCAAAATGTTTTTTAGTCACTGTTGATCCTCTTTATTTAATTATTTATTATTATAAAATTCATTAGCTGCCTCTATAGCATCCACTATTTGTTGATACCCTGTACAACGACACAAATTACCTACCAAAGCTTTGCGAATTTGTTCTCTAGTTGGATTTCTATTTTTAAGTAAAAATGCATGCGCAGTTAACACCATACCCGGCGTACAAAAACCGCACTGGATTGCTCCAGCATCAATAAAAGCTTGCTGCAGTGGATGTAAACCACCATCAGAATGTTTCATTCCTTCAATAGTTAGAATATCCCTATCAACCACATCGCAGATTTTTTTTCTACAAGCACGGATTGGGACATTATTTAAGAGAACAGTACAAGCACCACAAACTCCTATACCACATCCATTCTTGGCTCCAGTTAAATTTAAATCTTCGCGGATAAAATAAAGCAAATTCTTTTCGCCTAATGAATCATCAATGTTGATCTCTTTATGGTTCACTTTAAGTTTCATTTAATTTTACCTTTATTGGTAATTGCAAATAACGTTTGCCGGTTGCGTTATAAACCGCATTAGCAATTGCCGGGGTAATTAACTCTAACGCTGGTTCTCCAATACCTTTAGCTTTTGCTGGAGTATTGGGATCAGGATTTTCTACTATGATGCCCGTAATATCCGGAACATCAGTTGCTTTGGGAATCTTATAACTATTAAAATTGTCACTAATAATTTTTCCACCCTGTAATTGTAGTTCCTCATGCAATGCATACCCGATTCCTTGCGTAATACCTCCATAATATTGACCCAGAAGCATAGAAGGATTTAATGCTTTGCCAATATCATGAGCCGCTACTATATTTAAAAGTTTTATTTTACCAGTCACTTTGTTGACAGTAAGTTCCACTGCTTGACACCCGTAAACCCATGTAAAATATGCTGGACCCTGCCCTACATCTTCCTGCCAATAAGTAACTGGTGGCCTAAACAAACCAAAAGCATATGGATATGTCCTTTCTAAAAACATTTCATTTATTGCCTCATCCCACGATAGCTTTTGCTCATTATTTTTCCCGTACAAATATCCATTTGTAAAGCGGATCTCTTCTGCCCTACAACCTAATTTTGCAGAAAGAGTAGTTGTTAATAATTGTTTTAAATTTCTTGCCGCAATAGCTAATGCTCCCCCAGCCATTAATACACCGCGAGAAGCAACACATGGACCACCATCGGGAATTACTGAGGTTGAAGAACGCAAATAACGAATTTTTTCTTTAGCAATTCCAAGCTCACTCGCTAGAAGCAAAATCATAGCGGATTCTAAGCCTTGGCCATTTTCTTGATAGCCCACTGTTAATAAAACTGAACCATCAAATTGCACATTAATAATTGCAGAACAAAAATCTTTACCTTCAGCTCCTAGACTCATCCCGCGATAGCTATTGGCAATCCCAATTCCGTATAGTTCATCAGTATCACTTTTGCCATAAGAGCATTTTTTAAATTTACTCTCATAGTCAATAGTACTAAGAACTTTTTGCAATACTTCGTGACTACTGACAATATGACTATCAAGTTTTTGTCCGGTAATAGTAGTGCTATTTTGGGTAACAAGGTTTAACTCACGCATCTCGATACCAGAAATACCCACTTTTTGGGCAGCTATATCAATTAATTGTTCAATAGCAAAATTTACTTGGGGAGAACCAAAACCGCGCATTGCTCCAGTAAATACCTTATTAGTATAAATACCATAAACATCACACAGAACATTTGGTACGATGTAAGGACCGCAGCACTGTACCGTAGAACGCCAAGTTACAAAGGGGGTCATGGAAGCGTAAGCTCCACCATCAGCAAGAATGCGACATTCTACAGCATTAATTTTTCCCTCGCGAGTTACTCCAATTTTATAATCCATGATATATGGATGACGTTTGTAACTTTCACGCATCGACCATTCACGTTCATAGGTCATTTTTACCGGTTTACCGGTAAGCTTTGCGGCCAAAGCGGTGCGCGCACAGATGATATTTGCCGTATCATCTTTACCACCAAATCCACCGCCTAACGATACACCGATAATTTCTACTTCAGACAATTTGGCACCAAGAATTGCTGCTACATATTTTCTCGCGGTAAAATGGTGTTGCACAGTGCCATAAACTTGGATAACACCATTATCATTTGGTACACATACAGAACTCTCAGGTTCTATGTATGCATGCTCAATAAATTGGGTAGTGAATCTGTGTTCAATAATATAAGCAGCATTAGCAAAACCAATAGCAGCGTCACCACGTCGCACTTTATGGTGAACAATAATATTGTCCCCTTTCTCTTCATGAACCAAATTATTGGAATTAGTAAAAGCTTGTTCAACGTCTAAAACAGGGGGAAGTTCGACTGCAACGATAGTAACTTTTGCTGCGGCCTCTATAGCTTGCTTACGAGTAGTGGCAACAACAACAGCAATAACATCTCCATGATAACGAATTTTCTTACTAGCAAAAAGATCATGGTCCTTAATTAAATGTCCATAAATAGCTTTTCCTGGAATATCTTGAGCAGTAATAACTCTTATCACGCCATCAGATTGCTCTGCGGCTTGAGTATTAATAGAATTGATTTTAGCATGCACATAATCAGTATAAACGGGAACCGCATGGAGCATGTCAAAGAATTTTAAATCATCAACAAAATGTGCCCCGCCTGTAACTTTGCTATAAGCATCGTTACGCCAACTTTTATCATGAGATTTTATCATTGCACGGTTTTACAACAAAATTCCTATAGTCAATAATCCTTTCCATAGAAACTCTTTTCATTTGCTTTTCACAGCACAACGCTTTGTTGAGTACTCCTTTTACTTTTCTTTTAAATTAACATTTGAATCTCTCAAATGCTTTAATTCACCGAGTATATAGGTAGCCTTAACAGCCCTATCATCTCCCAAAATCATTAAATTAAATAATTTCTCAGCTAAATTATTCGCACGTTTCATCTTATTAGCAATTAGCGGCGTACTAAATAAATCAAGCACCACAAAATCAGCTTCTTTTCCTGAATGAAAGTTCCCAATCTTATGATCGAGCAATAAGGCTTTAGCATTACCTAAAGTCATATGATAGAAACCCTCCAAAGGTGAAAGTGCTGAACCCTGAATTGCAGCCACCTTGTATGCTTCGTCCAGAGTTCGTAACATCGAAAAACTAGACCCCCCTCCCACATCGGTTCCTATACCAATTCTGACATTATGTTTTTTTGCATTCCCAATGTCAAAAAGGCCGCTGCCAAGAAAAAAGTTAGAGGTAGGACACCAAGCACAAACAGTTTCCGTATCAAAAAACCGTTGAAATTCTTGCTCACTAAAAAATATCGCATGACCATAAACCGACCTTTTTCCCAATAAATTATACCGATCATAAACATCAGTATAATTTTTACTCCAAGGAAAAAGTTCTTTTACCCACTTAACTTCATTCTTATTCTCTGAGATATGTGATTGTAAATAAACGGTGGAAAATTCAGACATAAGCGTAGAAGCCACTTCTAACTGAGCTTCAGAAGATGTTGGGGCAAATCTAGGAGTTACAGCATATGATAAACGATTTTTATTATGCCATTTTTTTATTAAACGCTTAGATTCATCATAAGAGGTCTGCGGTGTATCGAGCAAATAACCAGGGGCATTACGATCCATCATGGTTTTTCCTGTTATAATTCGCATGTTCAAACTATCAGCTGACTCAAACAGTGCATCTGCTGCTACTTCATGAACAGTCGAATAAACAGCTGCGGTAGTCGTGCCATTTAGCATTAACTCTTTTAAAAAAAAGTCAGCAATGTTTTTAGCATGTGCTTTATCGCCATATTGACCTTCTGCTGGAAAAACATATTTTTCTAACCAATCTAATAATTGCTTACCATACGAAGCAATTGTTTCTGTTTGCGCATAATGGATATGGGTATCAATAAAACCCGGCATAATTAAATAATCAGAATAATCTACAATTTCAGCGTCATGCGGCAGTGTTTTTAACAAAACATTAGCTGGACCTACTGATTTAACAATACCAGATTCAACCACCACCAAACCATGGGGGAAATATTGATAGCACGACGTATCATCAATATTACATGGGGGTGACAAAAAGTGAAAAATTTGCCCACAAAAGGCTTTTGTATTACCTGTTTTTTCCATAAAACCATTCCTTGTTAGCTACCCGTGACATGGTATATAAGGTTTCATTTAAATCAAGCAAAATAGCTTAATTTTATAAAAAAATTGACCGCATTGAAAACCAATGCATACTATATATTTATAAGGAAAATTTTTATGAGGAAAATGTGCAATGGCAAAACTAGTAATCGCATTGGGTGGTAACGCCCTGCAAGAGGGGAACAACATTTCAGCTGAAGATCAATTACAAGCATGCAAACATACCGCAAGCAGTATAGTAGAACTAATCAAACAGAAGCATAAAATCGCCATAGTACATGGTAATGGACCACAAGTAGGTAACATGATAGCAATTATTGAAGCTGCAAACAAAGCAGATAATAAACATCCAATTTTTCCCTTTGACGTGTGTAATGCTTTCACTCAAGGGTATATTGGTTACCATCTGCAAAACTCTATTGGAGACGAGTTGGCTAAAAACGGTATTAAAAAAGGGGTTGCAACCATCGTTACTCAATTAGAAGTAAACAAAGAAGACCCCGCTTTTCAAAATCCAACCAAACCTATCGGATCTTTTTATTCTAAGGAAGCTGCCGAAGCTCTTATCGCTGCTGAAGGTTACCAGATGAAGGAGGATGCGGGGCGCGGATGGAGAAGAGTTGTTGCCTCCCCTAAGCCACTAGATATTATCGAAAAAAATATTATCAAAGACCTTTTTACACAGGGAATTATAACTATCTCATGCGGTGGTGGTGGTATACCTGTGATAAGAGAAGGTTTAAATCTCATAGGAGCAGCAGCCGTCATTGATAAAGACTTTGCTGCCGCAAAATTAGCAGAAATTTTAGACGCAGATATGTTAATAATTTTAACTGCAGTAGAGAAAGTAGCAATTAATTTTAATAAACCCAATCAAGAGGATTTAAGAATTCTCGACGTTAAAGAAGCGATCCGTCATATTAGCAATAATCAATTTGCTCCAGGATCGATGCTACCTAAAATACAGGCAGCAATTAGCTTTGTACAAAGAAACCCCCATGGCAAAGCATTGATCACTTCTTTAGAAAAAGCTGCCGATGGTATAAAAGGGTTAACAGGTACCATAATTCACGCCTAATAACCAGCATTTTTAAAATCATACTGTTTGTAAGATTTTCATTTTACGCATCGCTGCATTAATATCTTTTAAACCATTACCAGTAATCAATAGTACAATTTGCTCGTTCTTATCCAAAAGATTTTGTTTGCTAATTTTTTGCAGTGCCGCAACAGTTGCAGCGGCGGCAGGTTCAGCAAAAATACCGGTGTGACTTGCAAGCAAAGTTTGTCCTGTCAAAATCTCATCATCACTAACCAATAAAGAAAACCCATGAGTTAATTCAACAGAACGTTTGGCCATATGAGCATTGCTTGGAACTGAAACTGAAATAGAATCAGCAATGGTATCAGGGTTTTTGGTATCGTGATAAACTCCAGATTGAATATAATTATGAATAGAATTCGAATTTTCAGCCTGAACACAAATTAACTTTGGCATTTTGTTTATTATATGTGCGGATTTTAGATCAAAAAAAGCCTTATAAACACCACTAATGATAACGCCATCACCAACCGGCACTACAATTGCATCTGGAATTTTAAAATTATTTTGCGCTATTATTTCAAAACCAACGGTTTTTTTGCCTTCAATAGTTAATGGATGGTACGCGGTATTACGATTTAGTCCTTGCTTAGTATTAGTATATTCAAGCGACAAACGACAAGCATCATCATAGGTACCATCTACTAATTCAATCTCAGCACCATATTGAGCAATTTGTACTAGCTTAGCTTGTGGAGCAGTTTTTGGCACAAAAATAATCGCCCTTTTACCTGCTGCTGCCGCCACTGCTGACAATGCGCTTGCCGCATTCCCAGTAGAAGCAGTAACTATTATTTCCTCACCAATTCTGTTTGCTTCTGAAACCACAAGAAATGATGCGCGATCTTTTAAAGAACCGCTAGTATTGAGACCATCATTTTTAATCCAAATATTATTTAAGCCAAGATGTTTTTCTAAACGTGGCGCTCGCGAAAACGGGGTATTACCAACAGGAAACTTTACAAAATATTTTGTTTCAACTGCAGAAAATAGCTCCCAATTAGGAATATTTTTATCAAATTTCTTTTTAATAAATTCGTAATCAAAAACTACTTCCAGCACACCAGAAAGTGGTTGGCCAGCTTTAAAGTTTTTTCCACAATCAGGACAAAGATATCTTACAGTATCCCGTTCAAAGCTATTATTGCATTGAGTGCAACGATAAAAGAAATGGGACATAATTTACCTTTTTATAAAATTTCAATATTTTTTCGCGGAAGGAATCTTCCGTCACCATGATTACCAATAAAATTTCCGTCTTTAACAATTAACTTACCACGACTCAAAGTGGCTACTGGATATCCATTTATCTTAAGCCCCTCATATGGCGTATAATCAACATTTTCATGTAAAATGGATTTTTTAATTGTAATCTTACGTGTGGGATCAAATATAACAAGATCAGCATCACTACCTATAGCTATAGAACCTTTTTGCGGATACATGCCAAAGATTTTTGCTGGATTAGTAGAGGTGATGGCCACAAATTTTTGCAAGCTTATTTTACCTGCATTAACACCACAATCAAATAATAGTGGCATACGCAGCTCAATTCCTGGAATCCCATTAGGGATGTCAGAAAAAAAATCTCTCCCTATATCTTTTTGCCCTTGGAAGTCGAAGGGACAGTGGTCAGTTGCTACAACAGCCAAATCACCTTTTATTAATCCTTCCCATAAATCAGCTTGGTTTTCCTGAGAACGTAGCGGTGGACTAAGTACATATTTTGCCCCATAAAAATCAGGCAAGTCATAATTATCGATAGATAATAATAAATATTGAGGACAAGTTTCCCCCATAATTTTTCCCCCTGATTTACGAGCCCTCCTTATCTCTTTGAGAGATTCTCGGCAAGTCACATGCACAATATATAATGGAGCGTTAATCAGTTCTGCCAATTTAATTACTCGATTCGTAGCTTCTGCTTCAGCAATAGGTGGTCTACTCAAGGGATGATATTTGGGAGAATTCTTACCATTTTTTTTAAATTTATCAATTAAATAATTAATAATATAAAAATTTTCTGCATGCACACAAACCAGACCTCCATTATCACGGGCACAAGCTAATGTACGTAAGATCTCTTCGTCATTTAACCGAAAGCTATAAGTCATATATACCTTATAACTGGGGTAGCCATTTTTTATCAGAGAGGCCATCTCTTCCATAATAGCTTCACTAAAATCTGAAATACCAACATGAAATCCGTAATCGATTACAGCCTTCTTCTGAGCTCTCCCATGCCAAATATTTAATGCCTCAGTAAGCGTTTGGCCTTTATCTTGGAAACAATGGTCAACAATAGTTGTGGTACCACCACAAGCCGCAGCAATTGTACCAGTTGCAAAATCATCTTTGGTAAATATCTTTCCAGAAATAGTATTTATTGGTATATCTAAATGAGTATGAACATCAATACCACCTGGGAAGATATATTTGCCTTGGGCATTGATAAGATGAGAATTGGTAGCTTCTAGATTTTGTCCAAGAGCAACTATTTTTTCATTATTAATCCCAATATCAGCCTGATAGATATCGGTAGCAGTAACAATTGTACCATTTTTAATTACAGTATCGAGATGCATAGTTAATCCTTAATTAAATATCTGATCTGGTATTAATATTGCGTAAAATATTTTCGTCGTTAACTTCAGTTTTACATATTATGGATCTCTGGTCTAATAAAAACTTACGCAATCCCCCTGGATAGTCACTAAAAGTTATTTTTTTAGCAAAATGATTGGGAATAATTATAGGGTGCCCTAATTTTTGTTGAAATGATGGACAAATTACTTTATGAAGATTAGCGACAAATGTAGTATATAGTTTATCCAATGTCTTGGTTGCAACAAGCGGGTGATCAACCGGAAAAATCATATATCCCAATGCTTGAAGATTTTTTTGCACCCCACAATAAATTGATGAGAACATCCCACATTCTGGTTTATTATTAACTGTAAAATTTATCCTTGCATCTTGAGGAAAAGAGTCCTCTCTTACTACACAAACAATGTCTTTAATACTAACAGCAATAAGTTTTTCCACAATAATATCTAAAAATGTCTTTCCATTTAACAGCAGATTCCATTTAGTTTGGCCAATTCTTTTCCCTTCCCCTGCAGCTAAAATGATGGCCATTAAAGCAGGCCTGCAATTAGCCAAGTGATCCATCTCCAAACAATGGGTTAGAATTAAAAACAAGGTGGTCTTTACCGTTTTTCACTGCTAATATTTGGGCTGCAATACTAATTGCAATCTCATAAGGAGTTTGAGTACCAAGATCAAAACCAATAGGCATAAATATCTTCTGCAATTTTTGTAGTTGGTAATTATTCTTTTGTAAATTTTGTAATATAGTTCTTGCCTTTGTTTTACTACCGATAATCCCCAAATATTTATATTCTCTGTCTATAAGTTCTTGCAATACTTTTTCATCTAAACTATGGCTATGGGTCATCACTACAATAAAAGTCTCGGGTGTAAACACTATATGGTTAACTATATAGTTAAATTCAGCCTGCACTAGCGTTGTAGCGTGGGGATGTTTTTCTGGCGTAATCCATTCTTGACGCTCATCTATGATGGTAACAATAAAATTAGATTTGGCCATTAACTCTGCAAGAGCTTGTCCACAATGCCCACCACCTATTATATAGAGTCTTCTGTCAGTAAAGAGTGGCTCAACAAATACCCCCTGTTGTCCACCACAAATCATACCGGTTTTTATAAAAACTCCATTTAATCCTAAATCAAAACCAAGTAGCACTCCTTGCGAAAATTTTTCAGCAATGATTTTATCAATTATTAATTTTTCAATCGTACCCCCTCCAATAGTTCCTAGCAACTCACCGCTTTCCTTAACTATCATTTTCATACCAATCTTCCCGGGTGTAGAACCATCAGTATGTACAACTGTGACAAGCCACGCAATTTCGTTTTTAGAAAGAGATGCAAAAACTTGTTTATATATTGTTAGATCCATGCTTTTTACTCGACTGATAAGTTGAGTTAGATAATATCTTATAGATGAAAGATCTTCAAGTTTACAAGCCAATAAGATATATCATTCAAATAACATCTAAAATATTAAATTTTAACAATCACTAATTGCTGAAAACATGGTATTCTTATTTTTATTTTTCAAAGCATTATATAAAGAGTGTATGACGCTAAAAGTAAATGTGAAAAAAAATCTTGATGGTTTTAACCTAGATATTAATTTCGCTATCGATAATGGTTTGACGGTTCTTTTTGGGCAATCAGGAGCTGGAAAATCAATAACTCTTAAGATAATTGTCGGCCTGCTAACTGCTGATGAAGGCGAAATAGTTTTAGATGAAAAGAAATTATTTTGTTCCTCTACTAAAATAAATCTATCGCCACAAGATAGATTTATCAGCTACATTTTTCAAAATCATGCTCTTTTTCCCCATCTAACAGTTTTAGAAAATATTATCTATGGAGCGAAAAGATACGAAAAAAAACACCGACAAATGTTAGCTAAAGAAGTAATCGAAAAATTTAAAATAGAGAATATTTCTCACAAATATCCCCATCAAATATCAGGTGGTCAACAACAAAAAGTTGTTTTTGCTAGAACCATAATAAGTAAACCTAGAGCCATTCTTCTTGATGAGCCTTTTTCGGCATTGGATACTACAACCAGGACTGAAATGCGAGCACATTTAAAAATTATCCAAAAAGAATTGGATATACCAACGATTTTTGTTACGCATGACATGTATGAAGTTTGTTCACTTGCAGATACTATGCTGGTAATTGCTAATGGTCAGATTACGCAAAAAGAAAGTTTACCCCAAACTTGTCATGAGATTACTACATTACCTCAATTGTGATTTTGAGGATATAAAACTTTATAATAAAAATATTGTTATAGTTTAGAGGGTGGTATACTATATTTTTATTATGTTACCTCTAAATCAAGTCCTTAATATTCGCGTGGCAGTAAAGAAAAAAAGCAGCGTTTTTGAATATTTCACATTACTAACTTAGGGATTATGCACGATAACTTTAATCGAAAAATTGATTATTTACGCATCTCTGTAACTGATCGCTGCAATTTACGTTGCCATTATTGCATGCCCCAGGAAGGGATCCAATTGAAAAAACATCAGGAGATTATTTCCTCGGAAGAGATTTTCCATGTTGTTAAAATAGCAGTAGAGGATTGCGGTTTTACAAAGATTCGTTTAACTGGTGGTGAACCATTATTGCGTCATGGTATTGTAGATTTGGTAAAAATGCTTGCCGGGATTACAGGCATTGAAGATTTAGCTATGACTACTAATGGTATTTTGTTAGAAAAATTTGCTGCTGATTTAAAGCATGCTGGTTTAAACCGGGTAAATGTTAGTTTAGACACCATGGATGCTAAGCGTTTTTTTGCCGCTACCAGAGGTGGGAATATATTAGAAGTTTTTAAAGGCATTACTACTGCATTAACAGCCGGTTTAACCCCACTCAAAATTAATTGTGTTGTTGAACAATCTTCAGATGAAGAGGATGCCAGGGCAGTAAAACAATATGCCTCTGAAAAAGGGATAACTGTACGTTTTATTCAACGCATGGATTTTATAAAAGGCATTTTTCGCAAAATAGAAGGTGGGCAAGCAGGTGATTGCGTAACTTGTAATCGACTACGTTTATTAAGTGATGGTAGAATCTTACCCTGTCTTTTTTCAGATAAAACTTTTTCGATAAAAGAACTAGGTATATATAAAGCATTATTAGAAGCCATCAAACATAAGCCAGAAAGAGGAAACCCTTGTTTGGCAAAATGGATGGTTAGTGTTGGAGGATAAAAATAATTATGAAAAAAAAGAAAACTATAAAGTTTTCCCATCTAGATGATCAAGGGGTTGCTCGTATGGTTGATGTTAGTAGTAAAATCCCACAAAAAAGAGAAGCAACAGCACAGGGAAAAATTTTTCTTGCACCATTAACTTGTCAATTAATCAAGGCCAATAAAATTAAAAAAGGTGACGTGCTCAGTATCGCGCGTATTGCAGGTATTCAAGCGGCAAAGCAGACGGCACAATTAATTCCTTTATGTCATCCTCTTATCCTGGATAATATAGAGGTTAAACTAAAGATGGCTAAAAATTATATGGTTGCAACTAGCACAGGATGTTGTGTAGGACGTACTGGAATTGAAATGGAGGTATTAACGGCAGTTAGTGTGTCGTTATTGACAATTTATGATATGTGTAAAGCGGTAGACAAAAAAATGAAGATCTCTAATATTTATTTGCTCTCAAAGGTAAAAGCAATAGACAGACATAGTTAATTTTTTGATTGGTTTTGAAAATTAATCTTTTTTTGGCTTAATTTATAGGTTATCAATACAAAAAGTGCAGAGGTTAGGGTAAGGATTAATACTAAACAATGAGCTCTACCCCATTCTCCATTTGTAACTAGAGAATAAATAGAAAGAGCCATTGTATTAGTTTTTCCTGGAATGTTTCCCGCAAGCATAAGAGTAGCACCAAACTCACCCATCGAACGAGCAAATGCTAGAACTATACCTGCCATAATTCCATTTTTTGCTAAGGGTAAAACAACCTTTAATAAAGTTTCTATTTCTGAATAGCCAAGTGTATAGGATGTATCAATCATGGATTTGTCAATAGATTTAATCGCAGCTTCAACAGTTTTAACCATTAATGGTAACGAGACTATAAAAGATGCTAATACACATGACCACCAGGTAAACATAATATTCCAACCGGTAAATTTAAAAATAACACTTCCTATAACACCGTTTTTACCAAAGATAAGAAGCAAATAATATCCAATAACCGTTGGAGGAAGAATTAAAGGTAATGTTATCATAATGTCAACAAAAATTTTGCCACAAAATTTCTTTGTTGCCAGCACATAACCAATAATTACCCCAAAAATAGCAACAAAGACTGTTGCTATTAATGCCACTTGAAATGTTAATCTTATCGAGAAAAACATTGATTCGTTTAACAAGACTATCTCCTTTTTTTATCATTGCAGTTAATTAATAAACCCATAAGATTTTAATTTCTTTTTTCCTTGTGCCGATATTACAAATTCGATGAATTTTTTTGCAATAGCGATATTTTTTGATGATTTAACAGGAGCTATTGGATAGATAATTGGCTTACAAGTCTCAAGGGGAAAGGTAAAAATAATTTTTACATTCTTATCTATTTTAGTATCAGTGTAAAAAACCACCCCAGCATCTACCTCATTTTTAGAAACGTAATTTAATACTTGCCGAACATTTTCAGCAAAAACTAATTTTTCTTTAATTCCAGATAAAATTTTAAAATATGCTAAGGCCTCTTCAGCATATTTTCCTGCCGGAACATTATCCGGATTACCGATGGCAATTTTTTTTACAGATGAATTTTTAAGATCAGATAATGAATAAATATCTTTATTTTGGTTGTTGGCAATTAGCACCAATTTGTTTTTAGCGAAAATTTTTCTGTCCTTTTCGACGATTAATTTCTTCTCATCAAGATAATCCATATCTTTTGTTGATGCCGAGATAAATATATCAACGGAAGCTCCATTTTCAATTTGCGCTCGCAACTGTCCTGAAGAGGCAAAATTAAAGAATATTTTAGTATTTATGTTATTTTTTTCAAATTCTTCTCCAAATTCTTGCGCAATATCTTTCAGACTTATTGCTGCCGAAATAAGCAGCTCTTCATTTTGCTTAGCTATATGGCCACTTTTTTCTTGTGCAATTATATTAGCATGGAAAAAAGTTATTGTTAAAAAAAACAACAAACCACGAAGGGGTTTTTTAAACATAAAATTATTATAGATATTTATATCCTTATTATGAATCTTTTTGTGGTTCATCTAAAAAATCCGTTGGTAAATCAGTTGGAAATTATGTTTACAAGGTTCTTGCAGCTTCTGTCCATTACTGATGTAGCGTTCTACCATATCTTGTTTACAGTTGCCACACAAAATATCTTAACTGTTAGAGCAAAGTAGAAATATCCTCTTTTGAAATTAAAAATGGGGACATAAAACATGGCTACAGAGGAATTTATTGCTATGCATCAACAAGAGGTTTTACGATTGCTGGTTATAGAAAAGCTTACCGCCAGTCAAGTGATTAACAGTTAACAAATATCGGTTTCAAGGAGCAAGTGCGACGCAAAAGAAGGCAAAGCAACTACTGCAGGAAAAATTACAATACAAAGGAAAAGGATTTTTTAGCATTAAAATAACAAATTTTCGGTAATTTTCTTTGTAAGGGTGTCTGTTTTTGTTACTATAAGCTTCTAATAGAATCTAAGAGGTATATTTTATGGGATCGTAACGGTCCTTAAATGGATTTCTGTCAATTTTACATGGAAATTGACATATTAAGAATTCCTTAATAATTCACTGCTACACTTTGAGATATGAATAAATATATCACTAAAAAATATTATTACTCACGAAAAAAACTAGTAACATTATTTACTACTTTAATTGTTTCATCTAGTATTCTATTGAACGCTTCGGTCGTTACCGCTTCAGATACCCGTGATGTTTATACCCTTTCAATTACCCACAATTTTCATCGCTAAATTAAAGCCTAATTCGATATCAA
>CAXOVY010000026.1:0-5096 GCA_964213355.1 Gammaproteobacteria bacterium
TAACAAGCGTGGGTACTTCTGTTAACTGAAATCCTTTTTTATTCAATTTCATTGATGCACCCTTTGTTTATTACAAACATAAAAAGGTTGGGAAAAGAGGGGTTGCCCAAACCCCAACCCTTAAATGTTTTTTGCGTTGTTTGTCTTTCTAACTAGAAAAACAAATATCTTCCTACAATTCCAATGACCACTGCGGCGGCGATTATCACTACCCACGTACCCTGCCATTCAGAAAGGTCTCTCTGCCCATCCAAGCCCTGTTGAGTGATATTATACTCAAGTGAGCCAGTTGTCTGTGTATCTTGGACTTGTCCTAATATTGTTGCACCGACACCCATGATTATTGCAATTGTTAGCAATACAACCACAAGAGTAGGTACTTCTGTTAACTGAAATCCTTTTTTAGACATCATTTTTGTTTCCCCCTAAAACATTTAAAGCGTGGCTTCCCCTTAATTAGCGATTATCCCACAATTAACCGCTTTTAGAATATTTAAGATATTCAGAATATTTAAATTTTGGTTAACCAGCAGTATACTGAAAGGAAAATTAATTAAAGAATAAAGATATTGAAAACGTTATGGTAGTCTCAATATTAGGAAAAAACAATAAAAAGTATTATGGTAAGAACATAGACGAAGCAAGCGCAAAGAAGAAAGCAGCAGAGAACAAGACAAGCAAAGAAAAGCTAGTTTTAGAACGTGCTGGAAAACAATATCAAGGAAATGTAACGGAAGGTGGTTTAGTTGTTGGTGTTCGTACAGTATCAAAAGAAGAGCAAGAAGCTAGAGAAAAAGAAAAAGTTTACAATGAAGCTGTTAACAAATCAAGACAAAATTTAGCACCAAGCGACCAAGAAAATAAGGTTAAGGTTATCCCACTTTCTCAAATTAATAACCCGCAAGATTTGGCAAGACAGACAGCAGTACAGCAGGGAATACCAATAATTGCAGCGCAGGCAAAAGCAATCAATCAAGAAATTTATTTAGTGCAAACCCCAGAGCAAAGGATAAATAAAGCGTACAAAGAAAGCGGTGGAAATCTAACAGGAAAGGAATTACAGGAATATTACAAATACAACCCAGAAGCAAGACCGACATTACAGACAAGTGATTCAAAGAAAAAAGCAAATACTGGCGCACTTGTAGCAGGGTTTAGAGAAACGCCAAGTATGTTTTCTGGATTGATTGGCGTAGCAAGTCAAGTTAAAGTAGAAAAAAAAGCACTTGGATTTATACCTATTGGGTTTAGTATGCGTGACGAAAGTAAAAACTTTTTAGAAAATCCTTATTCAATATCTCAAGGTGAGAGACAATTTGATAGCAATTTTCAAAAAGGATTATACCAAACTGGAAGATTGGGCGGGTATATCTTTAATGTAGCAACCACAACAAAAGGAACGGAAGGGATTTTAAATTTAAGAACAAGCCAAGCAGCATATAATACAGCAAAAGCAGGCAAAGTTTATGAAGGATTTTTTAGAGCAGCAAGTATTGGAAAAGCTGGCAGCGTATTAAACACAGGAGTAAAAGCAGGCGCAGGGTTAGGCGTGACATTGGCAGCAGGTACAATGGTGCAGAAAACAGCAGAAAAGGCAACAGAATTACGTAGAAATATAGGTTTGGATTTAAAGAAACAAAGCAAAGAATACGTTGCAGAAGAAAAGAAAGTATCAAAAGCAGTAGGGTTTGGCGCAGCTACTTTATCCGCAAACGTTGTGAGCCAAGCAGCAGGCATAAGTTACGTTAAAATGGATATGTTTAGGAAAGGTGCAAGCTTAACAGCAATAGAACGAGGAAAGAATATCTTTGCAGCAGGTGTTGGAGAGGGTGCAGGCATAACATATTTTGCACAGGAAGCAAACGACGGAAAAACAATATATCTTATGGCAGGGAGTAAGAATAAGTTAGCTAGAGGCGCAGAAATGGTGGCAGGCGGAGTTATAGGCGGAGTAAGTGCAGCAGGCATTGACAGGTTAATACAATCAAAAAGATATGGCAAAGCAGTTGAGGCAGCAGCGTACGCAACAGACAGATACGAATACGCTGGTGATGTTTTAGAAGAAAGTTTTAGAGGTGCTGGTGCTTTTGAAAGGGTAAGACCTGTTAGGATTAACACACAAGCCGATACATTCTTTAAAAGTTTTGGCGCAAAGACAACCACAGATACAAAGAATATGCAGCAGGGTATAAAGACAGAAGTTAGCTTAAAACAAAGAGTTAATTCTCTAGTAAACACAAAAAGCGCAGTATCATTAAAAGAAAACACAATGTTGCAACAGCGTACAAATACAATGGTTAACACAAACACAGCAGTGACAACAAATACAAACTTGCCAGTATTCTCAAATACAAACGTGCCAGTCACAACAAACACAAATCTAGTGATTAACACTAAGACCAACGTGCCAGTCACAACAAAGACCAACGTGCCAGTATCTACAAAAACTAATACAGACATAAACACAGAAACTAACATAAATGAACAAATTAACGAACAAGTAAAGGTATTTACGCCAAATATTCCGTTTGTAGCGTTTGGTGGCGGGTTTGGCAAAGGATTTGCAAAAGGTGGCAGAAAAGCACTAAGTAAGTACAAACCCAGCTTATTAGGTATAGCTAGAGGCAAGAAGGCAAGCAAAACAACAGGTTTAAGTGGTTTTGAGGTTAGAGGCTTAGAAAATACACCTAAAACAGAAAATAAGCCAAAATCCTTTAACTTTGGCGCATTCAGCGTTAAACCTATGGCGGATAAGATAGGTATAAAGTTTAAAGTGACCAAAACCAAGCCAAAAAGCAACAATTTTGGCAAAATTGGCAGTTATTTCAAGAAAGTAGGCACAAAAAGCTTACTATGAGGTAGAAACATGGCAGAGGATTATATTGAACTTGGAGATATTAAGAAAAACAAAAGAGAACAGCAGTATAACAACATGAGGACTAAATTAAAAGACAAACTTGTTACAGCAGGCGCAAGAATAAAAACAGCAGGCACTTTTGTATTACAGAAAACAAAAGAAGCAAACAATAGATACCAAGCAGCACAAAGTAAAAGCCAGCCAAGAAGAAAAGGTAATAATGTTAGTTTCTTAGGTACTGGGCTGTTTTCTATGAATAAAAAGAGATAACTAAATGGCAAATGACCAAGTATTAAGCGCAGAAGCGTTGCAGAAGTTGCAGACTGATACGCTAGGGCAGTTTATCTTAGACAATTCTAAATTTCTTGAAGAGATGTATCATAAGTTGAAAGGTGAGACATTAACAGAGGAAGTTAAAGAAATCAACGGAGAAAAGATGCTTGTGCCGATATGGAAGAACATAATGCAGATTGAGCCTATAATGAACGAGAAAGGCATAAATTCTACTATGATGTTCTTAAATTTGTCATTGACTACAAACAACGCAACAGGCAACTTGCAAGACGAAACCTTAGTCATGTTATCATATAAGACTTATACGCAGCTTGTCAAGAAATACGTGCTACATTTAGAAGAGTACGGGTTTAAAGACCATGAGAGTGCGTACGAAGCAGCACACTTGATATTTATTAACGTACTAAATCATTTAAGCAAGTCTAGCAGAATGGAACTTTTAAAACAATTGATGAGCAGTTACTTTATACAGGAAACTAGAGGCTCAACTAGCACAAACGAGCAGAAACCACAGGCTAATTTAAGCTTGTAAACATAAACGAGGGGTAAAAGACTATGGCAGATGTAATGAGCGGGATAGGGGTAAATTTAGCAGGTGTTTGGGGTACTGTGGGGAAGGTTGCTACAGTGACCTTTTGGGGTTTGTTAGCGATTGGCGTGATATACATAATAGTATATTTCTTGAAATTCAAATATCCATTATACCTATTGATGCAAGAAGGTAACACAGTACGTTTTAAGAAAGATAGAGGTTTCATGGACAAGAAAAAAATGAAATTTCAAGCGTTAAAGAATAAGAACGTAACATTTAATTACCCAGAAAGTAAATATTTTATGACAGAAGGTAAAAGACCTATATTGTTTGCGTTTGTAAGGAACGAAAGCGCAACATTCTTGGAAGTTTCAGCAAACCCGCACTTTATCCCAGCCGATATGAATATGTTGAATAAAATGATTAACGATTTTGATGCAACTTGGAACATTGTAAAGCCAAAACAAAACTTTTGGGATAAATGGGGTCAGCAGTTGTTATGGATTGGCAGTTTAGGCATATTCTTGATAGTCATAATCTTGATATTAAAGAGAATGGATGCAATAATTGCACTAGGCAATAATGTTGCAACCGCACAAGCCGCAGCAGGCAAACAGGTGATAGGTTAATGAAACACCAATATAGTACGTACGCATTAATAATCTTTGGCAGCGTGCTATTTTTTGGTTTCATTATTGCGCTTGATAGTGGTGATTTAGATTTAATATGTAATGTCAACGGAAGCGTTTTAAAAAGGGTTAATGGCACTTGGGTTTGTGGTACAGATTTGACAGGGAATAGCACAGGTACAATGACAGACACAAACGAAAGCGTAAGATTTAACGCATTGGTAAGCAGTGATTGCCCAGTAGGGTATAAAGCAATAGGCGTAAATGTGACGGGCGGGATATTATGCAGCATAGATTTGACAGGCGGAAGCGCAGGCACGATTGGGTATAACAATCTTACACAATTTAACAATAATTCTTATAAATACACAATCAAAGACAGCTATCTGACAAGTAAATGCACAGCAATCACAGGAAGCAGCGAATTAGGTGATGGAAATGATAATACTGGAAGCGATGACCAGACCTGTGCAGAAGTAAGCGGTTGCGTAACTGGTGCGATAACTGGATATAACGCAGGCTGGTTAAACAAAAGCCAATTCAATAACTTAACAAATCAATACACACTAAAAGATGGAAAATATTATCTTGCAACAAATCCAGCAGGGTATTTGACAATAGAAGTAGATGGAAGTGTTTCTAATGAATTGGATGATACAAACATAAGCACAAGAACTATACAGGTGACAGGAACAGCAACAAAGAAATTGACACTTGAACAGAAAGACCAAGCAGGAACAGCATTGACCAACATTACAGCATCATGGACAGATATTGATACAGA
>CAXOVY010000027.1:0-10734 GCA_964213355.1 Gammaproteobacteria bacterium
CAAGTATAGGATTGATTTTAGCAAGGCACCAATACCATGCGTTTTGTAATATTTCGTTTGGAGTAATAACATAAACCGAAAATGCAACCAGCATTAAAAGAGAAGGCAAGTACATATCCCATACAGTTTTATTAACCTGCAGCCACATTCTTGCATTATGGAAAGTAATTTGTCCGCCGCGGGTGAACTGTTTTGCTTTATCAGTATTTTTGGGATACATATTTTTTCGCTAAAGATTAGATGTTTGAGTAGGTTTTGGTATAGGTAAGTTTTTTACTCGATTCCAGGAACCATTATTTAGAAAAATAAAATTAGATAAGTGTACTGGGGTTTTCTACGGGCTTATTTTCACTTAACAACAAATATCCTTTGATAACCCTGTACATAGTCCAAACCAGAGTTGCTGCGAGAATTAAAAATCCTATTAAAATAAATATCAAAATAAATCCTACAAATGACACTATTAAGCTAATCCAAAAAGTCCGCAGCCGGATAAGCCGCGGCTGTTGCCAGCCGCAGCTCTCCTAAGAACCGTGCATGCGACTTTTACCGCACACGGCTCAAGCCTTTATAAAGCCATCAAAGATGGCCCGGACTCCTCCATTCTTTATCACCGGTTATCAATCAAATTCCCACAGCCTAATCCTAGAAAAGATCGTTTCATGGATTCACCTTCCATTACACGGCTCCCGATCCTTTTTTCAAAATACTCCTTGTAAT
Organism: Gammaproteobacteria bacterium; assembly: GCA_964213355.1. Classification (GTDB taxonomy): domain Bacteria; phylum Pseudomonadota; class Gammaproteobacteria; order UBA9339; family UBA9339; genus JBAXAM01. Next base: position 721 of record CAXOVY010000027.1, read on the forward strand.
AAGGATCATAGGGTGTTGCTGCTGATTTAATCTTGATGTGCCGTTTAATGGGAACTTTCTGCGCTTTTATTAGATCCAAACAAATACTTTCTCCATATCTGTTTTTGAAGGTAACAGAAAATACCCAGTTACGTAGTCTGACTGTTCTGAAGTACTTTTGCTTAATCCATTTGGCGCTTTTCTTTGGGTGTCGCCTAACAGCCCAACGCCATATGGATTGGAAAATATTATTGTCAACATGATTGAAGGTTTTTTTAGAACAAACATGACGGTAGTAATTTGCCCACCCGCGAACTTTTGGGTTCAACAAGCGAATCAAGTTTTCAGTCTTGGCTGTTTTGTTAAGCTTTATCTTTTCCCGAATATCGGCTAGCAATCGCTTTATGCTGCTTTTTGCAGGTTTGATGATTAACTTGCCGTTATATTTCCTTATATTCATTCCGAGAAAATCAAACCCTTCATCGATGTGAGTGATTTTGGTTTTTTCTTGTGATAACGATAAACCTCTTCCTCTCAAAAAGGCTTCAACAATTGGTTTAACCTTATTTTTCAGGACTTCTTTTGTGCTGCCAGTAACAATAAAGTCATCGGCATAAACACAGACATTAACCTTATCCTGTTGCTTGACAACAGACTTTATAGTCTGCTCCAAACCACTTAGAGTTACTGTCAAAAGTGTTGGCGAAATTAGGCCGCCTTGCGGCGTTCCAAATTCTGTTGGATGTAACTTGCCTTTCTCTATATAACCAGCAGCAAGCCATTTTCCCAGCATTACCTTATCCATCGGTGTGTTATCTAGTAACCATCGGTGGGATATTGTATCAAAACAAGCATGAATGTCGCCCTCTAAGATGTATTGAGCAGCACTGCGTTGGGCAAGTGAATTGAAACAATGCCCGATAGCATCTGCTGTAGATCTCATAGGTCTAAATCCGTAGGCATTCTTATCCGCAATATTTTCTGCAATTGGTTCGAGTGATAACAAGTATAAAGATTGCATCGCACGACACTGCATTACAGGAATAGAAAGCGGACGAAGTTTGCCTTTTTGTTTTTTGGGAATGTAAATACGCTTAAGTGGTTTGGTTTGATAACCGCACCTTCTTAAGCTGGTTGCTGCTTTCATTTTCTTAATCGAGGTATTCCATACAGTACCATCTACGCCCGGAGTTTTTGCACCTTGATTTTGAACAACTCGTTTTACTGCAAACAATTTAGCAGAAAACGAGTGAGTTAGAATCCATTGCAGAGCTTTCGCTTTGCCGTGTTTTCCTTCTCGAAAAGCCTTCGCGATACGCATCTGTAGCTGACGAACATCTGCTACAATTTTACGCCAATTAATATCGTCCCATTGTAGTGGTGACGATGTTGGAGATGCACCAGCAGATAAACTAGCTATTGCCGTCATTTGCGTTTCTCCATAAAGTCAGTTCCATAGACTATCTCGCGATTAAAGACCAGTTGGACGTCAGCCCACTTTCGTGGTCGGTAACATTGAAACCGATATATGCACCATTACAGCACATCATTCGCTTCTTCCAACACCCAAACCTACATCGTTATAGCAAATCTCACGATCTACTTTCCTAAAAATCAGGAACAATATAGGGTTTCCACGTTCCGTTGCAAAGAGCAATATTAGGTTAGGTGCCTGCTTTTGACCGGGATGCTTATGAACCACGAGATCGCAGGCAAAAAGCGAGTCTCTCACATCCTTTGCCGTTTGGCTCAAGCGCAAACCTCCACATATCGCTTGTTTTCACTTTCGGTCTTTCTGCAGATTTAGATACCTTCACCATACTAATTATCTAGTACTTACCCGTTTTGTGGTTAACAGGAAGGTGTACCTCTTACGATTAACCCCCCGCACGTTACCGTGCTTCGTTACATTGTTCGAGCAGCTCTTTATTCATGCTCGTAGATTTACCTGGTGGTACAGGTAGTTTCTATTTACGTGCAGAAAACAATAATTACACGCAAGAAACAGCTCTTCACAACAGCCTCGTGTCGCAGTCTGCCACATAAAATGCGATTCCAGCCATGTGCCTTTTACTTCGTCGAATTTCAAATAGTTTAAAATAATCCCAGCAATTGCTGTTATACCAAAAAAGAAGGATAGCGCTTGGCAAAGATAAACTATTTGCGCGATGTTCTTTGGTGATAGTTGTTTCTTTGCAGAGTTTGTATTTTTATCAATAGTAGTTTGTTCCATCTTCATTTCTCTACAATCTTTTTAAAGTTTTAAAGCATCAATCCCATTTGGTTCTGTAATTTTCTGAGCTGCTGTATCTAGAAGAGCATCCATAAAGATTTCCGCCAGAATCATAACCACCGGTCATCCTAAGACCAGTTGCAGGATTGGTTCTGTCACCACGAAACGGCGTATATTCTTCATGAGATGATGATATAATGCTGTCATATTCGGCCTGAGTGATTTTGCCTTCTTTAAGTAATTTTTGGTATTTTTTGTGTTGGGTGATTGCGAGCCAAATTATAAATCCAAAAAAAGATAGAAATATGGCTATTATTGCCGACACAACGATAATACTATGTATAGTGTTTTTAATTCTTTCTTCTCTCTCTTTTTGCCTATTGTATTCATCTCTTTTAGGTTTAAGTTTGTTAACAAGCTTTTTAGCCTCATTATAATTAACAACCGTAGTTCCATATTTTGTTTCATCAATATAATCAGCGGAACATTCGGCTATACCATCAGTACAAAGAATATTGCCGCGTACTAAATTACTTAATTCCCAATCTTCGAGCATGTCGTTTGATTTCAATTCATTCGCTGCTTTTTCTAACTTTTCTACAGCTATTTCATATTCTTTTAAACCATCGACAACTTTTTGACTGATTGCAAAACAATTAGTTACTATAAAAATCAAAATACTGATAAGTAGATGTTTCATTGTCATCTCTATTTTTTATTTTTATCCGAATCCGCAAAACTTGGTTTTATGCTTCCTCTTGCCAAAATAGAATGCTCCGCTTTTTCAGAGCCGTCTTTAATATCCTCGGTTACTTCATTTTTCATATCTTTGTATCTACTGCTTTGCGCTGATTTACCATCAGTTATATTTTTTGCAATTTCTTTGCTTTTTGTGTCAGCTTCATTTGCAAACTTTTCATACCCTTGTTCATCAACACCAACTTTTTCAACCTTCGCATTAGCGTCTATTACTTGTTTATTTTTCCCATGTTCTAAATTTATATTTTTTGATTTAGCATCAACTTCGTCCGCTCCTTCCTGATACTTTTGCTCAGGATTGATCCCAGCACTATCCTGTTGATACATCGATATTATACTACTCTCTACGCCAGAATGACCAATGTATTCTTTAGTAAGAGACTCAAGCTTTTGCCTATTTTTACCTGCAAATAGCTGTTCTGCTTCTTCACGTCCTACTCTGCTTACAGCATAATCAGCGATTTCTTGACCCATATCACTATCGATTTGGCTGGAATGTTGCCTAACATATGATGCCATCTGGGCTTTTCTTTCAGCATCTGCTTTATGTACCGAATATTGCTCTAAAGAACTTCTTGAATTTCTAAGATCGGTAGATAATTGCGAAAGCTCGGAAGCTGCAGTTGATTGCGTTGTATCTGCATGGTGTGTCTTACTGTATTCTTCAATTTTATGAAGATCATTGCTAAATCTCTGAGCTTCTTCTGCTGTTATATTTATGCTTCTACCAATACCATGCTGAGTTAATGATTCCTGTATCCTCGAGTGTTCAGTAGATAATTTACCTCTAACGCTCACATCTCCTCCGATACCAATATCAATACCATGAGCTTTGAAATTAGGTAATTTGCCGGAAACTGAACCACCAAGGCTAATTTCTGCGTTTTGACTAAAATTAACCATCCCTTTGAGTACGTCGTTAACATCTGCATGTTTATTCTTGGCTATGTTTTTGGCCATGCCATACATGTCAATAAGACTGTCGCCAGCAGACATAGCCTCTCTACTGCCAAGACTTTCAGTCATGCTCTTACCGGAGCTTAGAGTTTTACCCAAACTACTAAAATCTGAAACAGCATTGGACATACTCTGATCGTGTGTTTTTAGATCTTGTATAGAAGCAGTTCTTGATGTTTCTGCTTGATTAGAAAGAGATTCACTAATTATATCGCTAGTTCTAACATTAGCTGGTAATTTAGAAATAGCATGTGAGGCATCATATATAGGTTTTCCCTCTGGCCTACTGGTACGTAACACACCAGTACCTAACTGCTCAGTAGCCATACCGTGCATTAAGGTAGAATTAGTATCGAATTTATTAGCGTTAATATTGTTCCAACTAGAATTACCAAGATGAATATTCCCGCTTGCTGCTTCGGATGCTGCAGAAGAGGATGAAGATTGCAATACTCCGCCAATGTAACTGGCAGCGTGGTTAAATGCCGATGACATACCTCTAACTAAACCTCCCGATATGAATGGTACCGATAACATTAGATACCCCGCCATGTTAGCTATGTCCGAATGCTCAAGAAGTAGTTTATCTATATTACTCATGGTCAAACCGCCAGGTCCCAATTCTTTGGCATAAAAAGTTACCATCATGTTTAAACACGAAAACATCAGCGGCCAGGATTCTATCCAAACCAAAGTATATAAATAGTTTTTCAATACCATTGTTGTAAGATTTGGCTGCAGAGCCAATAATATTATTATCGGAAATAAACTCAGCATTAAGAGTAATAAAACAGTATGAATAATCGGTATTGTATAAAGCGCTATATTTCTTGAGGTAGCAAGAGTCATCCTCATTTTATCCATAGCCTGAGCAGTACTAAGATTCAAAAGAGCAGCAGTGGCTCCAGTTTCTGCAGTGTAATTTAATAACCCATCTCTAATGCCGTTGATTAAAACGTTTTGAGTGGCAATTGATAAGGCGTTTTTTGATATTTTGGAATAGTTGAAAAAAGTATCATAAGTAACTGTTAGTAATCTTCCCGCATCTTGTGACTTAGCTTTTACTAGGCCTAACCGTTTTCCAAGAGTATTAAGTAAATTAGTTTGTGCGTCTGTCGTAAGATCTTTCTTAAGAGAACCAGCGGCTTCTTGGCATGTTTTAAACTCTTCGCCTATATAAATACCTCTTATGTTGCTTGTGTTTTTAGTAATAGTTTCTAAAAGGTCAGTGCTGTTTGTTAAATCAGCCATTGTGTACTTTTTGGAAATCAAAATATCTCCTAAAACACAATTTTTTACATATTCGTTTAGCTCCGATCTTACCTCGGGATTTACGGCATTAAATTCCGAAGAGATTCTAAACAGCTTGGAACCAAACAGCATTCCTGTTTTATTGTAAGAAAGATCATTGGGCGTGTGAAAAGCAGTTTCAAATGCTTCGGTAATACCATGTGCTACCCTGGTAATTATGCTTGTTGGATAACCTAAGCCATAGGGGATATTTGCTACTACATAGTTAGCTCCTGGATTACTAACATCAAATATCTGGACTGTAACTTTTGGAGTAAGCATTATTGCAGTTATACCAAAATAAACAACAAACCACTTGGCAAAGGTAGCAATATCACGCCCTTGGATATAATTCACAGCAGCGCCGTATATAGAAAAAAGCACGCCAATCTTCATTGCAGTATTAAAGGCATTTCCGCTAAGTAAGGTAGCTACGGCATTTAACGCTTCTTTAGCAAGCTCTCCATTAGAAATTATATACATTGGAACTATACTCATGAGCCTCCTCCTAAACGATGCTTAAGTTGTCCCACCACTTTTGAAGTAACCTCTTGTTCAGTAGATTTTGAAGATTCAATGAATTTCATTAGCTCTTGAATATCGCTGCGAGATTCTGTCTTTATCGCCTCAACATAACTCATAGCTGAATGAATCTGATCAATCAGTTGCTTATGAACCTCTGGTGCATAATCTGTATTTGATAAGCTATGTTCTACTACCTGCAAGGATTCATGCATATACTGCATCAGTAGACTTTTAGATATAGCTTCCGAATAATTGGCAATGCTCATCGCCATAGCTGCTTGGTTTGCCATTAAATGAGTGGTTATGAACCTTAGTAGCGGAAATTTTACCATCTCCAAAAAGCCTTGTAGGTCTTTATCTAATGGACCGCTATCGTTTGCTACGGCAGTAACCAACCTATTAATAGTTTTTTTAACTTTTTCATATAAAGAGTTATTTTTTGTGATTATAGTTTCAGTTGGAGTAAGTGTAAGACATTTAGTGTATTCATTTGCATCGCATTTATAAATTTCAGCCTTACCTCCTTCAAGTAGCGCTTTTAATAACCTTCTATCTTTGGCCAGTGGAGTATAAATTTTTACTTTTCCCACGCTGCTGCCATAAATAATAGTACCAGATAAAGACATAAAGAATTCTTTAAGAACATAATCATCTTTTATATAATCCTTTGCATTGAGTGCATCCCAAATAAGATTTTTGTTAATTAGTATGGATTGCCCATGCCCAGCTTCTTCGGCTTTATTCATTACTTCATTATATTTTGTCTCATCTTTACATTTTTGACGTGCCTCAGCCCAATCTGCAAATTTACCGCTATAACTCCCGAGATCTCTGCAAATATGATCATGAGTGGCTTTGGTTCTTGGCCACATACCGCCAATAAAGGTTTCTGCTATTTCGCAGGAATTGAAATTGTTTGCATTGATTTCCTGCGCGAGGTTTTGAATATATTCCATAGCATGGGAAAGTTCAGGCACCGCAGTTTCAAGCGCCAAATCAAACATATAGCCGCCGGCATTGCTCATTATTTTTTGAAAAAAATCCGTTAATGCTTGTTCATTCACAAAAGAAAACCCGCCACCAAATAGGTCTATACCTCCGCACCCATTTCTAAATTTTGGTGGATCAATATTTATAAGTTGAATATTCCTAACTCGATCGCGTAAAAACATATTGCCGCCAGAATAATAGCCAGCAGCTTGTCCTTGATATGCTGTTCCTGGAGTTATATTTCCTTCATAACCGAGTGAAGTAAAAAAAGAGCCAAGATCGCTGGAAACATCAGTAGCGCCAGCAACATCAGCAAAAACTTCTGTAGTTGCAAACACTAAAATTAACGCTGCAATTAATTTATACATGATTCTCCATCTTTTCATTATTTAATATCTTAGGGATAAGCTCATCCATTCTCTGGACTAACTCTGAATAAGTAAGCGCTCCGCGCGATACCGGATAAGCGCGGAGATTCTTTTTATTCAAGATAAATAGAGAAGGTATGGTAATATTGTTTTCTCTGCCAAAAAAATGCTCTGACACTTCTTGCTTGATTACCGTACTATTAGGAAAATAATTATCGGGGTTTGAAGAACTGCCGCCAAGAATAAACCCCCTAACATTAATGCCAGTATTATCAGAATACCTTTTTAATACAGGAGTAAAGTTTCTGCAGTATGTACAACCAAGACTATAAAAAAAGACAAACTCATAATCTCTGGTAAATTGGGATCCAGGATAGTTATAAGAATTAAACATTGAGTTTATTACTTTGTGATTGCTTTGTTCCATGTTGAGAATTGAAGCAAAGGAATTATAGCTAACCAGTAAGGTTGACAAAAAAAACAAAAAAACTATTTTCAGTTTACCCATTTTATACTCCATCTTTAAACGCTGTCGCCACTTGTAAAAACTTTCTGTGCAATTCAGAATCAGAAATAAATCCGTAGTGGATTGGAACTATCTTTTGGTTTTTTGGATCTACCAAAATTAATGCTGGAAAATATTTAATACCCAGCTTTTCAGCTTGACCGTTATTAGTATGATTGGCTTCAAAAGTATTTATTGACTTACCATCAACTGTTATAGGTATTAATGAGATATTGTTTTCTTTGCTAAATCCATAAACTATTGGCGCAAGAGCTTGGTCTAATGGATTACTGCCTCTATAAAAAAAGAATAACCCATATTTTTCACTAAAAAATTTAACAGCATCTTTTTCTTTTCTGCTATTTTCAGCATAAATTATATACTGCGCATTGTTTTGAGTTGGATGTAGGATACTGTAGTCAAGTTCTGGATATTCGAGCAGGGTCTTTTTCCATATTCGGGTAAATAAACCCGCTTGGTTTGTTACAAAATTCTGCAGTATCAAATATGATCTCATGTTTTCTACCGTAGGATATAAGATGGCTCTTGCCTTAGCTTCTCGCAGAACTTGGCGCAAAATAGCCATTTGCGCCATTGATGATTCTCTTTTGATTTCTTTTTTTTCTTTATTTTTTTCCGGATATATTTCGTTATACCAGTGCCAGCCAATGGCTTCTTTAGCAAAAACTGGTATTTCCCAAAAAATCCAGAGAGATACAGAGCATAAAAAGAAACAAACAAAATAAGAAAAATTATTTTTTAATCCGTGTGCCATAAAAATCCTTAATTCGTTCTGCTACTTTTAAACCAATACCAGTTTCTGGCGATTCCGGTAATCCCAAATTTTTTGTGCTGCTTGATTTTAGTTCGTCATAAGAATATCCAGATGCTTTTTGCTTTAATGCCTCCTCTTTAGATGCTCTTTTCTCAGCCTCTTTTTTTAGCTCATCGTAAAGCTCACTAAAGTCCATCAAATCAAATTTCATTTTGGCTAGTTCGTCTTTGGTAATACCGCGACAATTTACATGACCAGCTTTATCATCATCGTTATAGCGCTTCCCTAAATTATAGAGTCTGATAGCCGCAGTGTCTATACCAATTTGTCAAATCAGTTGATTGAATGCTCATAAAAGCAACCTTTAATGATATTGCAAATTTATCTAACGTTCTTGCTGATTCTTTACGTAAACAAGTTTTAATCTTTCCCCACATCTGTTCTATAGGATTTAGATCTGGCGAGTATGGTGGTAAATAAATTAGTTTGGCTCCAGTTGATTCGATGGCTTCTTTTACACCGCAAACTTGATGAAAAGCCACGTTATCCATAATCACAACATGACGCTTTTGTAAAACTGGACATAAACATCTCGTGATGAAGTTTAAAAATATTTCTCCATCAGCCGCCCATTCTCCATACAATGCTGCTTCTATTTTTTCAAAACTTATAGCACTTAGCATGGTTAGTCGATTACCTCGATTAAAAGGAACAGCATTAACAACTCTTTCTCCACCAGGAGCTCTACCATACAATGGAGCCATTCGTAAATTAGCACCAGATTCATCTAAGAAAATTAAATCTCGTACTGGAATATCCTTGATTACCTCAAGATATTCTTGCCGTTTTTTTTAACATCATCGCGATCTCTCTCAGCAGCGTAACGACTTAACTTCTTTCGCCGTAAATTTAATTTCAAACAAGCCCTCGACAATATAGACCTACCAGCTTTTATCTTTCTTTTTTTGTAATATAACTCCGATAGCTCTGCTAAAGTGATCGCTGGTTTATTCTGAATAATTTTTTGTATAGTTTCATACCCCATTTCATCAATCTTGCTCGGCCTTCCTTGGTTACCTTTTTTTGGCGATAAATCTCCATCTTCTCGATACTGTTTTACATAACGCTTTACGCTATTCACGCTTACTTTAAAGCTTTTAGCAACTTTAGAGTAACTTGTATTCTCATCTTGATACGCCCAAACAATCTTTTTACGTAAATCTATTGAGTATGCTGCAGTCATTTGCTCCTCTCATTCAGAAAATAACGAGAAGACTATAGCATGTCTCTGCAATTTAGGGAAGCGCTATAACATAACCAAAACTTATTCCTAGTTGTTTTTTTCTACCGTCATTTTGAATAATCTTCGCAATCCTCGAATCAAAAACACAGTAAGTTGTATGATGCGAAGTGCATTTATGGAACACAACATCTTCATTATTACAGTATTCACCTACTTCAATTGCTCTACCTGCTTTTTTTATTTGGGATAGGTTTTCTTCTTCTGCATCGCAACTAAATAAACCCGAATTATTATTACAACAATCTTTGGTAATACCAGGCAATGCATAACTGGAACACTCCATCACTTTCCCTGCAAAAATTATTGGGTCTTTATTGTTTTTATCTTTAA
>CAXOVY010000028.1:0-40834 GCA_964213355.1 Gammaproteobacteria bacterium
TGGGAAATTATTATTTTATAAAATTATAATTAAATTCCATTAATTGGTGATAAAACAGCAGAAAATTTTATATATATAGTGTACCATTTAATAGAGGTAATACGGTATTAGGATAAGATTTTTGAAAAAAGTTCTGAGGAAAATACTAAACATAAAAAAAATCGATATCAAAACTTGAGTTGAGATAATATAAACGAAGATATAAATAAATTAGCTATTTCTAAGCTTTAAAAAAAGGGATATATCAAGGCAAAAATAGCAAGAGTGTTAAATGTTGGTAGAACTTCTGAGCGTAGATTATTAGAAGCAGAATAATAGATTTTTATACAACCAGTTGATTTTTAATGGTATTTGTAATTTTTCGTATTTGCTATACGAATATGCTGGAGTGTTTTTTTAGCATTTTCACAAATTTTTAACGCACAAACCACCCCATTTCCAGCGGCGCTGAAATTTTTTTGTAACTTTTTTCTAAAAATCTTAAAGCTTGTCTACTTCGTCTGCGTTCATTCCAGTAGCTTGCCGAATTGTTTCGTTACTTACACCAAGCTTTTTCAAATTCTCCGCAATTTTAATAGTGACTAGCATTTCCCGCATTTCATGTTCGGGAATATCTTTAAGATCTTTAGTATCAGTAAGGCACTCCTCTTTTAAGTGCGCAAAAAATTGTACTATAGATGACATATATCATATCTCTCAATTTAGAGCTTATTTATTTTGTCTGCGCTCATTCCTGTGGCTTGCTGAATTGTTTCGCTATTCATACCAAGCTTTTTCAAGTTTTTTGCAATCTCTATTGTCTTTTCTTTTTCTCCTTCTATTTTTCCCTTTTGTAACCCTTCCCGTAAGCCCTTATTTTCACTATCGCTCAAAAGAGTTTTATATACGTCCTCATTTCGCTCTAGTTGATCATAATACAGCATCTCTTCTTTTGAATAATTATATTCATCTAATGCTTCAAAGGCTTTTTCTATTATAAGATCTGATCCTACTATTAACGGCAGCTCTTCATTTGAGGTTTCGGAAGCATTCTTTAAGAAATACGCCCATTTTTCTAAGATGGTTTTTAGTTCTTTAGGCTTCTTCTTAAATTTTCCAAGCTCTAAAAACGAAAAAGAAAAATCTTTTAAGTCGTGTTCATAAGAATTTTTATCGAGAATAACATGATGCGACAAATACTCTTTTTTATCTGGGAATAGCTTCCCATCAAGAATTGCGAGGAAGGTTACGGATTTTAAGTCTTTATAGGTATCTCCTTTGCCTCGTTGAGATATATACACTTTGCTAGCATAATATTGTGCTCTTTTGATAAATGCCGTATCAACATCACACTGCATTTCAACGATAAAGTTGTTGCCTTCTAAATCTTTACATAATACATCTATAATACTAACTCTTAGTTCTCCGATTTCTGGATCTATAATAGGCTTAATAAACTCAACTTCTTCTATGGGGTTAGTTGTTCTAGCAAAAATATCATTTAAAAAATGTATGAGAATATCCTTATTTTTTTCGCTACCAAACAATCGTTTGAACGTTAGGTCATTTTTAGGATTTAGAAATCTTGATAGCATAATAGCACCTATAAAGGATTTACTTTTTGTTTACCGACTCTTTTAGAGCTTTACCTACAGAAAATTTTACCGCTTTACTAGCAGGTATTTTTATAGTTTCTCCAGTTTTTGGGTTTCTGCCGTCTCTTGCTTTACGCTTTCTAACAGAGAAGGACCCGAAACCGATCAATTGGATCGTTTCGCTTTTTACAAGAGCTTTGGTCATAAGCTCAAGAGTATGAGATACAATCTCATTGGTTTTACTAATGGAAAGTTCAAATTTTTTTGCTAATGCTTGTGTTAAGTCGGCTTTGTTCATTTGTTTCTCAGTAGATATATGTTTTCTTTATTTGGTTTTTTTAGATGCAATCTTTTTTACGGTTTTAACAGCTTTTTTAATATGGTTACCTGCTGCTTTCTTTTTAGCTAATTTTGGGGTTACTTTTTTAACACCTGTTTTTACTTTACTTTTGATTACCATATTTTATCCTATTTTAAAAACTAACAATACTATTTGTATACTAGCGAATTGACTCAAATTAAATGTTACCGAAAGTAGAATAAGAAAGATATCGTTGACTCATATTAAATGTTACCGAAATGGGGAGCAAAATATGGGTCATAACGAAAGAAAAGCCTATCTTGACGAAATACGCTCGAGATACCGAAAAGCCTGCAAAAAGATGAAGGCCAAAATCTTAGATGAGTTTTGTGCTGTTTGTAGTTATCACCGTAAACATGCCATAAGATCGCTTGGGGCGCCATTCAGAAGGATTAAACCAAAAGCAAAAAAGCGAGGCAGTAAGTCGATTTATAACAAAGATTACATTATTAAGCCACTGGTTAAAATTTGGCTGGCTACAAACCAAATGTGTAGCAAGAAGTTAAAAGCTGCATTGCCATTGTGGTTGCCATTCTATGAGGGTGAGCATGGTAAACTAACAGATGAAGCCAAAGCCAAGCTCTTAACAGTAAGCCATGCAACAATAGACCGTTTGCTCAAACCAAACAAAGTTAAGTACAAACGCAAGGGTTTAAGCGGAACAAAACCAGGAAGTTTATTAAAAAATCAAATACCAATACGCACCGATAATTGGGATATAACCAAACCAGGATTCTGTGAGGCTGATACTGTTGCGCACTGTGGGAATTCATTAAGCGGTGATTTTGTTTGGAGCCTTACCTTTACCGATATTTTTAGCGGCTGGACTGAGAATCGAGCTATATGGGGCAAAGGTTCTGGAGGGGTGCTGGAACAAATCAAGGATATCGAAAAAAGGTTACCATTTAAATTATTGGGATTTGATTGTGATAATGGTTCTGAATTTTTAAACCATCATTTAATTCGATATTTTAGTGATCGTCCAAAAGAAAGAGCGGTACAATTTACCAGATCGCGCCCTTACCGCAAAAACGACAATGCTTATGTAGAGCAAAAGAATTGGACGCATGTGCGCCAATTCTTAGGTTATGAGCGTTTTGAGAAAAAAGTATTGGTGCCATTAATAAACGATCTTTACAGCAATGAATATAATCTGCTACAAAATTATTTCTGCCCAAACATGAAATTAGCATCTAAAAAAAGAATAAACTCAAAATATTATAAAAAATATGATCAACCGCAAACACCCTATCAAAGACTACTTACAAGCAGTGATGTAACTCCTGAGGCTAAACAAAAGTTGATTGCTATTTACCAGCTATTAAACCCTTTTAGACTGCGTCGTAGCATTGAAAACAAAATAAAAAATATCTTCGACTTCGTTTAAACTCGTTAAACAAGACTTATCGGACGTTATGAACTGCTTGGTAGTCAAATGGCACGGCCATAGCGGTGAGTGATGGGATGGTGCTCTTTGGCAAGCTGTTCCAGATTGCGTGTCGTGATGTTAAGATAATAGTAATACCGCGCGACAAAGAGTGCCGACTCAGCGCGAGCGAGCTTTGGCTAGGTTAGTTGCATCTTGTGCCACACATATAGTAATGTAAACGAATAGAATTAAATCCTATGGATTTGTGGACAAGCATGTGCTCGTAAACAACACTCGCACATACCAGCCAGAGCCCTACGGGACGTGTGGAAAAGCTGATGGATAACTCTAAGAAGCGAGTTCTCCACAGCTTTACCACACTCTCTGGCTTCTTGCCCACAACTCCACAGGCTCAATAATAAGTTTTTATTAATTTTAAAAAAGCTTGAACGGTACCATAAGAAGATTATCATTGCTTTGGTAACATCGAATTGTGAGTCAACGAATCATACGTTCGGTAACATTTTAATATGAGTCAACGCGCTAGCAGATAAAGACATTAATACCAAATTGTTTTAGACGTATTATTACCACACAACATTATAAATCAAGATCAGCTCTTTGGTACCTTTGAATATTTTTTAAAGTTTTAATTCCTGTAATAGCTTGCACCTCTTCAATTGTTTTTCCAGAGTTTAACATATTAAAAATAGCTGTCTGTCTTAGAACCTCTGGCCCCAGATGCTCTTTATCGATATCGGCTTCAATCATGCCTTTTGAAATTATCCGATGTAACCCACGCTTAGTAATGGACTTTGCTTTATCGGTAAGAAATAAAAAAGGAGTCTTTGGGACACTTAAAGCACTAGCGCGTATTGTTAACCACCTTTGACAGGCCTTACAGACCTGAGAGTTTATCTGCACCCTCCTCTTCCCTTTTTTATTATGAATAATTATGTAACCACTTTTTAGATCTATATCTTTAACCAATAAGCCAATAACTTCTTCTGCGTATAATGCGCCTACAAATATTAGGTCTATAACAAGCCTATTTCTGGCAGTTGTGAATGAATCTTTTCCTTTAGTATTTAAAAGTGCTTCCTGTTCTTTTGGCGTTAAAATAATAATATCATTGTCTAACTTTAATATTTTTTTGGGAAAAGGTTTTGCGTTTAATTTCTTTTTTTTGTATTCGATAACAGGATTGGTTTGACTGTATTTGTTTGCGTAAGCCCAAGCGTAAAATAAATAAAGAGCAGATAGGCGTAGATTTATGTTGGCTTGGGCGTATAACTTAGGACCTCTTTTGGTAACAAATTGGATTAATAATTCGCTGCTTACATCCTTTAAGCGCGTAATATCGAAGCTATCGAGATAGAACAAAAACTTCCCGACCACTTGTAGATAGGTGTTTTTAGTATTAGGCATGTATGATTGAGTTCCTAGCCAATTACTAAATAGAGAAAAGAATTTTATGTGGATTGTTTTCATATACTATTATATGCCTATAAAATTATTTTATAGGCATATAATAACAAATATAATCCCAAACTACAACTCAATAAACCTATTCTCACCACTCTCAAAAAACATTACTAACACCAACAATTATTAACTAGAAAGAAGCGTTTTCCAACCACAGCCCCTTCTTATGTGCGACCCTATGAGGCCCTTTCATTTCTCAACTTGCCCATATTTAGACGTGTTATTATAGTGCTGAGCATATTTATCTAAAAGAACACGAATCATTGATTGGTAATGCGCATGCTGTTTCCCGGCTTCTCGTTTAAAGTAATTAATGCTTTTTTTACTTAGCATTAAAGTAACCCTAACGGTATCTTCCTTTAAGATTAGCTCTTGGGGTGCTGGCAAAAAATCATTAATGATTTTTATCTTACCTATTGGCTCATTTGTGTACTTTTTTTCTTTCATATACTTTTTTCCCTTTTCTCCAATAGCCTGCGCCTATTATGCGAATCGACTTATCGCGATAAGTAAACCGCACCGTCATAATATATTTTTCTACTTTTCCAAAACAAAAATATCTTTTTTCAGATTGGCTATGCTCTAAATCTTCTGCAATAATACGCCCTGGATCAAGAAAAGCTTGCTGTGCTTCATAAAAAGAGACCCCATGCTTTTCTATATTTTGCCTGTTCTTGTCTTCATTCCACTCAAAATTTACCATGTGATTATCCGGCAAATATTACATAATATTATACAGTTTATTATATGTATGACAAGCTCAACCAGCCTAAACCGTCTCTATCTTGTTAATATAATCTTATAGGGACTTTTTATTTTAAATATACAGCGTCCCTATATAAAACTTAAATTACTAGCCTTTACACAATCATCAGATTCTATTTAAGTCATTATACTTAATTTCTTGCCTTAAAATCTTTATTCCTCTTTTTGAAAAATAATATGCGGCTTTAACCCCATAGCCGCACCAATATGAGCAATTGTAGCCATCGTAAAACCATGTTTTCCACTAATAACCCTTTGTACATAGGCATCACTATAACAAAGCATATTGGCCATCTTGCTTTTACTCATATTGCTTTTTTCCATATGATTTCGTATCGCTTCGTTAACTTCTTGCTTTAGGGAACTAAAATACTCTCCTTCAAGCACTGCTGCTTCCTGTAAACGCCTAATCTCGGTTTCGTCTAGACGCTCTTTTAAATAATCGTTAAAACTTTTTTGCCTACCTTTAGTCATACATTTACCTTATGGATTATGGTTTTTGGCATATTCGCTAAAATATAATTTAATTTACCGCATTTACTTCATCAAACTTTTTTTGAAGCTCTTTATTACTCATTTTAGGATACTTTTTTCTTAATCCTTCAATCGAGTTTTCCTCTGGTGGAATCCTTCCAATACTAATATCTATTAGCCTATTTTGCTCTTTGTACGACAGCTTATCCAAAATTCTCTCAAAATGTGTCCCATATCTATATACTCGAAGTTGCTCGCTAGTAAAAAAAGTATCTGGCATGTATTTTCTTACTACCATCGCAGTATATGTGGTAAACATGAAGATAAAACCACAAAAAAACACCCCGCAATATATCCACACATCTCTTGATTTTTTGTCTTTCAGATATTCATCTAAAACTTTCGTACTATCATCTACAACCGCTTTAAGTTCCTTAGTTGATTTATTAATTTCTGCCGTCACCGATTCCTGAATAGATTTTTTTACTTGCTCATTCACTTCTCCTAACACTTTTCCTACACTTCCGGTGATCCCTTGCCGCACCTGCATTTTAAATTCCGTCGCAAGCGTTGATTCTGCTTTTAGCTCCTCAATTATCTTTGTTAACGCTTCTCCTTGCTTACTAACAGTTGCTCTATCTTCTACAAAACGCTCATATAATCTTAAGAATTTACGATACGTCTCTTCTGAATCTGGTGTTTGGTTGTTTTGTGCCATAATAATCCTCTTTATTAAAAAAATTAATTACAAACTCAACTCTAAATCTCGTTGCATCTCTCTCATTTTTTCTAGTTCCTTCAA
Organism: Gammaproteobacteria bacterium; assembly: GCA_964213355.1. Lineage (GTDB taxonomy): Bacteria > Pseudomonadota > Gammaproteobacteria > UBA9339 > UBA9339 > JBAXAM01. The sequence goes on from CAXOVY010000028.1 coordinate 6,831, forward strand.
TTGATTCATTTCACGGAAAAGTTCTCTATCATTTTTTTGCAAGTGCTCCATAGCATGTTCATTATGACATATCTCATGGGCACACCTATCCTTTTGGTCTTTTGCCTCAGTAGTACTAAATCTTGAGCCTCCGTGTTCCTCTAGATAATTATGCCTTATCTCATGTTTATGATACTCCTCTATTAATTTTTCCGCCCTCCTTTCCTGTGGAGATATTTCTTGGCGCATTATTTCCGGATCTTTTGCTTGTTCGCGCACTCCTGTTTTTTGTGTCCCTTTCAATTCCTCTAAAGCATGTTGTTTTTTATCGCTTATCTCAGATTGTTTTAAATACTCCCGGATCTCATTACGATACATCTGTTCTATAGGACTACGCTCTGCTTGTTTGGTTATCTCTTTTAGCTCTCTAAGATATTGCTGCTCACTGCTTTCTTGCTCATGCTCCTTCCCTAACGATGTAATATCTTTGAGCAACTCAGCCACACTTTTTTCTTCGGGCAACCATTTAGCGCTAGTTTCATTTATTTCCCCTAATCTATGGCTTTCTCCTTGGTCACGGTCTATATAATCTAGTGTTACATCTTTGCTTCGATCTCTGCCTAAAACTTGTTCTAACTCTTTTTTATCAGCAAACTCTTCTCTACTCCAAAATAATTCTGCAGCTTCTTTGTGCCTACTCATCCCAACATATATCGCATGGCTGTCTAAATGCTTAGAAGCTAATATATAGCTCTGGTCTACCGTCACTCCCTGAGCCTTGTGAATTGTAGCTGCATATCCATGTGTTATGTGATCATACTGCCCAAGGTCAAGCGTTACTAGCTTCGGATTACCATCCAGATCATCCCTGTCTAGCCTTACAGTAATCTGTCCTCTGCTTCCATCTCCTTCTTTGAGATAAATATTTTCAATAGTTCCTAATGTTCCATTTTTTACCCCTAAGTTCCGATCGTTTCGTAAAAAATAAATTCGGTCGTTTACAGCAAAATCTTTATTGCCGCTTTCGGTTTTTAATGCCTGGTCTTCGCCAAGCTCATTATTTTCTTTTCTATGGCTCCTTGCCATCTCGTTTAATTCTTGTGCGTCCCTACGAGTATAAGCAAGCATTATTTGAGTTTTTTCTGGATGGTCAGTTCGTGCATCGTTCCATTTTTCAACCAAAGCCATTTTTGCAAGAGCGTTAGTCTCAAACTCATGCACATTGCCATGCTGATCGTAAAGATCGATAGCTTCTTGTGTATGGCGCAGAGCAAGCTCTTTGGTGGCCTCCTGCTGCCATGGCTCTTGCTGCCGCCTGATTTCTGTTAATTCGAGATAGCCCGTCTGTTCGCTAATAGCTCTGAAAGCTGCACCAGCCTCTATTGCTTGCAACTGCTGCGGATCGCCAATAAGAACCACTTTTGCTCCAGCTGTTCTTACTTCATCTAAAACTCTAGCTACCTGTCTTGATCCAAGCATTCCAGCTTCGTCGATTACCAAAATGTCTTTTTTGGCTAATTTCTCTGCACCCCTATCCCAATAATAACACCTACTTGCAAGTGTTCTGCTTTCAATACCGCTTGCTGCCTCTAGGTTTTCAGCAGCAATACCCGATAACGTTGCTCCGTGCACTCTATACCCATCTTTTTCCCAAATTTCTTTTGCCTGACCTAACAGACGACTCTTTCCTGTTCCTGCATATCCAATTAAGCATTTTATGTCTCCGTCTTCTATAATGTGATTTAGGGCGTCTTGTTGTTGCGGGGCTAGATAAGCGCCGGTTGGATCATCATAAACGCTCTCAGCGGTTATATGGGCGCTTTCTTTTAGCTCAATTGCAGTAGCAAGCATCTTGCTTTCCAAAACCTGCATCTCTTTAGTTGTAAACCGCTCTTTACCCTGTTCATCAGTTAGGGTGATAATTTGCTCAGAAGCCTTAACTTTTTCATAAACCACCTGGAACTGCTGGGCATCTATGGTATGGCGATTAATAAAGCGAGCTAGGTCTTGATAGGTAAAAGTAGATTGGTGATGGGTAATTGCCTTTAAAGCTATACCTGGGTCTTCTAAAATCTTATCACCATTTTCTTTGGCTATGAGTCTATGCTCCTTTATTCTTTGTTCATGATCCAACAGGTTATTTGGTCCTATCTTGTTTTGTGGTACTAGATCAATCCCCTGCTCTGCATAACTGCGATGGTCCAATCTTTGATCTATTCCATTTAAAGCTAAATATTTATTGGCGTGTTCAGCCCAAGCCTCACGCCACAACATGTAATTCTCTTTGGCATTCCAACTTCTGTTTTTTAAACCAAAACCATCCTCCGTTACCTCCCTCATTGTCAGCATTACATGCGCATGTGGCTGCTCTTCTCCATCTTTAGTTTTACCATCATGAATACATAAATCTGCTACCATACCATGAGAAGTAAATTCATTTTTAACAAACTCTCGAGCAAGTTCTATATTCTGCTCTTTGGTAAACTCTCTCGGCAATGAAAAATGTACCTCTCGGGCTAATTGAGAATCTTTACGATTCTCTGCTCTTTCCACTGCATTCCACAACTTTTCTCTATCGGCCATCCATTCTGGCGCACCATCAGGCAACAGAATCTCTTTATAGCCAATATCCTGCTTTCGACCATAATCAAATGTCTTCTCCTGTCGTTCATCATACAACTTTTCTCCAGAACGATACGCAGCAGATGCGATTGCGCTTTTGCCTTTACTTCGTGATATTACAGTCCCTTCAAAGTGATAAATGGCCATTTCTTCATTCGCCCCCTAAATCTACAGTAAATCTTTCTACCCCTTCATCATCTTTGCCAAGAGAAATCATTCGATATTCTTTTTTCTCTACAGCATTCCAAAGCTTTTCTCGATCTGACATCCACTCTGGAGCATTTTGTGGCAATAAAACTTTTTTAAAAATCACATTATGATCATTTATAATAGTTATTGTCAGCCCTAATCTAGCATCATATAACTTTTCACAGGAATAGCTCCCAGCAATAGATACAGAACTTAATCCTTTGCTACGTGAAATTATTGATCCACTAAAATGATAAATAGCCATTTCTAAACTCACCTTCAATTTTTACATGGTTAGCAATTTTCTCAATATCATCTTTTATCGCTTTTAACAGCTTCAGTACTTCTTCACCATCACTTAGTTCTTCTTGCATAGTAACATTTAACATATTCGATATTTTATTTTATAATTGCTTAAAATCATCAACGCTGTTTATTTCAATAGGCTTTGTAACTCCGTATAATAAATATTGTTTAATTGCTGAGCTTAGTAACCTATACACCGCAATTCTTAAACAAACCCCTAATCCTTGTAATTCAGTTATTGCATTTTTTATATTAAAATTTTTATCTTGCATTATCATACACCAGTCAATGATTTATATACTTTTGAAACTTATCAATATTAATTTTTTAAAAACTACCTCTACTAAAAATCATTTTTAAAATTTCAATATTAAATTTTAAAATTACTATCATTAAAAAAATTATTATCTTGTTACTGATTTTTTACCTTTTCAATTGCTTATTTTTGTTTTTTAATATTTTTTATTCAAAAAATCATTTTGCTTTTAGCGTACGTTGCGAAGCAACGTATCTACGCGCACTTCAATCGCCAGTGATGCTTATATCGTACTCGCTTCGCTCGTGTCTATTCTTCATTTGTTTTTGCTACTTTACATCTGGTCTTGATGGCGGTCAAGACTTTTTTTCTGGATTAGCAGCTGGCTGTTGGATGTAATATAGGCATGGTTATCATTGACTATATTTTTTGATTGGTATACTGTAACGGCATTATTCCTAATTTTAAACAAGGAGCAAAATATGGTTCATGTCACTACGCACAGATTAAAGCGGCTTATGGAGCAACGAGAAAAAATCGATGCGCGGATTCAGGCTGCAGAAGCTAGAATCAAATCTTCAGAGCGTAAAAAAGATGTTAGAAAAAAAATATTGGTTGGGGCTTACTACTTGGACATAGCTATAAAAGAAAATCGGATGAATGAAATTAAAGAAATTATGGATAAATATTTAACTAGAGATAGTGATCGAATTTTATTTGATTTAAGCCAATTACCAGAAAAAATTTAATTCTTGATTTTATTGCTATTAAATATAGGGAATTATTATGACCGATCTACCGCTTGAGCAATTACGCCAATATCGTTTCTGTAATTCATCTATTACCAGAGGAACCATTCCAACTGTTTCTTTAAACGATCATACCCTTATAAAAAAAGCTGTTATTAGTATCCTTATTTTTGTTTTTTCTATAGCAATTTTTAGAACTTTTTTATGGAATTTTCTTGCTGTGGCTATCGGAGGATTTTTTGTATCACTTTTTCTCTTGTGGCCAATCTACTATGTAAAATATATTGAACATATTACTAAACAAAGACCTACCGAAGAGATCCTTAACCGTTTTAGTAATCGTTACTACGGCAGTCTGAAACAACATATGATAAAAAATGGTTTTGTTGAAACAATAGCAACGCCAGCAATAGAATCCTCTTTGCCAAAACTTGCGTCAGTCAAAACCAGCTCTTTCAACCTATGGTTAGGTACCACCACTGGGCAGTTGGTTAGTCTGTGGCATAAAAGTGGCATGGCCAAAGGGCAACAGGTTACTTTGAATTTAGAGGAAGCTTGTCAAAACATCTTGGTTTTTGGCGGTATAGGCTCTGGCAAAACCACCTGTGTTATGCAGCCACTGCTGCTACAATGCTTAGATCAAAAATGTGGTGGGCTTATTTTTGATATCAAAGGCGATGTCAAAAATGCCGTAACCAAATTTGCTGCCGTTACTAAACGAGATTTAATCCTTTTAGGACCTAATAATCATAAAATCAACCTGTTAGATGGCCTATCTCCTGAAGTCGTCGCATCATTCTTAAAATCGGCTTTTTTACTAAACGGGAAAGGACATTCTGACTCATTCTGGGTAGACACAGCTACTGAGTTATGCAGAAACACATTAGGAATGCTATCTTTTTTATCCAAGCGTTATAATCTTCAAGATTTGTACCAATATTTGTTTGATCCGGATAGCAGGGACATCGTCGACAAGGAGATATCTACCCTGCTTTCTGGGCTAGACAGTTCTCAAAGCAGGCTTTTAAAAACATACCTGCGCTATCATGAAACCATTTTTTCTCAATTTGACGCCAAAATCAAGAGTGGCGTCAATGCAACGGTAGCCCAAGCCCTATCTCCGTTCAACCACCCTGCTTTACTGGATGCCTTTTGCTCAACCGAATGTTCAATGGTAAAAATGGAAGATCTGCTTGATGGCGCAGTTTGTTTGGTTGATATGCCATTATCCATCTGGGGCTTAGGTGGCAAGGTAGCCTATACTTTCATTAAGCTACGATTTTTTAACCTCATGCAAAATCGTAATCAGTTAAAAGTTAATCAAGAGTCTCCTGTTTTTTTCATATGCGATGAGTTCCAAGAGATTGTTAGTGCTAATCGCGAAGGGCTTTCAGATTTGAACTTTTGGGATAAATCCCGCAGCAGTAAAACTATTGGCATAATCTCCTCCCAATCCATAGCCAGTTTCTATGCCGCCCTTGGTAATCATGATCTTGCCAATGCCCTCCTCCAGAATTTTAGACAAAAACTATGCTTAAGGACAGAAGATCCAACAACTATCAACTTTATGGAAAATCTGATTGGCAAAGCCAGAGTACAAAAGCTTTCTACTACAAGCATAGTCGGTATCGGCGCCAATTCCCATTACTCCAATACGATCAGCGATGCTCGCGAAGGCGTTGTTGATGCCCAGTTATTCAGAGAACTAAAGCCAGCACAGGCGGTTTCTATCTTATCTCTGGCAGGTCAAAGCATGGATGATGTTTTGACGCTTTTGCCGATTTATGCTGATTGAGCGCGTGTTTATTACTGTCATTAAAATTGGTATCCTACCTAGCTCTTCAGTTTTATCATAGCCAGCAAATTTTGATTTACGCAACAGAACCAAACAGTAATTGAAAATTATTTGTCTTAACTTTGTCTCATGTTTGTCTTAAGTTTGCCCTAAATTTTTCTTTGAGGTTGATAAGCTATAAAAGCAAAAAACAAACAGCATATGCTCAACTACACTATTTCTTATTGATATGTAATGCATAAGTGTTTGTTATATTTATATGCTTTAAATTGCCAAGCTTGTATTTCTCAATAAAATAAGTTACAATGCAAATATATAGGTTGTGATTGCTTTGAAATCAATAAAACGTCTAATTAATTTAGGGAAAAATATGGAAAAGTTGTACTGGACAAGCTCTGATATACAAAAACTTTTTCTGCTCGTCAAAAGAAATAAAAGCAGACAAACACTACTGAATGCAGAGGAGCGCGGTGAAATACCTAAAGCGGAAAGAATCCCCCGTGGTAGTATACAAGTAAGGCAATGGAAACTTAATCAACTCCCAGCCATAGGTACACGATATGGGTTTTTAAGCAAACCTGAAACACAACTTGTTATCTGTATATATACTCCCAAAGGTGGTGTTTTAAAAACAACTTTTGCCTATAATTTAGGAAGAATACTAGCTTTAAATGGCATAAAAACGCTTTTTATCGGTCTAGATATTCAATGTTCTCTTACCGATTATGCTTTACCACCAAAACAATTTGAATCGCTAGAAGAATCAGAAGAATCACAATTACAACGTCTTGGTCTATATCATCTGCTTTTCGAAAAAGCACCGTTAACAGATGTTATTAAAACAACTTCTTTACCAACTTTGGATGTAATTCCAGAAACACCAGACTTAAACATCCTCGAAAAAAAATTACGCTTAGAATCTCGTCGTGAATATCTCTTCAAAGATAGACTGATTAAATACCTTGGTGAATATGACGTAATAATATTCGATAACGGGCCCAGCTGGAATCAATTAATTGAAAATGCATTAACAGCGTCTAAATCAATTATTACTCCAATTGGTTGTGATATTGAAACATATCAAGCATTACAAACAAATCTTGGGATAGTTTCTGAGTTTCAGCAAACAATGAATTTAGTATGGGACAATTTTTATCTTATACCTACCCTTTTAGAAAAAACCAAGCTTAGTCAACAAATTTATGGAGCCTACCTCAATAAATATGGCGACAAAGTCATTTCTATTCCAATAAGGCGTAGTGTGATAGGACAAGAATCACGAGTTCTTAGGCATAGCGTTATGGAACATGACCCCACCTCACCATTAGCTCAAGATTATTTTGATCTCATAAGCGACCTTTGGAAGAAACTTTTGAAAAAGGATAAGTAATTATGGCGCTTACTAATGATATCTTAGATGATTTCTTTAACTTATCCAAATCACAAAAGACATTAATCGTTCCTATCGCCAATAAAAAAAATGAATGCGCAAATACTGAGTCTACCACCCATAAAAAACAGTATAAAAATTATCGAGTTTTCGATGATCCGTTAGAGTTAGATCAAACTCAAGACAAATACAAGACAAATATAGGACAAAGTTGGGACAAAGTTGGGACAAACATAGGACAAAAAAAAGAAACTCAAGACAAAGTTGAGTCAGAACTCAAGACAAAATTTGAGACAAACACAAGACAAAGTTGGGACAAAGTTGGGACAAAAGTCAATTTTTCATCTTTAGTTGGCCTACAAAGGAGTATCGTGCTTTTTTTATACGAAATATGCAAAGCTTCTCGCGACAAAACAACTGCTTCATTATCAATAGAACACGTAGCCTATTCTTGTAAAACCACTAAATCTTCAGCACAAAAAACCATACAAAGACTAGAAAAAAAGCATATACTAAAAAGAACAGAATTTAAAAATGGGCGCAGTGGATGGACTAGATATGAGCTTCCAGAAGGAGTTTATCAAGAAATTTTATACAACGAAACTCAAGACAAACTCAAGACAAATTTAGGACAAAGTTGGGACAAAGTTGGGACAGAACCTAGGACAGAACTTAAGACAACCGTCTCTAGTAGTGGTGGTATTAATAATTATATAAATACTACAACTACTGGCGTGCTCGGCAATTCAAAATCAAATAATTTGAGCGATGAATGGTTGAAAATAGATATTGAACCATTATCAAGCATTGGCTTTACCCAAACTCATTTAATGCAAATAGCATCGCAAAACATATTGTCGGCCGAATTGGTACAGGGTTCAATTTACGCTTTTGACTTTGATTTAAGAGAAAACAACAAAGCAAAAAGCATTACTGGCGATCCAATAAATTTTTTTATGGGCATATTACGCAAAGGTAAACCATATGCACCAACAAGTAACTATGAATCTCCACAAGATAAAGCCATACGGATTTATCGAGAAAAAATGAGTGAAATAGAACAGAAGAGGGTAGAGACTGAAAAAGAAGCAATAAATTTAGCTTTTAATGATTGGTTTATCCGGCTTAATGATGAGCAAAAGAAAAATTTTTTGCCAGAAATGTTTCGTCATAATACGAATAGCGAGAAATTAGGAAAAAGTAAAATATTGGAGAGTACAGCAAGGAGTCATTTTGAAACCGAAATCTGGCCCAAAGAGAAAGGAAAAATTATTAGCGAGGGCAAATGATATGTTTTGCGCAGCTATATAAATCAAGGAATAAATCTATTTTTAAAAAAAGGTTTATTGCTGGCCATTATTGGCACTGGCGTCGGCTCGTGTGTCTGGTTGTGCTAATGACTTTTTCCAGCTCTTTATTCGCGCCGGTGTTCGCATCCTACCAGCCAACCATAAATGAAGCAGATACCATAACCAAAGCCCATAAAGAAAAACAAAACAGGGAAAACGAGGAGGGGAAACATGAATCGATATCAGGACCGATAAAATTAAAAGTCAACAATAACGAAACAGGAACATATTTTAGTCCACAGATCGATTCTCTAGAAAACAAGATTTTCTCATCACAAAATAAATATCAACCATACCTTGAAATAGGTGGTATTAAGCATTTTAATCAAGTATCCAGCGCAGCCGGCATATATGATCTTTTTATTCCATTGTTACAAACTGACGATCAAATATTATTTACCGATCTAAGAATCTTTGATCGAAGCGGTAGTTCATCTGAGGGTAATTTACATCTTGGATTTAGAAAGCTATATCCAAATACAAGACAAATGTTTGGTATCTACGGAGCGTTTGATTGTAGAAGAAGCAGTGAAAGAAATAATTTTAATCAACTAACCCTGGGGCTAGAGTATTGGGTAGACAAATGGTTTGTTGGCGGAAATATCTATAAACCAATAGGGAAAACCACTGCGTATGTAGAAAGAACCTCGCTCCCAGACAAACAAGAAATCAGAAATATCATTGTTACGAGAACTACAACAAATAAATATTATGAAAAAGCTCTTTCAGGAGTAGATGCAGAAATAGGTTATGCAATTACTGATAATTTAACAAGCTATGCAGGCGGTTATTATTTTAATGCCAAAGAAACTAATTCGGTTATCGGTCCAAAGATACGTCTAACGTATGATTATCGAAAAACCACCGGTCGTATATTGGGTGTTTTAGATGGGATCAGTATAGAAGCAGGCGCTCAACACGACAAACAAAGGGGCAGCTCTGCTTATGTTGGAATTAAGTTTAAGGTGGGATTAACTAGTTTTGAGAAGAATAGCAATATTTCAGGATTTGAACGCCATATGGTTGAGCTGGTTAGACGTGATCCTGATATCGTAACAGGAAACACACCAGGGCAGCAAAACACACAAATAGAAATACAGCAAAAAGAACAAGGTACAGATTCAGAGGAAGGAGGCTATGAGCAAGGCCAAAACCGGGAAGAAAAAAAAGGCGAAAACATAGATAGAGAAAATGGAACTCTTAAAAAGTTATTAAAAGATTTTGGATTGCCGGAAGATGCGACGTGGCAAGATGTAAGGACTATATGGAAAGAGTATGTATTTAAATACCATCCAGATAAAAATAAAGATGGCGCTGAGCAATTTACCTACTATTCGAATATTTATGAAAAACTCTACGAAAAGAAAGATGTAATTAAAGCAAGAGATGGTAAGGGACAATATAAACAAGGCCAAGCTGCAGCCTCTCAGCCAAAAGAAGAGGGTTATCGACAACAGCCAGGAGGGCAAGCTACTTTTGATGGTGATAATGATAAATCAGAGCAGAAAGCCATAGGTTGCTGTATTGGCGATGATTATCAACAAAAGGCAGAAGGACGATTTGATGATAATAAAATTTCACAGGATATAAAGGCTAGTGGCAGCGAAACAAAAATATCCAGTGAGCCAAAAACGGGAGTAACAAATGAAAGCAGTGATGGTAAATCTACGGCGCTTGTAATAAGAACAGAAGATCTTCCTATTGAAAAACACGAAGGCGTAAATGTAAAAAAAGAAACGTCTGAAAATTTACCTGTTTTATTAAAAGAATTTGGATTGCCAGAAAACGTGACATGGTACGATGCAAAAGCCAAACAACAAGAATACGAATTAAAATATTATTCAGGTAAGACAGATAAGAACAAGGACGGCGAACAGGCGCTTATTCGTTATAACGGTCTTTACGAAGGAACAAAGGATGTGTTTAGCGAAGCAAGCAGTAGCGGCAACCGGTACAAACAAAATCAGGTTGATGTATTAAGATACTTAAAATACACAAGTGGTACGCTGGCAACATTTTTGATACCGCGGTCGAAAGCGAAGACCGACAATGACAACGGCTCTACTGCTCCCATTGTAGAAACTCAAGAGATATCAATAGACACCAGCATTATTGATACATATCAAACAAATAATACGGCAGTTACTAAATATACGCCCAGTCTGTTTATAAACAGAAATTTTCTTGGGAGTGATGATGGCTTATTGCAAAGACACCAAGCTGAAACCACCAATGATATATACGGAAAAGATAATGCGATGGTTTGTTATGGAATGGCTGCAGGAGGGTGGGATCAATTAAGAGAAAATACATCTTTATTAGGGACAGGTGTATTTAAAAGAGTGGAGATAACTACAACAAGAGTGGTGGAGGCTGGCGCGGTACAAAAGGTTTTTTCGATAGCAGCAAAAAACAAACAAAATTCATTAGCAACAAATCCTAAGGTTTTTTTTGATCTGGATACATGTTTGATATGCAAAGAATCCAGAGACGGTTCATGGAGATTAACAAGCCGCAATGGAGATGATGAAGGAAATGGATCAACGAGGAGTTATGATCAACTAAAAATAGCAATAGGTGCGACAAATACGACAATTTCTGAAGACTTAGGCTTAAAATCTTATCTTGTTAATAATGGTGGGGTGGGGTTAAGAGGCCCGCCTGATAATGCAGATGCGAGGCCTTTAATAGTAAATGATGTGGCTTTTTCTATTCTGGATACCAATTCTGTATGTAATGGAAGCTGGATTTATGTGCACGAAAAATCAACTCTTCGTTCTGCGCCGGTAGGATATGCGAAAAATAATACTCCTATTCTAGAAACAGGAATATTGTTTAGTGTTTTTTCTAACATAAGTCAGTTCAATTATACTCAATCTTTTGTTCCTTCGAAAACAGAGCATATAAAACCAATAATTCAACCAAATCGAAATAATATATTAAGCATAGTCACAGATTTGGGGATGGCCACTCTAAAAGGGCTAAAATGGTTGGGTTGTGTAATCGACCATTTTTTTGGTGGGTTTCAAATAATACCGGGTGCATACGCCTTAGAGATCACTTCTCAAATTGAACCCGACCCAACTAATCCAAGTGTTACGTCAAATACTCTGTTACCAGAACAGTCAGCAGAAAACAAAAAAGAGCCGTATGGAATTGAAGAGCTGATGAATATATTGGCTCCAGAGCCAAAGCTAAAGTCAGAACAACAACAGATTGTAAATAAAATCTATACGATTGATGGGCTCATTAGCCTGCTAAACACCATCGATAGTACTTCTCGAGGACTAACTGAAGACCAAATAAATGTTTTAGAGAGAGTGATAAAGGATGGGAGTGCTTATAATATACAAGTCCATAAGCTTATAGCCAGAATATTAACTAATTACGTTACTCATTATGCAACAGGTTCTTCGCATGTTGTTTTTTTAGTAGATTTAGCCAAAAACGAAAATATCGAGAGTGAAATAGCGGAAACTATCATTAATAAATTTGCTAATGACGTTACTTCAGCAAAAGCATGGCGTGACAATAAAGTGTTTGATAGCTTTGCTTCATTATTATCTAAAGATACTAGTTCTTATGCATTAGCGCGCGCGTTAATTTATGCCAATAGTGAACTTCATGGTTATATGGCCGATATAGAAGCCCTACAATATTTTGAAAAACTATTAGATGTAGATGATGATGCAACTAGAAAACTAGCGTCGATATTAGTGGCTGGTTCGCTAGAACAATTATTGTTATCGTATAATTCTAATACAAACCTTTCCGCGATAGAGAGATATATTAATAATCTGCAAGATAAAACCGGCAAGCTCCCATCAACTTTAATAGAGAAGGTTTTTGAGATTTATAATAAAGACCAGAGGTATTTTACAAGGCTGATTGTTGACCAATTGGCTGAAGATAAGCAGCTCTCTTCTTCTTTGTTAAACAAACTTATCGAAACTGATAGCCAAGTTGTACCATTAGAAAATATAAAAGATCCAAAAGCTGCTTTGTTCATAGCATTACGACTTATTCAAAATCATATTGTCCCTGCAGAAACAACACTAAAGTATTTTATCCAATTTTTGTTGAATGAAGATGAGTCGATAGTTGATACGAACGCAACATATATATTGGCCATCAATTTATTTCATCAATTAAATAAAAAAATACCCGAAGCAATAATGCCAGCTCTTGCTGATACGTTAATTACATTGTTTCCCCAGGTTGGTGATCTGCAGCGTTCTAAAATTGATGAAATTTTAAAGGAAAAACTTAATGAGAAACAAAAATCGAGGCTAGAGACGCAAAGATTGATTGTAGCGTGGTATACGGAAAATAATCTTGAGAAAAAGAGTGAACTAAGCAAACGGTTGTTTAATGAAGTCAATAATGATACTGCAAAAGAACTTATTCCGTTTTTTAAAAAACATCTGGCCTCACAAAATAGAAAATTGCTAGAGATAGCAAAAGATGCGCTTATTAAATTGAATGAACATCAAGAATTGTTTTTGAGTGGTATGGAAAAAGAAGCAATATCTTTTGTTGATGCTGCTAATAGCTTATTGGGGTCGATGTTTGGTAGTTATTATAAGCTTGAGATTGGTAACGATGCGTTTTTACTTAATAAAGAGCAATGGCAGCAGATACAAGCTCAATTTAAAAATTTTTCTTGGAACATCAAAAGTGATATTAAGCGAATAGGCTTTACCGATTTAAATGATTTAAATGAGTTTTTAGTATTTGTTCAAGAAAACGGGATCAATGAACGAGAATTAAATGAGGGATTGGGCGGGCATGTTTTGACTGTTGCCGTGGTTTATAGCGAGCTACTTAAGAATTTTATAGCTAATGTTGGGTGTGGGGCGGAATTATCTATAAAGGATAAAGAGGTTTTGAATGTGAGCGCTAGTTATCTGATTAATAGGCTCCAGTGGCCGGCTGATTTCCTATTTGGTTTGATAAAAAAGACAAGTCAAAGCGATAATAAGAATGATCTTTCCATATTGATAACCGTATTAGACAAACTTGTTAAGTATAAAATAAGTCCAGCAGAGATGGTTGATAGAAATGGGTCAACTGCAGTTGTAATATTAAAGGAATATATAATATTAAAGAAAAAACCGATTGCAGAGCTGTTGCCAGCAATAGATCGTTTAATTAGCGATAACCATTTTTTTGTAGGGAAAGAGGTGGATTCTTTTATTGAAGAGCTTAAAGAATTAAACAAAGACAATCCCAAAATATTAGAGATGATTGATGATCTTTTCGGACATCATTATTTTAAAGAGCAGCTTATAAGAATAAAAGAAATTAAGTTGGATTGGTTAAAATCAAAGTATGCAATAGTAGTAAGCAAAACCAAGCCTGACATTTGTGAAGAAAAAAACATCTGTCTATATAAAGAAGAGCAAAAAATCTGTCTATCCACAACAGTAAAAACAATATGCCTAGAGGATATTAAACAAGAGGAGTTAAAAAAACTGGAAGCCGTTTTTAATAGTGATATAGGTGCGGATGCTACCATAATCTACGAGCAAGCCGCTAGATTAGGGGTGGCGCCGAAATTGGGCGGGATAGCGCTGCCATTATCTAGCTGGTCTAAGAAGGAGTATATGCAATGGCGTCAAACTGTTGCCCATGTGGATTATGATAATAATGAATTAATGGCTGAAATTATAGCGGTGCTTTCGCAAGCTGTACACGAGACAATTCTTTTTAAGAAAGGGAAAAAATTCTATCCTCGGGATATACAGCTTTTGGCATTGATCTCATTATTAAAATCATCAACAGGTGGTTTAGCTCAGATTGCCACGGGGGAAGGAAAAACGCTGATTATAGCCATGTTTGCAGCGATTAAAGTAATTGATGGTAGGCAGGTAGATATTATCACCAGTACACACGAATTGGCAGAGCGAGATGCTGCAGATAATAAAAGTTTCTATGAGCTATTTAATATTAGCGTTGCTCATAATGTCGAGACTAGAGAGAGAGGGAAAGCAAAAGAATGCTATGAAAAAGACGTCGTTTATGGGGATATTTTACATTTTAACGGAGATGCATTAGGAGATATTACGGATAACGTAAGGCTGGGCAGAGGCTTTGATATTCTTGTCGTAGATGAAGTGGATAACATGTTTATCGATCTAAACAGCATGAAAATACAGTTATCAAGGGAAATTCCTGGATTTGATGTTTTAAATCAACTTTTGGTATACATGTGGGGAGAGGCAAAAAGAACCAGCGCAATGTTATCTCAACACTCAGACCCAAACAAATGTTATTTTAAGAAGTTGCTGGATGAAGCGCAGAAAGAAGAATTACTAAAAAAAGATGCTGAATTACAGCTTACCAAAGATGGTGAACATTGGGTTTGGTTGTCAGAAGTAAATCAAAATTGCTTTTCTATTATAGAAGATCATCTCACAGAGTACACCACAAAATATCTATTTGCTTTTGATGAGCATATCAAAACGAAAAGATTATTTGTTGTTCCTAGTCATCTTGAGGAATTTGTTAAAGATCACCTACAGGATTGGATAAGATCTATATCTTTATCTTTGTCAAATAACTACGTGGAAAGGGTGCACTATATTCTTGATAAGAAACCCGGCGATGATCTTTTATCTGTGGTTCCGACAGATATAGGAAATGGAGTGCTTCTATTTGATTTGCAATGGTCAGATGGGCTGCATCAGTTTTTACAAATAAAGCATGCTTTGACGATGTCTACAGAAAGTGTCATTAGCATTTTTATGTCCTATTTTGGGTATTTTAATAAGTATAAGGGCAAAATTTATGGCGTAACTGGTACGTTAGGAACGCCATGGCATCATAATTTTCTTCGAGATGTTTACGGCGTGACTTTAAGTATTATTCCTACTTTTACTCATAAAGATTCTACAGAGTTTCCACCAGTAATTGCCAATAATGAAGGAGAATGGCAACGAGATATTATTGATGCTATTAGGAGAATAGCGTTGAATCAAAAGAGACCTGTTTTAGTTGTTATGGAAACAATAGAACAAGTTCAAAGTATAGAGAAATGCCTAATTCTATCGGGATATAACAGATCGCAAGTATTTACCTACGGTATTGGTAACGATAATAAATATAAGTTTAATGTTAAAAAAGAATTAAAAGCAGGGGATGTGGTTCTTGCTACTAATCTAGCAGGGCGTGGTACTGATTTAAGCATTGATTCAGAGTCTATAAAAAGAGGCGGTTTACATGTTTTCGTTACAACGCTTTCTGTAAGCGTACGTATAGAGGACCAAATTTATGGACGAACAGCTCGTCAAGGCGATCCCGGATCTGTGCAGTTAATTGTCAATGGTGAGCAATTAAAAGCCGATTATAAGGATTACAAAGATATTGACGATTGCCTAAAGGAATTAAAAGCTGGCAGTGAAGATATCAGCTGTTTAAAAAATATGAGAGCAGGAAAGGAGATACAGGAGCGTGGAAAAGATATTCAAATTAAATTACCCCATCTTAAAATCACGGATAATTTATTTTCTTCGTATGTTGAATTAATGAAAGAGCTTGATACGCCTACTGGATACCAATTATTGGTTGGTAAACCTAAAAGTGATCAGGTGTTAAAAGATTTTACTTTATATCTTTATAAAGAAGAAACAAAAATCAGGCTTAGGATATTTAATGGCAAAGAAATTGAAGATGTGATTAAGAAAGATTCAAGTGTAACGGAATTAATTAAAGGTGTTGATCCGCGGGCTGCAAAACATATCGATGCCATTTTATCCCTGAATTCAGATGCTGATAATGCTATCAGTGCTTTAGCTTCTAGCTTGAACAAACAAGACAACGAATTAATCCATTTTATTGCCGCTAACGAGGGGTATAGAAAAATCTCTGGTATTTATGAGAGAATTAAGAGCATTTATGACGAAGTAGCAGAAATAACAAAAGGAGCACAAGCTGAAAAACAATACCTTGAAGCGCTGCTTAAAAAAGACCCAGCTTTTAAAGATTTACAAAGAAGCGATAATAAAATTGATGGTGGTTTGTTAGAAAAAATAAAGTTGCGAAAACTATTTTTATTATGGTTAGTTGATAGAAAGCTTTACAATCACGAATATGAAATCAGGCAGCTCAATGAATATTGGGGATTTTGGTTAAGAAAACACGTTGATCCGTTACTTCGTCATGCATACGAGCAAATTGATGTTAAAGAATGGCGCCTAGATGAAATAGAAAAGAAAATAAAAAGTGATTTTTCTGAATTTAGAGCCAAGATGGTGCAAGATTTCAACGGCAAAGGATTTATCAAAAATAAGGATTATTATGTACTAAAGGCCTGGCGTAACCTACAGATTTATTATACTCAACCGCTAGATAATAATGGAATCCCTTCTAACCTGATGAACTTAATTGAAGGCGGCGGTAGAAAGACCGGACCACTAACAGCCGCAGAGAGTTTTCTTAATGAGGCGACAAATCTAGATGAAACCTATTCATGGACGGCTTATAACGCAAGAGCGTACATAAACTTAATCAAAGATGGGGCTGGCATTCATAAAGAAGAGCAAGCCGGAGAGGCGGGCAGAGTTAATAAACAGTTCTATAATGATACGCTTCTTGCTATCAAAAATATCCAAGATGTAATTATACCAGGATTTGAAAAGCAATTAACCGTTTTGTCTGCTCAAGAAATTATTGAAATTGATAGCGAGCTTACTATTCAGTTGATAGCTTCTATTGAATTTTATAAAAAAATTGCAGAAGTACTACAAAAAAACATAGACAATGTTTGTAAGGCAGTACAAGAAAATGGAATAGTTAGAACAGAAGGAGTTGTAGATACAGATAAATGGGCGCAAAGCATCAATGTTACCGCAACTGTATTACAAAATATCGGCAAAAATTCAGACATATCTTCAGCTGGTTATAATGCTTTAGGTCATATCAATGAGGCTTTAAAATCCGATACTGATCAGCAAACCAATCTTGATCGAATCGCAAAAAATATTGAGGGTAAGCAGCAGGCTGTTCTTGAGCAAATCGCAAGTCAAGTTTTAGGAAAGGGCGGGATTCTAATCGAAACTAGTGTTTATAAATTAGAACCAAAAGAAAAGGATTGGCTCGGCACTATATTTTCAGCAGTAATGGGTGTTGTATTTATTTGTGTAGGAGTATTACTTGCACCAGTTGGTGGAGTTTTTGTAAGTGTTCTTGCTAATTCATTAGTATTGAAAGGGATAGGAGACATAATATCATCTGCAATCTCTTTAGGTACCGGTAACCCAATTGACATTCGAAGCTATCTAAAATCTACCGCAATAAGCATAGGAATAGCTATAGTTACTGCGGGTGTTTTAAGTTTTGCCGATAAAATGATGGGTGGTATAAGGGCGTTAGATGCCTTTGCAGGAAGGGGATATGACGCTGCAGGTAATTTAATTACCGGAGTTCCAACCAAATTAGCAAGTAATCCATTGGAATTTATAAGCAAGGCAGCGCTTATGCAAGCGGGTACTACTGTAGCGAGTATTCCTTTATATGATTTAGTGGGCAGAAAGATGGTAAAGCCAGAAGATATAAAGGAAAAAGCAAGTGGCGCTATAGAAGAGATTATTTCTGATTGTAAGGACGCATTAAGAAAGATTTTTGCAGGGGATTTGGCAGAAGAGTTATATGAAAAAATTAATAATATAGTTGACAAATATTTAGATAGATTTACTAGTGTTGGCGCTCAATTTGCTACTGGAGTGCCAGTAAATGTAGCTAGTAATTTGCTAACAGGCGCTCCAGCTTCATATGGATT
The DNA here is from genome assembly GCA_964213355.1 of Gammaproteobacteria bacterium. Classification (GTDB taxonomy): domain Bacteria; phylum Pseudomonadota; class Gammaproteobacteria; order UBA9339; family UBA9339; genus JBAXAM01. The sequence continues at coordinate 25,244 of CAXOVY010000028.1, forward strand.
AGGCGGTCTTTTTCAAACAGCAGTGGATCTAACTCAAGGATTAATTAAAAACGCCGAAGCCATACCAGAAATAGTTAGAGATACCAAGGCGGCTATTAGAGAGCTTGCTGCGAAGGTTCCAACAAGTTGGTCGATGATGGAGCAAAAGCTTAAGACAATTTTTAAAATAGGTGATGATGCAAATCAATTGGCGGCAGCGTTGATATCTCAGGGTGTATATATCTCTAATGGAGAGATTACCAGAGAGTGCAATAAACTAAGAGAAGTTAATTTAGATGGAGCTAAGTTAAATGATGGGTCGCCAGAAGGATATAAAAATGGACTAGCAGATGTATGTAACGATGTATGGAATACATTACAAAAAGATTATGACTATACCTCGCTTAGAGGCAATTTTATTGGCTTAACAACAGGGGCAATAACTTTTATCCGAAAAGATTTAGCGCACTCTGGAAGCCAAGGACTCTCTACACTCATAGTAAATCTAATTAACAACGGGATAGAAAAAAAAGAGATAGAAAAAGAAAAGCGACAAGCGAAAGAAGAACGGCTAGCAAAAGATTTAGACGAAAGGTTAACAAAAGCTAAAGAAGACAGTTATAAAAAGTATACAGATGCGGACAGTAGTTATGAAAAAGCTGCAAAACTTGAATTAGAAAGAGCGCTTAGGGACAGGACGTCTCCGGAAACTGACACAGCCGAACAAACGAAGTGGCATCAAGTAAAAAAAGGAGAAAGCCTGTCTGGGATAGCAGCAAGAGAATTAGGCTCAAAAGCATCAGCAAAAGCGGTAGATAAATTAGTAAATGAATTAATAAGATTAAATCCGGAGCTAGCGACAAACCCTGATTATATTCAGCAAGGTCAAGTATTAAGGGTTCCTGTTATTAGTGGCAGTAATTATGGTGTTAGTAGTCATGTTGGTGATGGCTCGCACATCGGTAAAGCAAAAGATGTGTCTTTATTGGACAGCTTTATTGACAATAATTTCGATGCTCTTATTTCCAGCTATAGTTTTAAATCACCATATGAGTCTATTTTTGATAGTTTTTGGAATGGCGATGATGGTTATGGTGATAGCAGAGCCCTATCTCATGAACCCAATTATTTTAGCAATATCTTCATGGATTTTGATAATGGAGCTGTATGTGCCGGATTCGAAGGAGACGCTCTTGATAGCTTTATCAAATCATCTCCTGAGGAACTAAAAGAGTTTTTTAATTATAACAAGGATAAAGTAAAAAGTTTTTTTGAAGATATTAAAAACGGCGGCAGTGCAGTAGCTGATGATCTTAAGGAAAAAGCGAGTCAAATTATAGATGCGATTAACGCTCATACAGGTTTGGATATTAATTACGAAACATATGGAATGGCCAGAGACGTTATTATCAAATCATTAGGTTTTTTACCTGGTTCCTCGCCGTTATTAATAAATTTTGCCGAAGGGATGGCTAACGCAGGGATAAGTGATCTTACAGGATTTGCTGAAATTATCTCTCATCCAATACAAACGTATGAAGGACTTAAAAAACTCATTACTAGCCCAGAAGCAAGGCAACAATTCGGTGATAGTGTGCGCCAAGAGTGGAGCGCTAAAATAGATCGTATGGATCAAGCCTTGCAACAAGGGAATGTAGAGCAGCTAAGCAGAGAAGCCGGCGAACTTTTTTGGCAGGTAGGTAATTTGCTAATTGGAGTTAGTGGTGTAGCTAAGGCTAGCATAGCATTGGGAAAAGTAGGGATTAGTGTTGGGACTAAAGGATTGGGCGTGTTATCTGATTTAGCAGGATTTGATAATCTCTTTGCTAAAGGGGGCCAATTCGTTGCAAATGGCAAATCGTGGATTGGTAATAGTCAAACAAGTGCCATTAGAATTAATAACCCAGACAATATAGGTGTTAAAACGTTTTCTAAGTTCTTGCCTGAGCAAATACCAGCTGGCAGATTAGTCTACGCGAAAGGATTTGATGATTTAAGCGACTTAAAAAACTTTGAACCTGGAAGCAGATATTATCATGGTAAGGTAAAAAGAGATTTATATTTAGTAAATATTCATGACGCTAATAAAAAATTAGTTTTTCATTCTAATCCTGGACCAAATGAAAGAACCATGGCTTGGGCAACCCATCTTAAGACTTACGCTAGAACACCTGAGCCTGCAATAGAAAACCTAAAACAACATTTAGCAATGTTGTATCCAGACTGGGGAGAAAGAAACGCGGTGACAATCATAAAAATACCAGCTGGTACTGAAACAACTTTTATAAGCGGAAAGGCTTTTGAACAAACTTCTTTGGAAACAGGAAAGAAATTTATTGGAGGAGGATTCCAAGTAAGATTCAGGGATTTTGATCCAAAATGGATAGACAGAACAGAGTTACTTAACAGCAAACCAATAAAATAAAAACTAACAATATACCAAGAGGTGTATATGACAATGGAAACAGAAAAGGACAAAGAAATGTTAAAAATTTTCCTTGAGACCTGTGACAGGATGTCCAAATCTATGGGCCAACCAGACAAAAAAGATCATTCTATATATAGGTTGCCTAAAAGATTTAAGTTGACAGAAAAAGAGAAAAAGGAGCTTCCAGCTAAATATGAAGAGTATTTAAGGATTAAAGATAATGCTATAAATCTGGTTAAAAAGCATATAAAAAGACTGGAAGATGAAGATCCAACAAAACATGATTGGATTATTTATAAATTAAAAATAGGACTGGGTGTTTTAGAAAGAGGTAAACAAGCAGTAATTGAAAGAGGGGGTGTTTCTGACTTAATGGAATGGTTGGAGAGATTTCAACGAGGTCGCCGTCCTGGTTTTGGGCTCAACCGAGGATTTGGAGATTTTTTAAATGCTCCTCCATATAGTAAAGAACCGTGGACAGGAGAAATAATGGATGCTGTTAATAAAATTGAAGATTATTTTAATGATATGTAAACTTATGGCGTCTGGCAATTTATATAACGATTTATATAGCTGCTAAAAAATTAATATTAGCATAAAGGTGAAAAATGATAAAACCACTTAAATTAATAACATTTGTTGCTGTAGTGTCGGTATTTGCTGTCTTAACTGGTTGCGCTACTCCTGCACAATATCAATCAATGATTGTAAAGCCAACATCTGTAGAGCAGAATCCAAAGTTGAAAGGAGCGATTGTGGTGACTAATGTGTCAGGAGGCAGGAAAACCGAACCGCTTTCTCTGGGAATTTCTTATGTTGATAACGATGGACTTAGAAAGGCATTAGAGGGTAGCCTGGATGCATATGGATATTTGGCGGGCTCTTTTAGCAAAGCGCAATATAAGCTTGATGCCGATTTGTTAGACCTTAAACAAACTGGTTTACTAGCTGTAACTGCAAAGTCGGTTATCTCGTATAAAATATCTAGTACTGATATTGTTAAAAAATATCAGATTGAAGTATCTGGTATAGCCACAGTTTCAGATGAATTTTGTGGTTATAAACGTTTAAGAATGGCTAATGAAAGATCGATTCAGGCAAATATTAAAGAATTTTTTAAACGACTTAATTCCTTATAAACCAACTCATTGCTAGTTTTGCCTAGTCGATTTTTGTTTTTCTAACGGATTTTATTTTTGATTACCTACGTGTAAAAAGCAGCTAGATTTGATGAACTAAAAAAATTAGATTCTTGCAAAATCAAGGATTATAATGACATGTAGCAGTGCCAAGTAAAACTGTGCCAAGCTGCTTTTGGGTTCGTAAATAAAAAGCATTAATGGCCAGATATTAATAATACAAGGAGGTATAATATGCGCTTGTTATTAGACAAAAGACTATATGTTTGGCGCTTTCTAAGTGTCCCGAGTCAGATTTTTTCATTATCATGTATTTTGTTACCAATAAACCAAGAAGATGCTAAAAATAGGGGGTGACATGAGTAGGAAAGTAAAAGCGGCGATATTAATTTTATTCTTATCCAACATAGTTTTTGCGGCAGATATTACGAATAAAGATAGACAGTCCGAACCATTAATATCCGCAAAAGAAATTATCAATGACTTAAAAAACCTAGAAGAAGAGCAAGGCATAAAAGCCTCAACGCTAATCTAATTGACCCACCATATTGCTAAAAAAAGTGACCCAGTCTGATAAGTTATAAAGCCCATTTTTGTATATCGTACCCCCAAAAAAAATATCTACGAGTATTCTTACTAAATCAAATTTAATTTATTAGTAGGAGTATTAAGATGAACCGAGAAAATCGTTGCCAACATTGTGGCGGCTACTTGGTTAAATATCGCAACCCCAATCAACGTTATTGCTCTGAAGCCGCCTGTCAGAGACAACGCAAAAATTTATGGCGCCGTAATAAGCTTAGTACAGACGGTGATTATCGAAGTAATCAAAATGCAGCCACTAGAAAATGGCGGCAGTCACATCATGATTCTTGGCAACCATATCGAACAACACATCCTGCTTATGTAATTCGCAAACGAGAACGACAGCGGATACGGGATCAACAAAGCAAAGATTTGTATCGTGCTAAGAGTGACGCGTCAACACCCCACAAGCTAGTTACATCAGGTACTTATCATCTGATACCGGTAACTGAGTCTCATCTTGCAAAGAGTGACGCGTTAATAGTAAAAATTGCTTTAATTACAGATAGTTCGGTCAATGCAGTCGCCTTTGGACAATCTTGCAAAGAGATCACCTTATAGCCAGAGTGATGGAGAGTTGCAATCATAGGTCTCATGAACAATTTATCAAAATCAGTTCTCGAAGCGGAATGGCATCAGTTAGAACTTAGTTATCGACACTTGCGGAAACATACGCAACAAGAGCAACAACGATTAATGCTGTCGATCCATACCTACGGATTATTAGAGCCAATTATGGTTGTTGCAAGTTTAACTGGGAATTGGACAGTTATTGATGGCTACTTGCGAATAAAAGCCATGCAAGCATTAAAAAATGACACGATTAAAATAATTATCTGGGAATCGAACGTTGCTGAAGCATTGATCCATACTTATAGGAGTAATCAATCTCGTACCTGGGATTATTTTGAAGAGGCCTGGTTACTCCAAGAGTTAGGGAATCTGCATAATTATTCTCAAGCAGAGTTAGCACAACAATTAGGTAAAAGTAAAGCATGGGTAAGTTATCGATTGCAATTGCTTGAGTCCTTACCTGATTTCATCAAAGAGGCAATGTTGCAAGGAGATTTATCGTCTTGGGCTGCAAACAGAGTTTTAGTGCCGTTCGCGCGCGCGAACGAAGATGCTGCCAAAAGCTTACTTAATTATCTACGCAGTCATACCCATAGTACTAGAGAACTCCAAGAGTTTTATTATCACTATTTAAAGTCTAATAAGAAAGTACGTGAGCATTTACTAATGTCTCCGCAATTATTTTTTAAGACTTTGGAATTATCAAAACAAAGTCAGCCTTTCTCAAAGGATCTATCTTTATTATCACCCCAAGAGATTTGGGAGAAAAAACTAGCAGAGATTAATTCTAGGTTAGATACGCTGTATTCAGTGCTACACGCGGTATTTTACCCTCAGCAAAGTGAAGAAGAGTACTCAATTTTAACAAGAAGCTGGCAAGAGATTTTTACTAAAATTAACACTTTAAACAGGAGAATTTATGAACCAACAACCCATAATTCAAGTGGTGCGCCAATTATATCAGGCGGGGCAAGGCAAGCGTGCAATCAGTCGCCTACTAAAAATCTCACGTAATACTGTTCGTAAATTACTGCGCCAAGATAAGTCATCATCTGCTAAAAATGATAACGAAGATTTAATGCCATTAATTGAACCCCTGATCACAACTTGTTGTGGAAATCTGGTCCGAGTTCGAGAAGTTTTAGAAGAACAGTATCAGCGCAAAGTGCCATATAGCACCTTAACTAATTTAGTCCGCAAATATCAATTAAAAGATACGCCGCAACGAGTGGGAGAATATTGTTTTGCCCCGGGCGAAGAGATGCAGCATGATACTTCCCCGCATCTAGTCTATTTTGGTGCTAAAAAAGTTAAAGCGCAATGTGCAGCATTAGTATTAGGATTTAGCCGAAAAATTTTTATCCAGTATTATCCAAGTTTTACTCGCTTTGAAGTTAAAGCATTTTTGCAGCAAGCACTGCAGTTTATGCAAGGTAGCTGTAAACGTTGTATTATCGATAATACCAGTGTCATTTTAGCAGCTGGAGCAGGTAGCCATGCTGTGATAGCACCAGAGATGTTAATGTTCTGCCGTTTTTTCGGATTTGAATTTATCGCACACGCTGTTAATGATCCAAACCGCAAGGGGAAAATAGAGAGGCCTTTTTCCTACGTAGAAAACAACTTCTTAGCTGGACGAATTTTTACTGATTGGTCAGATTTAAATCAGCAGGCTGAGCTATGGTGTATTGCCGTCAACCAAAAACCCAAACGAATATTAGGCATGACTCCAGAAGCAGCTTATATTCAAGAAAAACCAGCACTATTGGCGCTGCCTGAAGTAATACTGCCGATTTATAAATGCTTCCAACGTACTGTAGATACCCAGGGTTATATTAACGTTGATACTAATCGTTATTCTGTACCAGAAAAATATATTGGGAATTTGTTAGAGGTCTATCAATATCTAGATAGGATTGATATTTATCACCGACATCAGCTAATTACTCAGCATCCACGTATTGTCGGGGAACGAGATCAACGAGCTATTATTAAAGAGCACCATATTAACCTATATCGGCGTGAAAAACGTCAGGTTGGTAGCGCCGCAGAACAACAACTCATTGGAATTGATAGCATCTTAGACGACTATATCCTCATGCTCAAAGCGCAAGTGCGTGGCCGTGGGGAATGGGCTTTTAAAGAACTACTTACACTTAAAAGAAATTATCCATTTGAGGCTTTTATTAAAGCCATCATCTTAGCTAGACAGTATAGGTTATTTGATCTTAAGCGCTTGGAAAAAATGATAATCAAAGAAATAAAAGATAACTTCTTTAATCTTTAAAAGAGGGGATCCTCATGTTACAAAAACTTAGTTATTTAATTGAACAGCTACATTTATGCGGTATGGCTGATTCTCTAGAGCCGATTCTTGCAAAAGCACGACATCAAGGACAAAGTATCGAAGAAGTATTACAAAAGCTTTTGGAGGCTGAATATCAAGATCGCAATGCACGTAGATTGGCGAATCGCTTAAAGGCAGCTAAATTACCATGGGAGTGGAGTATTGACACCTTCCCATTTAAGAGACAACCAGCAGTAAAAAAATCGCAAATCATGTCGCTAGCCAAATTAGATTTTATTACTCATTTTGAGAATGTCATTTTTATCGGTAAACCCGGGACAGGTAAAACTGGCTTAGCGATTAGTCTACTTCGTTTAGCGTTGATCAATGGTTACCGCGGTCGTTTCTATAAAGCCCAAGATTTACTAAACGAATTATATGCCTCTTTAGCAGATAGAAGTACTTCAAGGTTATTAAAAACCATAGCGAATTACGACGTCATTGTCATCGATGAGCTAGGCTACCTCACGCTAACCAATGAGCAAATTAACATTTTTTTTAAATTAATCGATATGCGATATCACAAAAAAACTACTATAATTACCACCAATCTTGATGTTAGCGCCTGGTATGATGTGTTCAAACAAAAAGAACTCGTTGATGCTATGCTGGACCGCCTCAATCATTACTGCACAATCATTAAAATAAATGGTGCCAGCCTTAGAGATCCAAAACAAATCAAAAGCTAAAAGAAACGATGTCATATTTTAAAATTTACTAAGCTTATCCAGGAAGATAAGGCCTATGGATTTGTGGACAAGTACGTGCTCGTAAAAAGCACTCGCACATACCAGCCAGATGGCCGTGTGGTAAAGCTATGGACAACACTGAGAAACGAGTTGCCCACAGCTTTACCACACTATCTGGCTTCTTGCCCACAACTCCACAGGCCCAGTAATAATTTTTAAATAATTTTAAAAGCTATTTGGTAACATTGATTCTTGAATCAACGCGCTGACTATAGCTGGATTAATATATGTGATGCGCATCTGGTGGGTCAATCTTTTTTAGCATAAGTGGGTCAGTTTTTGTTAGCGTCCAGGATAAAAGTGGACGAAGCTAATAAAAATCTTCTTAGTAGTGTGGTTCTTGCATTCAATAGCGTAATTAAAGATGGCGCCAACCCATATACAGCAGAACAGGTTGAAGAGGTTGGTAAGGTTAATAAACGTTTCTATGAAGATATGGTTTGTGCTATCAAAATTATTCAAGATGAAATAATACCAGGACTTAAGCAGCAGCTAGCTATGGTATCTGCTCAAGAAAGTAATAACGATCTTACCATTCAAATACTGGCACATATTGAGTTTTATAGAAAACTTACAGCAGTGCTACAAAAGAATGGGGATATTGCTTACAAAGCAGAAAGCGAAAGTGTAATAAAGTGAGAGCGCGTGATTTCTCCAATAGTTGATGAAGTTGATGCTTTGTTTGTCGAATAGTTTTAGCAGAGAGGATTGTAGATACAGATGAATTGGCATAATGCATCTGATTATTAGGAGCAAAGAAAATTTGTGAGGAAAGAGTAGCTGTTAATTGTTATGTAGGAAAAGTGCTATCCCAATTTTTTTGGCCAACCAAAAGCAGCAATGGGTGGGTATTAACAATAATAAAGGAGGAGTATATAAATGTCACACTTAAACAGTAGTTTTTCGGCAGGCTGTTACACCTTTTTTGAATCGCTGAGGCAGCGCTTTTTGTTGCCGCATATCGCTTTATCACCTGTGTGTGCTATATTTTTATCTAATGCAGTTCTTGCGGCGGATGTAGTTATTGATAATAAAAACGCAGCAACGGCACCACAATTAACCCAGACAGATATGGGCGTTCCTCAAATTAATATTGTTAATCCGCAAGACGGTCTTTCGCATAATCGGTTTGAGCAATATAACGTTAGTACCAAAGGAATTATAATTAATAATAGCCCATCTGGTGCAACTGTTAGAGGAGAAGGAATTATTAGCGCTAATAGAAACTTAACTGAACCAGCAAAAACTATTTTGTTTGAGGTTACTGGTGCAAGTCGTAGTGAATTGCTTGGTGCTACTACCATTGCAGGAGATCAAGCTAAATTTATTTTAGCTAATCCAAATGGAATTACTTGTGATGGTTGCGGTTTTATTAATACTCACGATGTGGAGCTAAGAACGGATAGGTTGCATTCAATTACGAAGGGGCAGGTTGATTGGGATAAGGATTTAAATGGTGATATTCATATTGGCAAAGGAGGCGCTACCGTACAAGACAAATCATTGATCCTAAGTTCTGGAAAAATAAAAATCGAAGGAGCAGTATCAGCCAAAGAGCTATTAAGAGCAGAGGCTCATGCTAAAACTACCAAAGATAAATCGGTAGAGACTGACATAAAAGGAAAAAACGAAGAATATGCTATTGATGTTAGCACCGTTTCTCCAATATCTGCTGGCAAGGTTTATCTGGTTGCAACGGGTGAAGGAGCTGGAGTAAGAATTTCTGCGCCCAAATTTTTGATTAATGAGGCGGACAAGGTACAGACCGAAGTCAAAACAAACAAAGACGATGTTTATGTTGAAACCGATGGAGGAGATCTTAGTATAGCTACGTCGATAGAGGTTGATGGAAATTTTAGATTTACAGGTAGAAATTTAAAAAATCACAATTCACTCAAAGCCAGAAATATTGAGTTAAATTTATCAGGAGATTTTATTAACGAAGAGAGTGGAAATATTGTAGCAAGAGAAGGATGGGTCTCAACTAGCAAAGGGTTTACCAATTACCAAAAAATGGAGATAGGTAATATTTTTCAAGTACAAGCGGACTCTTTTATTAATGATAAAGGTGGGCGTATAACTGCAGGATCAATAGGGGTTTATTTAGTAGAAAAAACGGGAGATGGTAATAGTTTGTACCAAGGATCGAATTCTATATTAGAGTCTAGAGAGGGCGGCATGGAGTTAGTTGCTCCAAAAGGAGGAATGTATTTTGGATACAAGAAAGAGCTTACAGGAGCGGGGGACAATAAAGATGGGTTTAAATTTATTGGTAGTCAATTGTTGAGTCGTGGAGGACCGATTCATATCCAATCTGGTGGAGACGTAACATTTGATGGTACGCAGTTATTGGGAGATATTACAGTTGAAGCAAAAGGGGAAGTGAAAGAAAATAATCCAATAGTAATAGATGCTTATAGAGATGGTATAGATAGCGTTGTTAAAAAGGAAGAAAAAGAGCGTACGGTTATTGATGAGGTAAAAAAGGTGCGTACTGTTCCTATAAAGGTAGATGCGGTGCGTACTATTATGAAATCTGAAACAAGAACTCGACCTGTTACTATAAGAGAAAATAAAGTACATACTGTTAATAAACCTGTAACAAAGACGAGGGAAGTTTTTGATCACACCGAAGAATGGTGTCCCTCCGGTATTTCTATTTTTGGTGGATGTGTCGGTGGTCCCAAACATAAGGATCACTATAGAACCGAATCTTATGTTGAGCAGGTCCCTACCGAAGAGAGCTATGTTCAAGAGAGTACAATCCAAGAATCATATACTGTACAGGTTCCTACTGAAGAACGTTATATGAAAGATAGCACTAAAGAAGAGGAGTATATTGATAAGGTGCCTAGGAAAGAGAAATATATAGAAGAAAGCACAATTCAGGTACCACATTTCCAAAATGTTGCTATAAAGGCTAATTTTGCTGGAAACAAGCAATTTGTTGCCAATAAGGGTGATATAATATTTAAGACTATATCCACTGATAGATTTGAAAGTCTTTATGAGTATCTCAAGTTTTCACTGGAGGAGCCATCGTTTGTAAGGAAATTTGAGCAGATTGAATATCATGAAGAGTTATAAGTAGTTCCAACACAGATAAAGTCTTTTATTTCACTATACGGGTTGTGAATGAAAGAATCCAGAGCAAGTAACCAGTGATGCTGCGTTACTTGCTTTGGTCATAATACGGGTTATTTCATTATTTATTTTTTAGTTTCAGTATGATCTACTATGAGTGTATCGCAAGTGTGATTTTTTATGGGAAAAGTTTTTTTAATTTTAAACAGGGGTATAAAGTTAGCGAACATCAGAATTTATTTTTGTTTCTTATTTTTATTTACTGTTTTGGTTCTACTATCTTTTTTTTCCTTTCAAATGGTATATGCATCCGTTATTGATCCGGCAGAACAATTAGAAAGAGAAGCACAACAAAGAAAAATCCAAGAAGAGCTTTCTCATATTCCCCTGCAGGTTAAAGCTCACGAGGATAGCGGGATGAGGTTTAAACCTTTTCAAGGGTGTTTACAAATCAATAAGGTTAATATAGTAGGAAACAAATTACTTCGTGATTTATTGAATAAGGAAGAAAAAAAATATGTTCTTCCTTATTTAAATTATTGTGTTAATGCACAAGAGTTAAATGATGTGCTTATTAAGATCAATTCATTTTTATTTGAAAAAGGATATATAACCTCGCGGCTAGAAATAGAAAGTTACAATAAAAAAACCAAAGAATTAATAATTAAAATTCAGGAAGGGCGTATAGAAAAATTTGAAACAACCGCCGTTAATCACTATACCGCATTTCCTGGATTAACAGGAAAGGAGCTGAAAACACAAGATTTGGACCAGGGATTGGCACAGCTCAATCGCTTGCCATCGCAATATTCGATTACTACTTTATGGCCGGGAAAAGAAATTGGAGGAACGGTTGTAAAAGTTGATACAAAGAAAATTGCTAAACCATATCGTCTTTATCTGTCTTTCGATAACACCGGAAATAAACGAACCGGGCAAAATGTTTTGAAGGGTAATTTTTTATATGACAATTTATTTGCTCTAAACGATCAGTTGTTTCTTGCAGGGTCGAGATCGGGCTTGGGTAGAGATCGAAGTGCAGCAGTTACTTGGAAAGAAGAAGTCCCTTTTGGATATTATACGCTAGAATATAGCGGAAGTTATTCAGATTCCCAATATGATATTTATCCCGGGGAAAAAGAGACTGAGCTAGCAACCAATAGCTTTAAAAACAAGTTTAATCTTTCAAGAACCATTTGCCGGGGGTTAAAGCACCATATTTCTTTAGACGCTTCTTTTTGGCACTATATTCCTCGTCTAGAATTTGCTGCAAACCATCGTTTAAGAGACATAGAGCAAAAGTTAAGTGTTGTTGAAATTAGCGGGCATTATGATTATTACTCTCCTATTTTTCGGATGCTCAATGAATTAAATTATGCTCAGGGAACGAGGCTATTTGGGGCTACTAAGGATCTTCTACATTCGCATGCTCAATTTAAGCGTTATAAGCTAACAAGCGATTATTTATGGAGAATTATAGATAGGATCCATCTAAACGGTGATATTCAAATCCAATATGCAGAGCAGGGATTGCCCGGAATAGTAAAATTGCCGGTATTAGATGGGATTGGTGGAATCAGAGGAATTAGGGCGAATAGCTTAACGCTAGATGATGGAATAATTATAAGACATGATCTTGTTTTTCGTCTCCCAGCCCCTAGAAATAAAGTTATGAAAGATTTTATGATCAATCCATTTTTACATGGAGACATTGGTTGGGCAAAAGATAAAACAGAGATGGGAAGCAAGTTTGAACGATATAGCGCTATAGGTGGTGGTGTAAAATTAAATTTTTTCGGATTTAATGCACAGGGAACGATTTCGAAGTTAATAGATAAATCAACGAAAATCAAAGGAGAAGGGTGGGTAATATTATTTGATCTTAGTCAAAAAATATTTTGAATGTAAAAATCTTGAGCCGATAGTAAGAGGAGCTAATATGCGGTTAATTTTTCATAAAACGCATATTATATATTTTAATGGAGACAGATAGATTGATGAAATAACCCCGTGAATATGAACATTTGATCAAGGCTATTGTTGTTGGAATTTTTTGTTTAAGATAAAATAAAGTGGTCAAGCTTATAAATGGAGGATTGGACTATATGTTATGTAATAAACTTTTAGTGGGTTCTGTGATTTTGGTAGCAGGGCAGGCTGTTTTTGCTGGAAGCAATTCTTTGGCTGATTATCAACCAGGTTTTTATGTTGGAGCCCAGGGAGGTTATGCGCGAACCAATGAAGGAAGAGTACCAGAAGATGTTATAAACAGAGGTTATGATTTACTTGGTAACCAACCGAAATCTAAAGATATTAACAAAGGAAAACTTGGCGGTAGATTATTTGTAGGCTATAGTTTTTTACCTTATTTTGGTTTAGAAACAGGATGCGCCTATTATCCTAGTAATGAATATAAGTTTTCTGGAAGAAATACAATCACCGGAGCCAGTGGTGGTCTCAATTTCAATGTAAGATTTTATACTGTAGATTTTATGGCAAAGGGTGTTTTACCATTAGAAGTTTTATCATCATCGTTTGTCGGCTGGAATTTATACGGAAAATTGGGAGCTGCTGTTGCATTGGTTCATTATAAGCTTGAAACACAGGGCGATACTAATTCTAACGAGAATCGTACGAATCAAATAAATGCTTCTATTGTACCATCTTATGCTCTCGGTATCGGTTATGATTTCACTGATCATTTTGGTATTGATGTATCATGGGCCGGGGTATATAGAAGTGGTAAGTTTGATAATATTAAAAGCCGTAATTTTTCTGCAACCCCAAGTGCTAATCTTGTGTCTTTAGGCATTTCCTATAAATTTTGAGAACCACTACTATAGGATTCATTAATTAGTTAGTTATGAGTTCGGTGGGAAAGTTCGGGCCTTTTGCGGCGAACAACAGTACCTTTTTTAAAATTTAGTGTTATAAGTTTACAAGGTTAACAATTTAATAAATTTTATTGGAGCAGACCGTGATTAATAAAATGATTCTATTTGCTTTTATATTGTTATCAACTTTAAGTAACGTTTTTGCCTTTGGGGGTGATTCTAAAGTTTTCCAAATTCTTCGCGATAACAAACCAATAGCTTGCGCAGAAACCGATAAAGGATATGCCTTCTGTTGGGAACCGTCTAAAGGACTTTCAAAGTTGCAAATTAGCCAATCAGAAAGACAGTTATTGCAATCTGATGGCCCTGACCGTTGGTACAAATATGCTCACTTTTCTGACTTAATTTTTCGCGATAACAAACCAATAGCTTGTGCAGAAATCGATGAAGAATATGCCTTCTGTTTGGAATCGTCTAAAGGATTTTCAAAATTGCAAATTAACCAATCAGAAAGGCAGGTGCTACAACATGATGCCCGTCGCAATTGGTATGAATATGAAGATGTTCAACTTTGTGACCTAAGCGATGCAGGTTTATATGTTTTAACCTTAAAAGATCTCGTTAATCAAATATTAAATGACAATGTTTATAATTCAAATTATTCAAGAGAGCTTAAAACTAAAGTAAGAGTACTTGGTGCGGCAATATATATGAACCATGGCCATGATGGAATGGTAGATGTTTGTGATAACCTTCCAAGATCAAGAGGAATAAGGCGTCTAACTGAATCACTCTGGGATGGTATTGGAAATTGGTTTGGTTAAAGCACCTACGAGTGGGTCTGCTGGAAAGTCGTTTGGGTTTGGTGGCTGGCTTCTGATGCCTCCTGTACCTACGTGTTTCGGGATCTGTCGCAAATAGTGGTACAGGAGAGTTACCTAAATATATTTTATGGATATGGCCAAAAACTATAGATTTTGGCCTGGCAAAATGCTACACTAAAGCCTATTGAAAAATAAGGAAATAATCTTGTGAAATTTGGTAAGGTTTTTGGCCAGGGCTAATAGTGTGACAAAAGCAAAAAAGATTGAAAAAGTTGGGATTTATGCTAGAGTGTCTACTGCTGATCAGCAGACTTTGCCAATGCAAATGCAGGCATTAAAAAAATATGCCAAGCAAAGAAATTGGAAAGTTGCTATGGCAGTAGAAGAAACTGGCTCGGGTGCTGTTAATAATAGACCTCAGCGTGAGTTATTGCTTAAAGCTGCAAGACAACGAGAGATTGACAACATTATTGTTTGGCGGTTAGATCGTTGGGGAAGATCGATAACTGACCTTCTAAATACTTTAGAAGAGTTATCGGTTCTTAAAGTGGGGTTTATATCTATTTCTGAAGCATTAGATTTAACTACCGCTACTGGCAAAGCGATGGCTGGGTTACTAGCAGTTTTTGCCCAATTTGAAAGAGATTTATTGCGTGAGAGAGTAAAGGCTGGGATTGCTCATGCCAAGCAACTAGGCAAACCACATGGTAGACCTAGAACCGCAGCTCTAAAGCAAGGTGCGATTGGTAAGCTTTTTAAAAAGGGCTATAGCAAGGCAAAAATAGCTAGAGTGTTAAATGTTGTTAGAAATTCTGTGCGTAGATTATTAGAAGCAGATTAATAGATTTTTATACAACCATTTGATTTTTTATGGTATTTGTAATTTTTCGTATTTGCTATACGAATATTATGGAGTGTTTTTTTAGCATTTTAACAAATTTTTAACGCACAAAACACCCCATTTCCAGCGGCGCTGAAATTTTTTTTTAACTTTTTTATAAAAATATTAAAGCTTGTCTACTACGTCTGCGTTCATTCCAGTAGCTTGC
>CAXOVY010000029.1:0-117480 GCA_964213355.1 Gammaproteobacteria bacterium
TTACTGATCGGTTTGGACTGGAATCATTGATCGATTTGGATCGGAATATGCACTAAGCGGTGGTTATAACACCTTAAAGTACAACCAGAACACAACTAATTTTGGTAATAACAATAATGATACTATTACGTTTAAACAACCCTTGAATTTGGGGCTTGATTTCATGCCGGGATACATAACGTTACAGAAAGATTTTTTGTTTTATGGTCGTATCGGTTTGGCCACAAGTTTGTTTAACATTAGAATAAACAATGATCCTGATTCTTCTGTAAACAAGTTTTTAATTGGTTGGCGCGCTGGTTTTGGTATGGAATATTTTATAAGTGAAGCTTTTAGTACGCGGTTCGAATATGTTTTTACCAACTACAACAACATAAACCAAACATATGTATCGAATGATAATTATGGAAGTATCTATTCTTATAAGGTTACTTCGCCACATACCCAGCAAATAAATTTGGGATTAACGATAAATTTCTAGCGGTTCTATGAAGAAACGAGTGGGTAATCGAACCTAAGCTTTCCGCACAAGAAGTAGATCATGTTAATAAAATTCTTTGTACAACGATATCCTCTTGCTCTTCTTTTAGCTAGTTGAACTTTATTATTTATACCCTCTAAAATTCCATTATTAATTTCTGTCTCACAAAAATTCACTATACCACTCCAGTGAGCTTTTACGGTTTTTATAAATTGATTGAATGGAGCAGTATTCAACTTTCCAGCTTCATCGCACCATTCTTTAATAAAACATATTGCCTCTTCCTCTGTTTCCATTTCCCACAAATCGTTAAATAACTCTTTTAATCTATATGCTTCACCAAGAGTTGGAAATAATTTTATAAGCTCTTTTAGCTTTTCTTTTTTATGCTCAGACAAGTTGCTGTTCTTTTTTAAAAAAGTATATTTATGACCTTTTAGCTCATCATGCTCTTCTCTTTCAATTTGCCTCACCTTATCCATGGCTTCATTTAATAGCTTTACAACATGAAATCTGTCAAAGTGTATTTCAGCTTTTGGAAAGTTTTCATGTACACCAGAAATAAAACTTGGCGACATATCCATGCTTGCATGAAGCACTTTTTTAGCGTCAATATCCTTGGATTCAAGATATTTCCTTACTTGCTTAACTGTATTCTTATCTTTTCCTTCAACAATATGGATAACTCTTTTTTCATCAAGATTTACAGCCAAAGTTATATAATCATGTCCCTTTCGTTTTGATGTTTCATCTAAACCTAATTTCTCAGGAACTGCTGGTTCGTCAGCAGCATACGATTTTTCTAACCAATAATTAAAAATTGTCCATATGCGGTGCGAGTCTTCACCAAGCAATTGACCTACTTTATTAACTGGCATTTCTTTTTCAATTAGTGCCATAGCAAATGCCTCAAATAATAACGTAAAACCACTTCCTGCTCTTGCCCATGGCACATCTACAAGAGCTACTTTACCATCTTTTATTTTTATTCTTGGCACACGACAGTGAAGATAACACTCATGCTGGAAAAAATTCAAATGCCTCCATGTTTTTTCTTTTGTGTCATGAACACTACACAGCTCTTCGTTTTCACCTGAAAACTTTGCGCCTTTTTTAAAATCAATTTTGACATGTAACTCTTTACCAGATAAACCATCTGAAAACTCAACACCTGTAATTTCCCACGGAGACTTTACACCCAGTGCCATTTCAAATAATTGGACGCTATTTAACATTTTCTGATCCCCATTGTTTGGAACAATAGTATACAGAATCACCATTACCCACTCAAATCTTCATAGAGCCTTTCTAGCTTTTAAATATGGAGGGGCTGATGAAACCAATGCATGATTTTGTGAATGCTCATCTAATTCCTATTATAGAAGGTTTTAGAAAAGCTACTCGCGCTGCTTGTACAGGTAAGCAAAAAGGAGAAAAACATCCTGAGGCCGCGTTAGCCATAGATCAGAAGTGTGCGGTTATTTTATTGCACTTGAGAGAGATCGGGTTAGATAAAAATGAAAATAATAAATTGATTCAAGAGCCATTGTTTAGTGAGATGAAAAGTGCTTTTTATGCTATGAAAGAGTTAGGAACTAATTCTGAAGCCCCAGACGCGGAATCAGCAAAATTAATCGAAGGGTTAGTGACTAAATTTGATGACAATTTTTATACAGAATTGGGGGTAGCGGTAAAGAGTGAAGTAAAGGCAACTGCAGGCGTAGGTATGTTCGCATCTTTCATTCCTCAATCTGCGGTTATTAGCGGAATAAAAAGTGTACTTGGAGAAAAAAACGCTTACGGTAATGACTATAGTTCGTTTATGCGCGATCTATTTGATAAATCTTTTTTAAATAAACTTCGCGCCCAGGTTCTTAGGCTGAAAAAATAAATCAGGTGAGTACGTACATGATGGTGGCCAGAGACGGAATCGAACCATCGACACAAGGATTTTCAGTTACTTAATCTTTTTATAGTTATTTGATTTTATTAATATTTTAATAAGGGGCGTTCACTACTTTTAACGTACAATGCATAACAATGAAACACCCAATCACGCAAAAGTCACGCATACTATAGATCACTATTTTCTAATTTAGCAATAGCTTTGTTTTTTACACGACAACTACTAACATCGCTTAAAACATCAAAAATTTCTTCAATCTTTTTACAGCACTGTTTATACACAATTTCATCTTTATTTACATCCAAACATTCTTCTATTTCTGTTTTATCATTAAAGTATGGAATAGAACGACTATCAGAAGAAATACACTCATTATCTCGATTAATATCGTATTGTAAAACATCATACCTTTTACGAACAATTTCTAAAACGTTCATTTCAGATTTTTTGAAATAGCTGTATGGTTTATCAAAACTGCTACTTATCTTCTCAAACACTTCTTTGATCAAGACTTCCAGTTTATCGTATTTAACTTTATTTTTAAGATTCTCTGTTATTGCGATAACATCATTAGATTCAACAGGTGGTGTACTGAAATATTTAATGTAATTATATGGATCAAACTTTTTTTCGTTGCACGGAACTTTATCTGGGCAAAGAAAATCAGTATATATCGATGTGTTTGCCCTGTTTTCTCTTAGGCCAGAATCTCCTGTTTCTAAAAAGTAATCTTCTTCCAATAATGGGTTTTCTGTTTTAAGAGCTATTGGATTTTTTCCATAAAAATTTAAGACGTTTCTTGCGCATTTATCAGCCTTAATATCTCTATATCTAGAGGTTTTTTCCAAGAATTTTTCGCAAATTTCTTTATGTTTTTTAAATTGACTACTATCAGCGTGATTTTTGAAACTTAAATCAATATCAACAGTGCCAAAACGTAATTGATCAGATGTAGATTGTTTACAAACTTTTACTGGCTTTACACAAATATTTCCAGGATTGGTATCACCACCGCCAATAAGGAATAAAGGGACATAGAGAGAAGCAAGAGGCCTGCTTAATTTTTCTTTCAATGAATCACAATAAAATGGATTTTCTTTGTTTATTTCATCTATGCATTTTTGATCATTGCATTTTTTATACGGAGAAATTACAGTTTGAAAATCCTCTAATTCGTAGGAAATAACACCTATAATCTTTTTTTTATCATTGATGGCAAAACGTATCTCAGGAGAAATATAATCCGTTTCTAAATTATCTGAGACGTTTCTTAGTACGATACTGGCAACTACGGAATCAAAAAGCTCTCCGGTGATATAGTAATTCTGTTTAAAGTATATCTTCTTTTTGCTGTCAAAAAACTCGTAACAAGTAACTCCACCGCTACCACCAGGTTTAGATCCTTTGCATGGAACTACGTCTTTGCCATCGATTGATCTAAGAATTGACGCTTTTTTACTCTTCCATATAACATTTAAAAATAAACTATCATCAACAGAATTAGCCGTACACAAATCAAATATACCTATAAAAATAAAAAACAGAAATATTCTTAACAAGTTACTCATTAATATTACTCCGTGAACAGTCAACGAAAATTTATTTTTTATCAGATGCTAAACACTCTGTTTTCTTATTCAAAAATTTTATAACGGTTTTTTTATTCTTTTTAAGTAGTTCTTTAACAACTCCT
This sequence comes from Gammaproteobacteria bacterium, assembly GCA_964213355.1. GTDB lineage: Bacteria > Pseudomonadota > Gammaproteobacteria > UBA9339 > UBA9339 > JBAXAM01. Next base: position 4,081 of record CAXOVY010000029.1, read on the forward strand.
TTGTAACGTTCGTCGTCTCTGCTTTTAAAATAACTGAATCCATGTTGAGAAGAGGCCTCACCAAATGCTTCATCGACCAACTTTTCTATTTCTTCATCATCAAATTGTTCAACCTTTTGTAATGCTAAGCAATATTTGTTTTTATCGAATTTATATTCAAATGGTTCAGATATAGAATCTATTTCAAGGTTTTTCTCTTCTAACTCAGAGAACGTTGGGTGAAATGTATCGTTATAAACCATCATGGCTTGCCAAGTATCTCTAGAAAAACCCACATCCCAGCTATTCCATGACTGAGTTGGCATACCTAGATATGTAGTAATAGCATACAACTCTTCTATGCCATTTAAATTGGTGTCAATCATTTTTTCAATATTTCTTACACGCGATTCGAAATCACTGTAGGACTCTCCTTCTATACGACCATTTTCATAACCATAATCTGCCATAGATATGAAATTCATATCTCTTGATTTAGTTTCAAGAATATGCTGCTTATTAACACCATCGTAATAAATGTTAAATTTGATATCTGGGAAACTACCAGGAGCAAGGCGATTGAAAATTTTTGATAAAATAACTCTTTCAAGAGCCATATCCTGTAAATAATATACGTATTGCTCGCGTTTCCATCCCATCTCATTGGTTTGCTTGTTTATTATACCAACGGCCGTATTGTTTTGTGAAATAATTGGCATTGTACAGTTGTAACAACACATTGCAATTTCATTGTTGTTACGACATGTTCCACCACAATTGACACAGCATTTGATAATTTGGTTATCGTTGTTGCTATTGCCAAAAATAGATGTTACTCCAATGAAACCCGAGGAAAACAACAATGTTCCATAAAAAAGAATTTTTTTAGTAGCACTTTCCATAACTAGCCTCTCTTAATGTTTAATGAACACTATTAAATAAATGGTCAACAGCCGTATTATATGTCCTTACCCTTATCTAACATTTATCCAGCTACTACACGACAATTTTTTAATTAAAAACATCCAAACCCCCACCGACTTACACTCAACTGTAAGCACCAGCTAAACAATATGGATTATACCACATGATCAAGCATTGCATATCACATGATCAAGCATTGCACACCCCTCGTCATTCTGACAGTTGCATATATCTTGTTGATTCTCAAATAAATACTTAAAATATTAAACTATCAAACCACTAAAGCACAATATTGCATGTGTAACAAACAGTACACACCTATGCACTACTTGTACACCAAGTGTTTTCTTCTTAAAACCCCTAAAAAGTGCATAAACTATGGCACTTTGCTTCTAATCAGCACACTAAAACTACACTCCAGTACACGTTTGCTGCAATCAGCAACATGTTTCGATACTACAAACAATGCAGTTAACTCGATATTCATATTTTACAAAAACAATACAGCGAAACATTTTTCTATCTTTCAAAGCCAAGTTTCTAATTTGCTGCATATAGTTCGTCAGGAACACTACAAATTATCTTATTAAAGATCTGTATTTGGCTCATTGGTGTTTTCAGCTTCTTTTTGTGTATTTGTTTTTTTATTCACAGATGCCATATCAATATCAGGATAAATTTGACAGTAATTTTTCACGGCTTTATAAATATTCAAAACTCCTCCATCTTTAGCTTTTTCTTCTAAATGAGAATACTTATCTGTGTTATCTAAAAGCACTCGTTTTAATTCATCTCCAGTTGCCGCAGGACGACAAGATGTTAGCAACGCTACTGCTCCTGATACTATAGCAGCAGACAATGACGTATCACTAGATATTATCGCTTTTTCCGATGGTGTTAATACAGGAATTGCTTCTCCTGGAGCTAATATATCGACATAATCTTTTCCATAATTACTCCCTTTACCTACAAGCATACCTGAGGAAAAATGGAAAATTTCAGGTAATATTTTAGAACTGTACCTAGAAATAGAACCAACTCTAATAATCGGATCCCTCTTACTATTTCTAAAGTAAGAAGATTTGAAACATGCTGGAATAAGCCCATACTTTTTCCCTGTCATGTCTGATAGCTCTTCGCCATCATCTCCAACACCAGCAATAATAAGAAAGTACACATTATCTTTTGCGCTTTTTCTCAGACTATTTAAAAAATCATTGGCGCTACTCAACCACCTTCTACCACTAGAAAAGTTTGCTAGAACTAATTTAGTCTCAATTGCATTTAACTCGTCGTATCGAACTTTGTTTCCATGTTTATTGACTGGGGTATGTGGTACCTCTAAAGACTTTGGAAAAATATCAAATAAGTCACTACTGCCTGTACCCAACCAGATTCTACTGACCAACTTTGCTTTAGGAGCAACTCCTGCAACTGATATTTTTCCATCTTGATCACATAATTTTTTGCTTCCATCATCACACACCAACCTATCGTAGTCACCAGCAATTAAACCAGCTACAGCGGTAGCATGTATTGTTTCTACTAAAGTTGGCGTGCGATGATTTTCTGAAATATAACTCTCAGAAAAATATTCTTTTCCTTTTAAAATAGAAATGAAACTCACCTTAGTATCCCAGACGTCTACCACTGTACCATCTCCCATTTTTTCAGCTATCTTCCAACTGTCTTCCATTTTGTTTGGTTCAAAATACCAAGGATACTTACTGGAGTTTAAGGCAAAACAAACCGATACAAAAAACATACTAGTACACTGTAATACCAATAGTAATCTTTTACTCACCTATTTTTCTCCGCTTTTCTCTTTGTTTATGCAAAAACACTGATTAAGAATCGATTCTACGTTTAAAATATAATCCTTTACCTCCCCAGGAGATAAATCTTCAGTTATAAACACCGACACAATTTTAGGAAAAGCATTTAGATCAATCGACCCATTATACTTTTTATCGCTATCAGGAACGTTTTTCAAACAAACAAGTGGTGTTTGATCATTGTTTTCTAAGCATACTTGTGTTTGTTTATCTCTATTTCCCAACAGCTTATATGCACTAAGCATGTAATTTCTATCTTGTACCGTTTCAAAAGCCAGAGTAACACTACTTTTGCCAGCTCCTCCTATCACTAACCCTTTGTTCTCCTCAGCAATTATATTCACATTGTTACCCATAATCCCAATTGATTTCATTGATACCAAGAAAGCCGTTCCAATTATCCCGCCACCAACATCTATACTCGTTATTTTTGGATTAATTACCTTTATATTTAATAAGTCAGTATTAACTGCCGCGCCGATTAAACTTCCTACATAATGATTTCCTATAATTTCAAAATTCTTAATGATTAAATTTTCGATTGTATTATGTAAAATTTCTCTTCCCTGACTCCTACCAAATAATCCTATTTCATTTTCATCTGGGCGATTTATATATAGCCCATCGATGGTATGTCCGTTACCATCAAAGTTTCCGGAAAACGGCATTTCTCCCCATTTATCTTTGCTGGCTAGTGGAATAAAGCCTTTTCCATTGAACCAGTTTCTTGTTACTGTAGCATCAATGTTTTGGCTTAATGCGTAGCTGCCATGCAAAAATGCCCTGATATGTTGTAGATCATATATGTCATTAACCAACATATAGGAAGTTAACCCATTATTAGTCTTAATATACTCACTATAGAGATAGCTTCTAGAGTTATGATATTTATGTTCTTCATCTCCTTTAACCGGATTATAGTAAATTTTCACTGATCCGTTTCCTAGCATTTCTATTTGCTTAGAATACGAATCTCCTCTAAAGGCTACAGTACCGGTGTATTCTCCCTTCTTTCCAGGGTTCATTCCTGATTTCAAAATAATCGAACCATGTTTCTTGCTGGTTATTTTTGATCCTTGCTCAAAAACAATGCTGCCTCTAGTATGTAGCACTAGATTTTTATCGCTATCCCAACCAACTTGCCCGACAACATGAATATCTCCATCAGCAAGTTGTTCACCAAGAAAAAAACAACTATCATCAACGCAAACTATGTTGTTGATACTATCGGCGGTAAAATTTACCTGTTTTTTAGTAGTATCTTTTGCGCCAGACTCTGCATAAAGCGATGAACTAAAAACACTTATCATAGAAATTATTAACGTCGATTTAAAACACAAACTCACTCTTCTAAATAACATAAACCACCTCTCTTAATGCTTCACAGCATTTTTCAAAAACTTTCAACGATTAGGGACTAAATCGCTTTAAGGTATTCCTATTTAAAAACATTATCAAAAACCTTATCTATCTCATCTGCGTCTAATCCAGTAATTTCCTGAACCATCTCTTTGACTATACCAAGTTCTTTCATTTTTTTAGCATCTTCAATTTTACCTTCTTTTATTCCTTCTTTCAGCCCTTCTTTTAATCCTTCAATTTTCCCCGAAGCAAAATTAGACTCCACCATGCTTAATTTGTAACGTATGTTTTCTAAGAATCTTTTGTACTCTTGTCTTTCCTCAGGTGGAAGTTTTAACGAATCAAGCTTTTCTTTGGCTTCTGATAATCCCTTAGCATGAAAATCGTCTTTGATTTCTTCGTTCTTTAAAAAATATACCCACTCGTCCAGGGTGTTTTTTGCAATGTCGTTAAACTGGTTTACTTTTATTAAATAATATTCAGGATAAATATCTCGAACGCATTTTTTTTGATAAAGTTCTTTCTGTTTTTTACTCAGGTCTAAGACATCATGATTATGAATACCAATGAACGATGTAGTACCATGATAAAGGTAATCAGAACCATGACCCAAATCAAAGTAAAGAACATTTACTGAGTATACTTTCTTAATGTTGGAGTATTCTTGTTTTTCCTTTATGTATTCCGTTATAACTTTCGAAGCACCATACAGCATGCGATGAAAGTAATCATGTTCATTATTTACTTGGACTTCAACTAATACAATTTCGGTAGTGTTTAGTTCTACTAAAATATCAACTTTGTTGTATTTATCATCTTCGCTTTCTTTGTTACCCTCGCTTTCAAGTATCTCTACTATCTTTAGGTCTTGTCCCAAAATCTCACTTAAAAATCCTTCTAAAATACCAAAGTTAGCTTTGTTTCTTAAAAGTTTTTTTATAGCCCAGTCGAAAGACACCAAACGTTTCATATTTATGCCCTCAATTTACACTAGAAGCTCTAGGTCAGTTGTGATAACTAACCAGAGCTACAGTGTATCCAATACTACAATATGTGCAAAATGTTACAACTACTTTATCTCTGGAAAGCTCAAAACAAATTCAGTGAACTTTCCTTCTACCGAAGTACAACTGATGTCACCTCCGTACGACTTCATAACGAACTTACAGAAAGCAAGACCAATACCAGTACCGCCTTGAGATACCATCGTACTTTCGTAAGGCTCAAATATCTTTGGTAAAAACTCTTTTGGAATGCCAGTTGCAGTGTCTTTAAATGTCAACTGGTTATACTTGATGCCAGACTTGAGGCTAATTATTACTGCCCCCTTGCCAGCATTTTTGATAGCGCGTAAGGAGTTTTTTATGAGATTATACAGGACACGAACAGTTAAGACCGGATTACCAAAATACTCAAAGTCACCACTACCACTATCTATCGTTTTATCAGCTTTTACCGTTATTAACCCTTTCTCACCAACACCGAAAGGATACATCTCCAAAGCATCATTGATATCCTTTAACACTGAACTGCGTTTAAAGTCTTCAACTACAGCTTTTCCGGAAACTATCCCTCTCATCTGTAACTGCAGATTAGATATCAAATAATCTGCCGATTTTACGCTACGCTTAATATCCGAGATCTTACCTTCTGATACTAATGCACAGGTGCTGATTATAGCCAAACAATCTCTTAACTCATGCGCAACACTACCTGCAAGCGTCAAGATATTTTTTACTTCTTCGTTGCCAGATATAACTCCAGCGATTAGACTATGGTTAGTCATGTTGATCTCCTATAAAGATTAATATGATTAGCGTTACTGTGGTGCTTCTAACATCATGGTAACGCGCCTTTTTTAAAACAAACGCAACAGACAGAGACTTTCAAAGCATGTTAACCGCACCTAGTCTCAATCTGCATGGTACCATCTTGAGCCATTGGCAATAATTGTCAAGTACTTTTTGAAGCAAAAGCTTTTTTTCACCCCTGCTGACTTTTGCCCAACTGACCGTCAATGTAGCCCTGTATATTTGAAGCTATTACATTTAATGCCTGTTCAACATCTTTCTCTTTGTATTTTGATCCTTCATTACGTACGCATCTATAAATATCAGCAACAACAGCCATTGTTCTCATTAGGTATTCAGTATGCTTATCCACAAGCTCAGCTTTCTTTGCCTCTTGTGGATTTGTCTTTTGTTCTTCATGATGCCGTTTTACTCTATAACCAATATCAACTAGGTCTACTATTATTTTTGATAAAGTTTTATCAGAGTCTTTGTATAGTTCTTTTAAGTTTTTTATAACATCATCATCTAAAAACGCTACTACTCTTGACATGCTTTTACCTCCTCGTATCTCGTATATTTATTGTTATCTATAACTGCTATCTATCGTTAAATTCACTATTTCAAAATTATAAAATAAAAAACCGTTAACAAATTTCCAACTCCCCTTTAGATAAAAATTTTTGCTTGTTACCAATATCTAAGCCTTTTGAGATATCAATGCTTTTTTGTTCTTTTTGCTCTTTTTGGCATCTTTGTATATTTTGTCCATTTTGAATCGATAAATCTTTTGGCGCTAAATCCTTTTGTACTTGGTTATATGTATCTATGTATTTTGCGTTTTCTATATGTTTTATCAGAGAACCTTCCAATTCCGAATAAATCAACTTTGTTGCTGCATTCAGGTTTATTTCCGGTGTTTTAAACAACGAGCTATATACCTTATTATTTTCACAATATTCTTTATTTCTTCGTATTATCTTATCGGCAATATTGGGGATTGTTTTATTGATCTGATGTTGCTTGTTCTCTTCAATATTTTTCTTCCAGTCCTGATAGCTAACGGCATTATCTAAACTTTTTCTAACCGCATCGATATCAGACATTTTGGCAATATCATTAAAATCAGTTTTTATTTTTTTTATTGTTTTTGCTGTTTTCGTTGTTTTTGTTGTTTTTGTTCCTATTCCCATCGTATCTATGGATATCTGATCTGGAATAGCAATAAAAACTTCTTTCCCAAAACTCATTAACCTCTCAGCTGCTCTATGAATGATTTTATCTGTAAAAGTACTCTCACCATCATTGTCTAAACATAAAATTACCTTTTGACCAATGCTTCTAGGTTCAATATTAGCAAAGTTTGATTTACCTAGCGTTACCAAAACTTTACTATTTTTCATCTCGCCTACAGCATCTTTAACACTCAATCCTGTCTCAACACCTTCGGCAATAAAGCTTATTTCATCCTTGTTTGTTCGATCTTGACGTGATTCATGATTTTCTAGTGTTTGACTTTCTTTTTGAAGTGACACCAAAGCTCCGGATACTGATGCGTATGTACGTTTCTTTACATCCAGTTCAGCCTTGTTTTTGGTTTTTGGATCAATATAGGTTGCTTGAACACATTGAATATTTCCATCTTTATCTCTACCAATAGCAAGCATTGCGGGTAAATATTTTGGGGATTTATCCCGTCCAACATAAACTTTGGGATGATATCTAACATCTAAATTATCGATGCTATTAATACCCCTAATTTTCTTTAGATATTCTTCAACAACAGTACCAACTATTGGTCTACTTGCTGCTACTAGCTTTTGAACATACTCATTGACTTTGGCTTCTCTTTCAGTTTCTTTTTTACCTGATAGAGCCTTATTATCTGGAAGCGAATCGCGTGTTATTCTCATGTGCGATCTTAGCTTTAAATCTACACTCAATTCCTTACCAACTATGTCTGATACATATTTAAGCGATTCTTTACATGCCAAACCAGTCTCTTTTTGAATTAACGTTAGTAAATTACCAGATTCTCCAGTCTCAAAGTTATACCAAAGTCCTTTTTTATCACTGCTCATGTTAATTACTAAACTACCTTTTCTACCATACCGCCACTCAGTAGCTGATGATAGTTTCATGTTAGGTTTGCCTAATAATCTTTCAACCATGGATTCAGCTGAATTATTGAGTAATTTATTAATTTCTTTGACATCAAAAAAATCGGGATAATCTATATGATGACGGTTATTATCATTTGTTCTGGTATGGTTATGATCAACATCAATGGTATTTATATCACCGGTAACCTCAAGCGCAGCATACTTATCACCTTTATTCTCAGAAACACAACTAAATAGTCTTACCTTACTGTCTGTATATAGCGCTAAATGTTTTACTGCCCGACTCGTGCCAATATAAAAACTGCGTTGATTGGCAAGATGTTTTCTGTTACTCACTTCAAAATCTATTACATACGCTTTTGAACCACCTTGTATTCCATAACCAGTTACTGTTTGAGCATAATCCCAATGGGCGTCTCTTAAGTCTTTGGGATTAAGTATAACTACCGACTTTTGTTTATTTTGTTGATCCTTTTCTACAATTTCACTTTTTTCATTTTTGCTTTCAAGAACTATCTTTCCATTACTAATACCATTAACTCTGTATCTAAAATTAGCATAGAGTTCACGTTCTTTATCAGATTTGGTTAATCTTATAACATCTCCTACTGCTAGTTCTTCTTCCGAATATTCATAAAGCTCAATGTATTTGCCTAAGTGTTTTTCAGGGTAAAAATATTTGGATTTTCCTGATTCATCTCTAAGTGATAGGCTTTTGGATAGTTCATCTCTCTCTACTACGCGATAATAGTCTTTACCAATCTTTACTACATCATCTATACTGTAGGAACTGAGAGCTTTGTGTTCTGCATCGGTTAAGTTTTTAGATCTAAGACAATTTACTGTTATACAATCCTTGCTTATTTCTCCATGTTCCTTAAGTCCATCTCTTATAAATTTATTAATAACTCTTCTATCCTGATTAGCGTGCGCTATTACTATGGTCTGATCTCTGGTTTCGGGAGTTCTGGATAAAAAATCTTCCGCTACCATCTGCTCCAAGAGTTTTCCTCCTTCTTTTAATTTACGATTATCAACCTCAACCATTGATTTTTTAAGAGTATTAAAAAAGTCAGGGGATAAAGGTGACCGTCCTTCTTTGGGAAGTTCTTTTTGTGAATCTGGTTTTATTGATGTTGATCCTAACGACCTCTCAATATACTTTTGCGGATCTTCTCTCTCTATGCCATCAAAAGCTGATTGGTAATCTTTGTGTATTACACTTTCTACAATATCCTTAAGATTGAGATTTTTTTGGCGAACAATTTCACGTAAATACACAGTCTTCAAAATATTAGACCTTTGGATTATCTCAAATGGCTTACCAGACTCTATGGAAATGTGTTGAGCTATATCGCCGCTAAAAACCACATGCGCTTTACTTTTACCAACTATTTGTAAAAATCTTGCAAAATCCTGGTTGGAAACCATAGAAGCCTCATCAAGAATAATCAATTTATAATCCAAACTTGAATCAATATCTTTCCCCTGCTTTACAAGAAAACTTTTTAACGTCTGCGCCTCAATCCCAATACTTTTTAATTCCTTAACAGCTCTATGAGTTGGTGCTAATGCTAGCATATCAATACTAATAGAGATTTTGTTGTCTTTGCCCTTATCCACCTCCTTATCTACCTCATTGGCATCACCAGCTTTATTTTCTTTCTCTTTTTGCTCTCTAAGCATATCTTGTATTTTAGCGAACATCGTGGTTTTACCAGTACCAGCATAACCTTGAACTATTACATATTGATCTTTAGTCGTAGTAATTAAATGACAACCGTTCTTTTGGTCTTGGGTGAGATGTGCGATACTGTAGGAATTATTTTTTTCATTCTTTTCTACATTTTTTATAAGATCATTCGCAGTTTCTGAATTTATCATCAGCGGAGTTAATTTATCACTTCCTTGCTTTATGCTTTCTATAATAAATTTCTCCAATTTTACTGCCTCTTTTGTGGTCCATATTGTACTGTTAGCCAGTTTTCCTTTAATCAAATCTCCAGAAGCCTGCTTTTCTGCTATGATCTCCTCTATATCGTTATTGATTGCCATTTCTTCATTACTGCTAGATTCGTTCAAAACATAAGTAAGAGCTTTTTCGACTAAATCTTCATGAGTAAATCCAGCATTACGGGAAGCAAGAGTTTCTATAGCAAAATCTACTGCTTTCCTTTCAATTTGCTGTGCTAGTTCGTATCTAGTTCCAAGAGTAGTTGCAGATTTATCGATGTCTCTTTTTATCTCTTCTATGGTTTTTTTAGTTTCGTTAGTTTCTACTAACTGGTTAGTTACTAATTGGTTGAAAACAGATGTTTCTCTTGTATCTAGTGCATTCAATTCGTTGTTTGTGTTATGTACATTGGTTACTCTATTTAATAATACTTCAGCAGCTGTTAGTTTAACTGGAACATGCTTAAAAAATCTTTTTTGAGCAGAATCTGCATCATCGGTAAATATAGTCAACGATTCTTTGGCGCAGCTGGTTAGCTCATCCATGGCCGCCTTGTCCAATGCATAAGCCTTCATATCAACGATCACATGATCTACCTGCTTTTTTGAGTATCTACTAAGAGTTGTTGCATAATCGTGCTGGAAATGACAATCCTTTAAATCACTCAGCTTTATTTTGAGTTCTTCTGGTTTTTTTGTTTCTTTTAGTTCTTTTGAAGCAGATAAAAGCCTAATATATTTTTCCGTTAAATCTTGTACCACAAATTTAGTTGCATTCTTGATACCTAAATTTTTCATGTTAGTAGTAGCAACTAACTTATCACAAACGGCAACCTGCAATGTTTCCCCCGTAAAAACTGCATAATTCGCTTCATGCTTCCTGGGATCAAACAGCATCCTTCTACCATTTTGAATTAACCGTATGGTATTATTTTCTTTGTTAATGCTTTCTATATTCCAGTCGTCATTTCCCCTGTTTCTGCCACTTTTGTTGTAAAACCTTATTACTGCATTTTTAGGATATCTATGAGCAATGGTAGATTCGGCTTTTGATAGATATACTGGGTTTAATACTGATATGGTCTGTTCGACATTCGAAAGCTTTCCAAGTTTCTTCAATTCCTGCCGAATGGCGCAATTGGTTGCTTCAAGTTGCTTTTTAGATCCTACAATCACCAATGTGTTGTTGTGTTCGTAATCTTCTTTTGCTTTTCCTGTAGCATAAAGTGCTGCTAACTGCTTCGTACGTTCGTTGTCATTTTCGATGGATTTTAGTTCTGGAATATAATTAATTTTTTTGTTCGCTTCATCTTTTTCATTGTTTTTGCTGCTATCAAGCTTAAAAAGCTCAATACCAGCCTGCTTTAAAGTTTCTACTGGATTACCAGTACTAAATCCCTGTCTGGCTTTAACATCTCGCAAAAATATCACTTTAGCTTTGGATTTTTCCGTCAATTCAAGTAAAGAATACATATCATTGCTACCAAGAGTCTCTGCATTGTTTACTATAATGACATCTTTACCCTGCCTAAATCTCAATAAAGGTAAATCCACTTCTTCTCTATACTTATGTTTGAATCCAGCAATACTTTCTCCTACTTCTGGTTTCCCTAAAGATACTAGCCACTGCCATAAGCTATTTGGTCTACGTCTAATATTCTCGTTAATATCATTTGCCATCATACGATTAGGAGATAATATCCTAACCGTCTTACCAGCAAATTCCGCTAATCTAAATGCAGCATCAACAAACTTAATAAATTCAGTATTGTCAATATTGTTACTTTTGTTAGTTTTGCTTTCTACTAAACTAAGTCTACTTTTAGACTTCAAAACTTCTATCGCAAGATCTTTAGCTTCTCCGTTTTCAATGCTATTGAGTATCGTATCTTTTAACGCAATTTTGGAGCTTGCTTCTTTACCTCTACCAACCATATCCATAATAGCTTTTTCGGTTTCTATGATCTCTTTGGTAACAAACTTGGAACCGGACTTATCCAATGGAATAAGCTTGCCATCTTTTATAAAATCTTCTAAAGCAGCTATTATTTCAGCATGGTTACCACCAACATTTTCTGCAATGGAAAACTCTAACGCTTGAGCAACTATTTTTTCATAATCAAGTTTTAGTTTATATTGCGATAAGTGTTCGATAGCATTTTCTACATTTCTTGTAGCTTCACTCGCAATAATGTTATTTTTTTTAGATTCTATCGCCTCAAGCTTATGATTTTTGGTTTTATCAAGATTTGCAATAAATTCTTTGGACGAAAATCCTACAGATGCAAGTTCGTCTCTCCAAATTTGCTTTATCTTGGTAAGATCAATGTTTTTAGGCTTTTTCTCCCTGGTATCCAAAGCAACTACATCTGCAGCTTTTAAAGAAGCATAAGGTAATTTATCTATCCGTTCCTCTATTTGAAGCCTACGCTTTGACATCAGTTCTCGCGCTTCTTTTGGAACCCCCTTGATCTCCCATAACCCATGCTTACCAACTATTTCTAATTCACAATCAAGCTTTCGTACTTTTTGGGCTAAAGCGGTCTTATAGATCAACCCATAATAAATTTGATTATGATGAATACGCTCAAAAAATCCGTTAACTTCATCAGATCTTATTTTGCTCGAAGCAAGCGCTCGCCAAGCACTATCTGATCTTTTAGTCGCATTTATCACCAAAGCGTGATGATGTAGATGAGGATCTAACTCGCGTGATGCAGTATGTCTTACCAAAGCAACAGTTAAATTTTTAGTATTCTCAAATCTAATTCGTCTGTTTTTAAATACTTTAGCTTGGGCGCAATCTCTTTCTATTACTTTCAAAGTCTCACGAACAGCATCAAGATGAGCATTATAAAAACGTTTATCTTCGCCATCCAAGGCCAAAATAGATACAGATTTGGGAGCTTGGAAACAAAGATCATATCCTGGTCGATGGTTTATCGTACCATCCTTTTTCAAACCAACGGTTACTCCGTTAGGTAGTTTTCCTGCTAAAAGATCTTGTAGATCGTTTTCTTTTACTTTGCCTTTTAGCCCTAACTCTACCGCCCCAGCGCCCCACCATAAAGACGCTTCTTTAGCGTCAACTTCAGACAAATAATAATTATCTTCTTTAGCATAGTACTTGGCAGCATTTGTATTTTTTATGGTAGATATCGTTAGCATCTTTTTATTACTCTACTTATTACTTTTTACCACTCAGATTTTTTCGTGTATTTCAAGCAATGTTCTATAACTTGAATTTCTTGTCATCACAATTCCTTAAAATAAAATCAGTAGTAATTTGTTTAATTTGTTGTTACCAAATCTCATGATCTTCTCCTGCAAGCAAACTCCGTTGGTTTTTTGGTGTAATTTTTTCGTTGTCAGTGGCGCTGGTGTTTTGGGGTTCATTTTTCTTACTTTTCTTATTTTCCTTGTTTTTGTTGCTTGCTTTATTTTCTCTTTTTTTATCATCATTGCCACTTCCATCTTTTTTATCAGCTTTGTCTTTTGCATCTTCCATATTTTGTCCATCAGCTTCTTGCGTTTCTTGAGCTTCCAGCGTCTCTTTGTTTTCCTTTGCTTCTTTGCTCTTTTTGGCTTCTATATCCTCTTTTTTCATAGCATAGAATTTCCTTACTCTGGAATCATTTCGCTCTACAAGCTTTTCTACTTCTTGATCAAGAACAATATCGTTTGATACAAAACCCTCTGCTAGTTTGGATCTCTCATCTAAGGTTAACTTAAGCAAAGTAATAGGGTAGGGAGCAGCCAAACGTAAGAAACATCTCATTTCTTCTAGTTCCATTATTTCCGCTGAAGTGACAATTTGATTGATCATTCTTTGTGTTCCTATAGAAATACCATCGCGTATGGTATTTGCTCCATAGGAATAATTTTCTCGCATATCTTCGATTTCCTGATTACCTAAAGCCCTTGATACCAGCTCTGCCGTATCGGGACTCGGACTTCTAAAGAAAAAAGCAGTATTCATAAGATCAAATATCTCTCTACCAGCGCTTTTTCCATATACCTTTTCTAATTGGGCATAACTTTGCATGCCTAATACAAAACATCCTCCGTATTTACGAGCTTCTGCAATACTTTCTGGTAATTGAGGTAATTTATGCAAACTTGGTAATTCATCACAAACAAACCATAATCTACGATTACGATTTTCTGGTAACGATAAAAGAGTTATTGTCGCCATGGAAAACCACATAGATAATAATGGCTTTAGTGAAGCATGCTGCGCAGCATTTGAAGATAAAAATAACCAGCTGCTATCTTGTTCATTACATATCCAATCTCTGATAGAGAATTTAGGTTTTTCAGATGTTTGTTCCGCTCCAATTAAAAATCTTAGTGATTTTAAATAAGTGGTGATTACAGACCGGATCGAAATTGCGGTTTTTTCTATTGCGCCACTCGTAAGAGTAGCAGCTTCAGTACCAGCTAAGTAATTATGTAAGTCATTCAATTCGGAAGTTAGTAGTATTTTTAAAAGCTTTTTAACCGATCTATCATCATCGTCCTGCATGGTAAAAGCAGTACTACCAAAAATGGTTCTCGATGCATTTACCCAAAACGGATCTGATTCACCATGCATCGGAATTAAACTCTCTGCCATATTCTCAAAATCAGTTGCCGTACGCGCCTCACGCCATAAATTCCAATTCTCACATCTTGCATCAAACGGATTCAATATCTTATCTAGCCCATCACGATAAAACATCGAAGTGTAAACCCCACCTTTATCGTATAAAAAAACTCTATCTCCTCTTTTTCGTAAACAATCTAGAATTTTTGATATCAACTGGGTTTTGCCAGAACCAGTTGATCCGTGAACTAAAAAATGCTTGGTTTCAGAGTTTTTAATCATAGGCATATTGTCAATGACAATATCGGAGTTCATCTTGTCTTTTTTGATTTGCTTGGCAACACTTTCTGGAACATCCAGTTTAGATCCACGAATAAATTGACTTGCAGTTTGTTTTTCTCCCTGCATGATCAGCCATTTCACCAAACCATAAAACACCCCAATACTCAAAACAAAGCCTACCGTAACACCTGATTTTATGTATGGAATAATAGCTGCAGCATTTTTTGCAAACTGGTTATACGATAAATAGGTATCCGGAGAAATACGATAAATCTTACCATGGTATGGAACTAAAAATTGTCCCATCTTGATATTGAGCAATTTCAAAATAGAATTAACTTGGGCTAGTAACCAATACCATGCGCTCCACCAAATATCTTTTGGAGTAACAAAATAAATAGCTGATGCCGATAACACAATAAAGGCAACAAAGTATATATTCCATACAGTTTTATTGACCTGCAACAGCATCCTCAAATTATGAAAGGTTATCTGTCCACCGCGGGTGAATTTTTTTGCTTTGTCAGTGTTTTTAGGATACATAGGTTCACTAATCCCAACGATGGCGGTCTCTGTAATCCTGATGAATATCAAAACTACTGCCGGATTTGAAAGAACATCCGCTGGGATTTCCACCAGAATCAATACCGCCAATCATTCTTAGTCCAGTTGCAGGGTTGGTTCTATCGTCATCAAACATCGTAGATCTATTACGCATTATATTGTCGTATTCTTGTTGAGAGATTTTGCCGCTTTGAAGTAGGCGTTTGTATTTTTTGTACTTGTAAATATTTAACAATACTATTATTCCGAAAAATGCTAATGGTAGAATCACCATACCGGTAATATTTAATATTGCTGTCTTAAGTTCTGCATGTCTAGATTCTCTCTCTATCTGTTTATCGTATTCCCTTTTTAAGGGTTCGAGGGTTTTGAGTGTTTCTTTGGTAACGTTGAATAGAACATTAAGGTTCTGAAGTTCCTTTTTTGTTTCGTCAATTTTGTTTTGGCAGAATTTTATATCGTGATCAGTTGCAAAAGAATCATTCCTAGTTTTGTCTAACTCTTTAGACCAATACTCTAACAATCCATATTTTGATTCTATGTTAAACTTCACCTTTCTTAAATTCTCTGCGGTAATGTTGTAGTTATTAGCGCCATCAATTATTTCCTTGTTAATAGCAAAACAGCAAGAGGTAGTAAAAATTAAAAGGCTAATCACGCAATATTTTATTTTAGTTGTTGTCATTTGTTTTCTCATTATTTTTACCAGCATTTAAAAACTGTGGTTTTATAGCATCTACTATATTATAAGCCGAACTAGCTGCTTTTTCAGCTCCATCTTGAATATTTTTAATAATTCCATTCTGTGCTTCATTAAATGTTTTTTCCCGAATTGATTTCGCATCTCCAATTTCTTGAGTGATTTTTGAACGACCAGTACTTACATCATCTTTAACCCGATTAAACTCCTGTTGATCCACCCCAACTCCATTCTTCTTGGCATCACTTGCGTTTTTTAATTTTTGATTTTCGTGTTCGGTTGTTATGGTATTCGCCTTAGATTCAACATTAGCTTCTCCCAAATGATATTTACTATGCGGGTTAATATTAGAACTGTTACGTTGATATGTTGACAGTATTTTGTTTTCCACTTCAAAACTATGAACATAATCTCTTGCAAGATTCTCTAACTCTGGTCTATTTTTACCAGCAAATAACTGTTCTGCTTTTTCACGCCCTTTGATTTTAACCGCATAATCAGCTATTTCCTGACCTAAATCACTATCTATTTGCCCTGAGTGTTGTCTGACTAATGTTGCAGAGTTTGCTAGTCTCTCAGATTCAGATTTGTGTACTGAGTATTGCTCTGATGCAGATCTAGCACTTCTAAGATCCGTAGACAATTGTGATAAATATGATGCAGCTTCTGAATTACCAGTATCAACATGCTTGGTTTTACTATACTCTTCTACCTTATGCATATCGGTACTAAACCTTTTGGCTTCTTCAGCAGTGACGTCTATGCTTTTACCGATATTATGCTGTGTTGATGATTCGCTTGTTCTCATATGTTCAGTACTGAGTTTACCATCTAACTTACCATCAACTATATTCACTCCGATTGCTTTTCCAGGAATAGTAATCCCTAAAGATGCTGTCCCAGTTTGACTGAAGTTAACCAATCCTCTAAACACATCATTAACATCTAAATGATTTCGATCTGCGATGGTTTTTGCTATGTTCTTCATTTCAGTAGCGCTTTGCGCATACGATGCAGCTTCTCTGGAACTAAAGCTTTCTCCAAGACTCTTACTAGACGCAACAGATTTACCTAAACTATCAAGATCTGTAATAGCACTAGATAAAGATTGATCATAAGACTTCTGATTCTGTACGGCCGCACTATCTGCAACTTCTGCTTGTTTCGAAAAAGATTCACTGAGCATATCACTGGCTCTAACATTTACTGGTAGTTTTGAAATAGCATGAGAGGCATCATATACAGGTTTGCCATCTGGCCTGGAGGTACGCAATACACCAGTACCAAGCTGCTCTGTAGCCATACCATGCATCATGGTAGAATTTGTATCAAATTTGTTGGCATTAATATTATGCCAGCTAGAGTTACCGAGATGAATGTTTCCGCTTACGGCTTCAGAAGCTGCAGAAGAGGCTGAGGATTGCAATACTCCACCAATGTAACTCGCTGCGTGGTTAAATGCTGAAGACATCCCTTTAACCAAACCACCAGATATAAAAGGAATAGAAAGCATTAAATATCCAGCCATGTTTGAAATATCTGAATGCTCAAGAAGTAACTTATCTATGTTACTTATGGTCAAACCTCCAGATCCCAGCTCTTTAGCATAAAAAGTTATCATCATGTTCAAACACGAAAACATAATCGGCCAGGATTCGATCCAAAACAGAGTATATAAATAATTTTTTAGTACTGTTCCCGTAAGACTCGGTTGCAGAGACAGCAGTACTATTACCGGAAAAAGACTCAGCATTAAAAGTAACAATACAGTATGAATAATCGGTATTGTATAAAGAGCTACATTTCTCGAGGTGGCAAGCGACATTCTCATTTTATCCATAGCCTGAGAAGTACTTAGATTTAAAAGAGCTGCAGTAGCTCCGGTTTCTGCAGTGTAGTTTAACAACCCATCTCTAATTCCATTGATTAAAACGTTTTGGGTCGCTATTTCTAATGCAGAACTGGATAAATTCCCATAATTAAAATGATGATATGCACTTTCGAGTAGTGTTTTTGATTTTTCTGCTTTATCTGATGCTGATCCTAAATTTTTGCTTATCCTGTCTATTCCTATACGTCTCCCAAAATTGGCAAGTAAATTATTTTTAACATCAGTTTCAAGATGTTTTTTTAAGCTCTCAGTAGCTGCCTGACATGTTTTGAATACTCCATCTATATAGATACCGCGGATATGACTAGGATTCTTTGTAATAGTATCCAAAAGATTAGTACTTTCCGTAAGTTCAGTCATCGAATATTTTTTGGAAATCAAAATATCTCCCAGAACGCAGTTCTTTACATATTCGTTTAATTCCGATTTTACGGCGGGGTCTACTGTATTAAACTCAGAAGATATTTTAAATAGTTTAGAACCAAACAGCATTCCGGTTTTATTGTAGGAAAGATCATCAGGTGTATGAAACTCCTTTTCAAAAGCTTGGACAATCCCATGAGCTGTTGAGGTAATTATACTTGCTGGATATCCAAGACCGTATGGGATATTGGCTACCATAGAAGGAATTCCTGGATTACTAGCATCAAATATCTGCAAAGTAACTTTCGGAGCAAGCATTATTACCGCTATGCCAAAATAAGTAATAAACCATTTGGCAAAAACTGCAATATTATGCCCACGAATATAATTTACCACTGCGCCATAAATTGAAAAAAGCACGCTAAGTCTCATAGCAGTACTAAAAGTATCAGCACTAAGTAAGGTAGCCACAGCATTTAGCGTTTCTCTGGCTAAATCGCCATTGGATATTACGTATATTGGTAGTGGATTACTCATGATTGTCCTAAACGATGCTTTAGCTGACCAATAACTTTTGAGGTAACCTCTCGTTCAGTAGCTTTTGAGCTCTCAACAAACTTCATCAATTCCTGAATATCTTGATGAGATTCGGTTTTTATTTTCTCTACATATATAGCTGCATGATGAATCTGATCAATTAATTGTTTGTGAACCTCTTGACCATAATCAGTACTGGCCAAACTATTTTCTACTGCCTGTAAGGCTTCGTGCATATATTGCATTAATAGATTTTTGGCTATCGCTTCTGAATAATTGGCAATACTCATTGCCATAGCTGCCTGGTTTGCCATCAAATTGGTTGTTACAAATTTTAATAATGGAAATTTCGTCATTTCCAAAAAGTTTTTTAATCTTTCGTCTAATGGACCGTTATCACTAGCTACAGCAGTGACTATTTCATTAATGGTTATATTTACCTTGGTATAAAGAGCTTTTTCTTTATCAATTTTTATTGCAGTTAATTTAGGATTAAGACATTGTTTTTCTTCATCACATTTATAAATCTCAGCTTCTCCTCCTTCTAGTAATGCTTTGAGTACTCTTCGGTCTTTAGCTAATGGGCTATATATCTTTATCTTATCGTTACTACCATAAACAATAGTTCCCGACAGAGACATAAAAAACTCTTTGAGTTCTCCAATATAAGAGCTTGCAGCAAGAGCATCCCAAATAAGGTTTTTATTAACCATAACCGCTTTTTTGTACTGTTTGTGTACAGCCTCATCAGTTTTCGCCATTGTTTCGTTGTATTCCTTATCCATACTGCATCTTTGTCGCGCTTGCGCCCAATCACTAAATTTACCGCTGTAGTTACCCAAATCCTTACAAATGTGTTGCTGAGTAGCTTTTGTTCTGGGCCACATACCGCCGATTAAAGTTTCCGCCATTTCACAAGAATTAAAATTATTAGCGTTTATTTCCTGAGCGAGTTTTTGAATATATTGCATCCCATGCGCAATTTCTGGCACTGCTGTTTCAAGCGCAAGATTAAAAGCATAACCGCCAGCATTACTCATAATCTTTTGAAAAAATTCCGTTAGTTCCTGCGCATTAACAAAAGAAAAACCACCGCCAAATAGATCAATCCCACCACATCCATTTCTCAGAGTCGGAGGATCAAGGTATATCACTTGGATATTCTTAACCCGATCGCGTAAAAATACACTTCCACCAGAATAATATCCCGCTGCTTGTCCTTGATATGCTGTTTCAGGAGTCACGTTGTTGTCATAACCAAGAGAAGTAAAAAAATTGCCAAGATCTCCTGAGACATCGGCAAAAACTGGTGGCGTAATTAAATTCACAAAAATAAATATTGCAAATGTAAGTAGATTTTTATGCATTTTCATCTCTATCCATCTCTTTGCCTGATTTGATATCTATAATTAAACTACGTTCGTACTGTAATATTTGCGGTTTAAGCTTGTTCATACGACTAACAAGTTCTAAGTATGTGAGCGCTCCCTGGGATACCGGATAAACGTGCAAATTGTTTTTGTTCACAACAAACAAAGCTGGAACTGAAGCATTAGTTGTTCTTTCAAAAAATTGCTCTACTATTTCATGATCAGCTATGTTGCTTTCTTGATTAGCTACATTGTTGTTTGAGAGATAGCTCGATGCTAAATTAGCATTAGTCGAATATTTTTCACCAAGCACAAAACTTCTTACTTTGATACCAAAATTATTAGAGTATTTTTTTAGCACCGGTGCAAAACTCTTGCAATACTGACAACTATTACTGTAAAAAAAGATAAACTCGTAATCTCTGTTAAACTGGAATTTAGATTCAGAAACGCCGTATTCGCTATTATGGTTATTACTGCAATTTTCTTTTATAGCGGCAATGGATTTTTTAAAAAAACCGATAGGCACTATAACTAGATTACTGGCCTTTGAGGGTATGGTACTTAAAATTAAGCCTCCTGGTTTTGTATCAACAATAGCTGCAGAAGAAACAGAAAAAGCAAAACTATAGTTGCTTATCAGTAAGCTCAATAAACATATCAATTTTAAAATAGCTTCGTACATTTTATTTGGTTTGTTTATCTTATTTATTTTGTTGGTTCTGCTTGTTTGGTTTTTTGCTAGAATCTGCCAATCGTTTAGTCTCGCTGCATTTTTTATAACACCAACATCTAGTTGTATGATCATTTGCTATTCCCACCGCCCGCATATAGAAATAAACAATGGTTGGACCAACAAATCTAAAACCTCTTTTTTTAAGATCTTTGGATATTTTTTCTGATAAATCAGATTTGGCAAGCATTTGTTCTACGCTATTTAGGCGATTGTTGATCGGTTTATTATCAACAAATCCCCAAATATAATTATCAAAAGTCCCAAACTCATTTTGGATTTTTATAAATTGCCTGGCATTATTTATTGCTGAGAGAATTTTTAACTTATTCCGGATTATTTTGGGATTAGCCATTAGTTCTCTTATCTTCAAATTATCAAATTTCGATACCTTTACCGGATCAAAATCAGCAAATGCGTTTTTGTATCCATTTCTTCTGTTTAAAATTGTTGACCAACTTAATCCCGCTTGTGCTGCCTCAAGTATTAAAAACTCAAAATGAATACGATCGTTATGTACAGGAACTCCCCATTCGTTATCGTGATAGTCCTGCATTTCTTTGGAAGAATTTGCCCATTTGCATCTAATTACTTTTTGCATGTTTTTATTCCTCTTTTTTTTGTGCTTTTTTACTTTTATTTTTTCTGTTCTCAAATCTATAGAAACGAATAATTAAACTCCATCCCGAAAATTACTAGCTACTTGTAAAAACCTCCTACGAAGCTCCGCATCGGAAATAAATCCATAGTTGATAGGAACTATTTTTTGGTTCTTAGGATCAACTAAAATCAACGCTGGGAAATACCTGATCCCTAATTTTTTAGCTTGACCATAGTCAACTTGACTAACTTTACCATTCTGACCAGTAGCAAAAATCTCTAATATTTTGCCATCCATCGATATCGGTACTAAAGATATGCGGTTCTCTCTGCTAAAAGATTCTACGATTGGAGCAAGAGCTTGGTCTAATGGATTATCACCACGATAAAAGAAAAACATCCCGTAAGTCTTACCAAAATCACGAATAGCTTCATCTTCTTTTCTACGAGTCTCAGCGTAAATTATATGTTGCGCGCTATTTTGCGTTGGATGCAAGATGCTATAATCAAGCTCTGGATATTCAAGTAAGGTCCTTTTCCAAATTTGAGTAAAGAAAGCAGCTTTATCTACAACAAAATTTTGTAATATCAAATACGATCTCATATTCTCCTCTGTTGGATACAAAATAGCTCTGTCCTTGGCTTCCCGTACTGCCTGACGTAGTGCATTCATCTGTATTACAGCTGATATTTCTTTTTTATTTTTTTTATCCATTCCTTTCTCCGGATATATCTCATTATACCAGTGCCAACCAATTGCTTTTTTGGTTTCTTCCGTTTCTTGTGGTTTTTGCTCTAAACCAATCATTTGCGCCATACTCAATTCTGGAGTAAAAAAACCACCAAACAACAAACACAATAAAAACAAAAATGATAAAAAAGACCAATGTTTGAATCTCCTTTTATAAGAATTATAAAAAAAACTACTTTTTGGTTCGTTCGCCATAAAATTCTTTGATACGTACCGCTGCTTTTGAACCAATACCAGTTTCTGGTGATTCGGTTTTTTCAAATATTCCTAAGTTTTTTGTACTTCTTAATTTCAGATCATCATAGGAATATTCATCTGTCTTTTGTTTTAATACCTCTCTTTTAGGAGCTTTTGCTTCAGCTTCTCTTTTCATCTCATCGTAAAGTTCGCTAAAATCCATTAGATCAAATTTCATCTTGGCTAATTCATCTTTAGTAATACCACGACAATTTACATGACCAGCTTTATCATCATCATTAACATAACCAAAACCTATGCCTAGTTGTTTCCTTCTCCCGTCATTCTGAATAATACGTGCAATCCTTGAATCAAAAACACAGTAAGCTGTATGATGAGAAGTACACTGGTGGAATACAGGGTCTTCATTATTGCAATATTCGCCTACTTCAATCGCTCTACCTGCTGTTTTCATTTGAGATAATTTTTCTTCTTCTGCATCGCAACTGAATAAACCAGCATTATTATTACAGCAGTCTTTAGTAATACCTGGCATTGCATAACTGGAGCACTCCATAACTTTTCCTGTAAAAATTATTGGCTCTTTACTGTTTTGATCTTTGACAGAACTCGCAATTTCATTAAGAGCTGCAAGATATGATAACGATCTTCCGATTTCTTTATCTGTAGCTTTAACTGGATTGGTAGAAGCGCAACTGCCGTTAACGCAAAAAATATTTTTGCCGCAAGAAATATTTCCAGTTTCATCACACTTTTCAACGGGACAACTATAAATTTCATCCTGAACTGCGCATATACCATCTTTTTGTTCTCTGCATTTTACTTTTACTTGAGCGCACTTTTGCTGTCTTAGCAGCTCGCAATTATTATCAGAATCTTCTCTGCACTCATAAGTAGTTCTGTATCCCCAGCAATCGAGCTTAACAGGAATACCATCTATTAATCTTGTTTCATTAGCTCCAAGACACTCTGTTTTTGGATTTAAACAAGTAATTGCCCAAGCATTACTTGTTATCAAAGCTAAAATTGTAAAAATGTAATGCTTAGAGATCATGACAAAGCGATTCCTCCCAAACCGGTTCGTTGGCTACTCTTTCTCTGTGTATGTGATCAATGTATAAAATCACTACCCCTATATCTCTCCAGGAAGCCCTGGAGGTTCTATCAGATTTGTAAAATCTAAAAACTTGATCTTTATCTTCAGAAAACGGCAGATCAATAACTTGTCCATTGTAAAATCTGACATTATTGTGAAGCGTCTGACCAGTAGTATCATTGACTATAGTCACTGGTAAATATCGACCATGACCGTAAATATTAGAAAATCTTATACGAGCATGCGTTTTTTTGGGTACAGTTGCTACCCCTTCGTTACCTGACCCATTGCCATGAATGTTATTCCATTTGCCGCTAATCTGATATCCACCTAAACATTCTAAACTTTCTCCTGGATTTGCTTGTCTTACGCATATACGAACATCATCATCAGTTGGTCCTTCGACCATGTCTGCATACATAATTCCGCTATAACCGCCAGGACAATTATTCCAAACTGCCGTAGTAACCACTACAGCTTTACAATCCGGATATACAACATCTTTTAAATATGTGGTAACTCTGGCATGTTTCTCACAGATTCTGCGTATGGTTCTTACTTCTTCATTACAGGTTTTTTCAACTTGCACAATTTTACAAGTTGATAATTTTTTGTTTTCACAATCTATGTGCTTGTTAGATTCTCCAGTTATGACATTACCTGCGTTAGCTTCGATTAGTTCGCCTTTCTTTATATATTCTTCATTTCGGCTAATTTTAAAAACTGGTCTTTTTTTGAAGCTTTCAGTTACAGCTTTTCCAGGAGTAGGAACAAGATTACCATTTGTATCTTTATAATCTCTTTCAGTTTCTGATATAGCTTCTTTTTTCATGTTGATATCGTCTTGATAATGATTGGTTTGAGTCGGACTATCTGTATACCAGCTGTTTTTAGTTTTAGGATCGATGAAGGTCTTTTCAGGTTCTAGTTTGAAACTACCAACTTTTATAATGTTTTTGTCTTCATCTTTTTCTAAACTGATTTTATTTTTAAGCGAATTAACGCATTGCATTGCTTCTTGGAATTTACCGGAATTATCCGAAATAGCTTTAGCTGGCGAAGCAATAAAAGTAAAAATAATAAAAACAAGAGAGGCAATTGAAAAAACAAAAATGCTTATTACCGTTAAAACAGTCATAAAGTCACTAAATATTCTTTTTAATGTTTTCTTTTTGGTCAAGTTCATTTGCTCCTATTTAAAATATCACGCGCTATAGCTGATGTTTCTCCGCGCTCGGCAATTATTGATAACGATCGCTTAATGAGAATATTCCCATAAACCACATCGCTTTTTGCTCCGCTGCTTATAACTACTGCAGGTACCGCTTTGATTTCATAATCTCTAAACCAACGCGGATTAATCGCTATGCCGCCTTTGTTGTTTTCTTTAACTAGTTCAAAAATCTTATTAACCGTTTCTCTAAAAGAATTTTTATATAAACCGCGAATCACTACTGGTATCTTGTAACGTGAGGCATCATTGATAATCTGCTTTAAGCTTAAATCCGGCATACTGAAGGAAACAAAAACTATAGCTTGTTCTGTCGTGTTTAATTTCTCATTTATTTTCAATTGGCGCTGGTGTTTATTTTTGATGGCTTCGATTATTTGTTGGTAATCACTATTTTTTTGCATTGAGATTTTTTTGATGCTCAAAAAACCATTATTGTTTTTTAATATTTCCTTAATAACCTCATCGCGATGTGATTTTGCATTATTGATAAGATTATTAGTATTACCAGCAAATAAAGTTATGTTGTACAATAATAGTAGTATTGCTGTTATTAAAACTAAAAATTTGCTCGTTTTCATGGTTTTAATTTTATTGTTTATACTGGTCATATGAATACGCAATTCCTTTTTTTATACACTATAAACCCAAAACAATTTCCTGAAGCTGGAGTGTTTTTTCCTTCCTCCCAAGAAATAACAT
Source organism: Gammaproteobacteria bacterium (assembly GCA_964213355.1). Taxonomy (GTDB): domain Bacteria; phylum Pseudomonadota; class Gammaproteobacteria; order UBA9339; family UBA9339; genus JBAXAM01. The sequence goes on from CAXOVY010000029.1 coordinate 29,650, forward strand.
CATGTCCAAATTGATAGCACCTATCTGCTGCAGAAATCATATTGGTCATTTGATAGCGATAACGGGATTTAGGCATAATCGGAGCAAAATGTTGGCTGCATATTGGTCCATCAAACCCACCGCCATCATCTGGACTTGAATCTTCAATTAGTAATTGTCGATGCATTTTAAAATCCATTCTCTCAGTTAAAAGTACTGCTGCATGGATTGGTCCTTTTTCATCAAATACTCTACCAGTTAGCGGATACGTGCCGCCTTGAGTTCCTAAACACCAAAAAAGTTTATCTATTGATATATCTGTTTGGGCTTTAGCAGCATCAGCTGCGCAAGCTGCTTGTGCTATCGTATTACCAAAAAGTGTAGCTTCGGGATTTAAAACAAAGCCAAGTTCGTCATCGTTCCAAGTTGGATCTAACTCGGTCAAATAAGCAATATCAAAATCTCCTCCCTGCATGCAGCCGATTGAAGTTATAATGTTGAGCCACAAAATTAATGGATATTTATACCAATGAACGTAATAGAATGCTCCAGAATCCGCAGGATCTCTTGCTTGTTTTCCTCCGCGTCCGGCATTCCCAATATCCATCTTAAACCCAAGATTCACCATACAATACGGATCAGGAGTAACATCGGTCATTGCAAATGGTTCCCAAAAACCGATATTTAAACCTATGCGTGGTATTTTTACCCCTTCCGTCAGACACAGCTCAATTGGTATGGATGGATTTTCAGTGTCGGGGTATTCACTGCGTACTACATCCATACTACCAATAGTGATCGGAAATAAACAATCCCAGCAGATATCTGATATGGGATTAACAAAACGGTTCTCGCAATTTGCACAAGCAATGGATATTAGAAAAAAGCTAGTAAGCATCGTCGATGCAAGCAATCTAATAGTTTTTATTTTTTCGGTTTTTTTCATTGTTTTTTCGTTTATTCCTATTGTATTTTTTGTAGTGTTCCTTTAATTCCACTATCTTCAGAAAGAGTAAATTCCTGGATTTGTAATTTCTTTCCCGCCTGTTTTACTGTGCATGGAATATGCTTAATCCCCAGTTGTTTAGTAATCAAACCATATTGATCAAAATAGATTCTGTCATTTAATCTTTTACCAGCTTCTTTGATATTACCCTTTACTAAAATATATTTTGCGTATCCGTGTTTCTTAGCGTTATTTAATGCCAATTTGATTTGTTTTTTATCATCAGCATCCAGGAAAAACAAAACTCCGTGTAATGTTATGGTATCCAAGGGATTAATAACCGTTCCTTTCTTGGTAATTATATTTCCTTCGTGATCTGTTATATCTTTATTCAAAATGTAGGTAGGATCGTAATAAAAAGTTTTTGGTTCTTTAGTAGTAGTAAGACCAGAAACAGGAGTAGGACGTAAAGTATGTTCTTTTACATTATCAATAAACTTTTTGTTTAATTTAGTCATCTCTCCATTTTGTTCCATTTCGTTTAACCTTTGATAAATGAACTCTCTAATATCCTGTTCCTCTATTGGAAATAAAGATCCCCAAACGCCGAGGTTTTTGGCTTGTATTGAAGTTACAGCCATCGCAAGGAATAGCATTGCAATTCTCGTGTATTTTTTTAAAACTTTTAAACTCTTGATGTATTTAATTATGACCATTTTTCTTTTTTGTTTTTTTCTACTTTTCTACTATTTTTTGGTTGCTTCTTTACTAACTAAAAAGCTAAAACTCATTGCCGTAATTCTCCTGCGCTACTTTCAAAATACTTTCTGTCATCGAAAGTCCCTGCTTTTGGTATTCTTCAACTGCTGTAAATTCTTTACCTGCCGACGAGAACATTACTCTTGAAAATGGATCTACAAATAATCTGCAAAATGATTGGATTCTTCCAGTCTGTAGCATAAATTCAGAAAAGCCGTTATTTCGAGCTTCTTTGAAGTTCTTTATTAGATTCGTTACATAAGGATCAAAGTAATCTTTGTGACTTAACATGAAATCATCAAACGCTTTGGAGTTTTGCAGCATAATTACTTTTATGTCTGAACAGTTCCAGCAAGCTTTCGCTTCATCGCTTTTTTGGAAATCTTCGATGCTTTGTGTTATGGTTACAAAAGAACCATAATGACGTCTTGCAGTTCTATAACCTTTTTCAATAAATCTTGCTGCTGCTTTGTTATCCCCAGAAAGCAATCTCCATGCTTCGTCAATAACTACCATTTTTGGTTGATTGCGTGGAGACTGATACATTTGCTCTTCTATGTTGAGTATTAAAGCAAAAAGCACAGCCTTCATTAAATCTGGTTTGTTTTCTAGTTCGCCTAGTTCAAGAACTACAAACGAAGCATCAGGAGCAATTACGGAATAGTCATTGAAAATATTTGGGTAGGGACCTTTAGTGCTGTATCTTTCCAGTAATACAACTAAATCATTTATGCGAATGTCTTTTCTGTCTGTTTTGGCTGAATTTAGTTTTCGTAAAACTGCTATGATGTCATCTATGTTGGTTGCATTATTTTTACTATTCCAAGCGTCAATTACTGCCTGACGTAAATACTCTTCTTGTACGTCATCCAACATCCCGGAAGGAGAAGCTAAAATTGATAATAAATCTCTTATTTTCTCAGATGATTCATTAATATTATGAATATTACTAAAAGGATTTAATCTCAGTGAGTGATATTCTAAATAGGTACCTCCAACAATCTCGCAAAACTTTTTGTAGGAATGACCCAAATCAATTACAAAGCATCGACCATTTATCGATAAAACATAACTCAAAATATTCTGTACTAAAAAACTCTTACCAGCGCCACTAGTTGCTGCTACCGCTATATTGTAATTAGCAGCAGGTAAATAATCGCTGTACATATCGAAAAAATTTATTTGATTGCGAAAGGAACTAAGTAAAACTCCCTTTCTGCACATTTTAAAATCAGCAACCAGTGGCAATAAGTTAGCTAAGTTCCAGGTAGTTAGAGTTTTTAATCTCCCAGCTACTTTTAAATCATGAAACATTCCTTCGCTCATCATAAATGGTAGGGTTGCTAAAAAAGATTGCAGCTGCATATACCTGGTATTAAATAGCTCTATACCATTGTATCGATAAGAAGAAACAGCAGATGATTCATCTTTCTTTTCTTCACCATCATTGGAAAACAAAACTAAATTAAAATACACCTGAGCTAGACGAATGGTATCTGATGCCAAATCATCTCTCATCTTTTTCCACTCCAAAGCGGTTTCCTGAGTACCAGATATATATTTGGCATAAGCGCTTTTTGCTTTTTTATCCATACTCAAGTACATACTTTGGGCTTTGCTTTTAGCATCTACCTGGGGAATTAGTCGCATATGCATGCTAATTAAAAAAGGACATTTATAGCGGTTTTCTATTTGCTTGGCGCGTGTTATGATCGGTCCTCATAATAGATGTGAGGAAAACATGGCAGCTCCATACTCGTTAGATCTACGATTGAGGGCCGTAAAGGCATATGAAAGCGGAGATAGCTCCCAAAGAGAAATAGCAAGAATTTTTAAATTAGGAATAAGGACGCTTGCAAGATACTGGGAGCAATACCAAAAAACGGGAGATATAAAGACTGCTGAATATAAGCGGGGACGCAAACCGGCGGTAGATGAAAAACAAATGCTTCGTATAAAAGAACTGGTTTTACAGTATCCGGATGCCTCATTGAGCGAATTATGTCGCCATTATAATAAAGCGAGAAATAAAAAAATTGGAATAAGTATAATGTTTCGCGTTATTTATAAATTAGGTTTTAGGCGGAAGAAAAAAAGTTTATACGCAGAACAGCAAGATATGCCAGAGGTAAAAAAAACAGAGAAGAATTTATCGAAAAAGTTAGTCAATTGACTACCGATAATTTGATCTTTATCGACGAATCTGGGGCCAATTTAAGTTTCTGTCGCGAATATGCAAGGGCTTTTGGCGGGGAGCGTATAAAGTGTGCTTGTCCATATCCCAGGGGAAATAAATATACAATGATAGGAGCAATCAGTACTGCCGGCGTAGAGGCGGCAATATATGGAGAATGGTCGGCTGATGGCGAGATATTTTTAGCATTTGTTAAAAAGCAGTTGGTTCCACGCTTAAGTAAGGGGAAAATAGTGATAATAGACAATGTCAGTTTTCATAAAGTAGTTGGGGTCAAAGAAGCGATAGAAGAGACTGGAGCAAGTCTATTTTTCTTGCCACCCTATTCGCCGGATTTATCTCCAATAGAACTGATGTGGTCGAAGATAAAATCTGTTTTAAAAAAGTTCGCACCAAGAACAAAAACCCAATTTAAAAAAGTAATTCGCATTGCATTTAAGTCGGTAGTCAAGCAGGATATGATTTCTTGGTTTAAACATTGTGGATATTCTATGTCAATCAATTAGGAAATTGCTATAATAGCTTGACTAGAACGAAATACATTGAAAAAATTATCTGGACTTTCCCATAATGCAAACTCATCAGGCAAATTGCGTATCGAAAGACTGGTTAATTTGGTTCTGATCCTCTCTTTTCTACTATTACCATTCTCGGTATTTTCGTCTTCTTGGTGTTTTTCAGAATCGACCTCTATAACCAATCTTTCGAATTCATTGATTAATTCAAAAGACTTATCTACTACTTGCTCATTTAAAGTGGTATGTTCTTCGTGTTTTTGGGAACTATGATAGATATTTTTTAAATCTGGATTAATCCAAGAACGTAGCAATGGCAAAAAATTATTAAGAGTAAGTTCTATAAAACTTACTCCTATGGATTCCAACTCTACGATAAAATTGTCTCTAGCCAATTCAATAGCCGCTACTGCCTTATCCGTATAAGGAGTATTTTTAGACAAAAATACAAATAACCTATATTCACGCAGAGTAGTTGGTAAATTCAGTCTATTCCTAAAACCTTTTCTTGCAGCCTTTTTGTAATATTGAATAGATGCTTTGGCTAATTCAGAATAAATGTTATTACCGCCTAATTGATGTTCGTATGCCTTATCAATAATATCTCCAACTTGATTAGATCCCCACAAGATAAATTGTAGGTCTACTTCATCATCGATTCTATGACGCAAAAGATCAGAAAAACTATTTACCAGCTTTTCATCAGCACCACTAAAAACAGTTAACTCTAAACCAAAGCCAATGCTGTGTTCGTTTATAAAAAGATTCTTTTCTTCCCAATAATACCTATAAGACAAAACAGCTGAAAAACTTGGATAATCCACTGCAAGCAACTTTTTCAACTTCTTGCGATTTATACTTGCGTTTAGTGGCGCAGTATTTGTTGTATCGGTTAAGCTGGGCATTAGTTTTTTTGTTAATTTTGTTTTTGCTATTTTTACCGCTTCTATTAGCTTTTTTATTCCTATTATTTCTATTATGTTTGTTACTTTTGTTGTATCTATTTTCATGGTCTTACTGCATTAATACTGTGATAAATCCTTCAATCATCGGCATTGCTGATTGTCCAATATCTTCTGGTTCTTTTAATTCTCAATTACCTTTGTTGATTCACTAGCTCCAACCCATCGTCCCTTCTTTACTACCGCGTAAACAGTGGTTGGTTCGTGATAAATACCCATCGAATCTTCGTATGGTCCAATCCAAATTTGTTGTATGGCTTCATTGGTTCTAATTGGTGTTCCATTGGCTCTACTCGAATCGCTTAAATAACTATTCTCTTTACGAATTTTGTTTTCTGCTTTAGCAATAGCATTTTCTTTATCAGTTCCATATTTTAAAAAACCTTCATTGAATTCTCCCAAATTCGCCATCTTGTTAATATTATTCATGGGCGCACACTTACCTCCTGAACCAACATTACAATCAAATTTACTGTTCATACCAACACAGCCTGAGAGAAATAAAACAAAGAGAATGGAAGGCAGCAAAAAAACATTTGGAACAAAAGCAAAGTCTGAACGTAGAATCTCTTTTTTTGTTTTTTTTATATTTCCTGCTTCTTTTATTTCTTTTGAAGCCTTTTTCATAACAAAATTTCTCATTGCAGATCTCCATAGTTATTTTCATTGGTGCCATTACTCCCCGCGCTATCAACCGTTTGACCCATTTGCAAATCTTTAGCTGATTCTGGTCGCGCCAAATTTTGTGTAATTGCATCCTGATGGGAATAATCAGTTTTTGTTTTATCTACAGCGGGCGAACTGGTAATTCCTTGATTTTCAATTGGGGAAAAAAGTGAAAATCCTTTCAAAAAAACAACATTAACTTGACTACCAGCGTGTATTTGCACTATCGGATGATACATGTCAGCTAGCTTTATGTAGTAATCAGCTAATTTACCCAGCGCGCTATTTGCACCGCCAAAAGCTCCATACTGAAAAATCTTACTCGGTTGGATTGCACTGGTAACCCCAAGAGGAGTAGTGGATTGGGTAGTTGCCGATTGCTGCATGGCTTGCCCGATTCCAGATAACATTCCAGAAACCCCGGCATTCCAAATCAACTTATTGTTTCTCATCACAACGTGACCACGAATACCATCACTACCACCCATATCATTTATAGTACCCTCTACCGGTATATCTAAAATCAATCCGGTTGATTTTTTTACACAACTTAGTCGTTGTAATCTGATCTGACCACGTTCGCTACTAGCATCACCATAAGCAGCGGCGGTTACAAAACATCCTTTCAAAGACGAATGCTCTCCATTTGGCAATGTTCCATTATCTAAAATCCGCATGATAATAGGTATCGTATCGGTTTGACCATGCACTCCGGCATTGGTATCAGCGCCGCTCAAAAAAACTGCTTTGGCAAATGTTCCTGGGGGAACGTAATTCTTTACGGTTTTTATCTTTTCGCTTATATTTAACTCATTTCCACTACTTTTTGTATCTGCAACAAAACTCTGAGAATCATTTTGGTAAGAGAAATTTGTAGTTGTTATTCCCCTTGCTTCTCCTATCGATCTCATTCCATCTGAACTCGGGCTATAAATACGGTTGACTGCTCGCTTATTAATAGAATCCTCCAGCTCCGCAATCTTTGTTTGCAATTCCTGGATTGTAGATTCTCCCTGGTTAGAATTATTTTCATCTTTATCATCAAGCGTTTTTTGCAAAATACCGATTTGATTATCAAGCGCAGCAAGTTGATCATGTAATTCTTTAATCTCTCTTTGTTGCTCTTCTAATGCTTTTTGGGATGATTCCTGGTTAAACTGACTGTCTGCAGTTCCAGATAAACGTACAACTTGTTTTGGGTGTTCGTCTTTTTTTATCGGTTGCTCTTTCTTGGAATGCATGAACATCCAGCCGATAAAAATTAAAATCGCTATAAAACCCAATACAAGCAAAGCCGTCTTGGTTTGAGATTTACGCGCCAACTCATTTATATTCTCTTTCATGTTTTTTACATTTTCTTTCAAGTTCATAACTATCCTATTTTTTTATTTCTTTTGTTTTTTTTATTATTTTCGCCATTATTGCTACTTTTAGTATCTACTAACTACCTGGTACAATAAGCAAGTTTCCGTAGGAGCAAGCGTTTGTGATGACAAAGTAATTGCTCTTACACCAGATTTATAAAAATAAGAGGGTTTTAAAGTGATCGGTTTTCTTGATTTGTTTCGAATCTCAGAAACAATGCCTGCCAAATGTGAACCATTATAAAAAGCAATTGGCTTAACATCTGCTATTCCATAAAAATCAGTTTTTTTGAATTTCTTCACTTCACTTTTTTTACTATACGAATAATCCTCAAGAGCTTCATTGTTGATCATGCTACTAATCAATGTAACTAGTATTCTTTGGTAGCTCTCTGTTTCTCCAAAATTAGCTACAAATGAAGAAGGTGTTGTTGGAATTAAAATTATAGTTTTACCTGCAACTGATTTTGGATTGACTAACAAAGAAAAGTTATGTCCTTTAACAGTAGATATAAAAATAGTAAACGTAGTATCGCCATACAAACTAATATACGCAGAACCACTAGTATCATTCTTTGCAGTATAAAGTCCCGTAGGTCCATTAATACTTTGTATTTTATCTCCTTGAACTAATATTCGATTAATATCTCTATTACTCAAAAATACGGTTAGTTGCTCGTTATCTGCGAATGAAATCTCTTTTGTGCCGGAAATAGTAATATTTTTTGAAACTACTTCAGCAGCTTTTATTTTTTTGGTATCTTGTATCTTTTGTACCTTTTGCGCTTTTGCAGCATTTTCAACTCCATCAGAAGTAATACTTTTGATATTTTTAGCCACCTTTTTGCCCGCTGCTTCATTACTAGCAGGGTTATTGACTAGTTGAGTATCGATATCTTTAGCGGTGTCTCTGTTCTCGTTTGCGCTCAACTTTTCTGCAGTTTCGGTAGTGATCTGATCATTGCCAATAACATTAATAGCAGAGATCACTGCTTTATTTGTATTTGTTTTAATGCTACTCGTATTACTATTAGTATTGTTCCCTCTATTTATTTTACTAACTTCTTTATGTGCTGCCTCGTTTGTTACGTTTGCTTTATCAGTTTCATTTGTTTTATTTATTTCACTTGCCTTATGCATTTTGTTTTCTACTGAAAGAGGAATACCCGAGATTGAAATATCTTTAAGGCTTTCTGAATTAGAATCTGCAGTATTTTTTACATTTTTTATGTCTTTTACGATACTGGCATTAGATTTGCTGCTATCAGCTTTTTTATTTTCAGAATAGATACCAACATCACCAATAATGTTTTCTGCACTGTCGATGCTTTTTGTGGTTTCTACAACTTTTATATTTTTCACATATTTTTCGGCAAAAGCTATATCTGCTGCGAATAGCGCGCCAAGTAACATACTCACAGCAAAAGCAACTGTTCTAAAACTAATTTTAGATGTTTCAATTAACATTTTTTACCTCTCGTTCCATTCCTATGACTTTTGATTTTTCTGTTGGTTTTTCTATTGCTGCAGCTTCTGCAATATCCGCAAAATACAATACCTTTAAAACTCCAGCTCTATAACTAAATTTAAGAATGTAATCTTTTTTTACTGGAGCTAAAGCAAGATTTCCAACCCAATGCATTAAAGAGCCTTTTATCTCAACACTCAGTTTCTTGGTATCGGGAACAATCTCTTCCAGATAAAAAGTTGAAGAAATGTTTTGCTTTACTACCGCTTCTTTTTCTTTACCTAAAATATCTATAAATTCGTGATAGAACAGTGGATCAGTATATTGCAAAATAATGTTATGACTTTGATTAATGTTGGCTGGTGTGATATTCAACCTCTCGTTAACAAAAAACATCGCCATCTGACATAAATAACTTGCATCAACTGCAGTATCCGAAACCGTAAAAGAGCTACTAATTTCCGTAGGAACTATAGTTCTCTTTTGGTGCAAAAAAGACCAACCTACTAGCCACACTAAAGATACATTGGCGATTAAAAGCCCAACACTCATTAGCAACAGATAATGTAATCTGCTGTGTAATATCTGTAATTTAGTTTGAGCAGCTCTATATTCCATATTCAAATCTCTTGTTTTAGTTTTCTTGCTTTATTTTTTTCAAACCTCTCTAACTCAACCAATGCCTTGCTGACGATGGCGGTGTTTTAACAAACAAAATCCCTTGTAAATAATCTAAGGGCAAGTGCCAATACAACACATTCAAAAACCAACCGGGACCTTGCCCTGTTTTAAAATGCCTAATTGCAAACCAAACTATTCCAGCTAATCCAAAACCTGTGAGAAGGCTCCCAAAAAAGAAACATAGACTTACTATTACAACTATTGGAATAAACTCATCCAAAGTTAAACCAACATATCTTTTCGGTTCGTCAATCTTCTTACAGATAAAATATTTACTTTCGTTATTCAATTTCATTACTTTTGTCACTTTTATTATTTTCTACAGCGAACTTATAAAAACTTCTGGTAGAAACAAACATGTTGTTATCTCTTAAATAAACACCCAATGTTTTAGGGCAAAAGTTATAAATAACGCTAAAACTACAATACCAATTACCGCGCTTGGATGTTTGGTTTTATGCCAGGCATATCCACCGGCTATAATCTCCGCTGCATAAAGCAGTTTGATAAAAGTAGAATCAGAACCAAAATTTTCTTTTGCTGAGGTCAATATACTGCTGAGCTCATCCGCCGCAAAAACAGAATTCGATAACCAAACCAAAGTAAAAAAAACTAAAATTAACTTCTTATTTTTTAAGACAGAACCGCAGTAGTTTTTTACACACATCTTTATTCCCTCCAATTGTTAATTTTTTATAAGATCCTTATCCATCGAAGACAAAACCAGTAAATTGCTAAGTGAAATTAAGGAAACATGGGTACCACTAGTAATTACTTGCTTTGTCTTCTCTTTATTACCGAATAACACCAACAAATTACGTTTACACAAATAACCAAAGCTGTTGTTACTGCTCTCTACAATTCCAACAAAGTACTTGGGATGTCGAATAGGTTTTTTAGCTACATATCCCCGATAACGCTCCCTAAATTCCCTGGAAACAAAAGACAGTTGTTCTACAGCAGTTAAACATATCTTGCGCCATCCACCCATGTCTTCGATAACGGCATGAACCAAAAAATCGTCAAAAGCAATGCTGTTATAACAACCTACATACTGAATAGCAGCGACTACTTTGGTCCATGCTTGTAACGCTTGATTCTGAGAATTGCCTTCAATAGCTGCAACAATATCTGCTGGTTTTGGTATAAACCTCCCAACATCTGGATTTTTAAGATGGCGGTAAAAACCTATCCGTACCTCTTCAAAGTCAAAACTTTTCAGCACATTCCAGTAAATGTCTATCGAAGCTTTAGTAAACAAAGCGCCGTAAACTTCACCAATGCTGGTAATCAGTACTGCAAATTTTGCTAAGTCTAGTTTATGCATAGTTATCGCCTGTAATATTTACAAATTCATCAGATTTTTTATTAACCCACTCACTAGCAGCACATACATTTGCTTGTGTCCTACAGTCAGCTTCAGTGTGCGGCTTCGGAGGGTTGTGACAGTTATAAATAAACTTGTCGATCTGATCAGCATCACGAAGAATTATGTGTAATCCAACATATCGCTGTCCTAGTTCGTTTGTACCGGTGTAGAACGGACTACGAAAACATCCGGTGATAGCCATACACAGCTGTTCAACGTTATATCCAAGTTGTAGAGCTCTACGAATTAGGAATTTACGTTTGTAATCCAGATTAGCTTCCGGATGTCGCATTACTGTTTTCCAGTGCTCAAATACCGCAGCTATGGAAGAATTTAGATTGGGATTGGTACTGATTTTGGTATCTGGAAGAATCGCTAGCGTTTGAATATCAGGATCGTTATTAGATTTTCCTGATATTGCCGGATTATCTGTATTTTTTATATTTTTACAGTTTTCAAAAAAAGAAGAAAAATGAAAAAAAGAATTTTCATAAACCAGTTCACCCTCCAAGGACCCGAATTGCTGTGAGGTAATATCCGGAGGTATTATTTTTTTATTTTTTATTTCTTTTCTTTCTATTTCTTTTTTATTACTTCTATTTTCTATATTATTATTTCTATCTTCTATAATCTTACTTCTATATTCTATATTGCTTCGAAGGGGCTCCGAAGGGCCTTCCAAGGGGCTTTGGAGGGGCTTCGAATCCCCTTCAAAGGGTCTTTGAAGGAGGTTCGAAGGTGCTTCAGAGGGTAGTAAATGGATCTTCGAAAAATCTTCTAAGGTATTGGCAATACCCTCGGTAACATTATTAGAAAATACTAAAGCATTGATACATTCTTCAGCTTTAGGTTCGTTTGATGGGCTTGATGAGTCTAGTGTCGATACAACACAACTTATGGTATTACCAACGCTCTTATCTGGGGTATCGAAAGAAACTTCTGCTAAAGCACCGTCCCTATCTTCCAAAGATGGTTCGGAAAAGCTCTCCTGGCAACTAATATCCGAACTCTCAGTATTCAAAGAACTCTCTGGAACTTTTGAACCACTTTCGAAGGAGGAGAGAATTGATGGTGAATTCTCTAATGACGATGCAGAGTGACTGTCTGAGTTTTTATCATTGATTATGGATAAGAATATTTTGGGTGATAACTTCTTTCCTGTTTCTTCATTGTCATCATCAGTTTCCATTAGATGACAATTATCTTTTGGAGAATTTTTACAAACTCGCGATTTCAAATAAAAACCTGCATGGTACTTATTATATATGCCTTCTAAAAACTCTAGCTGCAATGGTAATGATTCCCACACAGCTTGCAGCGCTTTGATACGATTATCCTTAGCGCCTATATTTATTCCAATTTGTTCAAATGCCAAATCACAAACCCAAATGTATTGAGTCTTATAATCGTACCTACAATAATTTATACTGCATAACTTCTCTAAAATGGTTTTTACTCGCTTGACTGATAGTCTCAGATCGCTTGCTATATAAAGCAGTGGCAGATAGTAGGTTCCCAACATATTGTGATGGTGATTCCCCTGCAGATATAGCCCCATAAGCTGAGCATCAATGCCTAAGCTCATTACTTCGACATTATCGTAATTAATCCAAAAATCAGAATATAATTTTGAAAATTGTTTCATTCTTTTTGCCAACATCTAATTAAACAAAAACTAAATATATAATTAGTATAAATACAGGCATTGAGCTTCCAACAGCATTTAGCTCCGGCATTAAAAACGTTCTAACTTTTAGGCAATAAACTCTCTACGTTAGAACCTGTATAAAAGTAATGGTCTAATGCTTAAACTCTATTACACGCAAAACCATCGCAGAGCTTAGCTTGTCGACTACGTCATATATTGTCTTAATACTTACAACAACAAACTTTGCACAAATTGCATTAGCTGTTCCTTTATTGTTTTTAAAAAAGTACCTTTCATTTGTTTTGTTAAAAACCTAAATTTAGGGCATAACTCTTCAATAGTTACTTTGCCATCAGTAATCACATATATTTGTACAGCTATCTCGTATGGTACTTCGCCACTTTGCTTCCAATAATTAAATCTTTGTCTACTTACCCCTAACCTTTGAACTAATTTTGTAGCAGAACCAACTATTCTCTCTGCTTTACGAATAGCAACAATAACGTACCTTGAAGCTTCATTAATCATTTTCATCCTTGTTCTCCAGTAATGATTGATAAAAAAGTTATTAAAACAATCCAAACTGGAGTAAATTATTTTACTTATGTGATAGCACCGCTATATTTATCGCTATTTCTTAGAATTATCACTTCTTGCTCATCATCAGTAACTAACAAAAACATCTATTTCAAATATTTCAAAAAGAATTCTATACGAAACTTTGTAAAAAGTTTTTTACAAATAAAGGGGGATTTTTTCGTTTTTATAGACCAAAAAACAGGAGTAAGAAAACGCAAATAACTCTGTAAATATAGGCTAACTTTAATTTATTGGTAAAAAAACATAAGCCAAAAACTGTCTTTTTATTTGTAAAAAACTTTTTACAAATAATTGTGTAATATGAGGTAGTAAGTATAAAAAAGGGATAGCCCATGAGTAAAAATGAATGTTTATTACCACGTTTAATTAGATTACGTGATATACCACGATACCTTGGTATGGATAGAAATCGTTTTAATAAAGAGGTAAGGCCATTTCTAATTGAAATACCAATAGGGAAACAGGGAAAAGCGTTTGATCGGCTGGACTTAGACCAATGGGTAGATTACTATAAGTCCTGTAGTGGGCGTCCCTATAATATGAGGGTAGAATTATGGGACGTAAAAAAACACCAGGGCTTCAGAAACGTAGAGGCATCTGGTATATCGACAAAAAAGTTTTTGGACGCAGAATTTGCGAAAGCAGTGGCTCTGATTCGCTCGAAGAGGCAGAAAAACTCTTAGCAATGCGTATTGAAAACTTGAGGCAAGTTGTTTTGTATGGAGCTAGACCTAAACGCAAGTTTAGAGAAGCTGCTACCAAGTTTTTGATGGAAAACCAGCATAAGAAAAGTATCCAGTCTGATGCTGAACAACTTGAGATGTTGGATAAGTACATAGGTGATCTTCCTATTGAAGCTGTACACATAGGAGCTTTACAGCCTTTTATTGAAGCTAAAAAGAAAGCTGGCAGAAAAAATAGAACAGTTAACTCTGGTTTGCAAATTGTTCGCCATATTTTGAATTTAGCATCGAGTGAGTGGATAGATGATAATAGTTTAACGTGGCTGAATAGTGCACCAAAAATTAAATTATTACCTATAAACGATGCTCGTAAGCCTTGTCCATTAAATTGGGAAGAACAAAAAAGGTTGTTTAAGGAATCACCATTACATCTTAGACGAATGGCGTTATTTGCTGTGAACACTGGTTGTCGTGATCAGGAAATATGCAAACTAAGATGGGAATGGGAGATAAAAATACCAGAGTTAAATACTTCGGTATTTGTTATTCCAGGTGCAATAGTAAAAAATGGTGAGGATCGGCTGGTAGTGTTAAACAAAATTGCACGATCAGTAGTGGATGAGGTAAGAGGTCAGCACCCTGAATGTGTTTTTACATATGCAGGTAGATCAATTGCCAGGATGCTGAATAGTGCATGGATGAAAGCTAGAAAAAGAGTAGGTCTAGAAGTTAGAGTACATGATCTAAAACATACTTTTGGCAGAAGATTAAGAGCTGCGGGAGTGAGTTTTGAAGATAGACAAGATCTGCTGGGTCATAGGTCAGGAAGAATCACAACGCACTATTCCGCTGCTGAAATAGGTAATTTAATTGCGGCAGCAAATAAAGTTTGTGAAACAGAAAAAAGCGTTAACACTCCAACTTTAACCTTATTGAGGAGTACAAATGCAGGGACGATTCCTGCTGCTACAAATGCTGGAATGTCTTATGCAGAGGCAGGCTTAGCGTGATAAGTGTTGTTGGCTGTAACGTAGCTCACGCAAATCTCACGCAAGGTAGCTTTGGGAAAATCAAGTAATTTGACTGGAAGCCTTGATTTTACTGGTGGCCAGAGACGGAATCGAACCATCGACACAAGGATTTTCAGTCCTCTGCTCTACCGACTGAGCTATCTGGCCTTTTGAACTGTGCAATTAAACCCACATGCTAGATCCAAGTCAAGATTTTTTATGAATTGGATCTTATTAAATTTTGTCGAATGAGAACAAATTAATAAAATTTAGCAATCTCAAAACCAAGCCGCCAACAATTATCGCAAGCGCTATTTTTAATAGAGTAATCAGCAGCGCTTTTTGCCAACCAAATTCTTTGGATAGAGCCGCAATTGTAGCAGCACAAGGAATATACAACATGCTTACTAAGGCTAGAATAAAAATTTGAGTTGGAGTCAAAACTAAAGCGAAGTTTGTAGTGCCTAAAACCGAGGCAAGTAATACTAAAATTAATTCCTTTCTTAAGATGCCGAAAAAAAGCAATATCCCCGTGGCTGGCGGCAGTCCAAGCCATTTTGAGGTAATAGGGGATAAAAAATCACTGATGTGGTTAAGAAGTTTAGCAGCAGACGCTCCTTCAATAACTATTCCAGAAATTATAACTATGGGGCCAGCAACATAGATGAATTCTTTAAGCTTAAACCAAGTATATAGGGATATGGTTTTGATGTTAGGTAACTTATAACTTGGCATTTCCATAATAAGTTCTGTAGGCTCTCCGGGTGTCATTATCGAAGCTATTTTTCCTATGATAAAGATTATAAAAAAAACAAAAAAATATAGTCCGAGAGCAAAATATATCCCTAAAAATTTTCCTACTAGACCTGCAACTACTACGGTAACAGCGCTACAAGGAACAAATACAGTTAATAAACAAGTAATAAAACGCTCTCTTTGAGTTTCCATGATTCTGCATGAAAGACACGCTGGCACATTGCAACCAAAACCAAGGATTAAAGGGATACAAGCTTTGCCATGGATGCCCAATTTATGCATCAAATTATCCATCAAATAAGCCACCCGCGCTAAATAGCCAAGGCCTTCTAAAATAAATAAGATGAAATAAAACGGCAAAATAAACGGTAAGGCAAGAGCAAGTAACGCAAAAAAGCTCGAAATGCCGCTGAATATCAATGAAGATAACAAGGTATTACCAAAGGTATTGTAAAAATTTATTTGAAGAGTGGTCAGGAGCTGATCTAATAATGAAGAAACATAGGCTCCGCCCTTAAAAAGAGCAAAAAACGTTAAGCCTAAAATAGCCGCCATTATAGGATATCCAAGTATTTTGTGTCCGGTTAAATTGTCGAGTATTTCGCCTATGCTGATTTTTTGGGGTTTGGTTATTGTCATTGCCTTTTTGGCTATGTGTGATGCTAATAGACATCTTTCGTCAGCAATTACGAGAGCAGAACTATGGCCGTGAATTTTTTCTAATTCTAAATTTAGGCTTTTCACTTTTTCTAATATTTCTGGGTGGTTTATTTTGAGTAGCTTTTCAATCTCTTCATCTTTTTCTAGGAGTTTTATGGCAATAAATCTTTTGGGATATGCAGACTCTATATTTTGTAACATTTGATCTAGTTGTTCAATCCGTTCTTCAACTTCTTTTCCATATTTTAATGTGTTAGACCTGGTTTTTTGATGTACCAAGGAGATGATGCCACGATCTAAAACCTCAGTCACGCCCTTACCATGAATGGCGGCAACTGGAACAACAGGAATCTCCAAAATTGTTTCAAGCTTTTCAAGGTCAATGTTAATACCATTTTTTTTAAGCAGATCAACCATGTTTAAAGCTAAAACCATGGGTTTTTCTAATTCTAGGAGTTGTAGAGTCAAAATTAGATTTGTTTCTAGATTGGCGGCGTTAATAACACTTATTATGAAATCTGGTTTTACAGAAATAATATGTTCGCGTGTGATTAATTCTTCCAAAGAATAGGTAGATAAAGAACAGATTCCTGGTAAATCTAAAACATCGATGGTATATCCTTTGTAATGCAGGGTTCCTTCTGCTTTTTCTATGGTTTTTCCCGGCCAATTGCCAATATGTTGATGTAGGCCTGTCAAATAATTAAAAATTACAGATTTTCCAACATTAGCAGATCCTACCAGTACCAAATTTAATTTTTTTTGTATCATAGTTTTCTTACTAAGATTTTTGTTGTTACCCCTTTCCCTAAAATTAATTTTGATCCTCTAGCCTGAATTTCCATCGGTCCGCAAAACAAGGTTCTTCTAAGAATTTTTATTGTGGTGTTGGGTGTTAAACCTAAATCAGCCAATCTTTTTGCTGCTTTATGCCCAGCAGTAACTGCAACAATAATAGCTTCGTGATTTTTTTCTAGGGCAGACAAGGTTATTACGTTTTCTTTCATCATAGACGTAGTATAGATGTTTTTCTTTAGGCTGTCATTTTGAGGCGTGCCTTGTTTGCTTTTGCGTAACATTGGCCGTTTCGCATGGAATAAGCAATGCGTTTAGAATTTTAGAGAATGTGTATGGATATAAATTATGAATTAGACTCGTGTTAAATTTTACCAAAAGTAGGGTACAGAGATTGAATTTGGTTTTAATTTAGGTGTGGCTATTGGTTAAACCTCGTTATTAATAAACTTCGATTCCCTTAGCCATTGCGGATGATTGTAAAATGAGAAAATTAAAGTTCCACCTTTGATGGTATTGATAATTGGTTCGGCCAAAGGTTTTTCTACTGCTGGACACCCCCAGCTGCGGCCAATTCTACCAGCAACTGCCGCAAATTTTTGATTTACGTATGGAGCGCCGTGAAAGACGATCAGACGATCTTTAGCATTATCGTTAAAGCCCTTTTCTAGTCCTTCTAAACGTAAGGTATAACCATCACGGCCGAAATAGGTATCTTCCGTTAAAAACAAGCCAATACTCGTTTGCAAGCTGCCCATGTTGTTAGAAAAACTTGTTGTATAATTTTCACCGCTATATTTACCATGAGCGCACATAGAAGTATATAGGACTTGTTTGCTATCAAGATCTACTACCCACAAGCGTTTTTGCGTAGATGCCAGAGTGTAGTCAATTACCGTTAAGACCGGTTTTTTAATGGTAATGCCGGCTCGTTTAGCACGATAAAATGCTTCTATGGCAAGTTTGATGACTTTTGGTTTTAAGTTGCTGGTTTTAGCAGCAATATCTTTTGCGGTAACATCGATTGATGTTTCTTTCGCGGCCAAGGCGCTGTTTGAAAAAATAAAGAATAAAATTACGGCATATATTATCTTTTTCATTTTGCTGTTGTCTCTTTGTTTTACCAAGCTATGCGACAATTATAGCAGCTTATTGCTAAAGCAGGGTTTTGTTTAAATTCTACTATTAAATTCAATCATTTATGGTGAATCTAGTGCCAATTTGCTGGGGGATGCCACGCTGGCTATTGGTGATGCGAGAAACTGCGTCCCAGTCAATATATGCTGGACGTAAGTGGATGGCTTCATAAATTATTGACCTAGTATCTATTTCATTTAATTCAGACTCAGGTTGCTCTGCGTAACCTTCAATAGGGGAATGAGACTCTAAATAAAGTTTATCGCCAGCCCACCCAGCTTTATTAGGTTGATGAATAATGTGAACTGGCGTACCAACTTGAGCTTCTTGGTATAATAATTCAATTGGTTCCCGCATAAGACGTATGCAACCTGAGCTTATAAATGTACCAACGCTGGTTGGTGCATTAGTGCCATGAATTAAATAGCCACTTTTGCTTAAATAAAGGGCATAGTTACCAAGTGGATTTTTTGGTCCTGGGGGTACAACTTCCGGTAATAACTCTCCGGTTTTTTGTAACACATAGTTACGGATGTCTTTGGGAACGTGCCACGATGGATATTCCTCTTTGCGTACAACAGTAGCGGATGTGAGTGGAGTGCGCCAATCAACCCGCCCAAGGCCAGCAGGAAATGTATAAACATATCTGCCGTCAGGAGTAAAATAATAAATGCGCAGTTCTGCAGTATTAATCACTATGCCACGACGATATTTGGGAAGGATAAATTGTTTGGGAATAATTACTTTTTGTCCTACTCGTAATCTATAAAAATTAATACTGGGGTTGGCTTTGAGCAGCTCGTCATAGCTAACCCCATGTCCCTGACGAATTGTGGTTAAGCTCTCCCCTTGATGCACAGTAATAATATAGTTTTGACCAATGATGTCATTACCTAGTGGCGGCATGTAATACTCACCAGCAAAAGCTGCTAGTGAAAACAATCCTAGAATCATACCAAAAATTAAAGGCATTCCATTCCTATATTTTTGCCTACCGAAATAGGGTTGTTAATTGCGTCTACCGCCAAAGAAACTTAAAACATTTAATAAACTGATAAATAAATTAAATAGTGATACGTACAACGAAATGGTTGCCATTATATAATTCTGTTCACCACCAGAAATAATTTGGCTGGTCTGAAATAAAATCAGACCTGAGCTGATCAAGATAAAAGCACAAGAAACTATTACTTGTAAAAGAGGTGCATGAAAAAATATGCTGGCGATTGAAGCAAGAAATGCCGCGGTAATCGCTACAAATAGAAACCCGCCTAAATAACTGAAATCTTTTCGTGTGATTAGAACATAAAGTGAAAGAGCCATAAAAATAACTCCAGTTCCGCCAAGAGCTGTTAGAACTAAAGCGCCACCATTAGAAAATGTATGCAGGTAAACGCTCAATAATGGAGCAAGCGCATAACCCATAAATCCAGTGAAAGCAAACACTGCCGATAACCCCCAGCTGCTGTTACGCAGTGCTTGGGCAAGGAACATCAAGCCAAACATGCCGATGATAGTTAACACGGGACCAGGCATAGGAAGGAAGCCACGCATCGTTACGAAAGAGATTGCGGCGCTAAACAATAGAGTTAGGCTTAATAAAAAATAAGTTTTGCGTAATACTTGATTGCTGGCTAAAACTTTAGCCTTTTTGCCTAAAACAACATATTCAGTGTTTTCGATTTGCATTTTTACCTCATTAAGTAAGTTGACGGATAATGTGTTATTATATTAGCATAAAATTCTAGAAGATGACAAAAACAACTTTTTCTTTTTGGAGAGATGGCTGAGCGGCCGAAAGCGGCGGTCTTGAAAACCGTTGAGGGTACTGCCCTCCGTGAGTTCGAATCTCACTCTCTCCGCCATTATAGATGCTGAGCAATCCTAAACAATTCTTAAAATCTCTACCAAATAAGCCTGGTGTTTACCAGATGGTGGATGGTGGGCATAAGGTTTTGTATGTTGGTAAAGCTAAAAATCTAAAATATCGTCTACGTAATTATTTTTACTCCGTCAAAGACCCAAAAACGCTTGCGTTTATGGCGCAAGTAAAGAATATCGAAATTATTATTACCGTTAATGAGAATGCTGCTTTATTGCTTGAAAGTAATTTGATCAAAACGCTCAAGCCACGTTATAACATTTTATTTAAAGATGATAAATCGTTCCCTTACTTATTTTTGTCCCAACATGATTTTCCACGTTTGAGTGTGATACGTGCGGCTACTGATAAAATCCCGGGAAAATATTTTGGTCCATTTCCAAGCGCTAAAGCAGTTAATTTTACCATTGATTTGCTGCAGAAAATTTTTCAGTTGCGAGTTTGTCAGGACGGTTTTTTACAGAGTCGCACGCGTCCTTGTATGTTTCATCAGATCAAACTTTGTAGTGCGCCATGCGCGGGCTTCGTTGATAAGGAAATGTATGCATCCCAAGTAAAATTGGTTGAACAATTTTTGAGTAATAAAAGTAACTATATTGTTGAACAACTTACCAAGTCAATGGATGTGGCGGCAGCCAGATTAGATTATGAGCAGGCGACAATCTATCGAGATCAAATTATTAGTATCCGTAAAGTACAGACCCAGCAGGCAATAACTAAAGGAACTAGCAATTTGGATATAATTGCGCTGGCAACTAATGAGAGTGCAATTTGTATTGATATTTTATTTGTACGAAGTGGAATGCTTCTGGGAAATAAAACATATTTTCCTATAGCGCCTAAGTTTAATTTATCTCCCGATGAAATTTTGATGACTTTTCTTACCCAACATTATTTGCAAAATGAAATCAGTGAGATTGTTCCTGATAAGATTTTAGTTAATATTAAATTGCAAGACCGCCTAGGTTTTTCGATACTTTTAAGTGAAAAGTTTAAACGTAAAGTTGTGATATCCGATCATATTACGGGTGCACAAAAACATTTGATTACTACAGCTGAGGCTAATGCTTCAAATGCATTAAAAACGCATTTGGCAAGTGCCGCGAGTTATTTTGAGCGTCTAAGAAATTTTAAGGATATTCTGCATTTATCGGCTCTGCCACGACACATTGAATGTTTTGATGTAAGCCATACTATGGGGGAGGCACAAGTGGCAGCGCTCGTGGTTTTTGATGAATATGGAGCAAATAAAAGCGCTTATCGACGGTATAATATTAAAACTACTAATGTTGGCGATGATTATGGCGCGCTGCGTGAAGCGTTATCGCGTCGCTATGGTGATTTGCGAGATTTGCCTGATGTTATTGTGATTGATGGAGGCAGGGGACAACTTAATATAGCAGCGCAAGTGTTACAAAAATTGCAGATTGATAATATTTTTTTAATGGCAATTGCTAAGGGTTCAGGGCGTAAGCCTGGTTTAGAAGAAATTTATATTTATGGTAGGAAGGATCCTTTGATTTTAGCGCCACAATCGCCGGCATTACATTTTATCCAGCAAATTCGGGATGAGTCACATCGATTTGCCATAACTGGACATAGGAAAAAAATGGTAAAACTGCGACGGCAATCAATTTTAGGTAACATTGTTGGAGTTGGCAAATCCCGGCAGATGACCTTATTAAAACATTTTGGTGGTTTGACAGAATTGAAGGGTGCTGGAATTGATGATTTGGCAAAAATAAAAGGGATAAGCTGCAATTTGGCGCGGCGTGTTTACGAGTATTTGCATGCTGAATAGCAATGACGTACAATAAAAACATTGTGATTTTTTCCTTTTGGTTCGCAAAAAGAGACTGAGAAAATGAATGTCCCTATGCTATTAACGTATATTCGGATTTTTTTAATTCCTGCTATTGTTATTGCATTTTACATACCAGGGAAGTTTGGTCATGTAGTGGCGACAGTTTTTTTTGCCTTTGCTGCTTTGACAGACTGGTTTGATGGATATTTGGCGCGAAATTTAAACCAGACAACTAAATTCGGTACGTTTTTGGATCCGGTAGCAGACAAATTGGTTGTTTCAATTGCTTTAATTTTGATTGTTGCAGAAATGGGTGAGGCTTATATTACGATTCCTGCCGCGGTAATTATTGGTCGAGAAATTATTATTTCGTCACTGCGTGAGTGGATGGCTGAAATTGGTAAGAAAACCAGTATCGCTGTATGCTGGGTTGCTAAAATAAAAACAACATTGCAGATGTTTGCAGTGGGCTCATTGTTGTTACATTGTCCCGCATTTGGAAATAAGTTTTTGATTTTGGGTATTATTTTGTTATATTTTGCAGTTGGTCTGACTTTGTGGTCCATGTATATGTATCTCAAAACAGCCTGGCCGGATTTAACAAAAGATATTTGAAAATTATTAAATTATGTTTATAGTGTCAGCTTTTGATTGTGCGGGAATAGCTCAGTTGGTAGAGCACAACCTTGCCAAGGTTGGGGTCGCGAGTTCGAGTCTCGTTTCCCGCTCCATTTTATAGTGATGATAATGTCCGCTTTTAGGCGGACATTTTTTTTGTTTTGGCTGGGTGGCAGAGTGGCCATGCAGTGGTCTGCAAAACCGCGTACGCCGGTTCAATTCCGACCCCAGCCTTTTTTTCTTGCCTTTTTTTGCCCGGGTGGCGAAATTGGTAGACGCAAGGGACTTAAAATCCCTCGGAAGTTAAATTCCATGCCGGTTCGATTCCGGCCCCGGGCACCAATAAACGAGAAGTTTTTCGCCTTTTTGCCACCTTCTATTTTCTGTCTATTTATTATTGTTTGGTGCAATTTTTCAATTTTTGACTCCCGTTTGCAACAGAACCACATTTTGTTCATCTACTCTATTTTTACCATCTTTAATTTGTTGAACTTATATATTCTGCAGCTCTGGAAACTTTGGAGGTGACAAAAGATTTTCATCTGTGCTTGTGTCGTATTCAAATTGTTGAACTTGCGTTTCAAACCGTAATTTCTCGCAGCTTTTTTCTGGCACATATAATCCAGGCAACGATTCTAAAAGATTTATATATATTTTATGCAAAGAGTTTAGTGATTCATCCATCAATTCTAATTCAGAAACATATTTTTTTAAAGAGTTTTCTGTATTTTTGATATCTCTAAGAACACGCTTCTCATCATTTTCAATTTTAATCAATAGACTTTTTACCGCTTGATTTTCTCTTTTTTGTATATATGCAATATTGCTATTTTTAAATGTTTTTTCTTCTTTATACGAGTCTCTGACATTTTGGATATCACGGGCTATAAGAGATTCATCAGTACATTTTTCAAGCTTTTCATGCAGCAGTATAAGATCACGTTTTTCCAGGCTAATTGTGTCTTTTAAGTTCCTAATATCTGCTTCTTTATCAGATATCTTTTCTTTGACTCTATCGATTTTCAATGTCAATGTTTCATATAAATCTTCATCTATGTTTTTTGTACGTTTATATGAGGGTAGTAGGTTATTGTCTTTCTCACTGGTTGCATATTCCGATCCAAATCGATCAATGATTCCAGTCCAAACCGATCAGTAATTCCAGTCCAAATCGATTAACGATTCCAGTTCAAATCGATCAAAACTTTCATGTCGAATGACCCACAATAATCAGATTTAAAACCTGATTGTTTTTTCAAAATAAGTTGTACTTCCAAGATTAATTAAAATTTGGAGATACAAAATGAGAGGTCATATAACAATGAGAAAAATTCGGGAAATATTACGTTTAAAATTTGCTCTTGAAATGGGAAACCAAAAAATCGCCAATAGTTTGGCAATTAGCAGCAGTACTGTACATGAATGTTTGCGCAGGGCTAATTTAGCTAATCTTAGCTGGCCGCTGCCAGATAACATAGATGATGAGATATTGGAGAAACAGCTTTACTCTCCGCCAAGACAAGCAATACCAAAGGAAGAGCGAGGTGAGTTGGATTGGTCTAAAATTCATGATGAGCTAAAACGCAAACACGTAACGTTAATGTTACTGTGGAACGAGTACAGAGAATCGTATCCAATGGGAATAGGCTACAGTCGGTTTTGCGATCTTTACTTGCTATGGAAAAAGCCATTAGACACATGGATGCGTCAAGATCATAAAGCTGGCGAAAAAATGTTTGTCGATTATGCAGGAGGCACTATTCCTATAAGCGATGGGCAAGGCTATATACATCAAGCACAGATTTTTGTTGCTGTGCTTGGCGCGTCTGGATACATCTACGCTGAAGCGACAATGACACAATCTTTGCAGGATTGGATAGAGTCACATTGTCGAGCTCTTAAATTCTTCGGCGGTGTTCCAGAGATATCGGTGCCTGACAATTTAAAAAATTGCACTGTCCTTGCCCATCGCTATGAGCCAGATATTAACCCAACTTATCATGACCTGGCAAAGCATTATGGGTTTGTAGTTATGCCTGCGCGCGTAAGAAAACCAAAAGATAAAAGTTTGGCGGAAAAAAGCGTACAAATTATACAGTACCAAATTCTAGCAAAATTACGCGATCAAACTTTTTTTAGTTTGGTAGAAGTAAATGAACCGATAGCAATTTTATTGAAAAAAATTAATTCGCAAGCTTTCCAAAAATTATCAGGATCACGGTTAAGCCAATTTGAGAAGTTAGATAAACCAGCTTTAAAACCACTACCAAGCACGCCCTACAAATTCGCTGAATGGGCAAAGGCAAGACTGGGTCCTGATTATCATATTGAATTGGATAAACACTTTTACAGCGTTCCGTATACTTTTATTAAAAAAATTTTGGATGTGAGATTTACTGATCAAACAGTTGAAATTTTTTATCGTTCAAAAAGAATAGCGGTTCACATGCGCAGTTACATACATAGACGACATACAACATTGAAAGAGCATATGCCTAAGGCTCATCAGAAATATGTCGAGTGGACTCCGGAACGAATTATTAATTGGGCTCGAAAAATAGGAATGGCAACAGCGCAATTAGTTGAGAAAGTTATCGAAACTAAAGAGCATCCACAATTAGCCTTTCGTGCATGCCTTGGGATCCTGCATCTTGGTAAGAGCTATACTGAACTACGGTTGGAAGCAGCATGTGTCCGCGCTTTAAAAATAGGAGCCTACAGTTATCACAACATAGCGTCTATTCTAAAAAATAATTTAGATAACGTGCCAGTAAGTTCATCGGAAACTTTAACAGCAACAAAAGAAGAACATGAAAACATTAGAGGAGGTGATTATTTTGAATAAGGGGACGCTGTCCCCTTAAACCCCTGAAGTATTTAGAGACGTAACTTGTAATTGATGAGGCGGGATTAGCCGCCTCAAGTTACGTCACTGTCATCAGCGCTTCCGCCTGTACAGTAATTTAATAATATAGGAGAAAAAATGTTAATACATCCAACAATTGAAAATTTAAAAAAACTACGTTTACTAGGAATGGCTAAAGCATTAGAAAACCAGCTTGATCAACCGCAAGTAGAAAGTATGAGCTTCGAAGAACGATTAGGGTTAATAATTGACCGTGAAATTTGTGATCGTGAAAATAGAAAATTACAAACAAGGCTTCGCAATGCAGCTTTAAAACAAACAGCGTCAGTAGAAGATATTGATTATCGCGCATCACGTGGTATTGATAAAAAGCTCGTATTTACTTTATCTAATTGCCAATGGATAAAAATGCACCGCAATGTTTTAATTATTGGTGCAACTGGTACAGGCAAAACATATCTTGCTTGCGCTTTGGCACATAAAGCTTGTTTAGAAGGAAACTCTGTTTATTACAGTCGCCTCTCAAGACTTCTGCCAGATTTGGGTTTAGCACGAGGCGATGGTAGCTATAATAAAAAAATGAAACAGCTGGCAAAGGTCGAGGTTTTGATTTTAGACGACTGGGGACTTTCTCCTCTTACAGATGAGCAACGTCGTGATTTATTAGAGCTACTAGACGATCGTCATGAAAAATGCTCTACTATTGTTACCAGTCAACTGCCAATTAAACTCTGGCATGAAGCCATTGGAGATAAAACTTTGGCTGACGCTATTATGGATCGACTGGTACACAACGCTTATCGGTTAGAATTAAAAGGTGACGACTCTATGCGTAAATTTCGTAATGAAAATCTGAATAAGAGGGATAAATAACTAAATTATAACAAAGGTCTTTCGCTTTGATTTTTTTGATCGGTTTGGATCGGAATCGTTAATCGATTTGGACTGGAATTACTGATCGGTTTGGACTGGAATCATTGATCGGTTTGAATCGGAATGATTGATCGATTTCATCGGAATACGCAACTGGTGAAGCCAAGCAAATAATCTAACTCAGAATACTTCAAAAGATCAGGGTCGAAACTATTTATATCAAATAGAAGAGATTCCAGGTTATCTTCATAGCCATTATGTTTTGATGGTGTTAATGGCATTTGATCATAACTAAGATATTTATCTAAATTATTAATTGGTGATCCTACCCCAAATAATAAATCATCTGAGCTATATGCTTTATCAATACAATCCAATACATTATTTATAGGGTATTCAATTGCAGAATATGAATCAAGGCTTATATCTCGTGGTTGTTGTATTGTGGCAAAATCTTGTTGCAATGAAGCAATATTATTACTTTCCGTTGATGTTGTATATGTTAACGATATTAACACCGAATAATCCTTCAGAAGATGGTTCATACGGTTGTCGTATTTTTCATATGCCAACGATTTCCAAAAAAGATTGGGAAGATCTTTAGTCAAATCCGGGTAAATCCATAACGATAATGGGAGCAACATAAACTCTATTGGTGCCATTCCTAACATTGAGACCTGCGTAATAGTGTCTAGTGAATATCCAAAGATAACATTAGCATAATAAATAATATCCCCATTTTCATTTTTTGCATCGTATAGCCTATTTATAATACCAGGAATAGCGAGCTGTTCTATTATACGATCAGTTAGCTCTTGCCAAGATAAGCGGTTTAAGTATATATACCATAATCTGGATAATGGTTCTTCGTAAAAATTACGTATGTAAGCGGATATGAACGACCATCTGGAAGTACCATAAAAAACATGTTCTAACACATTCATTACAATTGCACTATTTGGCGTTTCATAGTGCCCAAAATTTTTAAAGTTAAAATTGAGTATGTTTTCAATCGTTCCAACAACCCGCTCAAAGAGTCCGATTTTTTTTATACCCAAGTTCCATTCATTGAAAAGCATACTAGATTTATCGTAAATTTGTCGCGCTACAGCAAATCTTTTTATGGTCATTGAGCCATTATCATTTTCTATCTTAAAAATTTTTACTATAGCATCATGATCTATATGACCACCGCCTTCCAATATACCCTTATACACTTTACTATCGTACCAACAACTATATAGTCTACTATTCAGAAAACACAACCCCGTCCTGCGACCATCTTTATTCTCGAAAAAACTCGTAGAATCTATATAGGAAAAATAGGCCATTTCATATTCTGAATATTTTTCATTTTCTTCAATAAGCGGATAAATATCATCGAACACTAATTTTAAATCTTTGTTAGAACCATTAATTGACGACCGAATATTTACCGAAAAAGCATTGCCTTGTAGTTTTGTTATTTCTTCGGGATCTGCATTAATGTACAAATTACAACCATTGGCATAAAGAGAAAAAATATTTCCATATTGACGACTAGTTAGATTATCTTTTTTACAGTTAACAACGCTATATATTTGTCTATCAGATGATCTATTATGAGTAATTGTGAGATCACTAACTAATATAATATTTGGCAATTGTTCAAGCAGTGTAGGCATGTCTTTGTCTTGAATCCGCAAACATAAATCATCATCTTGCTTATCAAATACGTTCTGAATACTATCAATATTTGCCTTAACAAAGCCAACTGCTGTTTTTGAATATTCTATGATTAGTATCTGTAAATTTAGTCTGTTATTATCAATAGCTACTGCAGCAGAACCATCTCCTGTTTCTAGGCGATCTAAGAAAAGCACTTGCGGATATAAATTGCGATTTAGTATGTTATGATTCTCAAACGCCTTGATGATAATACCACTACTATTGCTGCTTTCAGAGTTTGGTTTTAGGATAGGATTAGCTTTTGGATTAGCATTAACATTTTTACGTCTTTTTAGCTTTTCATAAAGCTTTAAGCAACTATACCACTTTTGAATATCTTTATTAGAATTTTTGTCCGGATGATTTTTTTTTACACAAGCCTCAAATTTATTTTTTACATCTTGCTGTGTGTCATTCTCTGATAAAATACCTTCCTCTGATTGTTGCGGTCTCATTGGTATTGTTTCTACTATTTCCTCTATTCTTTCTGGTGTTCTCTTATTTGCTACTACGATATCCATATCACGTCGAATAAGATCTACCATATGACTCTCAAAACCAAAAATATAACTGCTTTTTTGAAAATTACTTAAACCTATTTTAAACTTGACTCCGATATATGCAGTATTGCTTCTTAGCTTGTCATGTTGAGCGCCCACTTCAATGCTTATTTTATCTAAAACACCCAAGATACGTTTGGCTGTTGGTTTAACATCATAAATTAATCTGATTCTAGAACCAACAACAGTATCAGTATCTTTGCTTGAAAAATAATATCCTCCCATATAAGTGGTTAGATTATCTATAACCATACACCCTAATTCTACATCTACTCCTGAAACAGCCTGTTCGTAGTACCGATCCTTCAGTTTTAATCTTGTAACATTTTTTTCATCAGTCTTTTTTTTCTCTCCTATCGTTACCTCTTTTATTGATTGTATACTTTTTCCTACAACCATATATATATTACTACCTATAAATAATTTATTTTGCCAATACTCAAAGCCCAAGGTTAATTGATTAAAAATATTTTTATTATCACTGCTTCCGCGATCGAAGGCTCCATAAATACCAATCATTTGTTTAGTGGTTGGATATAGTTTTCTATATCCAATATGCGCATTGCCCTCAAAAGAACTACCGCTACGATCTAATATTCTCAAGTCAGTAAAAAATAGTTGATTGTCTTTTTGAAATAATGGAATGAATAAATCGTATATATTAGCTGCACCAGATTTTTGATTAAAATACTTAGCTCCGCCTAATTCAAAATATGGCTGATATTTATTTTGAGATGAAAGAGTTTTCTTTTTTAGCTGACCGATTTGTGTGTTGAAATATTTATAACTGCTTCTAGCATGATCGTTAACAAAATTAACCTCGCTTTTAGTAGATTTGCCTTCTATTGCCGAATATGATGCAAATGCTGATGAAAATAGAAAGTTGGATACGGTGAATATTACAAGGAAAGACACTGATAAACGCCAAGCCAGTACCAATATACAACATGGCAGTTGCCTATAAAAAAATCGACATACATTGAATCTTGATTTCAAGAATATAGGATCCAGATATCATGGTTAAATTTTATTTATCCTCCTTCCTAGACCTGCGTCATACTAACCTCGATTCTGCCTTCCATGTCTCATCGGATGATTTAAATTTTGATTATAAAATCAATTGTCATTAAAAACAAACCATCAAGAACCGATGTATAATGAACTTAACTAAATTATTTTGCAATTTGATTGTTTGACTTTATGACTCTCCCTATTGTTTATAGCGCTTCCCTAAATTGCAGAGACATGCTATAGTCTTCTCGTTATTTTCTGAATGAGAGGAGCAAATGACTGCAGCATACTCAATAGATTTACGTAAAAAGATTGTTTGGGCGTATCAAGATGAGAATACAAGTTACTCTAAAGTTGCTAAAAGCTTTAAAGTAAGCGTGAATAGCGTAAAGCGTTATGTAAAACAGTATCGAGAAGATGGAGATTTATCGCCAAAAAAAGGTAACCAAGGAAGGCCGAGCAAGATTGATGAAATGGGGTATGAAACTATACAAAAAATTATTCAGAATAAACCAGCGATCACTTTAGCAGAGCTATCGGAGTTATATTACAAAAAAAGAAAGATAAAAGCTGGTAGGTCTATATTGTCGAGGGCTTGTTTGAAATTAAATTTACGGCGAAAGAAGTTAAGTCGTTACGCTGCTGAGAGAGATCGCGATGATGTTAAAAAAAACGGCAAGAATATCTTGAGGTAATCAAGGATATTCCAGTACGAGATTTAATTTTCTTAGATGAATCTGGTGCTAATTTACGAATGGCTCCATTGTATGGTAGAGCTCCTGGTGGAGAAAGAGTTGTTAATGCTGTTCCTTTTAATCGAGGTAATCGACTAACCATGCTAAGTGCTATAAGTTTTGAAAAAATAGAAGCAGCATTGTATGGAGAATGGGCGGCTGATGGAGAAATATTTTTAAACTTCATCACGAGATGTTTATGTCCAGTTTTACAAAAGCGTCATGTTGTGATTATGGATAACGTGGCTTTTCATCAAGTTTGCGGTGTAAAAGAAGCCATCGAATCAACTGGAGCCAAACTAATTTATTTACCACCATACTCGCCAGATCTAAATCCTATAGAACAGATGTGGGGAAAGATTAAAACTTGTTTACGTAAAGAATCAGCAAGAACGTTAGATAAATTTGCAATATCATTAAAGGTTGCTTTTATGAGCATTCAATCAACTGATTTGACAAATTGGTATAGACACTGCGGCTATCAGACTCTATAATTTAGGGAAGCGCTATAATGTGTAACAAGTGGTTTTTCGCCTTTTTGCCACCTTCTATTTTCTTCGCTAACAATATATATTTGTGGGTAATGAATAGGTTTCGAAGGTCAGTATTTTTTGGGGTAGCTTTTTCTAATTCTTTTACAATATCAAGATAATCTCTTACTTTAGCGATGCCGGATGCTGTGTTGTAAGCGTAATGATGACTTTTTAGCTTAGGATTTGCCCCCGCGTCCCAATTGCATTAACCTCTTCAATTTGGTAGTATCAGACGTCGTGGATATAAAGGAAAATTTATGGAAAAATATGTTTGCAATGTTTGTGGTTATATTTACGATCCAGCAATAGGTGATACTGATAGTGATATCAATCCCGGAGTATCTTTCGAAAACCTACCAGAAAATTGGGAGTGTCCCATATGCGGAGTTGGTAAAAAAGATTTTTCCGTTTATAAAGCGGTATCCTAAATAATATTTCATTAACTTTTTATTTTTTGCTTATGCTATTAAACTCGGCCCAATGAATAATACTAAAAAAACAAGGATATTTGATAACAACTTTTTGGAATGTGTTATTACATATATGGCTGGCGATGTTTATTGGTTAGATCGAAATTGTGTTTACTTAGGCTGCAACGATAATACAGCCAAATTTATGGGTCTTAATTCCAAACAAGACATAATAGGTAAAACACATGAGGATATAGGAAAAATAGCAAAATGGACTGCTGGACATACCGCATCCTGGAAACAAGACGTGCTAGAGGTTATATCAACCGGTGAACCAAAATTAAATATTGAAAATAAACCAGTTTTGCTACCGGATGGAAGGGAAGTATTTTATCTTTCCAATCTCGTTCCCTTGTTCGATAACAAAAAAAATGTTATCGGCGTGATCGGCACTTCAATTGATATTTCAAATCATAAAAAAATCGAAAAACTGCAAAATGAAAAAGAGATTGCAGAAAGAACCTCAAAATTTATGCAAAGACTCGCTGGAAGTATCGCCCATGAAATACGAACACCTCTGGCAATAATTGGTATAAATGTAGATTTGCTTGAAAGAACACAATGCTTTATTGCTAAACATATAGATGAAGGTGCCAAAGAAAAATATCTTAAAGCAATTAAACACGCCATTAAATCAGCATCTATCATTATAGACAATATACTAACAATGATAAGAACATTGTCTTCTGGAGAAATGATTAAAAATGAATTTCAGTACTTATCCATAGCAGAGAGTGTTAAAAGTGCATTGGAAATATATCCTTTCCTACATCATGAAAAAACATTAGTTTATTTCGAAAAATCAAAGGATTTTGTTTATTACGGGGATGAGATACTAACACAACACATGTTATTCAACCTCATAAAAAACGCTTTATTTTCTATTAAAGAAGCCGGCAAAGGAGAGATAAAGATACAATTAGAAAAAGACAAGACAAATAATAATTTGATCTTTACCGACACGGCCCTTGGTATTGCCGAAAAAGAATTACCTCATATATTTGATCGGTTTGAAGCAAAGAAAGCGGGAACTGGCTTGGGCTTGGCTTTTTGCAAAACGGTTATGCATTCCTATGGCGGTGATATTAGTTGCACCTCTAAGCTCGGAAAATACGCCAAGTTTACTTTGAGTTTTCCTTCAAATATCAAAAAACCTCTAAAATGATTGTCAACAAAATTGCTAAGCTAAAGCTTGCAGCTACAGCTTAAGTCAAAAAAATCTTGCAAAAATAAAAAAATAGGGATTAAATCAGTGTTAAGATTTTGAGACTTTCCATTCTATATAAGGATGCCGATAATGAGCACAAAAACTTCAGAACTTGTTATCACAAGAGATAATCTTCTCAAAGACCTCGATAAGACACTTGTTGATTACCAAGTTGCTGCTTTGACAAAAAAAAGTGAACGCAACCTTTTTGACTATGTCACGAGCTCCAGCGAGATAAAGCTAGAGTATCAACCAACGGTTCTTTCCCCAAAAAAATTCCTTTTCCCTCAAGAAGAGGTAATTTTAGAATATACACCTGATGGTAAAATTAGCGCCAAAATAGACGCCAAGCCCTTGGTTTTGTTTGGTATTCGCCCTTGTGATTTAAATGGCTTTAAGGTGCTTTATGAAGCCTTTGCTGACGACCATGGCGACCCAAATTACTTGGCGAAGCTTGAACAGTCAATTATCATTGGTATCGATTGCAAAAAAATCTGTGATAAGAACGCTTTTTGTTTTAAAGTTGGATCGCAGAATGCCCTTGGTGGTTTTGATATCATGCTCTACGAACTTGGCAATGACTACGCCATTGAGATCGCCAGTGAAAAAGGTCGTAAATTTATTGCCAAGTATTTGACCACAAGCAAAGCCCGCGGCGATGAAATCGCTACTTTCCAGGCAGAGAAAGACTCTTGTTTTAGCAAAGAAATCCTTTTTAAAAATCTAGAAAAATTTCCGGAAATTTTCGAACAAAACACACGCCACCCAGTTTGGGAGCAAGAGGGATCACGCTGTTTAAGTTGTGGTTCATGCATAATGGTATGCCCAACTTGCTATTGCTTTGATGTCAAAGACGAATGGAACTTGAACCTTAAACAAGGTGAGCGCATTCGCAAGTGGGATGCCTGCATGGTAAGTTCTTTTGCTACCATTGGTAGTGGCGAAAACTTTCGCCATAGCGCCACTACCAGACTACACCATCGCATCGACCGCAAGTTTAATTTTTTAATGAAGAAACACGGCCAATCCGTTTGTGTTGGTTGCGGCCGATGTGTACGAGCGTGTCTCGCAGAAATTAGTCCTAAAAAAATCGCTGCAACTATTAACAACGAAGTTGTGTAGCTATGGAGAAAAGAATGAGAAACAAATTAAATTTACAAGAAAAAAACCCTAATCTTTATCTTCCCGAACGGGCAAAAATTTTGAAGATTAAGAGTCTTTCTGATAAAGAAAAATTTTTTGAGTTTGAATTGCTTGATCGGAAAACTTCAGGACACCTTCCTGGGCAGTTTTTTCAAGTTTCAATTCTTGGTATTGGCGAAGCTCCAATATCGATTACTTCTCCTCCAAGCAATAATAATCGATTCGAAATGAGCGTGCGAGCAATTGGTGATATTACTACCAAGCTCCACACTTTGAACGCGGGTGATATTGTTTATGTCCGGGGGCCTTTTGGTAATGGTTTTACTGAAGCCACAACCAATCGTATGCTTAATAAACACTTACTTTTTATTATGGGAGGTATTGGTTATTTTCCACTACGTTCTTTGCTCAACAAGGTAGTCCCGGAGCGTGAAAAATATAAAAAGATTTCAGTTCTTTATGGCTGTAAAACACCAAAAGAGAGGATGTACCCAGAAGAGCTAGCCAAACTTGCAAAAATCGGCGGCAATGTTGAGTTGCTTGAAACCGTAGATCGCGCTGAAGGTGACTGGAAAGGTAATTGTGGAGTTATTACTACTTTAATTCCCAAAGTCGATTTTGATCCAAACAATACGATTGCAGTTATTGTCGGACCACCAATCATGTACAAATTCGTACTGAAGTCTTTACTCGAAAAGAACATGCCGAAAGAAAATATTTATATGGATATGGAACGTCGAATGAAATGTGGCGTTGGCAAATGCGGTCATTGTCAAATGGGCGGCGTTTATGTTTGCCAAGAAGGTCCGGTGTTTAATTATGCAGAGGTTGAAAAGAATGAGGAGTTATTCTAATGGCTACTAAACCAAAGGTTGCGTTTTTTGATTTTTCCTGCTGCGAAGGTTGTCAGCTTGCGGTAATTGATTTAGCTCCAGAACAATTACTAGATTTACTTGCGGTAATTGATATTGTTGAATTTCGGGAAGCGATCAGTGAAAAATCAGACAGCTATGACATTGCTATTGTTGAAGGTTCAGTCACCCGCGACTCTGATATACCACGATTAAAAAAGATTCGTGATACCGCAAAAATTTTAATTACCTTGGGGGCTTGCTCAACCATTGCAGGCATCAATGCTTTGAAAAATTTTCAACCTAAAGAGCAATACCAAAAAAATGTCTATCCAGACGATCCCACTAAGTATGAAACTACTACAGCCCGCGCAATTGATGAAATTGTCAAAGTTGATGCCATTGTACCTGGTTGTCCAATTGACACCGGTGAATTTGTGCGCATCGTAAAAAACTTGGTTTTAGGCAAAAAATCAGACCTACCCACTTATCCGGTTTGTATTGAGTGTAAAATGAAAGAAAATACTTGTGTCTATGAAAAAGGCATCCAGTGTTTGGGGCCAATAATTCGTGCTGGTTGTGGTGCGCGTTGCCCAAGTAATGGCGGTTATTGTTTTGGTTGTCGTGGTGTTATTCCAGAACCAAACCTTAAAAGCCAACAGGATATCATGCAAAAATATAATCTTACTTTTGACCAGATGAAAAACAAATTGAAACTATTTTTAGAGCGTAATAAGGAGGTATTCCCAGATGGCAAATAATATCCATGTTGATGTACACCATATCACTCGTGTTGAAGGTCATGGGAATATCAAAGTCGACATTCAAGAAGGCATTATTAAAGAATGCAAGCTTGAAATTGTTGAAGCTCCTCGGTTTTTTGAAGCAATGCTTAAAGGGCGGCATTTTGATGAAGCAGCCTTGATAATAAGCCGTATTTGCGGCATTTGCTCAGTAGGGCACCAACTTGCTTCTGTTGTCGCAACTGAAGATGCATTTAACATCAGGATTTCCACCCAAGAAAAATTATTGCGCCGGTTGCTCAACTGCGGCGAGTACTTTGAAAGTCATGTGCTGCATATTTATTTTTTGGCAGTACCAGACTTTGTTGGTGCTAAATCAGTGCTACCCCTAGTAAATACACACAAAGATGTGGTAATTCAAGCCTTAAAGTTGAAACGTTTAGGACATTATATAGGCGATATTATTGGTGGCAGATTGATACACCCGATTAGTCTGTATCCCAAAGCCATGACTAAAATTCCAACTAAAGCACAACTGGAAGATATTATTACTAAGCTCAAAGATGCCCAAAACGAGTTAAGAACAGCTATTAAAGTTCTAAAAACTTTGAAACTACCGAAATTTGAACGTGAGACAGAATATGTTTCGCTTTATAAAAAAGGCGACTATGCCCTGCTTGAAGGTAATATCTATTCGAGCGATACGGGAGAATCTTCTTATAAAAATTATCGCGATTTTACTAATGAATACCTGATTGATCATTCAACTGCAAAAAGGGTAAAACATAAGCGTGATTCATTGATGGTAGGCGCGCTTGCGCGTTTTAACAATAGTCATCAATGGTTATCCAATAGTGCCAAAGAAGTTGCAGAGGAACTTGGTCTAAAAGCACCTTGTTATAATACCTATATGATCACTGTGGCACAATTTGTAGAGTTATTCCATATTGCAGATGATGCAATTGCCGCAGCCGAAGCATTGCTAAATACAAAAATTGAGATAGAAGATCGTAAATTCCCAGTCAAAACTGGAACTGGTGTTGGTGCAGTTGAAGTACCTCGCGGTATTCTTTATCATGAATATACCTATAACGATAAGGGGCTAATGGAAAAAGCAAATTGTATTATTCCAACCGGGCAAAACCTTAATAACATCGAAGATGACTTCCGCGCATTATTGCCAACAATCTTAGATAAATCAAAAGAAGAAATTACGTTACTGCTTGAGATGATGGTACGAGCTTATGATCCATGCATTTCGTGCTCAACTCATATTCTCGATGTTGAGTTTGTTTAATTCGTAATCCAGTAGATACTTTTTAAACTTTCGCCTCATTAAAAATGGGGCGATTTTTTATGAACCCTAAAATTCTAGTTATTGGTGTCGGCAATCCTTTTCGCCACGATGATGGTATCGGTCCTGCAATAATAAAAATTCTGCAAGCAGAAGATAATCAGGATTTTGTTCTTATTGATGGGGGCACCGATGGTTTGGCTTTACTTGACCAGTTGACGGGGTATGAAGAGGCAATTATAGTTGACGCGGTGCAAATGATGGCAAATCCTGGTATTGTTAAATCGTTTACACCAGCGGAAGCTAAAATAAATATTAAAAGTGATGTATTATCTACCCATGGACTTGGTTTGGCTGAAATGCTTAAGTTGGTGGAAGAATTAAATATTAAAACTAAAATAAGAATTATTGGCATTCAACCTAAGGATATTAGTTTTGGTGAAGGTTTGAGTGATAAAATAAAAAATCAAATTCCAGAAATTTTAAAATTGATTAAACAAAAAAACACATGAACACACACGCCACAGTTTTCCTATTGCTATCCGCCTTATCAGTTGGTTTTATTCATACTCTATTTGGGCCAGACCATTACATCCCATTTATCGTTTTGGCAAAATCGCGAAAATGGTCAATAACAAAAACAGTTGTAATCACAACGCTATGTGGCATCGGGCATGTTTTATCTGCTGTAGTTTTAGGCGTTGTTGCCATTTCAATTGGCATGACTCTAAGTAAGCTTAATTTCATTGAATCATTTCGTGGTGAAATTGCCGCATGGCTCTTAATTGGCTTTGGCTTTGCCTACTTTATTTGGGGAGTGCGTAGCGCCATTAAAAATAGAAAACATACCCATATCCACATGCATGCCGATGGTACCAAACATATCCACGATCATGGACATTGCTATGAACATGCTCACATGCACGCAAAAAAAAGCTTAAAAGAACTAACGCCATGGGTGCTTTTTATAATTTTTATTTTGGGACCATGTGAACCATTAATTCCTTTGATTATGTATCCAGCCATTCAAAAATCCATCCTAAATGTTTTTTTAATAACATTGGTTTTTGGTTTAGGGACATTATTTGTTATGTTGGCTACAGTACTGGCTTCAGTTTATGGTGCTAAAAAATTGCTCCAATTTCCATTAATTGAGCGCTACGGCAATGCGATGGCTGGCAGTGTCATTTGCGGTTGTGGACTCGCAATCAAATTTTTGGGTATTTAGATGTGCTATGCAATTCCTGCAAAATTAATATCAATTGATGGTCAAACCGGAACTATCGATTACTTCGGTGAAAAGCGTAAAATTCTGCTTGATCTCAATGATCTCAAAACAGGTGATTATGTTTATGCCCAAGGTGGAGTATTAGTACGAAAAATTCCCAAAAAAGATGCTCTTGAGATTCTGGATCATTGGAAAGATATCTTCTTTGAGCTAAAAAAAACAGATGCTGCTTTAGCAAAAATTGACCAAAGTAAGCTTTCACCTAATGCCCTAGCCGTTTTACAAAAAATTAACTTACGCAAATCTCTGACAAAAAAAGAAATGCTGGCACTCCTTGAGTTGAAAGACCCACAAGAACTTAAGGTTCTATATGAAATTGCCAATAATGTCAGGCAACGTGAACATGGCAATGCTAGTTGCGTACATGGAATAATAGAATTTTCTAATCATTGCCATAATAATTGTTATTATTGTGGTATTCGCAATGAACGTGATTTGCCTCGTTATCGCATGAGCATTAAAGAAATTATTACAGCAGCAAAAGATGCTGTTAACAAACACGGCTTCAAGGCCTTGGTTTTACAATCTGGCGAAGACTTATGGTATGACGATGCTAAACTTACAACAATCGTTAAAGCAATACGCAAGATGGGAGTTTTGGTTTTTGTAAGCCTCGGTTCGCGCAGTAAGAAAACCTATCGCAAATTGTATGATGCTGGTGCAAGAGCCGCATTGATGCGTTTTGAAACTTCTAACAAGGACATTTTTGCAAAACTACGTCCAGGGACTAATCTTGATGACAGAATTGAGCTGATTAAATATCTTAAAGAAATAGGCTATGTGCTTGCAACTGGTTTTATAATTGGTCTCCCCGAAGAAACTTATGAAGACATTGTAAATAATATTTTGCTCGCAAAATATTTGGCACCGGACATGTATTCTTTTGGACCTTTGCTGCCAGCGAGTGATACACCACTAAGTAATATGTTTGAAACGGATATACCCGAGCAATTTGTGAATTTGGTTTTAAAAACCATAGCTGTAGCACGATTTGTCGATAGTGGCTCCAATATTTTGGTAACAACTGCTTTAGAAACATTGGATAAAAATGCCAAAAAAGAAGCATTGTTGGCTGGAGCCAATTCAATGATGATTAATATTACACCAGCAAAATATAGACAACTTTACGCAATTTATGACAACAAGGCCGATTTAGAAAAAGAAATCACGCAAAGCATTCAAGAAACTGTTGAATTGTTATATAAATTAGGTAGAGCGCCAACTGACATAGGAGTCTAAAAAATAATGCATAAAAAAAACGATTTTTTAGGACTCGGCATCGATAGACCCAGGCAGTTTGGGAATCCTGCTAGGCGGCAAGGAGAGAGAAGCAGGAGTGCACTACTCGTGCATGACTGCTTCGAGCGATGTAGCCAACAACGCCGAAAACCAAAATGCGAAGGGTATATTCCATTTACTAAAATGCAAGGCCTAGGCAACGACTTTGTTGTCATTGATGCAGTGACGCACAATATTTCGCTATCTGCAGAATCAATCCGCAAAATATCCGATCGCCATTTTGGAGTTGGCTGTGACCAAGTTTTAGTGCTTGAACCACCAACCGCCGAGCAGTTAAGCGTTGATTTTACTTATCGCATTTTCAATGCTGATGGCAGCGAAGCTGGGCAATGTGGTAATGGTATAAGATGTCTAGCCAAATTCATAGCAGAACGTGGACTCTGCCATAAACGTGACTTAGCTTTTGCAACAAAAT
This sequence comes from Gammaproteobacteria bacterium, assembly GCA_964213355.1. GTDB lineage: Bacteria > Pseudomonadota > Gammaproteobacteria > UBA9339 > UBA9339 > JBAXAM01. The sequence continues at coordinate 69,140 of CAXOVY010000029.1, forward strand.
CCTGTAAGATGCAAACCCATTTAGAAAATGATGGCCAGGTAACAGTTACCATCGGCAGTCCAATTTTTGAGCCAAAAGATATACCTTTGGTAGCAGAAAAAAAAGCTTTACGCTATAATCTACCGATCGCAGGTTATGGGGAAATTGAAATAGGAGCCGTATCTGTCGGCAATCCGCATGCGGTGGTTTTGCTGGATGGCAATGCTGCTGATTATATCGTAGCATTAGGACCTCTTATTTCCAATAGCAAGCATTTCCCCGAGAAAGTTAATGTAAATTTTATGCAAATTTTAAATCGCAAACAAATTGAACTGCGAGTTTATGAGCGTGGTAGTGGTGAAACTTTAGCATGTGGGAGTGGTGCCTGTGCTGCAGTTGTTGTTGGTAAGTTATGGGGATTACTTGATTCTAGGGTTCTAGTAAAATTACTTGGCGGAGATCTTTTGATTAAATGGGATGAACACAACGATAATATTCAAATGACAGGACCAGCGGAACAAGTGTTTAATGGAGAAATAATTTTAGCGAGATAATATATGAAAACTTCTAATAAAAAATCAAATAAAAAAGTTCAAAAAAAATTAGCGCTACCAAAAAAAATAAAAGCAAAAACTAAGATACAAACCAAGATCAAAACAAAAAAAGTATCACCAAAAATTAATAAAAAAACCAAGGTAAAAATAAAACAAGTGGCACCAAAAAATAAAATAACAACCCATAAACCTACGAAAAAAATTGTGAACAAGAAACGCTCTTCAATAGAAGCAGTACTTGGCCCGATCGATGTACGACCATATTATTTTAAGAAAAACGAAGACTACATGAATAAAAAGCAACTTGCTCATTTTCAGGGAATTCTATTACAATGGAAAGAAGAGTTAATGAACGATGTTGATCGCACCATGCACCACATGAAAGACGAAGCATCTAATTATCCCGACCCAGTTGATCGCGCTAGTCAAGAAGAGGAGTTTAGCCTGGAATTGCGCACCCGCGATCGCGAACGCAAACTACTCAAAAAAATCGACGAGACCTTGATGCGCATTAGTGACCAAGACTATGGTTATTGTGACGACTGCGGCACTGAGATCGGCATACGCCGCCTCGAAGCTCGCCCAACTGCAAACCAATGTATTGAATGTAAAACTATTGCAGAAATTAGAGAAAAACAAATCGGTGAAAACAACTAGAAATGCATTTATGACAACAGAAACCAAACCAATACTATCTGAGAACGAGCAGATTGCACAGCGAAAGGCTAAGCTGGAAGCACTGCGTGCTCAAGGAAATGCCTATCCCAACGATTTTAGGCGCAATACCTTAGCTGATGCGCTACATGCATTATATAACATAGAAGATGCAGAAAAATTACGCGCAAAAAATGTCCTGGTTAAAATTGCTGGCCGTGTTATGACACGCCGCGTAATGGGCAAAGCTAGTTTCGTACATATTCAAGACATGTCGGGAAAGATTCAAATTTATATCAGACAAGATGATTTGGCTGAAGGCTTGTATGAACAGTTTTTGCATTGGGATTTAGGAGATATTATTGGAGTTTGCGGGGTGGTTTTTAAAACCAAGACCGGCGAGCTCTCAGTTAAAGCTCAAAAATTATTTTTATTAACCAAGTCATTACTACCGATGCCAGAAAAATTTCATGGTTTAGTAGATCATGAAATTCGTTATCGTCAACGTTATTTAGATTTGATGGTAAACCCCGAAACACGTAAGGTTTTTCAAATACGCTCACATCTAGTTACCGCCATACGTAAATTTTTTACTTCTCACAGCTTTTTGGAAGTTGAAACACCCATGCTGCATGTAATTCCTGGAGGTGCCACAGCACGCCCCTTTGTTACCCATCATAATGCACTTGATATGCAGTTATATTTACGCATTGCACCAGAATTACACTTAAAGCGCTTAGTAGTGGGCGGTATGGAGCGTGTCTTTGAGATCAATCGCAATTTCCGTAATGAAGGAATTTCTCTCAGGCACAATCCGGAGTTTACTATGCTTGAATTTTATCAAGCATATGCTGACTATCACGATCTGATGAATTTCACTGAAGAAATGCTCTGCTATTTGGCTAATGAAGTTTTGGGGACAACCATCATAAAACAGCAAGGAGCAGAATTTGATTTAGCTAAACCTTTTAGACGTATGACGCTCAAAGAATCAATTCTTCATTTTAATAGAGATATTAAAGCTGATGATCTTGATGATATAAATAAAGCACGCCAAATCGCTGAGAACTTAGGAATAACAAATATTGCCACCTATGGTTTAGGCAAAATCCAATACGAAATTTTTGAAAAAACCGTCGAAAAAGAATTAAAAGAACCAACTTTTATTACTGCTTATCCTGTTGAAGTATCACCACTAGCACGCCGCAATGACAAAGATCCTTTTATTACCGATCGTTTTGAATTTTTTGCTTATGGCAGGGAAATTGCCAATGGTTTTTCTGAGCTTAATGATGCTGAAGATCAGGCTAAACGCTTCCGTGAACAAGCAGATAATTTTGCCCAAGGTGACCAGGAAGCCATGCGCTATGACGAAGATTACGTAACTGCACTTGAATATGGCATGCCACCAACGGCAGGTGAAGGCATAGGCATTGATCGTCTGGTAATGTTGTTTACTGACGCAGCATCAATTCGCGATGTGATCTTATTTCCAATCCTGCGAACCAAATCGTAGCAGCAATCTATTACACTAGATACAGATATCTACAACGTATAAATAAGACCTAGATAAAATTCGTTATTTTTTAATGTACCACTCCATGGATTAGCAGCATTACCAGAGCCAGGAATACTAGGGTGCAAGTTATCCGGATCATCGGTTATATAATCTTGGGTTTTGAATCTTCCGCCGTAAACAAACCGATAGCCTGCCTTCATGGCCCAATTTGTTGTCAGATCAAAATTCAATCCTAAACCAGCCTGAGCAGCAAAATTATAAGTGATTTTATCAACCATCTTGCTGAAAATTAAACCTGGTACTTTATCAGTTCCAAGACTATGAAAATTACTAACTGTGTTTTTTGCAACCCCTGCTCCTAAACTAATAAATGGTTCAACCCTAGAACGCGTTTTCAAACTTTGAAGTGCATTAAAAACACTGGCCAAATGCACCACACCATTTAGCACAAGCGTTTGATTCTGCAGATCAAAATAACGAGTTCGATTGCCAATGTCACCTGATGGTTTAATTTGCGCTTTTTCATAATAGAATGATGGACGATTGTTATAGGCCAGCTCTAGCGAAAGCGCCTCCATACAGTTGTATCCAGCCACTATTCCATATTCAAATGTGTTTCCTAATCTACTGTCCCAACCATTAGCTGGATGATCCCATACAAATCCAGATGCGCTATTTGGACTTTCATTAACACTCAAATTTGCTAATGTTGATAATGAATATCCACCTTCAATACCTAAATAAAACTTATGATCATTATCAGCCAAAGCTCCCAGTGGACAAAGCAAGATAAAGACGAGCCACTTTGCCATATTGCAACCTCATAAATTTTCCATATTTAATTGGCGCTCCCTATGGGACTCGAACCCATGTTTTCGCCGTGAGAGGGCGACGTCCTAGGCCACTAGACGAAGGGAGCAAACAACATTTCGGTTTGGTTATGACCGAATTTAGGCTATTATAAACACACCTATCTATTACTCAAGCAAAGGTGAAATTATTTTATCGTTATTTAAAGGAAAAAAGAAGGCGGTTTCACAACCAACGACAATTCCTCGCTCCGAACATAATATTTCTCGTAAAAGCATTAATCAGAGCGCACTTAAAGTCTTGTATGGTTTAAAGGATGCCGGATTTGAAGCCTATTTGGTTGGCGGTGGTGTCCGTGATTTATTATTGGGACTACATCCAAAAGATTTTGATATTGTAACTGATGCGCAGCCAGAGGAAGTACGCAAATTGTTTCGCAGCTGTATTCTAATTGGTCGTCGCTTTCGACTAGCACATGTACGCTTTGGTAGAGAAATTATTGAAGTGGCAACTTTTCGCGCTGGCGTAGAACATGATTCTGATAAATACCAGCGTTCAGAACATGGGATGATTTTGCGTGATAATGTTTACGGGACGATGGAAGAAGACGCCTGGCGACGTGATTTTACGGTAAATGCTTTATATTACCGCATTAAAGATTTTTCCGTCATTGACTACACTAACGGCATGAGGGATTTGGAGGCAAAAATACTTCGTATGATTGGCGATCCAATAGTACGCTATCGCGAAGACCCAGTACGCATGTTACGTGCAGTGAGACTTGCGGCAAAAATAGAATTTACAATCGAAAAAAATACAGCTGCACCTATTACAAAATTGGCACCGTTATTTGTAAATGTTTCACCCGCACGATTACTTGAGGAAGTTATCAAGTGGTTTCGTAGTGGTAAGAGTTTAGAAACTTTTCATTTATTACAAAAACACAAATTATTTGCCTTTTTATTCGCCCAAACAGCTGCTAGTTTACAAGGCATAAATAGCAAAATTATGGCATCAATGTTACACCATGGTTTTACTAATACTGATCAACGAATTAGCAAAGGTAAACCAATAATTCCTGCATTTTTGTATGCAGTATCACTTTGGTGGCCGATGCAAGAACAAATTGCTATTATTCGCCAAGATGAAAAAATTCTAGAATTTGCCGCGCTGCAACGAGCAATGCAGCATGTTTTACATCTACAAAAAAACCAAACTTTGATTCCACAAAAATTGCTTTTTACCATTAAAGAAATTTGGGTATTGCAATATCAACTAACGCAGAAAAAAAAGCGCAGAATATACTCCCTGTTGGCACATCCAAGATTTAGAGCAGCCTACGATTTTTTATTATTGCGCGTCCAAGCAGGTGAACAAGTAAAAGAACTTGCCGAGTGGTGGACTCAGCTACAAGAAGCAAATGAAGACAAACGTCACAAAATGATTGCAAAATATACAGGTGAACCATGTCAAACCACATAATTTACCCAGGAACTTTTGATCCAATTACCAATGGCCACATTGATCTAGTGGAGAGAGCAAGTCGCCTATTTGATCGAGTGATTGTGGCTATTGCCGCTAGCGCAAAAAAAACCACACTTTTTACTTTGGCCGAGCGCGAACAACTTGCACATATTACTTTAGCCAAATATAGCAATGTTGAAATTTGCACTTATTCTGGATTATCGGTTGAGTTAGCTCGCAGCAAGGGAGTGATGATGGTTTTACGTGGACTGCGCGCCATATCTGATTTTGAATATGAATTACAAATGGCAAATATTAATCGTACTATAGAACCAAAATTTGATACTTTATTTCTAACCCCAGCAGAAAAATACGCCTATATATCAGCATCAATGATACGCGAAATTGCATCATTCGGTGGAGATGTTTCAGCGTTTGTACCACCAGAAGTGCAAGAGGCCTTAAAAAATAAACAGACAAAATAATTCTCTTTATAGCCGCGGTGACTCAATAGTAGTAATAGTTAGATCTTTTTGTCCCTCCTGTTGCCATGCCAGTCTTCGACTTCTTGGTCTTACGGGGTGGCAGTCTTCATTAATCAAGGTTTTTAACTCCTCATCATGGATGGCTTCAGAGCTAACTCCTAAATTACGCAAACACTCTACCGAGTGTTTGAGATAAGATGGATTAGGTGGTGATGAATTTTTATATTGCTCTAAAGTCAGATTAAGCTTTATAATGCCATCGTAGGTTGCCCCTGTTTTTGTATATATTTTTTTAATATCGCCCCTCTGAAGGTTTTCGGCAAGTACCCTAGCCAGTTCAGGTACGTTCTTACTAATCTCCTTAATATATATTTCTTGTTTAATAGCCGAAGCATCTTTTTCAGAAATACTCAAACCAAACTCACTATTTAATTTATCACAAAGATTTTTTGAGGATTGTCTGCTAGTTAAGGTCAAAATATTTTTTAGTTTTTGTGAAAACTCTGCACCAACTTTATTCGGTGAAAAAGATATTCCTGTTCTTTCAATCGCTGCTAATAATTGATCATATCCTAGATCCTTAGCGATTTCTTCGCACAGAGTTACTTGATTGGCTTTAGCGATAATATCATGCAATATTCCATCCCAAGCGCCATTAACTATAAGAAGTTCTTCTGGGTTTAGATTTTTTCCTAATTCTTTTTTAACTTCAGTAAGTATTTCTTTCTGTAAGAGGCCGTTATCAAACATTTTCCTAAACTTATTAAGCTGGATAGCAGCATTAAGTAAAGACTGACGTTTTACTTCCAAAGAGTTATGAATATTACGTAATCTCGGATCACAAGAAGGGGAAGTTAAATTTTGCACTGCAAGTTGATGCAAGTCCACTGGGATAAAAATTAGCTTTAGCCACTCTATACGGCTTTGTCGTTGAAATTTTGGATCATCCTTGAGTCTCGAATACTGGTTTGCCTCCTCGGCGCTATACATCTTTGGAGCCTTTACCGAAGTAAAAACTGAAGCCATTCCTTTTCGCACAGTATTGCTTTGTGTGGGCCAATACCAACAATCAAAATCTGGAAAATCTCTTAATTTTTCTGAAGTAATAGTCCAATCATATACCTTGCTATCTTGCTGAAAGGTTCCAGTTAAGCTTTTGTCATAATCTAGTGAAGCAACCCCCAATCCTCCTTCGCTCTTATAACCAATACCAAAATTATCTTTATGTCTATCCCAATCTTCGTAATAAAAAGCCGAGCACAGAGCTTTTGCTACTATGCCTGAGATTTTCTCAACGTCTATTAGCTTTCGACCTTCATCAATGAGATGTTCTTCTCTTACCTGAATATAGACTGAACGAAGTTTTATTTTTTCTTGAAGCTTAGTTATAAGCTGTATGGCATCAGCATCGCCCTTATCTTCAGTGGCTATCTTTTTTTGAATAAGGTTTATATCTTTATTCAATTCTTCAATTTTTGCTTTGATTTTTTCGTATGCATTTGGACCTTCGGCTAGATCTGTTAGTTGACGTATCGATATAAATCCGGGTATGGCCTCTACATACATACCTTTGATTTCCTTTCCACTAACAACTATCTTACCATGCGAGGTATGGGAAAAACCTAGTGTATGTCGAAAAAATTCTGCAGCAAGAATTTCTAATTGCGCTATCTCAGGTTTGGTGTTTTTATAAAAAACTTTTGTTCCGTTTTGAAGCCTTGCCCACCCACCCTCATTAGCTGAGGATACAACACTTCCTTCTTCACGTTGTAATTGATCTATGGTGACGCAATCCTTGGGCAACTCTGCAGGTTGCTTGGTAATACCAAAATTTTGCCTCGATGCTATTTTGTCCAGACCATATGTTATTCCTATCAAAACTTCCATATAACTATAAGTATCTTCTGGAGTTATCGATCCTTGTTCTCGGTAGTCGTATAGTAGTTTTATAAACTCAAATTTCTGTTTTTGGACATCATCATAACTTTCTTGCTGTTGCTGTGCTGTGGTTTTTGGAATAGCGTCAATAACATTTTTACAACTGATAGCTATTGAGCTCAATTTGTTTTCTACATCAATATTTTTTTTTGGCAACATAAAACTCTTCTTAAATTATAAATTTAAGCAAAAATAAGCCTCGAAAAACCCATAAAATTGTAACAAAAAAAATTACGCCTTACAATTTTTAAAGCGTAAATAGTCGTAGAGTATCATTTCTGACAATCCGGGCAAAACACTGTAGAACGTTGCCCAAGACAAATATATGCCAATTTGGTTTTGCAGTTAATACAAAGCTGCCCCTGCCTACCATAAACTCTCAACTTATTTTGAAATGATCCTTTTCTGCCTTGGCCATCACTATAATCCTTGATGGTCGTTCCTCCACATTTAATAGCATAACGCAGCAGCTCTTTAATTTTTTTTGTGAATAATTGATAACGCTTAAGTGTAATAGTATTGGCTTTCTGCATAGGATTAATTTTGGCAACAAATAGAGCTTCACTTGCGTAGATATTGCCCACACCAACCACTACTTTGCTATTCATGATAAATTGCTTCACTGGGACACGACAACGCTTGGCACGATTAAATAAATATTGAGCTGTAAAATCTCGCTCAAGAGGTTCAGGCCCAAGATTTTTTAATAATGAATGCTCCAGTGGATTTTTGGTGGTCCAAAGAATTGCACCAAAACGCCGTGGATCGTTGTAACAAAGTGCTAATTTATCGCCAAAGAAAATATTTACATGTTCGTGTTTGCCCAAAATGTGTTCTTTGGGTTTGACTTGCAAATTGCCTGACATACCAAGATGGATAATTAAAGTTCCAGTTTTGGTTTCTAGTAAAATATATTTACCGCGACGTTTGATTTTTTGTATAGATTGTCCGATTAGAACTTGCGGTAAGTTTTTCTGAATTGGCCAACGGAGCTTGTGATTTCGTATCACAACAGAGCTGATTTTTCGTTTTAAGATTAGCGGACTAATTCCGCGACTTATAGTTTCAACTTCAGGAAGTTCTGGCACATTGATACTACTTGACTTTATCTTCCTTGAAAATCACATGTGCACCAACTTTGTTGGTTTCAGCATTAAAAGCTTTAGGATCAAATTTTTTGATGTTGATTTTTTCAGTAATATTACGCTTATTTTTGGTAGTAGTGTAATAAGTCTTCGTAGGTTTACCGTCTTTTTTCTTGCCAGTTGAAACTAGTTTAATTTTTTCACGTATTTTGGAAGCCATAAATATTATCCCTCGATATCATCGCGATATTTCGCAAGATTTGCTAAAACCGTTTCGATACCAGCTTTATCAATAATTCGCATACCTTGAGTGGAAACGCGAAGCCTAATGAAACGTTTTTGCTCCGCAAGCCAAAAGCGTTTGCTATGTAAATTAATATTAAACCGCCGCTTAGCCTTTTTATTGGCATGTGATACGGTATTACCGACCCTGGGTCGTTTACCAGTTATGTGACATACTTGAGCCATAATATTCTCCACTACTTAGACCCGCGTTTATACCAGAAACAAATTATTGAAGCAATAAAATTATGCGAAAAAGCCTGATTGGTTATGTAGCACTATGTATTTCCGCTTTATTTATCTACTGAAACTGCTATTCTGACCTCCATGCAAACGCTACCCATAGGTATTTTCGGCGGAACTTTTGATCCAATTCATTTGGGACATACGCACCTTGCAAATACAATGCAAAAACTCTGCTATCTGCAAAAAATATTACTGATCCCCTGCTTTCAATCACCCCTACGCAATCCGCCCATTGCTAGCGCGAAAGATCGACTTAATATGGTAAAACTTGCAATTAACGATCCCACTCATTTTTTTGCTGATGATCGTGAAATCAAACATGCAGACTTGTCATATACTATAGAAACCATAAGATCTTTGCGCCTAGAATACGCTGACACTCCACTTGCATTAATCATGAGTATTGACGCCTTTAACCGGTTTGATGAATGGCATGAGTGGCAAAGTATTTTGGAAGCCACACATCTACTAATTGCCAACCGACCCGGTTCTTGGCAAATTACCAATCCAAAAATGATGGAACTGCTACATAAACATCAAATAATCGATACAGAGCAGTTGCAAAAGCAAACTGCTGGATTAATATATCTTGCAAACATCAACCCATTGCCAATCACTGCAACCCAGATTCGCGCTTTGATTAAAAAACACAAGAGCGCGAATCATCTGGTTGCCCCTGGTGTGTGGCAATATATTTGTAAAAAACAGTTATATACTTAGGATACTTTTACTATGAACGCTACAAAAAAACTTAGTGCTGCTGGCTTAAAAAATATAGTTATAAAAACACTCAAAGAGAATAAGGCAATTGATGTACTTGCGATTAACATCAAAAAACTTACCGATATAGCTGATTATATGATTATTTGCACAGCTAACTCTACCACCCATGTTAAATCTCTAATCGAAAAACTCCGTGCTCAACTCGCTCTGGAACATATCAAACCCATCGGTATTGAAGGTGAAAATACTCGCGAATGGATGCTCGCAGATTTTGGCCATGTAATCGTACATGTTATGCTCAAAACCACACGCGAATTTTACAGTCTAGAGAAACTTTGGGGACTGAACGAGGTAAAGAAAAGTAGACCTCACTCAAAAAAGGAGTAAAAATAATTAAAATCAATCTCATTACCATTGGAAAAGCGATGCCCGCATGGATTAGCTCCGGCTTCTCCGAGTACGCTAAGCGCCTACCTAAAAACTACCAGCTAATTTTAATAGAAATTTCCACATTAAAACGCACCAAATCCACCAATGTAAAACAAATAATTGAAGAAGAAAGTCTGCAGCTGCTAGCCGCTGCACCAAAAAATACTTTAATTATCGCACTTGATGAACATGGCAAGGAATGGACAACTCTAGAATTAACAAAAAAGCTCGACACCTGGCACAATGAGCAACAAGATATTAGTCTTTTGATCGGCGGACCGGATGGACTGTCTCCAGAATGTTTACAAAAAGCACAAACAATCTGGTCATTATCTAAACTTACCTTACCCCATCAACTGGTTAAAATTTTTATTGCCGAACAAATCTATCGTGCCTGGTCTATAATTAACAAACATCCCTACCATAGGAATTGATAACGTGTTCTATCTCCATCGTCTAAAAAATTATAACCAAGAAAAAAATCAATTCAAAAGTCGCGTAATTAAGGCAGCACTATTAATCACCGTATTGATCATTATATTAATTGCCCGTCTATTTAATTTGCAAATCCTACAGTACAAATTTTATACAAATTTATCAGAACATAATCAACTGGATTTTTTGCCAATTGAATCCAATCGTGGCTTAATCTATGACCGCAATGGCATATTACTTGCAGAAAACCTACCATTATTTAGCCTTAACATTATTCCAGAATTGACGCAAAATATTAACAATACTATCGACACACTAAAAACTATTATTAATATTACTCCTGACAACATCCAACAATTTAACAAAACTCTAAAACAAAGACGTCGTTTTGAGCATGTACCGATAAAATTTAAACTTACACAAGAAGAAGTCGCAATTTTTTATTTAAACCAATATCGTTTTCCAGGTGTGGTCGTAGAAACCCAAATGATTCGCCATTACCCACTTGGGAAAATCATGGCAAGTGCCCTAGGCTATGTTGGCAGAATTAATCAACAAGAATTAAAAAATATTGACACGAGCAATTATAGCGCCACCCATTTCATTGGCAAAATCGGTATTGAAAAATATTACGAAAAACAACTCCACGGTAAAACCGGTTATAAAGTTGCTGAAGTTAGTGCTACAGGTCGCATTGTTCGTATCCTAAAAATCATCCAGCCAATTCCAGGTAATACTTTATCTTTAACCATCGATAGCAAATTACAACAAGTTGCTCAAGATGCATTAGGCATAGAACGTGGTGCCGTAGTTGCTATTGATCCCAATAATGGAGAAGTATTAGCACTAGTTAGCTTCCCGAGTTTTGATCCAAATTTATTTGCTAGCGGCATTGATAGCACTACTTTTAATGAACTACAATCTTCCAGTGACAAACCAATGTATAACCGCGCAACTCTTGGTTCATATCCACTTGCATCGACCATCAAGCCTTTCATTGCTCTGCAAGGGTTAGATACAGGAATAATTACATCGAATTTTAAAATTTCAGATCCGGGGTGGTTTAAACTACCAAACGTCAAACGTCCCTATCGTGACTGGGTATATCATGGCCACGGGATAGTTAATGTCACCAAAGCAATCATTGTTTCCTGTGATACTTTTTTTTACACGCTTGCTCTTAAACTTGGTATAGAAAAAATCGATGATATTTTGATGCATTTTGGCTTTGGCAATAAAACAAAAATTGACATGGCTGAAGAAAATTCGGGGGTTATTGCATCGCCAAAATGGAAAGCAAGTCACAAAGGCACGCATTGGTACGTTGGCGACACAGTTATTTCAAGCATTGGTCAAGGTTTCATGTCTGCAACGCCATTACAACTAGCATGCGGCGTGGCAGCAATTGCTATGCACGGCAAACGCTTCCAACCACATTTATTGCTTGCTACAAAAAGAGAAAACAGCACGCTCATAAAACAAGAAGCACTCCCTCTATCACCCATAACACTTAACCACCCAAACAACTGGAATATTATAATTGATGCTATGCAAGGAGTTATAACGAGCCCAATGGGTACAGCGCGTCCTCGTTTTGGATCGATTCCAGAATACACTATTGCTGCTAAAACTGGCGGCGGTCAATTATTCCACCATAAAATCGTTAATGAAAACCCAGATCCAGAAAGTGACTTAAGTATTCCAAAACATTTGCGCAATCACAATTTATTTATCGCTTTTGCACCAGTGGAAAACCCTAAAATCGCAATCGCAGTAGTAACAGAAAACAGTATCATTGCACCACAAGTTGCAAGAAAGGTATTAGATTATTATTTGATTACACCGAACTTAAGTCGACCTTAAAAATATTGTTTTCATTTAACTGTTAACTATGGTACTATTTTCGGTGTGTAATGTTTTATTTATTGCACAGGTTTATTTTCTTTAATTTTTATAAAAGGTTATTATTTATGGCAGATCGTGTTACAGGCGTTGTTAAATGGTTTAATGCCGCCAAAGGTTATGGTTTTGTTCAAGTGGAAGGTGGAGAAGATGTTTTTGTTCACTATCGTGCAATTCGCGGAGATGGCTATCGTTCTTTAAACGAAGGACAGAAAGTTGAGTTCACGGTCAAACCGGGACCAAAAGGGCCACAAGCTGAAGATGTACTAGCAATTGAATAAAAGTTATTAATTAATTGATTAGTTAAGCGACATTCATGTATGTGGATGTCGCTTTTTTGTTTCTAATACACCGGTTCTGCAATACTAGAAATCTTATAATTACCCGCATGATCACGTTGCATAAACACAATAAGATCGATCGCTTCCCGAATTAGATGCGCAGGAACGACGCTGACAACTTCATGCACTAAATCTTCTAACCTCGAAATCGTTGCCTCAGGACTATTGGCATGAATAGTACAAATACCTCCTGGATGGCCTGTATTCCAAGCTTTTAACAACTCAAGCGCTGACCCATCACGCACCTCGCCAATAATAATGCGATCAGGACGCATACGCAAAACTCCTTTAACCAAATCACGCATAGAAATCTCACTTGTTGCCATGAGCTTTACACAATCAGCAACAGTAATTTGCAGTTCTGGCAAATCTTCAAGTACTATGACTCTGTCTTTACAATCTTTTAACTCATATAAAAGAGCGTTAACAAAAGTGGTCTTGCCAGAACCCGTACCACCAGCAACCAAAATATTTTTGCGTTCTTTAATTGAGGTGCGTAATTGTGCTGCCTGTTCTTCGGTTAAACTCCCAGCAGCAACATAATTATCCAAGGTAAAAATACGTACCGCACGCTTACGAATAGTAAATGTTGGAGCAATAACTACTGGTGGCAACCAACCTTGAAATCGCGATCGCGACTCTGGTAATTCACAAGCAACCTCAGGGTGCTCATAATCGGCAATTTCTTGATGATATGCAGCTATTAATTTAATAATATTAGTGGCTTGTTTGGGATTAAAAATAATATCGGTAAAGTACTTACCCCTGCCATATGCTTCTGCCCACAGTTTGCCATCAGGGTTAAGCATTATTTCAATAACATCAGGATCCTCTAAAAGCGTCGCTATATCGCTGCCCAAAGAGGTAGTAAGCATATCAAGATGGCGTCTAGTAGTTTTAGTTTCGTGCATAGTAATTAACTTATTTATTAGTAATAAAAATGGGTACCGCACGCCCTAAAATATTACGCGATGAAATCGCACCAAAATATCTTCCATCAAATGAGCGTTCTCTCTTGGTACTTAAAAGCAAATACTGATCATCTCCAAGTTTACCGCAAATTTTCGTTTGTGGCAGTAATTTTTCAAATGCATAAGATCGATAAACCTTCCCTATTTTTTTACCGTTGATCCAAATTGCCCCACTATGCACACAAACATTATCACCTGGAATGGCAAAAACATATTTTATTATCAAACCGCTCTCCGGTATCCAGTGAAGATCTCGAGCAAAATCAAGTATCGTTTTTGGTGGTATAAACTCTACAATATCATAACGCATGATTTTTTTAGTTGGCACTACTAAATAAAAACCTCGGGGCATACTTGCTGTTGCAGAGTAAGCTACGTGATAGCCGACTTTTTTAATAATGTTAACAGTAATGGAAAGAAGACTTATGAAGATTAAACTAAAAAACAAAGGGCAGAATTTTTTCACTTTTTTTCTTTTACTGCTCGCAAAACCGCTTCCTTAATTTTTTTTACGGTGCTTTCGGAAACACTCTTTGATAAATAACTGGCTTGAGCCATTGTTTCTCTAGCCATTTTGGCTTCCATGCTACCACCCGCCGGCGCAACATTCACCGAAACTGGTGCTGCAGCAGCAGCTGCACTAATCTCTCCTCCTCCAGCATACCCACCCGCTGGTGCGCCAGAAGCTTCTATCGTGGTTGCAACCCGCATATCACTCGCTCCCCCTGTTTCCACGCTAACCGACGCAGCTCCAGGTCCATGTATTACAACTGGTGCTGATGAGACACCATCAAGGAAATCATGACTAAAACTACCAACTGCCTGACTCAAAACCTTAGGCAAATAAAATGCTAAGTTACAAAATAGCAGTCCCGTAAAAAATAATCCCAGTGGTTGATTAATATTAAAGTTAGTGGTCGTTGCCATATCAATTAATTGAAAACCATCCCATATAACTACAGCAATACCAACAATTATAATCAAAGCCATTAAACGAATGCCTGCTTGAAAAACGGTCTGCACGGCCTTATCAAACATGCCTCGTCCTAGAGTAAAAGCACCAAATGGCAATAAAATTAAAGCCCCTAAAGATACCGCATAAAAACCGACCATTTGCAATACCATTTGTATGCCAAGCAAACCAAAAACCAGGAGAATTCCCATGCCCAAACTTACCTGAATCATGGCCAAGCCAATATTACTCCCAGCAGTTGAAAGTTGTAGCAAGTGCACCCCAGAATCATAGCCATACTGCCAGATTTTGGCAGGATTAAAAACATACTTAACCGTACCAGCATTGTTAATTACCACACCAGAGAGTCGCGCGAAGCTCTCCATAACTGTCCCAAGCAAATATTCGTAATTTTGAATAATAAAAAAGATCAATCCTATCTTAATAATTTTAAAAAATAGCTTATCCCAACCAACATCACGCTGCAGCGCCCAAACGATACCAAAAACCACTATCTCCAACACTGCAAAGAAATATAGCAAGTTAAGCGCATAAGTTGCTACGGTAGAAAATGCCTTCTTAAGATTCCCTAAAAAAGTAGATTGAATTAGAGTAATCGCACCAACATCAATAGTCGTATTATTACCACTTGGGCGGGCGGTTGATGTCCCTAAAGAACTTTCATCAAACAATACTTCTTCATCTTGTGGCGCTAAATATTCATAGGTAGCATTTTCAAAAAACGCCTTGGATGTTTTGCTATCTTTTTCTTTCTCCTTATCTTGATTGCCTGCTGTAGCGGGTTCTTCTTTTTTGGGTGGTGGTTGTTGAGTAAGATCAGAGTTCTTATCAAGACCAGCAAAAGCATTTGCTGCCAAAAAAACACCAATGATCAACAAAAGGAAAAATGGTTTTGGAGAAAATAATTTCATATATTATATCAACGTCCAGATTTATATGGTGACAGCACCATATCTTTTCTTGCCGTAACAACAAACTTGTAGCCAGGAGTTAAAGTTATAGTGGGAAGAACTATAGCTTTCGTAGCGCCGCGATCAGTAGCACTCGCACTACCAATACTGATAAGTGCCGAGATTGTTGCTGCACCCACAATCCGCGCCAAATGATTATCAACGCCTCCTTCAACCCCAGCTTGACCTAACAAATCAGTCCCATCTGGCTTACCTAATAAAATTGAAGTACCATCAGGACGAACTATACGAGTAAACCATATGGCAATACTACGTTGGATACCCTGATCAGAAGAAACATTATGCGAAGCATACTCGCCTAACAACTTAGAACCCTCAGGAATAAGTAAATATTTACCCGTAGCCGTGTCATAAACGTCTTGTTTTATCTTAACAACAATCGCTCCTGCTGATGACGCACCAATACCAGTAATCAATGCGGCTTGGATTTTAGTACCAGCCTGAACATGATGTTTTGAAAAGGGTTTAACAGCGCTATGTAAGTCATAAACTTCATCAGGTTGCTCTTTGTCTGCGGCTGTTTTCATTACAGCCAATCTATCTTGAGTGGCAGAGAGAAGCGGCTGCTCCTGCTCGGTTTGTCGTAGGTTAAGAGCATCAGCTGACTCATTGGCAGCAAAAGAGTTTACAACAAAAAAAACACCAACGATCAACAAAAAGCAACATGGCTTTAGAAAAAATAATCTCATAAAATTGCCTCATAGGATTACATTAACGTCTAGGTCTATACGGCGATAGCACCATATCTTTCTTTACCGTAACAATAAACTGGCGGCCAGGCTCTAAAGTTATAGTAGGAGCCAAGCCAGCTGCTTTACTAGTCAAATCCTGCCCGACTGCACTAAACGACGATGCTGCTCCTGCAGCTGCATTTTGTTTACCAGTTGATTGCATGTTAGCATTGTTGATACCTTGATTTCCCCACATAGAAGCGCCGACACTTAAAAGAGTCGAAATTGTTGCCGCACCTAAAACCCGCGCCCAATGATTGTCAACATTTCCTTCCACACCAGATTGGCCTAGCATATCAGCGCCATTTGGCCTACCTAGTAAAATTGAAGTACCATCAGGACGAACTATACGGGTATAAAACATCAAAATGCGACGCTGACCATAAGAAACACGCGAATCATATTCGCCCAGCAACTTAGAACCCTTAGGAATAAGCAAATGTTTACCCGTAACTGTATCATAAACATCTTGGCGTACTTGGGCAACAATTGTTCCAGCTAATGATGTATCAATACCAGTAATCAACGTAGCTTGAATTATAGTACCGGCTTGAACCTGATATTTAGAAAATGGTTTAATTATACTGTGCAAATCATAAATATCTTCGGGCTTATCTTTTTCTACTACCGCTTTCATTACTGCTAATCTTTGCTTGTTTTCTCCTTCTTTTTCAAAAAGATCCGCCTGCTGCTGGGTTGCAACCAAATCACCGGTTTTATTACTAGATGCCTGGCCAAAAGGAGTACGGCTACTTTTATCGGTATCAGCACCAATTAAATTTTCGGCTCCGCTGCCCACACCAGAAAAAGTCATACTACTTTTAGCTGCTTCTGCATCTTGTGGGTTTTTAGATGGGCGCTCTGGCTCCTCCTGCTTACGCCCACGAAACTGCTGCTCTAACATCCCATATGCATCTTTCAACGCATTAAGCTGCTGCTGCAACTTTGTTATCTCCCCGATTTGCGATCCTCCAGCTGAATATCTTTGAATACCATTAACATCACTATAGCTACCGGGTAAATCTTTTAGTTCGGAGCTAAGTGCCAATGGCTTATCGATTGTTGCTTTAATCGCACTACTAGAATTTTTAACATGTACCGTTACATTAAACGCCTGAATTATTGCCAACAAAATAGCAAGAACTATTACCGCAATTATTGCAAGAACCACAGGCCTGTTAACTTGCACTGGCTGCATTGGTTTGGCGCGCAATTCTAATTTAGCTTTGTCTTTGTCTTGCATGTTTTATTCAAACTTTATTTTTTAGGTGATATCTGTACAGTCGTACTATTATCCGGCCCACTACATAACTGTGCCCAATAAATCACGTTATCAATAACATAATAATCACCTTGAACACGATAATTAACTACTTGATTAGTCTTATCACCAGTTCCGATAAATAAATTAGGTGCCTCCTGCATTTGCGCCGGGAATTTAATATATGTTTTGTTGCCGTCGTTAAACACCATCTTTGGGAACCAATCAGGTTGAGGACCCTTTATTTTTTTCACCAGATAATTAAATCTCAAGCGACTAACGTCGATAGTGTTGGCTACATCACCACTATCGGATAAGTTGTCATCAAGCGCTGTTAGCATGCTCCCTTCACTATCCGAATAACGCCATGCCACAGAGGCCATATAAGTTTTGCTCGTCGAATGCAACATTAAATGGTAAGTACGCATATCTGTAGTTATTACCAAACTATTAGTTAGCTCTTCATCGTGCGGCTTAACAAACAAATGCTCTTGTTTGCTAGCGCCAATACCACTAAAAACTTTAGTGACAACCCAACGCGTAGTATCACCAGCACCTACTGCGATTATGTGTTCATTATTTTGAAATTGTATGTCAGTAACGCTAAGTGGTGCGCAATAAATCTGATAGAGTGCTCCCTGCATATAATCAAATGTCATTATAGAATTAATGTATTCACCGGAATTTGGCTGTTTCACTGCCTTTTTATTAGCAGCATTAATAGCCGCTTCGCCAGTCAACCTCTCAGATTTCTTGGCCTTTTTCGACATAAATTGCCCTGGCATTGGCACTGGAACATACTCAACGTGCTTTGGTCCGCTACCAGTATTTGCTGCAAGCGAATAGGAACCAGGATTGACATCTTTTTCAGCTTTAAGATTTTGACATGCACACAAAGATGCACACACTAAAGCTAATGCAATAATTTTACACTTCATAATTAAACCTCAAAAAAAATACAATTTTATTAATAAAAATTTCCGCTTACTTCGGTGTAGAAACATTAAAATCCACAATATATATACCCAGCGGATTACGCAAAATCTCTTCGCGTGTCGTCGGCTGTTTTGTCACAATAGTGAAAATACCGCTGTAATTTTTCTTACCCTCTTCCTGACCATTTGTATTAATAGTAGTTTCAGTCCAACGCACATGCATAGTGTTGGTGCTCACTGGATTAATATCAGTAATTTGCAGCGTAATGGTTTTTTTACCCAATAGCGAAACTAAATTGTTCTCTTTAAAATAGGTATTAAAACGTTCGCCACCACGGCTACTGAGGAAACTGTAAGCATTTATCCAGTTTTGCTTTACTGCCACTGGATCAAGCGTAAGAGTTCGAACTAATTCAATAAAATGAGTAATAAAGTATTCTTTTTGCGCCTCATTTGGTTGATAACGAACTACAAGCGGCGATACGTTAACCACACGTCCTTCGGTGGTTACTTGTGCAATAAAAATTTTTTCTTTATGGCTCGTTAAAACAAATACCAACCCCCAAGCAAGCGCTATTGCAATCAATAATGAAAAAAACGTGCAAATACGCCAATTTCTAGCCTGAGCACGCGACGAGCCAATTCGCAGATCCCACTCTTGCTGCGCCCGTTGATATGGCGTAATCGGCTCATCACCTTTGTAATTTGCTACTTCTTTTTTAAATGGATTTTTCATAATTATTTTTAACTTCAAGTTTGTTTATATACATCTACCACCCACTCGAGACCCTTTGCCTTTAGGTATTCTGTCAAAAAATTCTCCCGGCCAAACTTATTCAATAACTCTCTAATCAAAAATTTATCTTCAGAACGACTAGCGGCACAAAACGCTAATGCTATTGGCCCCAATTCTATATTAAATAATCGATTTCCTAAACGAGATTGATAATAATATTGCTGTTTAGGTGTTGCCATCGATAAAATTTGTAACTGACGCTCATTTAAACCAAGTCTCTCGTATGAAGAACGCACATTTGGCTCAAGAATACGATCATTTGGCAACAAAATACGCGACGGACAAGATTCAAGCAATACTGATGAAATCTTCGTCGCCAAAGCATCTTCGATTGATTGTGTAGCAAAAATGACACTAACGTTAAATTTACGTAATGTTTTTAACCAATCGCGAATCTTGGCGGAAAAAACCGGATGATCTAAATAAAGCCAAGCTTCATCTAAAACGAGCAAAGTAGGAACGCCAGTGAAGCGTTTCTCTAATCGATGAAACAAATAACTCAAAACTGGGCCAATTACGCTTGGCGTATTCATCAGACCTTCCATCTCATAGCATTGCCAAACATCATCACATTTTTGCTCATTATCAGCATCAAGTAGATGTCCAAATGGTCCATTTAAAGTGTAAGTTAACAATGCTTGACGTAGCATATTGCTTTGAATTAAAGCACATAAACCTGTCATGGTACGTTGATGCTGCGGCATATGAGCCAACGAAGTTAATGCTTCCCACACCATTTGCTTTATATCCGGCGTGACAGTGATTTTTTCATTAGCAAGCAATCCATAAATCCACTCGGCCGACCAAACACGTTCCATTTCCTGATCAATTGCCGCCAAGGGCTGAAATGCCAAGCCATCATGATCAGTTCCCAATTCATAATAACCACCACCAACTCCAATTGTAGTTGCTAAAAAACTACCGCCCTTATCAAACACAAAAACATGAGCATTTTGATAACGACGAAATTGCACCGCCATCAAGGTCAACAATACTGACTTACCAGCTCCGGTTGGACCAATAATCATTTGATGACCAACGTCACCAACATGATTCACTAACCGAAACGGCGTACGACCATGAGTATGAACATACATCAAAGGAGGAGCATTTAAATGAGCATCATTTTCTGGTCCTGACCAAATAGCAGAAAATGGCATTAAGTGGGCTAAGTTTAAGCTATGTAACAACGGAGTACGTATATTGGCATAAGCATGACCCGGCAATGAAGACAACCATGCCTCAACCGCATTAAAAGTTTCGGCAATGGTCGTAAACCCTAAACCATTAATCACACGCTCTACTTCACGCTGCATTTCATTCGTCCGCTGTAGATCGCGATCCATAACTGTTACCGTAGCAGTATAGTAGCCAAATGATACATAATCTTCTGCCAACTCTTTTAATGAACTATCAGCATCTTTAGCTTTTTCTACTGCTGCCGTATCCAGCAACTGAGTTTCAGTTTTAGTAAAAATCTCCTGCACTAAATTTAACAATCCCTTACGCTTAGCAAACCATTGGCGTTTATAACGTTTTAGCTGCGCTTCTGCTTCTTGTTTATCCAGCGGAATAAAACGCGTAACCCAACGATAACAAATGGGTAATTGGTTTAATTGATCGAGCAAAGCCGGCATGGTTGAAGCCGGAAAACTCAAAATTGTTATTGTACGTAAATGATAATCACCAAGCTGTGGCGCGATACCACCAAGTAGCGGTGTATCCGCTAAAAACGAATCCAGATACATCGGAATTTCAGGTATAGCAATTGGTTGTTGCTTGGACGAAATAGTTGAATGCAAATAGGTTAGGGTTTCAGCATCATTTAAAAATTCTGCCTCGAACATAAAATCTTGTAAAATATCACAAAAACGTTGGGTGGTAGCAATAAATAAATCTAAACTTTTCCTATAATCTTCGACAGCAAGCTCTGGTTGGGAAATTACTAATTTGCTAACTTTAGAAGCCGAATGCGGAGCAGATAAAAATTGTAAAGTTAAATAATATTTGCTTTCAAAATTTTCACCAACATTAGAAAATTTCTCACGCCTCTCAGCCTCAATAAGTAAACTTACCGGGTCCGGGAAATAGCACTTTTCTGGATAGGAGGCATAAAGCTGACGCCTGGCTTCTATATAGAGTGCCCAACCAGAGCCAAAACGTTTAAGTGCATTATTTAGCCTTGCAGCTGCAGCAACCAACTGCGGTTCGGTAGCAGATTCCAAATCTGGTCCACGAAAACGCAAAGTCCTTTGAAAAGATCCATCTTTATTTAAGACAACACCACTGGCAACCAAGGCTGCCCATGGAAGCAAATCCACTAGACGATCTGAACTTTGACGGTATTCGGATATATTAAACATTAATTACTAAACCCTATAAAACCTTTTTTGTCTCAAATGTCGCAATATTACTTCAAAAAAATACGGATCTTTTTTTGCAAAAAATACCGCGCCGATATGAAACATAATAAATAGCGGAAATAAATAAATAGCTCGCATCCCAAGTACCAAAGCTGCACAAACAGTCCAATTGAGAATAGCAAATTGGCGCGGTACACCACCGAGCATAATCGGCGTAGTTAACGAGTTATGTAGTCTGATGCGATATCCTGGTGTGCCCATTTAAAAAACCGCTCCACCGGAAAAACCAAACAAACTCGCAACTAAACTTGAAGCGGTAAAAGCAATTGATAGCCCCAAAACAATCTGCAAAATACGACGCATCGAACCACCAGATTCACCAAAAGCGATACCAAAACCAGCAAGCACAATTGCAACTACACCCACAACTTTTGCTACTGGGCCAGTAAGCGATGCCGTGATTTTTTGTAGTGGTCCTTCCCACGGCAGACCAGTTTCAGAAGCATAGGCACTCATAATTGAACTGAAAACTCCTAGTGTCACCTTGCTACAAAAGCATGTGAGTTTTTGCCATTTTTTACACATAAATACACTCCATTTTTAAATACTTTATAGGTATTTGATTTTATTTTGAATTATTTGATATGAATTTGCTTTTTATTATAACAAATTTAGTATTAAAATACAGAAAAAAGTTGCGTCATAAATTATAAGCTAGCTATGTATGCTTTTTTTGATGTAACATCATAAAAATTAATAGGTTAACTCAGCAGGGAATGGAAGCATGAAAACAGTTAAACCGCTAGTACCCTCTCAATTACGACGCATTTGTGACCTAAAAAAGCTTAAATTTAAAAGCACTAATGATCTACCTAACATAAAAAAAATCATCTGCCAAGATCGCGCTGTCCATGCTCTGACATTTGGCTTAGAAATTAAGAATCATGGATTTAATATTTATGCATTAGGACCAACTGGTACCGGTAAAACTACAGTTGTCCTCAAATATCTAGAAAAAGAAGCAAAAACCAAACCAACGCCACCTGATTGGCTCTACATTAACAACTTCGAATCTGGCGATAAACCCAAAAAAATGCAGCTACTAGCCGGCAAAGGACATGAATTTCGTGATGATATAGATCAGCTGGTTTTAGCACTTAAAACAGAAGTACCAAAGGCCTTTGAAGCTGAAAGCTATGAACATGAACACGCAGCAATTGAAAAAAAATTCCGTACTCACACGGAAGAACTATTCCAACAACTAGCAAAAAAAACTGATGCGCGTGGTTTTCAATTAACTCAGTCACAGCAAGGCTTTACCGTATTACCGGTTTTTAATGGCAAAACACTAACTGCAGAAGAACTCGCTAAACTAGAGGAAAAAGATCGTAAAAAAATCAAACTCAACGAAGAAACAATCATTAATGAACTGCACGAATCCATGAAAAAATTTGAACATTCTCAAAAAGAAGTTCAAAAAAAAATGTTGGAGTTAGACCAACGCGTCGTCTCATTTTCCATCAACCATATGATTGCCACTTTAAAAGAGAAGTACAACCAACATAAAAATATCATTAATTTTTTGTCCCAGATACGTGAACACCTGCTGAAAAATGTCCAAACCTTTAAGTGCATTAAACAAGCAGAAAACATACCGATGCAAGAGCGCTTTTTGATGTTAAACGAATCTGAACCAACCTTTGAAGAATACCGTGTTAATTTAATTGTTGATAATAGCAAATCTGTGGGTGCTCCTGTTATTTTCGAAAAAAACCCAATTGGACCAAATTTAGTTGGCAGAATTGAACAACAAGGACGGTTTGGCACATTAGTAACTAATTTTCGCATGATTAAAGGCGGAGCCCTGCATCGCGCTAATGGTGGCTATCTAGTTCTAGACATATTAGATCTTTTAAAAAAACCATTGTCCTGGGAAATATTAAAACGTGCTCTAAAAAGCAAAGAAATCGTGGTTGAAAGCATGATCGAAACCTTGGGTGCATTTATTACTAAAACTTTAGAGCCAGAACCAATTCCATTAAACATAAAAGTTATTTTGCTTGGAGATCCAACGCTTTATTACATGATTAACGAGCTTGATTCAGAATTCAAAGAATTGTTTAAGGTAAAAGTGGATTTTGCTAGCCACATGAATTGGAATGATAAAACTCCTTATCAATATGCAGAATTCATTGGCATGATTTGTCGCGAAGAAAATTTAAAACATTTTACACCAGCAGGTGTGGCTAAAATAGTCGAGTATGGCGCACGCTTGGTTGAACACCAAAAAAGAATAACTATAAAATTTGGTGATATAGCCGATATTACACGCCAAGCTTGTTATTGGGCTGCAAAAAATACCAACAAATTAGTAGGAGCCAAAGATGTTCAAAAAGCACTCATCGAAAAAGTTTATCGTTCTAATCATCTGGAAGAAATTATTAGTGAAATGATTGCGGAAAAAACCATCAAAATTAGCACCAAAAATAAAGCCATTGGCCAAATCAATGGCCTTTCCGTGTTAACTCTTGGCGACTATCAATTTGGCAAACCTTCAAGAATCACAGCACGAACCTACGTAGGTAATGCGGGCATAATTAATATTGAAAGAGAAATAGAACTTGGTGGCCATATTCATAACAAAGGCTCACTAATTATTGCCGGCTATTTTGGTGGTAAATACGCACAGCACGCACCAATTGCATTTTCCGCCAGCATCACTTTTGAACAGGTCTATGAAGAAGTTGATGGCGATAGTGCATCAGCAGCTGAAATTTATGCATTACTCTCTAGCATCAGCGGCTATCCACTGCGCCAGGATCTAGCCATTACCGGTTCAGTTAATCAACACGGTGAAATCCAAGCAATTGGTGGTATTAATGAAAAAATTGAAGGTTTTTATCATGTTTGTAAAATTTTTGGGTTAACGGGAAAACAGGGAGTAATTATGCCTGAAAACAACATCAAAAATTTAATGCTCCACGAAGAGGTAATCGAAGCGGTAAAAAAAGGGAAATTTCATATCTATGCTATTGCAACCATTGACGAAGGCATCCCGTTGTTAACAGGTAAACCGGCAGGCCTAAGACTACCTGATGGTTCTTATCAAAAAAATACAGTCAACTGGGTCGTTGAACAACATATTATTGAGCTTGCTAAGAAGTTCAAAACATTTGGTATTGAAAAAACCAAACAAGAAAAAAATCGAAACATTAAAAAATAGAAAACACATGAACACACCATCCAAACAAATCTCAGACACTAACCAAACACAACTTATGAATGCAGCATTAGCTAATGACACAAGCACAGTAAAAAAACTGCTGTTAGATGGTATTTGTAACGGAACCTTGTCGCAAAAAGATATTGACAAATTACCACCAAAGTTTTGTGAACCTGCTGCTAACTTAGCCTTAATTTCTAACATAAAAGATCTTTTGTTATTAGAAAATTTAGAGCTCAGAAAGCTAATAGTTGATAAATATCCAACCGGATGGAAAGCCCAGGCAGATACATCAAAACTCTGGTGGCAAGATAAGGCATTTCGCGAACGCCCCGATGCGGAGATCATTGAGTTTGCAATTAATAAGCTTAATAGCGCATTGGGACAGGGTGATTTTGCAAATACTAAGCATTACTGCTCGATTTTAAAACTTAATCTAAATGATAGCGAAACAAATAGTCTCATACCAAAATTAGCAGCACAGGCTAAACTGATATCTGACCAGTAGTGGTGATTCAACCTACACCTACTGAGAAAAATCAAAATAAATATTATTGAGCTCATGCCATAGTAGATGCTGGCTATCCGCACCTTTAATTATGTAATCAACCTGGGCGGCTTGTTTGAGTAAACTTTGCAGGCTAGCAAGATCATGTCGCGATAAGGCTTTTTTTACTAATGCTTTGCGATTGCTCCAAACATTATTTTTAGTCAAAGCTTGTTCAGCAGAGGCTCCTTGTTGCATCGCAAAATTTATATCAATCAATGAACGTAGTTCACGCACAATTGCCCATAAAATAATAGTTGGCTCAACTCCTGTAGTTTTTAAATTATGAAGCATACGAACCACTATGGCTGTTTTTCCGGCAAGCGCGGTATCGAGTAAATTAAACACATTAAAACGAGCATTATCTGTGATTACAGAAACAATTTGTTCGGTGGTTAAATTGCCACTGCCATAGAGCAAGCGTAGTTTTTCAATCTCTTGCATGGCAGCGAGTAAATTACCAGCAGCATGATCAACTAATAATTTAATTCCCAAGCCATCAGTTTTGAGCCCTGCCTGCTTAAGACGCTTATCAATCCAAAGTGGCATCTGAGCTGCATCAATTGGCCAAACTGGCAATATCATCCCATGAGCATCAATTGCCTTAAACCATGCAGTTCTTTGCTGCGCTGCATCCAATTTAGCTGCAACGATTACTACAATTTTTCCTGGTACTGGTTTTTTGGCATAACTTTGTAAAATTTTGCTGCCTGTATCAGTAAGCTTACTTTTAAGATGTAATTCAATTAAGGTGCGTCCACTAAACAGAGAAAAATTATTAGTACTATTTAAAAAACTCTCCCAGTTGAATCCGGATTCAATATAAAAAGTTTCACGCTCGTCAAAGCCCGCGAGAGTAGCATGTTGCCGCACAGTATCACAAGCTTCTTGTACCAATAAAAATTCATCACCACTAATTAAATATAGCGGCGCTATTTTCTCAGCAAGATGCTCAGCTAATTGCTGTAGTTGAATTTTCATTATGATTCGATTCTGCTAAGGCTTGAAAAGTTTTTTTAGCGCACAGAATGTTTAATACTTTGGTAGCAAGTTCCTGCAGTAGTTCCTGTTGTACAATTTCAACTTGCGGACTTACTTCGAACAATTCATCGTGCTGTAACGTGATATCACGTGCTGCACTAGCTGTTTGCGAAGATAAGAGTAACTTACCAGAAGCATCATCGATGCTGATTATAGCGGTATAATTTAAGTTGTAAACACGCCCCACAGCGCTTGAAATAGAGCTGGTTGTAGTATGGGTGTAACTAGAAGTAACATGCAAAACTGGCGCAGTTGCATTAGGCGCTGCAAGCAAAATAACATTGGAAGCTTTTAGAGCCCTCTTAAAAGCAATTTCAAACTGACCATACGGGTTGTCGGTTTGGTAATAGGCTTGATGTAATTGTGGTGGCAGAGATTGCGCCATACGCAATGTAAAACCACAACCAGATAGGAAAAAGATAGTTATTAGGATTGAATAAATATTAATGTAAGATTTTGACATGGTAGTTTTAAACAACAATATTCACCAATTTTTTGGGTACCAAAATAATTTTTTTAATTACCGCAGGTCCAATTATTCTAGCAACACTTCCACTCGCAATTGCAGCTTCCTGAATCGCTTTCTCATCAGCATCTGCCTGCACTGTTATTTTACCACGAACTCTACCATTTACTTGCACAATCAATTCAATAAAATCTTGTTTGAGTGCATTTAAATCAACTTGTGGCCACTTAGCATCTAAAGCATCTCCCGAAAATTGTAACTCACGCCACAAATGGTGAACAATATGCGGTGTAATTGGATTTAGTAAACGAAGTAAAATACTAAATCCTTCATAAATTATAGCTTCATTGGTAACACTTGGAATATCTTGCAATAAGTTCAAAAGTTTCATAGCAGCTGAAACAACAGTATTTAACTGCAAACGCTGCATATCGACATTTGCTTGTTGCAATATAGCATGAATATTTCTGCGCCATTGTTGTTGTTCTTTATTAAATACTTCTGGTTTTTTGGCAAGCTTATTGTGAGAAGTTATTATTTCTTCGCGCCCTACAGCAAAAGAAAAAAGTTTCTTTAAAAATCGATATGCACCTTCAACACCGCTATCTGACCACTCAAGCGATTGTTCTGGCGGCGAAGCAAAAATCGTAAAAAGACGTGCAGTGTCAGCACCATATTTAGCAACAAGCTCTTCCGGCGAAACCGTATTGCCCTTTGACTTAGACATCTTAGAACCATCTTTTAACACCATCCCTTGGGTTAATAATCGAGTGAAAGGCTCGTCGCCTTTTACTAGACCTTCATCACGCATAACCTTATAGATAAAGCGCGCATATAAAAGATGCATGACTGCATGTTCAATACCACCTACATATTGATCCACTGGCATCCAATAGTTGACACGAGCATCAAACATTTCATTTTTTTGATCAGGACAACAGTACCTTGCGTAATACCACGAAGATTCCATAAAAGTATCAAAGGTATCAGTTTCACGCGTAGCGAAACCACCACATTTTGGACAAGTTGTCTCAAGAAAACTTTTCAAAGTATGTAGTGGCGAGCGCGGATCAGTTAGCTTGATCCCTTCAGGTAATACAACTGGTAAATCTTTTTCTGGAACTGGAACCACGCCACATTTTTCACAGTTAATTATGGGAACGGGCGCACCCCAGTAGCGTTGCCGCGAAACACCCCAATCACGCAAACGATAGTGGATTTTGCGCTCCCCTTGTTTGGTTTTAATAGCATGTTCGGCGATAGCATTAAAAGCTTGATCAAAATTTAAATTAGAAAATTCTCCTGAATTGATCAAAATTCCTTTCTCGGCAAAAGCAGCTTTACTAAAATCCCAAGAATCATCATCAATTGGTTTTATTACTTGCTTAATTCTCAAATTATATTGCTTGGCAAATTCGTGATCACGCGTATCATGAGCTGGAACTGACATTACCGCTCCAGTTCCATATTCCATCAACACAAAATTCGCAACCCAAATTGAAACTTTTTCACCGTTTAAAGGATTAATCGCATCAAATCCAGTGTAATAACCTTCTGTTGCTACAGTTGCAAGTTCTGCTTCGGCAACTTTAATACTTCGGCATTTTTGTAAAAATTTAGAAATATTTTCATTGGTTTTCGCAGCTGCTAAAGCCAAAGGATGTTCTGGCGCAATCGCTAAAAATGTTACTCCAAAAACCGTGTCTGGCCTGGTGGTAAAAACGGTAACTTTTTCATCTCGTCCAGCTACGGCAAAATTTAGGTCTAATCCTTCGCTGCGACCGATCCAATTACGTTGCATGGTACGCACTTGCTCTGGCCAACCAGTAAGTTTATCCAAATAGGCAAGCAATTCATCCGCATATGCTGTTATTTTCAAAAACCATTGGGATATTTCTTTGCACTCAACCAAAGCGCCGGAGCGCCAACCACGACCATCTACCACCTGTTCATTAGCAAGCACTGTTTGATCTACCGGATCCCAATTGACCATAGATTTTTTTTTGTAGGCGAGTCCCTTAGCATACATTTTTAAAAACAACTGTTGTTCAAAGCGATAATATTCCGGATGACAAGTAGTAACTTCGCGTGACCAATCAATAGCAAATCCTAGTTGTTTAATCGTAGCACGCATTTGTTCGATATTTTTGTAAGTCCATTCGGATGGTGCTAATTTATTTTTCAAAGCAGCATTTTCTGCTGGCAGCCCAAAAGCGTCCCAACCAAGTGGCTGCATTACATTTTTGCCAAGCATTCTTTGATAGCGGGCAATTACATCGCCAATAGTATAATTACGTGCATGTCCCATATGAATTTGTCCGCTTGGATATGGCAGCATTGACAGACAATAAAATTTTGGCTTAGTTGCATCTTCCTTGGTTTCAAAAACATGAGTCTCATCCCAACATTTTTGAGCTGCTTCTTCGATCGCTTGTGGCTGGAATATCTTGTTCATGATTTGATTTTAGGGGTAATATAGCCTACATGTCAAAGAAAAAAACACTCTTAAGTTTGATAGCTTTATTTGCTGGCGCAATCTTGCCACTAGCCTTTGCGCCTTTTGGTTATTATTTGATTGCTGAAATTGCGCTGGTCTTATTACTACTAACTTGGAGCACAGTCACATCACCGAGAGTAGCTTTTTGGTATGGTTGGCTATTTGGTTTGGCATTTTTTGGCTGTGGGGTTTATTGGGTTTATATCAGCATTCACCACTTTGGCCATGCACCAATACCACTTGCAGTATTAATTCTTGCGGTGATGATTGCATTCTTGGCACTATATCCTGCCCTGCAGGGTTATCTATTAAGTCGCATATTTCCGCAAAACAACTGGCATAAGTTCCTGGTAGCATTCCCTGCAACTTGGGTAATTTTAGAATGGCTACGCGGCTGGGTTTTAAGTGGTTTTCCTTGGTTATTTTTGGGCTATGGTCACATTGATTCACCGCTGCGCGGGTGGGCAACAATTTTCGGTGTTTATGGAGTTTCTTTTGTAATTGCACAAACTGCTGGCGCAATGGCTTGTCTATTTTTTTATCGTAAAAAAATGAAATCGATAGCAACGCTAGTATTATTAATATTAGTGCTCTGGAGCATGGGCATAGCCTTCACAAAAATTAATTGGACTAAAAAAATAGATGCTCCAATTAAAGTAAGCCTGATCCAAGGCAATATTTCGCTTGACCAAAAATGGGACAAAACTGAATTATTGCCTATTTTAAACGCTTACACTGCTTTAACAGCACATAATTTTTCTAGCAAAATTATAATATGGCCAGAAGCAGCGATACCTTTTCTTTCTGAAGATGTGCAATTTTATTTAAAATTATTATCTAAAACTGCGAAAAAGCACAACATCACAATTTTAAGCGGTACTACTTTTTATGATAAAGAAAACGAAAGTTGCTTTAATGGTATTTTAGCTTTTGGTGCGAATGAAGGACATTATCACAAACGCCATTTAGTGCCATTCGGTGAATATTTGCCAATGCGTTTTATGCTTAGTTGGCTACATAATTATCTTATGATTCCGATGTCTGGCTTCGAAAGTGGCGCAAAAAACCAATCTGATTTATTGATTGGTAAAACTCCACTAGCACCATTTGTTTGTTATGAAATTGCTTATGCTAATTTGGTTTTGGATTATCTACCACGAGCTGGACTCTTAGTTACTGTTAGTGATGATAGTTGGTTTGGTGAATCGATTGCTGCAGCACAACATCTGGAAATCGCTCGCATGCGCTCACTTGAGGTCGGGCGCTATCAGTTACTGGCAACTAATACCGGTATTACAACAATTATCGACTCAAGTGGAAAAATAATTTCTAAGCTGCCAATATTTAAACAGGCAGTTTTAACTGCAAATATCCAACTTTTATCCGGCACAACTCCATGGGTAAAATATGGACAACATATTTGGCTACTATTGCTTCTGCTATTTTTGTGTATAGCTCAACGAAAAAAAGCTAGTAAGTTATTGCAAACTAGATTTAATTAAACCACTAAAACTCCTAAACCTCAGTTAAGCTTATCTTAACTTAATTTAAGCCTTCCTTAATATTAAGCGTAGAAAAAATAGTTATAATTTTCGGCGGAATAAAAATTCCATTGTAGGCATTCTCTATGAATGCCATTTTCAAATTTAATATTGGGAGAATATAATTGTATGAGTAGTATTATTGCGTTAAGTAAAAAAGAAATATCGGCTGTTGATGGTGGTGATGCTGATGGTGGTGATGGTTTTGGAAATAAACTTTATGGTCTTGTTAGTGGGCTTATTTATAATAATTTATATACGATAGTGCTTTATTCTTTAGCCACGTATGGTTTAGTGCGTCTATTAGAAATAGAAAAAAATAACGTAAACAATAAAACCCAACTCCCACTTTAGGCATTTTCTATAAATGCCATTCCAAATTTAATATTAGGGGAATATAATTGTATAAGTAGTATTATTTATTGCGTTATTGCGTTTGCTGCTGCTACTGTTATTGTAGAACTTGCCTTTATAATTGGTCATTACTGTACTGGAAGACCAAAAAATTAGAATATTTTCGCCAACCAAGCAGAGCTACGTATATAGTTCTACTTGGTTGGATTTCACTTGCTATAGTGTCTCACTGGTCATAGAATGGCGTCTGTAATTTTTTTAGCCATTTTTTGAATTCTTTACTAGCGACATCTAGCGTCTCCTTGTTTAAATTCATTTTTAATAGCGCGGCTTCTTCAATCTCTTTAACCAGCTCTTTAAATCTTTGGTGGCGAAGCTTAAGCCTTTTTAGAATCCTAAGTTTTTTCTTAAGTTTTTCTTTTGCCCGTTTTACTAAGGTGAGATTTTCTCTCATGGATAAATGTAGGCGCTTGGCAAGTAGGAAAAATATAAAGCACGGCATAAACACTTTTACACCACTGCGAATTAAATGTTTTTTATGTTGCTCCGGCGGTATTTGATTAAGAGCAAGATTTGGTGCTGGTTGATTGTTTATTATTTGTTTATTCGTTTGCTGCTTGCTATCCATCTCTTGTTTTTGTGCATCCAGCCACCGCATCACCGGTGTAGGCTTAAGCTCATTAATGGCCTCATAGTTATAAGTATAAGTAGCAAGTTCTCCATTCGTTTCATCCAAATTAATAAAACCTATTTTTTTTAGTTGCGTAAATACCGCCTCCACTGTTGGATTTTTTTGTGATTGAGCACAAAACTTATTAATAATTTCTGGGGTTTCCAAAAACAAACCATTTTCGATCTCGTGGATATCAGAATCATAAGTATTGATGCTAATTGTTTCAGTATCAATCCCGTTTTTAAGCCACTCAAGAAAATCCTCTCCCAAAGCAGTTTCTTCCGGTTCTGGCACCTTAATATTTATCGCAGAAAAAAAGTCTTCTGTCGGCTCATCAATTATTTTTTTGTTTGCATAATTAAGGTGTAAATTTAAATCATTGGTTAGCTCTTGTTCATTGTTAAGTATCGTAATCCAACTATTAAGAGCATCAGGCTCTTGAGCAATCCAATTAAACCCAGCAAGTGGCATTAATTGTTGTGCAAATAATGGAGTAACGTGGCGACTAAGCCCTGAGGACATACCACCACCGTAGCGGACACGGTAATAGTCACCATCAGATTGTTGCATCTTGCCTTTATTTGGGAGCCACTCCTTAATAAAAGTACCATCTTTTTCAGAAATCATTACCGTACGATCGTTGGTTACAAAACCAACATCAAATAATAAAGCACAGCTGAAAAGCGTATAAACTAAGAGGGGGTCTGGTTGATTATCTTCGTCTTCATTTTTTTGCTGTTGCAAAGCAAATGAAGCCCTAAGCAAACCCCTATTCATTAAACCACCTAACGGAGCTTCATTATTAGCAGGCAATAATTGTACAAATTCGACGAAACTATTTATTAGGGACTGATATAAAATATCGAAATATTCATCTGAAATATCGACTGTTTGCCGTATATCTTTAATAATCGTTTTACATTGACGTGATGCCAATAAAACATCAGCAGAAACAATAGGAAACAAACTACGTTCACTAATATTTTTTTTAACTGGTGGTATAAAAAAAGGTAACATCCGACGCTAGCCTCCGTGGCAAAAACATTATGTGATATATCCTATTCACACCTAAAAGTTAAAGTCGACTTATACTCATGCTTGGGCGGAGTATATGAACCTGCCGTTTTACTCTCAGGTAAAATATCATGGGCAAGTTTAACTAATTTTTGTTGATCCTTATCAATCCCCTGATATATGGTGTCCCGATCTATTATTGTAACCTCAGTATTTTGTTGCTCACAAACGCTTTTGGCTTTGTTTGTAACTAATTCGTCGGCCTTTTCCCTACTTGAAGCAGTAGAAATAACAGTAAACATACCTCCCATATGGGGGATAACGCTGGTTGGCGCACATGCAACAACTGCTAACAATAATCCAATTACTAACACACATCTAATTGCTATAATTTTCATTTTATCAACCCTAAAAGTTAATTTCCTTTCACAAATAATAACATGAAATGCAAGTAAACAAAAAAAATAATCGGCCACATAGGGTAGAAAAGTTGGCAAACTAATTTTTAACTTGCAGCTTTTGTATAAGCGGCTACAATCTGAAAGAAGATTAGCTCGTTTTTTATAACAACTTGATTTCATATTAAATATGCCAACCTTAAAAGCAAACCAACCCATAGGTATTTTTGATAGCGGTATCGGTGGATTAACAGTTACTAAAGCTGTCATCGAACAACTACCAAATGAATCGATAATTTATTTTGGTGATACAGCACATTTACCATATGGTGATAAATCCATACAAACCGTCCAGAATTATACGAAAAAAATTGTCGACTTTCTGCTTATGCACGAAGTCAAATTAATTTTGATTGCTTGCAATGCCGCTTCGGCAGCAGCATATGAAATGCTCAAAAGTTATGTTGGTGATCGAGCTATACTTCTTAACGTAATCGATCCAGTAGTTAGCTTTTTAGGCACAAATTATGCGAATAAACGCATTGGGTTGATTGGTACAAAATTAACGGTACAAACACAAGTTTATCACCAAAAAATTGCTAAGCTAGCGCAGCAAATTGATTTCTGTGCTTTAGCCACACCATTGCTAGTACCTATTATTGAAGAGGGTTTTTTTGAGCACAAGCTAATTGATATTGCCTTAGCCGAATACTTAGCCCACCCCACATTGCAAAACATTGAGGCTTTAGTTCTAGGCTGCACACATTACCCGATGATCAAAAAAAGCATTACTGATTTTTATAAAAACAAAATTGATATTGTTGACGCATCAAAAATTATTGCCAACGAAGTTCATATCACATTAACTTCCCATAAAATTCTTTCTTCTACTCAACCAAATCATCATTTTTATGTTTCTGACTACACCGAAAGCTTTGCTAAAGGAACATGCTTATTTTTCGGTGAGGAAATTAAAGTTGAATCAGTAAAAATTTTTTAGCTAGGGTTTATACGGATTTGCGATTCCTATTTTTTTTAAAATCTTTATTTCCAACCGTTCCATCTTCTGAGCCGCATCATCGTTTTGATGATCATAGCCAAGCAGATGTAAAACCCCATGCACAGTTAGGTGCGCCCAATGAGACAATACAGTTTTATGCTGTAATTTGGCTTCAAGTTTGACTATTGGTGCACATATTACCAAATCACCAAGCAAGTTGGTTTTGATATTTGCTGGCGGGTAAAAATTAAAAGAAATAATATTGGTCGGTTTATTTTTTTTACGATACTGTTTGTTTAATTTTGTGATTTCTTTGATCCCCACAATACGAATGGTGAGTTCATGGTTTTTTTTTCGTGGCGCTAGAACCTTTTCTACCCAAGTTTTAAACTGTTTTTTACTTGGAACAGATTTGCTTTTGCCAATATTTTGCACAACTAAATTTATACTCATAGAAAACAGACTTCGATTTAGGCACAGTAACAAGGTTTTGCCCTACGATCACCGGCCAATAATTGAGCATTACAATCATTTTAACTGTTTGGGTTTACACATATTTTTCACTTTTGCTTAATTTTAGCAAGAAAACTTGTATCAGGATCAGGTTTTGCTATTTCTACTTTTCCTGCTTCAGCTTTTTCCATTTCGGCAATCACTTGGTCTGTTATTTCAAACTGTGGATTATTGTAAGCAGTGCTAACTCTAATAACAATCAAATCAAATTTCTGTTCCTGAGCAATTCTATCAACTATACCCTTGACCTGTGCCAACACTGGTTGCAATGCCTGATTTTGCGCCGCAACTAAATCACGTTGAAAACCAAGTTGCTCTTCTTGTAATTTATTATTTTCATCAACAAGCTTTTGCTGTTCTTTCTTGAGAGCCTCACCTTGCAAGCTTGTATTGTCTTGCCTATACTTCTCAATACTAGCACGAAAAGATTGTTGTAAGTTAACTATTTGCTGGCCACGTGGATCAAACAATTTCTTTAAGTTAGCCTGCATGTTTTTGATTTGCTGCACGTTTGCAAATATCCGGTTAACATCAATTACACCTACTTTCATTTCGGCAAAACCGATAGAAGAGAAACTCAATACTAATAATACACTAACGGATAAAATCAATTTTTTCATATCACAAACCCCCATAAGAATGTTACTTAAATCTATTGCATCCTTTTATTTACACCTTACAACCAATCTACCGCCCTTCTTTTCACCTCCTTGCTTAACTACAATCTTTTTCAAACCTCCGCCACACCCCTCTAATAATCCAGAACTTTGGGCTGCTTGAATTTTACCCGCCATGTTTACGACGGCAGAATTGATTTGCTGCCCCACGCCTATACTAATACTACTAGGCTCACATGACCCTATTACATTCTCACACCTATTATTCACAGCAACGTATCCTTGAAACACATAAATTTCTTGATTGATTAGCACCGTATCCCTAGAAATCAATTTCGTAGCAAGGCCAGTTCCACGAAAAGTAATGGTTGTAAGAGGACTATGTAACCGATAATTTTTTGTCTCGCCTTGCCCACTTATATTAATTAATGCGCCCTTGACAATATTGCCAACATATTTACTATTACCTGGCGCGCTCCTACTAAAAGAAAACTCACTAACATAAAATTCACTTGCTGGTTGTACGACAATTACCGAATCATCCTGCAACCTCAACTGAGCTTTGCTATCTTGCTGTGTCACAATCCTATCATGTAAATAAATCGTCGCATGTCTTTGCAATGACCTTGTCTGATTTGCCTGGTCTATTGCTGCAACCAGGCCCTGCGCAGAAACAACCTCACCAATAGATGGTTGCGTAGCCGCAACAACAAGACATCCATATATACACAAACTTAGACCAGAGAATATTAATACTAATCGTTGGATCACCATAAACTCCTATAAAAATTATGACTCTTCTTCAACTGTACATTCTGGTGGATTCAATAGAAATAAATAATCAAATTGATTGTTTCCAGGACCCAAAAACTCATAACCAAAGCCAAAATTAAAATTACCGTATAAGCTTGCTAATAGTTCTTGCATTAGAGAATTATCTATAACAGTAGTTGGTGAAAGCCCATAAAGATCGATTCCATTATAATAGTGCGTACCAGGAGAAAAAGGATTGAGCTCCTTAATATTCTTAGCGGCGCTCATGTCCGATGAGCCACCAATGAATCCGGTCAACTGTGCAGAATTAACACCCAAATAAAGCACACCAACATCAATATTAGCTATCACACGATTAGTTTCAATAATAGCTTGTCCATCGCCATGAATAAACCCAGCCGTACTTCCCCTTCCCGCATATAGTATATTATTAAATGAAGTAGTACCGCTACCGGCCATTTGGGCAAATGCCATAACATAAACACCAGCATTAGCTGTAACATTATTGGCATTAGTTATATACAATAACCCTATAGGATAAGCATATACACCAACAGCACCATTAAATAATACATTACCGCCACTACCAACATTTAACAACAAATTATTAGGACCAGTTACAGTTGAATTAAAAGTAATATTATTATTACTAGTAGTTAAAGTAGTGGTGCCATTCCACGAGCTAATTGCAGCATTGTAAGTTTGGAACCCTGTAGTTGTAATTCCCCACTGTCCATAAAAATACAACACACACCCACTATTAACAATTAAATTCTGTAACGGACTATTACCACCAACCATATTGTAGAATTTAATATTTCCCGTAGCGTTAAGAGTTAAACTACTAGGAGGAAAATTACCTGCACTATTTACTGTACTATTAAAGGTTATAGCTCCCCCAGTAAGTGTAGCACCAGTCCCTAAAATCACCGGCGCTTGATAGTTTTGTAAACCGGTTGTATTTATAGAACCACCATTGATGTATGTTGTCCCAGTAGTAGCAGTAGTTAAACTAGACAAAGCATTAGTCGCCCCCACTGCACCACCAAATGTTGTATTCCCTGTAATGCCTGTAAGAGTTAAAGCGCGAGGGGTAGTATCACTGTTTAACGTGCTGCTAAAAGTTATATTAGAAGCACTAAAAGCTGTGTCTGCTCCAAGCACTACAGCATTACCATATGTTTGATTACCACTTGTCTTTACAGCAGTACCATTAACGTATGTTGTACCAGTGGCACCAGTAAGCAAACTGGATAAAAGATTAGTCGCACCCACTGCACCACCAAATGTTGTATTCCCTGTAATGCCTGTAAGAGTTAAAGCGCGAGGGGTAGTATCACTGTTTAACGTGCTGCTAAAAGTTATATTAGAAGCACTAAAAGCTGTGTCTGCTCCAAGCACTACAGCATTACCATATGTTTGATTACCACTTGTCTTTACAGCAGTACCATTAACGTATGTTGTACCAGTGGCACCAGTAAGCAAACTGGATAAAAGATTAGTCGCACCCACTGCACCACCAAATGTTGTATTCCCTGTAATGCCTGTAAGAGTTAAAGCGCGAGGGGTAGTATCACTGTTTAACGTGCTGCTAAAAGTTATATTAGAAGCACTAAAAGCTGTGTCTGCTCCAAGCACTACAGCATTACCATATGTTTGATTACCACTTGTCTTTACAGCAGTACCATTAACGTATGTTGTACCAGTGGCACCAGTAAGCAAACTGGATAAAAGATTAGTCGCACCCACTGCACCACCAAATGTTGTATTCCCTGTAATGCCTGTAAGAGTTAAAGCGCGAGGGGTAGTATCACTGTTTAACGTGCTGCTAAAAGTTATATTAGAAGCACTAAAAGCTGTGTCTGCTCCAAGCACTACAGCATTACCATATGTTTGATTACCACTTGTCTTTACAGCAGTACCATTAACGTATGTTGTACCAGTGGCACCAGTAAGCAAACTGGATAAAAGATTAGTCGCACCCACTGCACCACCAAATGTTGTATTCCCTGTAATGCCTGTAAGAGTTAAAGCGCGAGGGGTAGTATCACTGTTTAACGTGCTGCTAAAAGTTATATTAGAAGCACTAAAAGCTGTGTCTGCTCCAAGCACTACAGCATTACCATATGTTTGATTACCACTTGTCTTTACAGCAGTACCATTAACGTATGTTGTACCAGTGGCACCAGTAAGCAAACTGGATAAAAGATTAGTCGCACCCACTGCACCACCAAATGTTGTATTCCCTGTAATGCCTGTAAGAGTTAAAGCGCGAGGGGTAGTATCACTGTTTAACGTGCTGCTAAAAGTTATATTAGAAGCACTAAAAGCTGTGTCTGCTCCAAGCACTACAGCATTACCATATGTTTGATTACCACTTGTCTTTACAGCAGTACCATTAACGTATGTTGTACCAGTGGCACCAGTAAGCAAACTGGATAAAAGATTAGTCGCACCCACTGCACCACCAAATGTTGTATTCCCTGTAATGCCTGTAAGAGTTAAAGCGCGAGGGGTAGTATCACTGTTTAACGTGCTGCTAAAAGTTATATTAGAAGCACTAAAAGCTGTGTCTGCTCCAAGCACTACAGCATTACCATATGTTTGATTACCACTTGTCTTTACAGCAGTACCATTAACGTATGTTGTACCAGTGGCACCAGTAAGCAAACTGGATAAAAGATTAGTCGCACCCACTGCACCACCAAATGTTGTATTCCCTGTAATGCCTGTAAGAGTTAAAGCGCGAGGGGTAGTATCACTGTTTAACGTGCTGCTAAAAGTTATATTAGAAGCACTAAAAGCTGTGTCTGCTCCAAGCACTACAGCATTACCATATGTTTGATTACCACTTGTCTTTACAGCAGTACCATTAACGTATGTTGTACCAGTGGCACCAGTAAGCAAACTGGATAAAAGATTAGTCGCACCCACTGCACCACCAAATGTTGTATTCCCTGTAATGCCTGTAAGAGTTAAAGCGCGAGGGGTAGTATCACTGTTTAACGTGCTGCTAAAAGTTATATTAGAAGCACTAAAAGCTGTGTCTGCTCCAAGCACTACAGCATTACCATATGTTTGATTACCACTTGTCTTTACAGCAGTACCATTAACGTATGTTGTACCAGTGGCACCAGTAAGCAAACTGGATAAAAGATTAGTCGCACCCACTGCACCACCAAATGTTGTATTCCCTGTAATGCCTGTAAGAGTTAAAGCGCGAGGGGTAGTATCACTGTTTAACGTGCTGCTAAAAGTTATATTAGAAGCACTAAAAGCTGTGTCTGCTCCAAGCACTACAGCATTACCATATGTTTGATTACCACTTGTCTTTACAGCAGTACCATTAACGTATGTTGTACCAGTGGCACCAGTAAGCAAACTGGATAAAAGATTAGTCGCACCCACTGCACCACCAAATGTTGTATTCCCTGTAATGCCTGTAAGAGTTAAAGCGCGAGGGGTAGTATCACTGTTTAACGTGCTGCTAAAAGTTATATTAGAAGCACTAAAAGCTGTGTCTGCTCCAAGCACTACAGCATTACCATATGTTTGATTACCACTTGTCTTTACAGCAGTACCATTAACGTATGTTGTACCAGTGGCACCAGTAAGCAAACTGGATAAAAGATTAGTCGCACCCACTGCACCACCAAATGTTGTATTCCCTGTAATGCCTGTAAGAGTTAAAGCGCGAGGGGTAGTATCACTGTTTAACGTGCTGCTAAAAGTTATATTAGAAGCACTAAAAGCTGTGTCTGCTCCAAGCACTACAGCATTACCATATGTTTGATTACCACTTGTCTTTACAGCAGTACCATTAACGTATGTTGTACCAGTGGCACCAGTAAGCAAACTGGATAAAAGATTAGTCGCACCCACTGCACCACCAAATGTTGTATTCCCTGTAATGCCTGTAAGAGTTAAAGCGCGAGGGGTAGTATCACTGTTTAACGTGCTGCTAAAAGTTATATTAGAAGCACTAAAAGCTGTGTCTGCTCCAAGCACTACAGCATTACCATATGTTTGATTACCACTTGTCTTTACAGCAGTACCATTAACGTATGTTGTACCAGTGGCACCAGTAAGCAAACTGGATAAAAGATTAGTCGCACCCACTGCACCACCAAATGTTGTATTCCCTGTAATGCCTGTAAGAGTTAAAGCGCGAGGGGTAGTATCACTGTTTAACGTGCTGCTAAAAGTTATATTAGAAGCACTAAAAGCTGTGTCTGCTCCAAGCACTACAGCATTACCATATGTTTGATTACCACTTGTCTTTACAGCAGTACCATTAACGTATGTTGTACCAGTGGCACCAGTAAGCAAACTGGATAAAAGATTAGTCGCACCCACTGCACCACCAAATGTTGTATTCCCTGTAATGCCTGTAAGAGTTAAAGCGCGAGGGGTAGTATCACTGTTTAACGTGCTGCTAAAAGTTATATTAGAAGCACTAAAAGCTGTGTCTGCTCCAAGCACTACAGCATTACCATATGTTTGATTACCACTTGTCTTTACAGCAGTACCATTAACGTATGTTGTACCAGTGGCACCAGTAAGCAAACTGGATAAAAGATTAGTCGCACCCACTGCACCACCAAATGTTGTATTCCCTGTAATGCCTGTAAGAGTTAAAGCGCGAGGGGTAGTATCACTGTTTAACGTGCTGCTAAAAGTTATATTAGAAGCACTAAAAGCTGTGTCTGCTCCAAGCACTACAGCATTACCATATGTTTGATTACCACTTGTCTTTACAGCAGTACCATTAACGTATGTTGTACCAGTGGCACCAGTAAGCAAACTGGATAAAAGATTAGTCGCACCCACTGCACCACCAAATGTTGTATTCCCTGTAATGCCTGTAAGAGTTAAAGCGCGAGGGGTAGTATCACTATCTAATGTGCTAGCAAAAGTTATATCTCCACCTGTACCTGTCGTCAGCGTGGTATCAGCTCCCAAAACCACTGGAGTGTTATAGGTCTGCGATAATGCTGTGGTTATTGCATTAGCATTAATATTTGTTACGCTAGCACCCTGAGTAGCAAGACTCTTAACATTAATACCATTGTTACTAATATTAATTGCTGCCCCAGCTTGTAGTACCAAATTTAAATTTGCGCCGGTTATAGCTGCATTAATTTCTATATTATTGGCAGCAATTAAACTCAAGGTGCTTGCTCCCGTGTAGTTTAAAGCTGCATTCAAATAAATGTTTCCCGACTGAGTGCCAGTAGACCCTGTTGTAATTTGAACATTAGCCAAACCTAATTTGGTTACAATATCCTGAACATATAATTGCGAATCGTTATCATTAGGCGTCCAAATACGTGGATCAATACCACTCCCACTCCAATCACCCTTTGTGGATGGCCCGGTACCAACTATGTACACATCGTAAGGATCTAATAGCAAAGTACCCAAAACTCCATTTGCTGCACTAACATCAACATGTGCTCCACTAATATCCAGCCAATTTTTACTTGAGGTTTCAACAAAACCACCATTACCACCCTCAGCACCACCTTTAGCCTCAGCTGTACCATAAAAACGCGTGCTTTTGTCAGACCACACTATTGTTTTTCCACCATTGCCTGAGGTAATAGCATTGGCA
Source organism: Gammaproteobacteria bacterium (assembly GCA_964213355.1). Lineage (GTDB taxonomy): Bacteria > Pseudomonadota > Gammaproteobacteria > UBA9339 > UBA9339 > JBAXAM01. The sequence goes on from CAXOVY010000029.1 coordinate 111,259, forward strand.
AAAATATTAGCATTTGGACCAACATATACAGATTGTGCTGCTGGAATTATATTGCCACCAAGATACTCAGCACCAATTAATACTTCACCGCCACCAAACATCCCAGAAACATCAATGTTAGCTTGTTCGAATAAACCAACTTTTTCTCCCGTAATTTTTACCTTACCACCTTTCTCGCCAGTTTTATTACCCCGAGCAATAACCTTACCTGCTACTGATACAATTCCTTGCGGCCGCCCACCTGATAAAATAATTGTACCGCCTCTGCTCGCAATGGTATTAGCCTCAACAACACCGCTCATATTAATAGCATTATTAACTACGCCTTTTACCGTATTAGCTGTGAGTAATACCAGCCCACCATTTGCAATGATTTTTCCACTTTGGGTTATCGCGTTATCAATGTTAGATCCAGCACCCGAAGACAAAGCAAATTTTATAAGTTCATCCCCATAGAAATCCAAGGTGTAGACACTATTAGCAGGAGTAGAACCCAATATCACTTTGCCTAAGTTGGCTTGAATAAGCCCACTGTTATCAACTCTAGGCGCCACCAAATATACATGGCCATTATCAGCTGCTATGATAGAACCCCGGTTAATAATGCTCGCGCTACCTGACCCTTGTACAAAGTTATAATTTCCAGCCAAAAAATTTGCATTACTAATATCGGCTGTGGTTGCAAGAAGTCCGGCAACATCGACACGTGAGTTAGGACCAAAAATAATACCAGCAGGATTAACTATAAATATTTGACCGTTAGCAATAAGTTGACCAAGAATAGAAGAGACATCCCCACCAGTCACACGATTAAGTGTTACTGAACTTGCCCCAGGTTGAATAAACTGGGTTCTCTCCGCACTCCCAATATTAAAGCTTTGCCAATCAATTATCCCTTTTTGGCTTTGTTGCTTAATTATTTCAACATTACTACCACTATTGATGGTGATGTCGCCAGATACTACACTTCCACCTTGGGGGAGAGCTTTAACCGATATAGAAATCAAAACAACCACAACTCCTAATAGGACTATTAAATAATTTCTACAAAGGGTATATAATCTCAGCATATAACACTTCCCTGATGCCACACTAAGTGACTAATGAAATCCAATCTTGAAGTGCAATCTAAATCCAGCTCTTCGAGTTTTTAATTCAACCTCTATTATAACCATAAAAAGCGACACACCTGGAGCTTTATAACTTAGCTCCAAGACTAAAATACATTCTCCATGCTTTACCATTTTTACCTGAAGCTACTTGCGTAGCAACCGGCCTGGTTAATGGTTTAGCTATTTCTAAATTCCCATAAAAATATTTATTGAAGGTGGCTCTCAAACCTGCACCCAAATCTGTACCACTATCCTTATTTGGCTGTGCCATATCTGGTGAAACATTCCAAGTAGCGCCTATCTCATAGAAAGAATAATACTGAATTTGTTGCAAAAATCGCTTCTCAGGATAAGTGTTAGCACGAAGCTCCAATTTACTAGCTATTCCTGAATCTCCAATAATTTCCGATGGATCATAAGCACGTCCAAATTGTGGACCACCAAAAGAAAACTGTTCAGCCGACAATAGTATGTTACGAAATGAGTATTGACCGGTAGTGGAAGATAGTAACATCCAACGAGACCCCAAAGCTTGATAACGTGTAACACTCGCATCAACTTTGCTATAGTCACTACGCCCGTAAGGACGTGACAGTGGCGTTTGCGGATTAAGCGGGCTGGCACCCAAACCATGTAATCCCTTGGAAAAATCTAGACTAAGTATATTATCTCCAACCCACTGATCTTGAAAATCATAGGAAGCTCCAAATCTAACCGAGCGGATATGATCTTGATACAACATTTTGACTCCAGGAAAATTAGTATAGCTATCCATCAACTCAAACTTACCGTATACCAAAAGTTTTTTCGTCCGGGTACGCATTAGTGGATATTCAACTCCCATAATCCAATCCTTGCTACGACCAATTAAACCCAAACTTTCTATGGTAAACCCCGGATGAGTCTCAGTAAGACTACCATTAGCGTTAACACGTAAACCACTCATGCCCAACGGGCAACTATAGCCTAACTTCAGATAGCGCAACTCATCATGGATAGGAGTATCAATTGTTTGTAACAATAAATTATCTGCAGCCAGAACAGCATCAGCAAACGAAGCAGAAGCAACAACCTCATCCGGACCCAAATAGCGTGAGCCGCGATTGTCATAGTAAGCATCTACAATTATTCTTCGTTGCTCAACAACGAAAGTCAACTCTGAAGCACCCACTGTAGCTACTGCTGGCGATAATACCGTTTTAATTGTCAACCCAGGTATATCATTAAGCAAGAGAATATAGCGCTCTAATTTTCTAACTTGCAGTGGCCGCATTTGCTTAATTTTCTCACCATATTTCTCTATTTTGGCACGCATCTTACTCATATCACCTACCACATAAACTGCGTTGACATAACCCTCTATCACCTGAATATACACTTTCCCCGCTATAATCTGCTGAGCTGGCACAACAGCTCGCGAAAGCACATAACCCTGGCCACGATAATGCTCCGTAATAGCATCGGCAATGACTTGCAAATCAGATAAAGAAATATCTTTACCCAAATAAGATTTATAGTATCGCAACAGTTCGCCTTTTTTATAGACAGTCACTCCACTAACAACAAGGTTAGAAAGCTTAAACTTTACCGCAGAAGCATTTTTTTGTGGCTTTGGTAAAGAACTCTTTGGTTGTTCTAATATTTCTCTTGGTTTATTTAAATTTCGCGGTTCTTCTTCTGGGGTGTATTCTTTAATACGCCCAGGATCGAAAGTAGAAATCGGAGGAAAATCCCCTTTAGCCGATTGAACAAGTAGCGCTAAACAAATAACCAACGCTATCGTCAACGCTAACTTATGTATGCTCTTAATGCCCTTAGCATCTATATTCATGACTGGAACGTACCTTATCAACATCACCTTTTACCTTCTATTACCTGAATATATGCTTTCCCTGAGACAAACTGCTGTACTGGTATAATGGCTCTCGAAAATACATAACCCTGATCGTGATAATGCTTAGTAATAGCAGCGGCGATATTTTTCAGATCAGATAAGGAAATATCTTTACCTAAATAAGATTTATAATATTGCTGCAATTCTCCTTTTTTGTAGACAGTCACTCCGCTCACAACAATATTGGAAAGCTTAAACTTAGTAGTAACAACACTTTTTTGAGACTTTGATATAGATGTATTTTTTTGCTCCAATATTTCTGTTGGGTTAACTAAATTCCGTGGTTCTGCCGGAACAATTCGCTCTTGAATGCGCCCAGGATCAATAACGGGAATCGTGGGATATGAGAAACCTGGATCTCCCTTAGCAGATTGGGCACACAACGTCAAGCTGCCAACCAACACTGCCGTTAACACTGATTTATTTATGCCCTTGTAAATCTCCATGTGTGAGCCCGCCCTTAGTAATAAAATTAGATGCATGACTATAGCATGGTTTTCGCCAAAAGTGGAATTAGCAAAGGTCATCCTTATGGTTTTTACTACTTCGAAAACTTTAAAATGCCTATAAAACAACTCCCATAATTTTATTTTGCCTTCTCCAAAAATATTGGAAAAAATATCTTCAAGTCTAGTATACTTGTTCAAAGATCGGGTTTTAATGTTTGTTGGCACAGGATAGACCTCATGCATAAAAAAACTGCAGTGTTCGCTATAGGTATAGTAACCACGATTATATTTTTATTTTTAACGTGGGAACCTAATTTTAAATATTTTGACATTCTGACAAGAGTTAACCTCATTTTTTATGATGTTAATTTAAAAATTTTTCATAAAAAAAATAAGTCGACCGATATTGTTATAGTTGATATTGACGAAAAAAGTTTACAAGACGAGGGCCGTTGGCCATGGTCGAGAAATAAAATTGCAGCCATGACCAAAAACCTGCAAAATAGCGACGCTGCGGTAATTGTTTTTGATATTTTATTCCCAGAACAAGAACCTGATATAGCCGATACTTTGCTAAAACACGCTAGGCAAGGCAAAGACATAGCACCTCAAGTTATCGATTATTTATCCCAACAATTACCATCTTTTGATAACGACAAAATATTTGCTTCCGCCTTAACAAAAAGCGATGTTGTTTTAGGAGTATTTTTCAGTAAAGATCTTTATCACTCAACCGGAAAACTTGGCAAGCCAATTTTTAGTTTAGCCCAACCGGTAGAACTAGTTGTTTTACATGAATCCAAATTTATTGGAAACACTCCTGTTTTAGCCGATGCTGTACGTTATACCGGCTTTACCACAACCATACCGGACGTGGATGGATATTTGAGACGAGCACCGCTACTAATTGAACATAATAAAGAACTTTATCCATCCCTAGCATTGGCTACAGTTAAAGCTTATTTGTTAACCGAAAAATTTTCTTTAGACTTACGTGATTTGGGAAAAAGTAAAATATTTTTAGGGGTAACTTTAGGTAATACTTATATCCCAACAGATTTAGCTGGAAATGTTTTGATTACCTATGGCGGCCCTGCTTTTTCTTTTCCCTATGTGTCTGCTACTGATGTCCTGCATAATAAATTTCCTCCGCAAACTTTTGCGGGGAAAATAGTTCTTATTGGTTCCTCGGCTATTGGTATTGGTGATTTACATGCTACTCCATTGCAATCTGTCGGTTACCCCGGAACGGAGGTTCATGCCAGCATTATTGCATCTATTCTAAATAAAAACATTATTTCCTCGCCCCTTTGGTTGGTTGGAATTGAAAGAATTGTCATTGTAATAATTAGCTTAATTGCCACAATTTTAGCAGCATATTTACCAGCATTAGGTTTGATTTTATTAACCGCAGGGATAATGCTTTTACTGTTTATTTTTAATGCAGTGTTATTGGCCAAATGTGACTGGATATTACCGCATTTAGTGCTCCCCTATTTACAACTATTATTTTTAGGAATTATTAACAGTGGTTGTGGTTACTTGTTTGAAACCAGATCGCGCAAAAAATTACATGCTGTTTATGGACAATATGTTTCTGCAGCACACATTGACAAAATGCTAGAACTTCCGGATAAACATCCCTTGGATGGCAATACCAAAATGATGACGGTATTATTTGCTGATGTTCGTAGTTTCACCTCTATTTCTGAAAAACTAGACGCGAAAGGGATTAAAAAATTCCTCACCACTCTATTCACCCCCTTCACTGAAATTATTTTTGATTGTAAAGGAACTATTGATAAATATGTTGGCGATATGATTATGGCTTTTTGGAACGATCCAATTGATGACCCTGAACATGCATCACATGCTGTACAAGCAGCACTAAGAATGCAAAGCAAGGTGAGAGAATTAGTTCCAGTTTTTGCCGAACAAAAACTACCCAGTATTGGTGTTCGTATAGGTGTTAATACTGGAATGATGCATGTGGGTGATATGGGATCAGAATATCGTAAAGCCTATACTGTTTTAGGCGATGCTGTAAATCTAGCTTCACGTTTAGAGGGTGTTAACAAGATGTATGGAACACTCATTTTAGTGTCACAGGAAACTAAAGATCTGTGTAATAATATTGTTTTTCGTTTTGTTGATTGTATCTTTGTAAAGGGTAAAGCAACCCCGACTAATGTTTACGAGCCTTTGTGTTTACTGAGCGACAAAACCGCTGCTTTAGAAACAGAGCTAACGCAATATAATAAAGCTTTGGAATTATATAATGCTAGTAACTGGAGTGAGGCAAGAGAAAAATTTACAAAATTAGCGAAACAATACCCCGAGACACAAACTTATACTATTTACTTAGAACGCGTTAGCCAATACGAAGCTTCTCCACCGCCACTAGGCTGGGATAGAGGCCAGCATCTAACTGAAAAATAAACTCATTTAGTAGTTGTGCCCTTTCACGCTGCACTAAGGGCACATCGCACTCATTATGCTTTGATTTTTTGCAACGAACAATTATACTATAGAAACCAGCTTTGATAAAATATCGACCATGGAGGGTGTATATGGAACCAACAACTCTAAATGTTGACAATCCAGGTAGAGGCGACTGCGGTTATTTTTCTGTCGAAATTTCAATGATTCCTACTCTACTAAAAGAGTTAGGTGAAATTGGCGCCTTTCCTATAGATGGAAACAAAGAAGACTTTATTGCGTATTCCGATGAAATCGATCAATCATTCCGATTCAAACCGATCAATGA
>CAXOVY010000030.1:0-347730 GCA_964213355.1 Gammaproteobacteria bacterium
GAATTACGAGTCAACGAATTATCAGTTCGGTAACATTTTAATATGAGTCAACGCGCATAGCGGTCACGGCAATTCTAGCACCCCTTTATTGATTTTAGTGCTGTAGTTGCATGGATGTGCTGCAGCGACCATAAAAGTATACAACACACCGCTTTTTGGAATTTTATCCATTGATACGGCTATAATTGAAGTGTTTGTGTGTATTATTCCTTTTAATAAACTACAGTGTACACTTTTGGGGGGAGCAGAATGCTTTATCTCAGTGATTATGTCTCTATATTTGTAGAATTTTTTGGCAATTGTGGTTAATATAGTGACTAATAAGGATATAACATATGGCGGAACAGAACGAACATTTTATAAAGTGCCTTTTGGAAAACATACCAAATTACGTATTTTGGAAGGATGAAAATTTAGTATTCAAATGGTGCAACAAAAAGTTTGCACAGCAATTTGGGTATGAAAATCCAGAGGAGATTATTGGTAAAACTGATTATGATTTTCCGTGGTCACCAGAACTAAGAGACAAGTATATTAGAGATGATAAAGAAGTGTTATCTAGTGATGGCGGTAGAACAAATTATGAGGAAGAGCAAAGACAACCAGACGGAAGCATAAAAACCTTACTTGTTAGTAAAACCCCTATTCGCAATGAATCCAATAAAGCCGTAGGAATTCTTGGTATATATATTGATATCACCGACCGCAAACAGAAAGAACGTTTGCATGCAGAAAGTGAAGCGCAGAAGGTAAAAATCTCAGAACAAGGTATTTTCAAAAAAGAGATAGGTAAGTTAGTTCACGATGTTAGTACTCCACTTGGTACTATACAGATGATTTTGGAAGTGGTTAGAGCTCTTATTCCAGAACAAAAGCGTCTTTCAATGCTAAATGCTATTGGAACCATGAAAGGGATATTTGATAATTTGAGAAGCAGGTACAAGGGCGACAAAGAAGAAAACCAAGTCCCTAAACCGATCATAATATCATTGCTTCTTTCTCAAGTTTCAGAAGGGAAAAAAGTTCTAATCACTAATGCTCAAATAGAATTTACATATGACTTTGATGATTGCCATTTTTCTTTTATCAAAGTAAACCAATTAGCCCTAAGACGCTCTATAACAAACTTAATTAATAATGCGGTAGATGCTATGGATAGAAAGGGTACTATCCACTTTGGCCTTAATAAAAAAGATGGTTCTATTAAATTAACCATAAAAGACAACGGAAAGGGTATGCCTCAAGATGTGCTAGACAAGCTTAGAAATAATATCGCTGTTACCAGCGGCAAGGAGGATGGTCATGGCATTGGTTTTACCCAGATTCGCGAAACCATTGAAAAGAACAACGGAACAATTGATATAGACTCGGTACCAAATCAAGGTACCACCATAACCATAACGTTTCCAGAAATCGAGTCAGCAAGTTGGATCATTAAAGAGCTTCGTTTAAATCAGAAAGACATTTTAGTTATTCTAGATGATGATACTGATATTCATGGAGCTTGGGACGCTAAATTTCAAAAATACGATGTTTCTATAAAACACTTTACCATAGGCAGCGAAGCCGTGAATTTCATTAATTCGTTTCCCGACAAAAACAAAATATTCCTCTTAGCTGACTTTGAGTTATTGGAGCAAGAATTAAGTGGCATAGATGTTATAAAAAAGACTTGCGTTCGCTCTGTCCTAGTGACTAGTCACTATGGAGATGAATATGTATTAAAATTGGTAATGGAAAACAATATTAAAGTATTGCCTAAACAGTTGGCTGCGGAAGTAACCATAATTACTGATAATTCAAGCTCTGAAAAAATTGACGTTGTTATAGTTGATATCATCAAATGTGTAGCTGATATGACCGCGTTGACTTTTAGAAACAAAAATAAAAAAGCTGATGTATATTGCAGTCTTGATGCTTTTTTACAAAATGCATCTAAGTACGATCAGAGTACTATAATACTGATGGATGATTTCGAAGATAACAAATTAAATAGCCTCGATGTATTAAAACAGCTACACAATCGTGGTTTTACAAGATTATATCTACTTTCTGGGTCGGAGTTAGAAAAAAACAAGATACCAAAATACGTAACTTTTATTTCAAGAGATAATGATAATGCTATTATTGCGTTGGCTGATGGCTGAAAGATGTTGTTTAAATACAGTTAACTGCTGTAAAGCCACAACTTAATCTGACAACTCGCCGCTCTTTATTACGCAACTTTTTCTTCTTTTAGATAATGCTATAAAAGCTCTATAGTTCGCTTTTTTTGTATTCGCTATCTGCAAACTTAGTGGCACAATACAGGCGACTTAAGGGTAGAGAAATTTTACTTGCTATACCTTTGTAAAAATTTGGTATTTTGAGTTTCTCAAGTTCTTTTGTAGTTATGCCAAGCTTTTTAGCCAGCTCATCTTTGGTGTAAGCTGCTAATCTTATTTTTGGCTCATTGCACAATGTTAGGTTTATAACTTTACCATCATCAAGCGCAGTTTTTATTCTATCCATAGTTAAAAGCTGATGAATCATTTTTTGTGCTACTGAAAAATTTAAATTGCCAGACGATTTCCCAGCAGCTATGCTGTCTTTAGACATAGCGACCTCCAATATAGGTTGATATGTTTAGCGTCGTCGGAGTGCTGCGACACGAAGCTGTCGCGAGGAGCTGTTTCTCACGACTAAATCTTGTTTTTGTTTTTAGTTGTGAAGAAACTACTTGTACCACCAGGTAAATCTACGAGCATGAATAAAGAGCTGCTCGGACAATGTAACAAAGCACGGTAACGTGCGGGATGTTAATCGTAAGAGACGCATCCTTCGGCTAATCACGAAGCTGAAAAGAGCTAGATAATCAGTATGGTGAAGATATCTAAATCTGTGAAAAAACCGACACGGCGAACAAGCGATACGTGGTTATTGACGCTTGGGCCAAAATGGCAACGGATGCGAGAGACTCGCTTCACTGTTGCGAACTCGTGGTTCACAAGCATCCCGGTTGAAAGCAGGCACCTAACCTGATAATGCTCCTTGCAACGGAACGCGGAAACCCTACATCGTTTCTAGTCTTCTAGGAAAGTAAGTTGCGAAATTTACTGACGGTATAGGCTTGGGAGGTTGGAAAAAGCGAATGATGTGCTGTAATGGTGCATATACCAGCTTAAATATTACTGGACATGAAAATGGGCTGACGTCCAACTGGTCTTTAATCGCGAGATAATTTATGGAACCGACATCATGGAGAGAAGCAAATGACGGCAATAGCTAAAATATTTGCTGGTGCCTCTCCAAATATACCACTGCAATGGGACACCACTAATTGGTGTAGAATTTCGGAGCATATTCGTCGGCTGCAGATGCGTATCGCGAAGGCTTTTCGAGAAGGAAAACACGGCAAAGCGAAAGCTTTGCAGTGGCTTCTGACTCACTCATTCTCTGCAAAATTATTTGCAGTAAAACGAGTAGTTCAGAATCAAGGTGCAAAAACACCGGGCGTAGACAATATTGTATGGAATACACCGGATAAGAAAATGAATGCAGCAATCAGCCTAAGAAGGCGCGGTTATCAAACCAAGCCACTTAAACGAATCTACATTCCTAAGAAACAAAAAGGCAAACTTCGTCCGCTTTCTATCCCTGTAATGCAGTGTCGTGCGATGCAAGCTTTACACTTGCTGTCGCTCGATCCTATTGCTGAGAGTATTGCGGATAAAAATGCTTACGGATTTAGACCAATGAGATCTACTGCAGATGCAATTGGGCAATGTTTTAGAGCATTAGCCCGACGCAGCTCTTCCAAGTATATTTTAGAGGGCGATATCCGTGCTTGCTTCGACACAATATCCCACCGGTGGTTGCTAGAAAACATACTGATGGATAAGGAAATGTTGAGAAAATGGCTTGCTGCTGGCTACATAGAGAAAGGTAAGTTATATCCAACAGAACTCGGGGCGCCTCAAGGCGGTCTGATCTCACCAACACTTTTGACAGTAACTCTCAGTGGATTAGAACAGGCTGTAAAAGCAGTCACTAAACTACGAGATAAAGTTAATGTCTGTGTATATGCCGATGATTTTATTATCACTGGCAGTACAAAGAGGTATTGGAAAATAGGGTTAAACCTGCTGTTGAAGCCTTTCTTAGGGAAAGAGGTTTGTCGTTGTCACAAGAGAAAACCAAAATCACTCACATCGATGGAGGGTTTGATTTTCTCGGTATGAATATAAGGAAATATAACGGTAAGTTAATCATTAAACCTGCCAAAAGCGGCATAAAACGATTGCTAACCGACATCCGAGATAAGATAAAATCCCACAAAACAGTCAAGACGGAAAACTTAATTCACCTATTGAATCCTAAAATTCGTGGGTGGGCAAATTACTACCGTCATGTTTGTTCTAAGGGTACCTTCAGTCGAGTAGATCATAACATTTTCCAAGCCATATGGCGCTGGGCTGTCAGACGACACCCAAATAAAAGTGCTGTATGGATAAAACGAAAATATTTCAGAATAAACAAACTGCGCAATTGGATATTTTCTGCCAAAACCAATATCAAGCATGGGAAAAGTGTTTATCTTGATCTGGTAGAGGCTTGTAAGACACCCATTAAACGGCACATTAAAATCAAATCTGCAGCAACACCTTATGACCCTGACTATAAAAAGTATTTTGAAGAAAGGGCTGGGGTTTATGAAATGGAGAAATACCTTAGTAAGCAGCCTCTCAGGTTGCGTTGCGAAAACTTGGTTGATAACCGATGATGAAAGAATAGAAAGATCGGGTCTTATCTAAGGCCTTATAAAGGCTTGAGCCGTGTGCGGGGAAACCAGCATGCACGGTTGTGCGTCCAGTAAAGGCTGGCGTGTTCAGTGGGAGTTAATCCCACCAGGGAAAGAGTCAAAGCCCTGTAGTTGGGTAGCAACATGGCGGAAAACCAAGATGTTGAAGCCTACCGAAAAACTATACCATAAGGGTAAGTACGAGTTATCAGGCCGCAGCGAAAGCGATACACATAGGTGGCTCCGAGAGTGAGTAAACCCGAAGGCCGAGCCCGCAACCGTAGGGGCGAAGGCAACATGAGACAGTTGAAATTGACTGAGACAACTGATCACTTCGGCGGAGTGGTAGTGGCAGCATGAAAATAAGGACACGTTGAAGCAACTGGAGAAGCCCTCCTCATCCCAGAGAGAAATACTCTGGTAGCTAGGTAGGTTCTATAACCGGCAAACCGGGAAATGAGCTGACGATGAGCGGGTGGCGGACGGGTGCGTATGAGCGACGAAGTGGGGTAATTCCCATGGAGCAAGGGCACCCTGCTAGTAGTATTTCTTCTAACAAAATAGGAGGCAAAGGTGATATGACAAAAGCGCCTAGTAAATTGCAGGACTTGAGAAAGAAGATATATATCAAAGCGAAGGCGGAAACGTCTTGGCGATTTTGGGGTATCTATGTTCATGTTTGTAAAATTGAGACGCTTAGAGAAGCTTATTTGTTATCAAAGCAAAACAAAGGAGCGCCAGGAATTGATGGTGTAACTTTTGATGCAATTGAAGCAGAAGGCGCCGAAGAGTTTCTTCAAAAGATACAGAATGAACTAGTGACTAAAACTTACTACCCAAATAGGAATCGGAAAAAGGAAATACCAAAGGCTGGAGGAAAATTCAGAACTTTAAATATTCCTTGTATCCGTGACCGAGTTGTACAAGGAGCGCTAAAACTAATTCTTGAGCCTATATTTGAAGCTGATTTCCAAGAAGGGTCGTATGGGTATCGACCAAAGCGTACAGCGCACGAAGCAGTGGAGAGAGTAGCAACAGCAGCTATTAAAGGAAAATCTAAAATCATAGATGTAGATTTAAAATCTTACTTCGATAGCGTCAATCACTCTATTTTATTAGGCAAAATTGCCAAGCGAGTGAGTGATAAAGATGTTATGCATCTGATAAAGTTGATACTCAAGTCTGGTGGTAAGTGCGGCTTAGCTCAAGGTGGGTCGATTTCAACGCTATTTAGTAACATCTATCTCAACGAGGTAGATAAAATGCTAGAGAGGGCGAAAGAAACAACCTGTGGTGATGGATATCAGCATATCGAATATGCAAGATGGGCGGATGATCTGGTAATAGCGATCGACGAACATCCACGATGGAGTTGGTTAGAGAAAGCAGTGTACAAAAGACTACAAGAGGAATTAATAAAACTCAAAGTAGAACTTAACACAGAAAAGACAAAGATCGTTGATCTTAGAAAGAATGAAACTTTTGGTTTCCTTGGGTTTGATTTTCGCCGAGTAAAAACTAGAAGTGGAAAATGGAGTGTTCATAAAACGCCTAAAATGAAGGCGCGAACGAACCTCTTAAGAGAGTTGAAAGAGGTATTTCGTCGCCATCAATCACAACCGATTGATCGCGTGGTATATCTTATCAATCCAAAATTAAGAGGGTGGACAAACTATTTTAGGATCGGAAATTCAAGTCAATGTTTTGGATATGTTAAGGACTGGGTGGAGAAGAAAGTAAGGCGCAATTTAATGCGCGCTCGAAAACGAAAAGGCTTCGGCTGGCAGATGTGGAGTAGGAAGTGGTTATATGAAAAATTGGGTCTGTTCGCAGACTACAAAATAAGATACTACGTTCCAAAAGCGTCACCAGCATGATAGGTCACATAAGCTTTGATAAGAAGCTGCTAGGTGAGCGTAGTGCGGGAAATCCGCACGCTACGTTCGATGCGGCGGGAGCTGGAAACGGGAAGATGGTAAGAACTATATGAGCACAAAATTGGAAACGATGGATATAGACAAGTTCAAACCTGTACTTTACCGCGCCAGTTCTCGACCCTACCTTAGGAGGGCCGCAGCTGGTAACAGCTGCGGCCTATCCGGCCCTCAACACCCTGGCGACGCGCCTTGTTTACAACGAAAATTAATTATATTTTTAGTTATGTTTCTTTATGGCACTTATCACCTCCATTTATTTTTGTTAAAGATGTACTAAACGCACTTTTGTTTAATCAAAAGCGCATTTAAAGGTAGCACATGGGTAGCTCTGAAAGATTTGATAAAAACGGGAAATTGGTTGAAAGCCTTGATTTATCTGGCTCCCCAGGAAGGGATTGAACCTCCGACCAAGTGATTAACAGTCCGGTAAAGCCAAAAACCCACAAAAACCTACAAATAACAACAACAATTAAATCAATTAATTATATACTTCAACTTAATGTAGTTAGTTAGCAATTGTTGTGGCCTTTTGTTTTGAAGTGCACCACCAGTGCACCAAATAAACACACTTTTTTTAACCCTTCGATTGCTTTATATGCAAAAATTGTAATAGCTCACCCCCTAAGCAGTAATTAAAGCTGGAGGGGCTGTGGTTTTTGTAAAATAGTTCTTCAGCCGCTGACAAATAAATTCAAAAGAGCTTTTGGACTGAATCTTGCAAGTCATATTGATAGATGCAGTTCTTGCCACAAATTCAGAACCATAATCAGAACGCGTACAGAAATACTTCTTACGCCATATCACGGAATTCCTTAAACATCTCTCTGCGTGATTATTGGTAGGTTCAACGTTATCTACTGATAGAAATGTCCACAAAGCATCGAAATTATCAAGCAGATTCTTACAAAGCCGTGCTGCTTTTAATGCTGGATCGGTATAAGTTCCTTGCTCCAAAAGCTCCCCAACTCGTCGACGAATGGGCTGAGATTTCCTCAATAATTCATCACGCGTTATATTGCTTTGTTTGAACTCATGCCAAATATTAAAAAGATCTATTTCGCAAGCTAACAAGTTCTTCCCTATTCGAGCAATAACCTTATCATATTTCTCTGCTAATCGAGTAAAGTCTCGTTTCAAATGCGCCCAGCAAATTTGTCTACAAGAACTATCAAAGTAACTATACGCTGTGTAGCGATCCGAAATAACAATATTAGTAAAGTCTCCAACCAAAAAGTCTAGTACCTTTTTTCCACGAGAAGGCTGGACAGAAAAAAAGGCTGTAGACGATGTAACTAATCCCCACAACCATTGCTTTTTTCCATCACGGTTGTGTCCAGTTTCATCTATGTTAATACTGGAACTTTTCTTTACTTCTGCGAGTAAATTAGCTACTGGAGTTTCTAAAGCTGCATTTACTATCTTTTGCTTATTGAATACCGAACCTAGACTAAGATTAAATTGAAATTGTTCTTCTAAAAATTCTTTTAACTCACGGCGAGATAAATGATATTTAGAGATAAGGTGCGACATAAATCCTGTCAGTTTTGGGCCTGTTATTCCACAAGTAATCCCATTCGGCAAAGCTCCAACATGGCTCCGACCGCAACAAGAACAACATCCTTTTTCTAAACGATACTCCGTTACCTTAAGCCTAATTTCTGGGAGCTCATACACCTGATGTCGTTGATATTCTCCGCTAGAGTCTATCGTTCCACCACACGAACAGTACGGCGGTAATTTGCAATCTATAATAACATCGACTTTACTGCTATCTAACAGTTGGCGATAGTGCCCCTCATGACCAGTCTGTCCACCGCTTTTATTTTTGCTAACATGCTTGGGTTTTTCTTTTTTAAAACTTCTTGATGGTGGCAACGATGAGTTAGAAGAATTACTATTGAGACGCTCTTTTAATTCCCTATTTTCAATTTCTAATTTCTCAACACGCTTAAATAATCCACTTATTATTTCGAGATGACTCAGGATCAAGCTATGACAACCTTCGATGGTACTTGGCAGCTCTTCAATTTTAAAAATCTTTAGATAACTTTTATAATCCATGAAAACAAAATTTCCGCATTAACTAATGGAACAAAATCTACTACATCTTACAAAAATTTCAACAAAATTTTATAGGGGGTGAGCTATTACCAAAAATTATCCAAAACTTTCTATTTTCCTTTTACAAACTTCTTGGGTCATGTCTCGCAAAATATTAACCCGCTCTGCCAGCCATGTAAGTTCTTCCTGCGTAATTGAATAATTTTTATTATAACGAGCGTCCACATATCCCTTCCTCAACAATTCAAAAAGCCTTCTGTCTTCTTCTGTTCCTTGAGGAAAAACTTTTAAAAAAGATGGTTCAATACTAGCTACCCGTTTGCTTAATTTCTCTAAATCATGTGTATTTGGCTTATACCTAGTAAGAACCAACAAAACGGTGACATACAAACACTCAGTCATTTGATGAAGTACAAATGCTGCTGCCCGGTAATCTTGCACATTTACTGAATAGCTAAAAAGCCCATAAAATGAAACTGCCCTGTTAGTCCAATACTCAAAATCCTCTTGAGCAAGATGTTTATACTCCTTGGGCGACAATTCTTTTTCTTCTGCAAGCTCAAAGCGTCCAGAGCTATACAAGCATATCCCCTCTTTTTTAATATCTAAAAAGAAATATTGCCCCTTTCGTAAACGGCGATTAAAAAAATCTATATCATGTGCTATAAGCGTTGTCGGAGTCTTAATGCAATGGTAAAGATGATCTCTTAATCTGTGATCGCTTTCTATTTTGTTGGCTAACGCTTTCGTTTCGGTGACTATAAAAATATCGAAGTCGCTTTGATATTTATAGTGAAATCCATCATCGTGCAATTCCTCGACCCAATTGCCACGAGCATAACTACCAAATAAAATTATCATTTCAATATCGTATTTTTCCCTAATAATATCCGCCAATGCGGTTAACTCTTGCTGTTTGTTTTCTGGTAAATGGATTAAAGACATTTTCATAGCAACCAATTAAAGCTTAAAAAGTCCAAGGTGTCTATGTTATTCGTGTCATTATATGTTACAATGTATTGCGTATTTAAGAATTTAATTAAAATATTTTTACAAGCATGGAGATAAAGACATGGCTGCAACAGCACTAGCATTTGATACATTGGCTTATGTCAAAAAGCTTGTTTTTGTCGGTGTTCCGGAAAAACAAGCCGAAGTACAAGCCGAGACGTTGGCTTCTCTAGTAAATGACAATATAGCCACAAAACGCGATATAAGGGAATCGGAAGCGTCTACGAAGCAAGATATCAAAGAATTAGAATTAACTACCACAAAAGAGATTGAGCTTATTAGGCGTGACATAGAGTTTATTAAGCGCGACATTGAACTTATTAAACGTGATATGTCTACTAAAACTGATATTGAACTTATTAAACGAGACATTATTATTAAACTAACTGCTATTCTTGGTTCGATGACGATTGGTTGTTTTACTATCCTCGGAACTCTGATTGTTTTTTTACGCTAAGTTGTTCTTTTGTTTTATTAATTTTTCTGCCTCAGAAATAGCAATTAATATCCGTGCTGCCTGTGATTCTGATAAGCCTGTGTGATGATCGTTGGAGATCGCTCCTTGAAATTCGGGGTTACGACTGATGTTAATTACAGATTCAAGGATTAATTTCGTTTCTTCCATGCTATATCTGTTTCTTTCTAAACCATGTATAGCCACTTCGTTTATATGAGCTTTGGGCAGGAAGTATTGAGCAATAGTTTTACAGCAATCGATGTTACCGCTAACAGCTCGGTTTAGTATATTGCTAAGCGCTATCCAGATATTGTCCTGATTTATATTATAGAACTTCTGTAACAGAGACGATCTAAAATCTGATTTGTTCAGGCTGTTATTGGTTTTATTTTTAAATTGCATAAAAGCAAAGCTATAAAGCTATGCGGTTGCTATAAAAGATTCAACGTTTGCATCGGATTGCAAAATAAACCCGTTTTGCCCTTTTCTTCCCGCTTGCAACTGCTTAAGCGTAGCTATGTTTTGCAGAATCAGCTTTTGCAGGTGGGTTTCATAACGAACAACTTTGTACGAGTCACTGTCATCAATAAACACACGCTTGTATTTTCCCGTGTCTTTCCTACATATACTTTCCCAGCAAAGTGCGCTATTTATTCGGTCATAAAATTGATCAGTTTCAAATTTTAATATTCTTCTCATTCGCCAATAATCTATGGATATTTTTTCAACCAAAAGATATTCCATTTGCCCCTCAGGATTAAGATTGACCATAAGATTATTTAACAATTCCTGATAGTCTGAAATATTTTCTTGATATTTTTCATGTTCTACAATAAAAGTTTTGGCAAATATACCATGCTTTATAGCATTTTTTGCTACAATAGCTTTTCCCTCTGGGGTTATAGCACCAGTAGAAAGTTGGGCATTTTGTTGATTGGCTATCAGTTGTTTTTCAGTTGTCATAATTATGCCTCTTAAACCATATATTTAATTTTAAAATATATCATATTGTATATTAACATAAAACTATTAGTTTAACTACATTGAAAGCCTTTGCAGTTTCTCAATATATATGGGTAAGGCGGATAACTATTGTATTGCTCTTGCCAAATATCGTCCTTTAAACAAGTGCCAATACCCGTTCCATTTCCTATGGTATCTGGATCAAAAAATCCGCAATCGCAGCACCTGACCATAGCAGTTTGAGTTTTTACTTTTACTTCTTTTGCATTAAGCACTCTGTCAACCATCAAGTTTTCTTCAACCGTTAATTCCCGTGTTTTACCGAAGTATTTTTCTATTAACTTCTTTGGATTTGAAAGCATCTCAATCAACCCTTGTTTATGGTGATGTACGGCTTGTACAAATGCTGGAAGAGGTTGTCCATCCCCACGAGCCTTGATATTTATGCTACCACCACGTAAAGTTAAAATAATCCCATTGTTACTGGAAAAGCTGATAACATCTTGCAAGCTTTGAAAACTCATATGGTTATGCTCCCGTCATTCTCTACTGTTACACCTAGACCATACCCTTCATCTATACCCCCTTTTTGAAACGCTACAACGCTACATTCAGCGTCTAGTAAGGGTTTCGGGGCATTTTGAAACGCTACAGCCAAATTGTTTGTAGCGGATGAAAAATCGTTAAAAGCCGCGCCAGTAGCCGTTTGTAGCGTTGTAGCGTTTTGAGCAGGGGGTGTGGAGGGCATGTAACGGGAAAAAACATCTTTAAAATCTAAAAGATAATATCCATGTTTATTTACACCTATGCGTATTTGTTTAGATTTAATACCAAAAGGCTTTAGCAATTTTGCCAATGTATTACTGGTAATTGGTTTACCATACCTATGTTCACTCCATGGACGATCTTCTAATGCAATCAATTTTGCTACAAGATCGCTAGAGTGAATTTTGTCCATATTGTTTTCTTCAAAAATTTCTTTAATATCCATCAATAACGTTGTGCTAATATCTTCATCGTTACTGTTGTCAGCAATATTTAAATCCTTAAATGCTACCTCAGCTTTTGCCAGCCACTCACCCCCAAGCACAGAGGCGATAGCAAATAATGGACGCCAATTATCGGTTGCGCGGTCATTATCGCCATCAGGGGTGCTAGGACTACAATTTTTTATGGCTTCAAAATTGTCATCAGCCCACCTCTTAATTTTTTTTCTTAAAGAAGCTAATTTATCAAAGTTAGTATATTTCCATTTTTCTATACGCTCCGAGGATAATTTACGCTTTAGTTTTATAACCACAGAACGATCAACGATTGTGTCTGGGGGTGGTTTTTTAGTTATCATAGCAATAACCATCGGTGCCCATGTACTAAACTGTTTGGGTTGTCTGTTACTGTTATCACCTTCGGTACGTAAAACAAATGCTGTATCTCTGGTATGCCCAGAATTAATAATGCCCTTTAACTCTGCATTATCGTTATTGATAAATGTATCTCCTTCATCAATAAGTAATGTTGGTTTCCACAATTCGATTGCTCTAAATATTGCAGATGGGCTTGTGTTTGAGCTTGTGCATATTCCGATCCAAATCGATCAATGATTCCAGTCCAAACCGATCAGTAATTCCAGTCCAAATCGATTAACGATTCCAGTTCAAATCGATCAAAACTTTCATGTCGAATGACCCACAATAATCAGATTTAAAACCTGATTGTTTTTTCAAAATAAGTTGTACTTCCAAGATTAATTAAAATTTGGAGATACAAAATGAGAGGTCATATAACAATGAGAAAAATTCGGGAAATATTACGTTTAAAATTTGCTCTTGAAATGGGAAACCAAAAAATCGCCAATAGTTTGGCAATTAGCAGCAGTACTGTACATGAATGTTTGCGCAGGGCTAATTTAGCTAATCTTAGCTGGCCGCTGCCAGATAACATAGATGATGAGATATTGGAGAAACAGCTTTACTCTCCGCCAAGACAAGCAATACCAAAGGAAGAGCGAGGTGAGTTGGATTGGTCTAAAATTCATGATGAGCTAAAACGCAAACACGTAACGTTAATGTTACTGTGGAACGAGTACAGAGAATCGTATCCAATGGGAATAGGCTACAGTCGGTTTTGCGATCTTTACTTGCTATGGAAAAAGCCATTAGACACATGGATGCGTCAAGATCATAAAGCTGGCGAAAAAATGTTTGTCGATTATGCAGGAGGCACTATTCCTATAAGCGATGGGCAAGGCTATATACATCAAGCACAGATTTTTGTTGCTGTGCTTGGCGCGTCTGGATACATCTACGCTGAAGCGACAATGACACAATCTTTGCAGGATTGGATAGAGTCACATTGTCGAGCTCTTAAATTCTTCGGCGGTGTTCCAGAGATATCGGTGCCTGACAATTTAAAAAATTGCACTGTCCTTGCCCATCGCTATGAGCCAGATATTAACCCAACTTATCATGACCTGGCAAAGCATTATGGGTTTGTAGTTATGCCTGCGCGCGTAAGAAAACCAAAAGATAAAAGTTTGGCGGAAAAAAGCGTACAAATTATACAGTACCAAATTCTAGCAAAATTACGCGATCAAACTTTTTTTAGTTTGGTAGAAGTAAATGAACCGATAGCAATTTTATTGAAAAAAATTAATTCGCAAGCTTTCCAAAAATTATCAGGATCACGGTTAAGCCAATTTGAGAAGTTAGATAAACCAGCTTTAAAACCACTACCAAGCACGCCCTACAAATTCGCTGAATGGGCAAAGGCAAGACTGGGTCCTGATTATCATATTGAATTGGATAAACACTTTTACAGCGTTCCGTATACTTTTATTAAAAAAATTTTGGATGTGAGATTTACTGATCAAACAGTTGAAATTTTTTATCGTTCAAAAAGAATAGCGGTTCACATGCGCAGTTACATACATAGACGACATACAACATTGAAAGAGCATATGCCTAAGGCTCATCAGAAATATGTCGAGTGGACTCCGGAACGAATTATTAATTGGGCTCGAAAAATAGGAATGGCAACAGCGCAATTAGTTGAGAAAGTTATCGAAACTAAAGAGCATCCACAATTAGCCTTTCGTGCATGCCTTGGGATCCTGCATCTTGGTAAGAGCTATACTGAACTACGGTTGGAAGCAGCATGTGTCCGCGCTTTAAAAATAGGAGCCTACAGTTATCACAACATAGCGTCTATTCTAAAAAATAATTTAGATAACGTGCCAGTAAGTTCATCGGAAACTTTAACAGCAACAAAAGAAGAACATGAAAACATTAGAGGAGGTGATTATTTTGAATAAGGGGACGCTGTCCCCTTAAACCCCTGAAGTATTTAGAGACGTAACTTGTAATTGATGAGGCGGGATTAGCCGCCTCAAGTTACGTCACTGTCATCAGCGCTTCCGCCTGTACAGTAATTTAATAATATAGGAGAAAAAATGTTAATACATCCAACAATTGAAAATTTAAAAAAACTACGTTTACTAGGAATGGCTAAAGCATTAGAAAACCAGCTTGATCAACCGCAAGTAGAAAGTATGAGCTTCGAAGAACGATTAGGGTTAATAATTGACCGTGAAATTTGTGATCGTGAAAATAGAAAATTACAAACAAGGCTTCGCAATGCAGCTTTAAAACAAACAGCGTCAGTAGAAGATATTGATTATCGCGCATCACGTGGTATTGATAAAAAGCTCGTATTTACTTTATCTAATTGCCAATGGATAAAAATGCACCGCAATGTTTTAATTATTGGTGCAACTGGTACAGGCAAAACATATCTTGCTTGCGCTTTGGCACATAAAGCTTGTTTAGAAGGAAACTCTGTTTATTACAGTCGCCTCTCAAGACTTCTGCCAGATTTGGGTTTAGCACGAGGCGATGGTAGCTATAATAAAAAAATGAAACAGCTGGCAAAGGTCGAGGTTTTGATTTTAGACGACTGGGGACTTTCTCCTCTTACAGATGAGCAACGTCGTGATTTATTAGAGCTACTAGACGATCGTCATGAAAAATGCTCTACTATTGTTACCAGTCAACTGCCAATTAAACTCTGGCATGAAGCCATTGGAGATAAAACTTTGGCTGACGCTATTATGGATCGACTGGTACACAACGCTTATCGGTTAGAATTAAAAGGTGACGACTCTATGCGTAAATTTCGTAATGAAAATCTGAATAAGAGGGATAAATAACTAAATTATAACAAAGGTCTTTCGCTTTGATTTTTTTGATCGGTTTGGATCGGAATCGTTAATCGATTTGGACTGGAATTACTGATCGGTTTGGACTGGAATCATTGATCGGTTTGAATCGGAATGATTGATCGATTTCATCGGAATACGCAAGCTTGCAAGCACTCTGTGTACAACGCCTCGTAAAACGCTTAAAACAGTTGTTTTTCCACAACGTTTCTCTGGTGAAGTAATAAGTAACTTTGGAAAGATACCAAATGCGTCAATGCAATATGTGCCAAGTACCCATAAAGTTGTTGCATTAATTTGATTGTCATTGATGACAGCATGACTTTTAATTAGTTCACTAATTTCATTGGTAATGTCCAGACCGTTAATTTCCTCATACCAAGGGCTAATGCCATCTTCCAGTTCGTTATTAATTCCATCACACTTTACACCAGCACACCTTTTCTTTTCGACTTCTTTATCTAAAGTAGTAAATCTTATATTATGGCTTTTGGCTTCTTTTTCCCTTACTTGGTCATATTGCAAAGGTGTTAATTTAGCAAGTCGTTCAATCGCTTCTACTACTGTTTCTCCTTTATGCTCAATCAGGATCGGTCTACCCATGGCATTATCAAGTTGTTTTTGCACCTCTTCAATACCTTCTAAAATCATCAGGTCGTTAAAATCAGTCGGCTTAGTAGATACATCTTTAAAGGAGGGGGTAGCTGTTTTTGCTTCTATTGCTTTTGCAGCTTCTGTGGCTTTTTCAATGCCAATATTTCCTTCTTCTCTAAAAGCATCATTATCAGCGCAAATTACAATATCTTTGCTTGGATATTTATTTTTTATGATCTGTGCAACTGATAAAAGATTACCAGCATTAAAAGCGACAACCACGCCACAATCGGTAGCCCCATGAATTGTTGCGCCAGTTGCGTAACCTTCGCATATAAATAATTTATCAGTAAGCTTACCTATGCTGTAATAATGCTTAGTAATTGCGCCACCTTCTAAAAACCATTTGTTACCATTCGGTGATATATATTGAAGACTTTGAATTTCCATGTTGTGATTGCGCAAGGGAACAATCAGGTTTTCGTCTTTAATCCTAATGCCATATGGCTTGATTTGCTTCTTCAAAAGGTAAGGGTGAGTATTGGAGCTGATGATTGGTAAGCTCTTATTCCATATTTCCTGCGCTTCTTTTTTCGCCTCTGCATGTGCTTTTTCCCTCTCTATTTCTAGTACCTTTTTTGCTGCTTCTATCCTGTTTTCATAATCTTTGCGCTCTGTAGGCGTTAGTTGATTAATCGGCTTGCTGCACCATTTCTCGTTAATCCCGCGTTTCCAGCAACCATAAGCTCCAGCTGGAACAATGTCGTCATGCAACACATACCAACTATTTGGATGGCTATCGCCAGTAGTTTTAAAGCGATGCAATTTACCATCGGCTATAATAGGGTCTTGGCAGTCCAGCCCATGACTGTTCATTACTTGCTTAAATTCAATTTGGAAGTTCATATTAAACACCTCCTAAATTTAGTTTCTTTATAACAGCGGTAATGATTTTTCTTGACCAATCGTAGTTTACAAGACTTATCTTTGTTGCTAAAAACATAAGAAACTTTTTCAAAGCAACCTTTATGGCAGAAGTAGCGGAGCGATGAAGCCCCGCCTTAACTGTTTTATATTTATGAGATAACATTTATTTGCCTCCATACTGGTTGCGCTTTTCCAGTCTGCGTTGGCACAGGAAATTTACCAGAAAGTAGTGCGTATTGTGCGACACGGTGTGGTTTACCCTCTGTTGTTATATCTTCTACAAAATTTGTCACAATGTTATATCCTTCATTGTGGCGTAACTCCCATATTCTTGCCGCTGGAGCTAAAATATTTAGCTCCGCTCGTGCTTGAATCGTAGTAATGGGTTTTTTTTCTCGCAGCCAAGCCAAAAGTCTTTGACGTTGAACGGATAACGTTATATCATCACTTATGTCTTTAGGTTTTTTGCTTTTTTTAAAGCCCTGTTTGCTCTCTAAGAGCAACGGGGTTTTTTGTTTTTTGTCCATGTTAGGCACTCTCCTTGGACTTATTCTGTTTCTCAACCCACGCAAAGAAGTCCGGTTCAGAGATAAGAACACGTTTACCAACACGACGAATTACATTTGAAAAACCATTTTTGTTTTCATGAAACACTAAATATCTTAATCCGCCCAGAGGGGGCCAGCTATGAAATTTTCCCCAATCAGCAAGTGGGATGAGACGCTGAGAAACTTTATTGCTTTCGTTAAACATATTTCATACCTCATAATTAATTAATTGATTGTGCAAAACCAAGCGGTTTTGCTTATTGATAAAACGAGGCAATCATATGTGTAGATTTTTCCCGTGTGTTTTCCCAACGGGAAACGGGAAAAAATTTATTTAACACGGATATTCACGCTCTTAATTAATATAGAATTATATCGCCCGCATCCCTGGAACCACCAATAAATCATATATAAATCAATTAGTAATATTGTTTCAATTTTTTCCCACCTGCAGAAAACCTATATTAATATATTAGATATATCTTTATCTCATCATTTACAAAACCATATCCTATCTTTAGCGCAATTACAAAATATAAGGGAATTAAAGGATTTTTACGCATAATGCACTTGACATGCTCATATTTTAACCAATATAATATTATTGTTTCACGGTCTAAATTAATATAGGTTAATGACTATGGATACAGCATATAGTTTTTTCGATAATCCCAATTATCCTCTGCATAAACAGTACGAAGCACTACGTGCCTATTTTTATGAAAAACTGTCTGCGCGCGAAATAGCAAAACGATTTGGTTATGCAGAAAATTCTTTGTATTGTTTCGCCAGCGCTTTTAAACAACTCGATAAAGAACAACTTGAAAAAAGGTTTTTTGCTCCACTAACTGTTGGTCGACCAGCAAGAGAATATGGAAATAATATAGATCAACTCATTATTGCCTTAAGGAAAAAGTATCTTTCAGTACCAGATATAAAGGCTATCTTGGATACGCAAAAGCAAGATATCTCTGAGACTTATATTTATAAGCTGATAAATCGAGAAGGATTTGCCAGACTGCCACGAAGAAGTAAAAGCGCCAAGGTTGGGACTTTATCCCAAGCTAAAGTACCGGCGCCAACAGCAGCTTTACTTGGAGATGACGATGAAACATTTAATACGATGAATGTTGGTATACTATGTTTCGTTCCATATATTATTGATTTAGGAATTGACAAAATTATTGCAAATTCATTATTCCCAGAAACAAAAACAATCCCAAAAATTAGCGCAATACTGAGCTTCGTTGCCTTAAAACTATCCAATGTAAGAAGATATACAGCTGATGATTTATGGTGTATGGATAGGGGTAGCGGTTTTTTTGCTGGACTAAATGTTTTGCCAAAAACAGCATGGTTCTCTTCATACTCTCATCGCATAACGAGAAAGATGAATATGTCTTTTTTGAAAGAGCTATATCAATTGTGGCGAAAAATGGGTTTTTTGGCTGATACGGCAAATTTAGACTTTGTTGCTGTTCCCTATTGGGGAGAAGATTCTCACTTAGAAAATAATTGGTCTGGTACAAGGCACAAAGCGTTGTCCAGTATTTTAGCTGCCATAGCACAAGACCCCGATACTGGTATCATCACATATGGAGACACAACTGTTAGGCATGACAATGAATCTGATGTGGTTGTAGAATTTTTAGATTTTTATAAAGAATCAGGGAATGAGAATATCAATTATCTTGTGTTCGATAGTAAATTTACTACCTATGAAAATCTGAGCAAACTAGACGATAACAAAATCAAATTTATCACTATTAGGAGAAGGGGAAAAAATATTGTTGATGAGTTGAATCAACTTCCAGCAGATTTATGGAAAAAAGTACGAGTTCAAACCTCTGGTAACAAAACCAGAGAATTAAATACCGTGGACCAAATTATTTTATTAAAAGGGTACAACAAAAGGGTTAGGCAAATCGCAGTAACTGGACACGGAAAGATAAAGCCGGCATTAATTATTACCAATGATTTTAATTTAGGGGTCGAGCAAGTATTGAGAAAATACGCAAGAAGATGGCTGATAGAGAAAAGTATTTCCGAACAGACACATTTTTTTCATTTGAATAAAGTATCATCTTCAATGGTAATTAAAGTTGATTTTGATTTAACGATGTCTATTCTCTCTTACAATCTATATCGCGTTTTAGCTAATGATTTAACTGGATATGAGCACAACACTCCGCAGACACTATATGAGAAGTTTATTAACAACAACGGTAGCATAGAAATTAATCGTGGCGATGCCTTAGTTTCGATGAAAAAGAAAAGGAATTTACCTGAGCTATTAACGGCAATGAAAAGATTTGAAAAAATAAAAGTGCCTTGGCTTGGCGATCGTGCTCTTACAATTACCGCTGCCAGTAACACTTAAAATCTATACTAATTTATGACCGTGAATTTCCGTGTTTAATCATATAAAATCAACAAATTACAACATAAATCATCATTATTTTTTAAAAATCTAAATGGGAAGTGCTATTTGTTGCAGAATTTTTCCACTAATTTTATTTTATAAAAATACAATTTTTCAATTAGCATTTGCCTTTCTGTATTTTTTTAAGTTTTGAAACATAATTTTGAAAAGTCTTAACAGTTATATCATCATTTTTACCTGAGTTATTAATGAATAAAATATGTCCACTTTTTGACGACCATGATAGTTTATTTATCGTATTTTTTACGTTAACGTTTTTTTCTTTAAACCAGCTATCCAACTTACTAAAAACATCTTTTGGCTTTATAGTATGCACATCTTTACCATCGTCAATAATGCCTTTAAAAGCCTTTTCTATTATTTGATATATGACTTCCTGTTCTTTCTCTCCTCTTTCATTTTTTCTTTGTTTATTAATAGCTGATTGTAACTTTTTTTCCTCAAACTCTGATACCCTTATGTCGTCTAATGTTAACTTGGCATTTTTAAGGCTGACTTGATAACCATAGGCGCGTATCACTCCATCATGGTCTTCTTCGTCTGGTATTTCTAAATATATAGTTGTAGGTTTACTTGCGCTATTACTTTCTGCCAACAATTTGAGCATTTCTTTTTCGTTATTACTATCAATTGCCTGTCGGAGCTTGTGGCTAAAAAACATGTCTTCACTACAATCAAGAGCGCATTTAGCCGCTGTTTTTATTGTCGCATCTATACATTCGCTATCAATTAGCTTTTTTAGGTAATTTGTTTCGATACCATCAGGATTTAAATCTGCTAATTTGTAACAAATAGACTTTTTCTTTAACTTCCCACAAATTTCCATGTGTTTCTCATCATTAACCTTAATACAATCAAAGGCTCTTTCTATTTTTAGCAATTCAGGATCTACTTTAAAAAAAAGAGGTATTTTATTTTTTACTAAAATATTAAAAATTTTTTCTTTTTTGAGATTATATTTTGATTCTAACTCACTTAACGATAATTTTTCTGATTCATCTGTCTCAGAAGTTTTTTTAATGCTTTCTGCCATTATGGCAACTGTTTTAAGCCACTTGAACAATAAAACATTTCTTTCGCTATGGTTCTTGTAGAAATTGTATTGCTCTCGCTGATGAGGGATTAATTTATCCAACACACTATTCAGTATTGGTTGAGAAGCTATAGGAAACATTTCGATATTTTCTTTGACAAACTCTGCGATTTCTTCAAGCTTTAAGCCTGTTAATTTAGTACCAAACTTATATTCAAGCTTGTTATTAATCAATTCAACTTTTTTTTCTTCCTCTTCTACATTAATTTTTGCTCCTTTTAATCTTTCTTCTAAAAAAAAATATGTTGCTAATAGAGGCGCACAAAGTTGAAATAATACCTCGCCATTCAGAAAGCTTTTTACTGCTGCAACAGGTGAATTTTGCAATTTAGTTCTTAGTCCATTGCAATATTCTTTTATAGACTCTACAAAATTTTTATCAGCCTCGTTAAAGTCTTCCGTTGCCTTTTTAGCCATTTCTGCAACATCATCTTGAACTATAAAAATATTTTTGTATGAAATAAATTGCGGCTTGTTTGCGAGAAAAAAATGTAATTCTTTTAAAACGCCGTTATAAATTTCTGAATTATTGTTAATGTCGTTAGGGGTTGGTCGTGCTAGATAAGTACTGAAATAAACATGCTTCGTGGTTATTGTTTTTGTTATTTCTTCAGCCAAAATATCAACTTTTTGCCCCAGAAGATTTTTATATAGCACTTTCCATTTTTTTTCTTTCTCGTAGTAAATTAGCGTAAATGCATTATCTTGTGGAAATAAGATTTGTTCTTCATTGTAATCTAAACAGACTAGTTTATCGATTTTTGTTTCATTTTTTTCGGGAGAGCAATAATTAAATAAATAAGCCATAGATTCATCTGTGCGTAAATTCCACCTCGCAGTATCACACCAACAACTATCAAGATTAAAATCTTTTAATGGGATAAATTTATCCTCTATTTTTAGATAATAACTTTCAATTGCAAACATGTCGGCAAGTTCTATCTCATCATAATCAAAAGTTGATGAAAAATATTTACTTGCTTCTTTTAGAGATACTAAGCTTTTTTCGTTTATCTTATTTATCATTGCCAAAAATCCTCTCATTCATTTTTGTTACAACTCTTGCAGTGTGTGCTTCTGATAAATGCGCATATCGCTTAACCATTTGTAATGTTTTATGACCTAGAACCTCGGCGATCTCAGCGAGGCTAGCACCGTTCATGGCAAGATATGAAGCAGCACTATGCCTGAGGTCATGAAAACGAAAATCGTTGATCTCAGCGCGTTTTAAAGCGGTTTCAAATGGGGTTCTAATATCAATAGGTTGTTTGGGGTTGTAACTGCTAGGGAAAACCAAATCAGAATCAATATGCTTGGTTTTGATGTGTTCGTGCATTAAACCTAGGGCATGCCCTGTTACAGGTAAAACGCGCCTCTCACCGTTTTTTGTTTCATGTAGTGTAATGATGCCGCGTTGTAAATCTACATCAGACCATTTAAGACCTAATATTTCCATCTTGCGTGCGCCGGTAGATAAGCAAAGGACAATAACTAAATATAAAATGGGATTATCACTACCTTTTACTGCTGCTAATAAGTTTTCCCGTTCTTTATCACTGAGAAAGCGTACGCGCCCACGTGGTTCTTTGGGTTTGGTAATAGCTGAAACTGGGTTAGATTCTATCCAACCCCATTCCTTGATCGCAATAGTAAAGGCATGAGAAAGTGCAGCTAAGTAACGATTTACCGTTGCTGGCGAACGCAATTTGTCTCTAACAGTAATTTCTTGCAAAAGTTTATCGCGTTGTTCTGCTACTAAAGCAGGGGTAATCTCTGCTAAAGCATAATCGCCAATTTGTTTTTTCCACCAGCCCAGTTGTTGGGTTTGTTTTTCTTTGCTTTTTAATTTGTTTGGCAACACGCATTTTATATATCGGTCGATAAGTTCACCTAAAGTATGGCGTTTGGCTTCTGACGTTTTAAAATGCCGCCCTTCGCGCATAGCTGTTTCAGTTTGTTGCGTCCACTTCTTCGCATCGGTTTTACGAGTAAAGGTTGCCGTTTGTATAGGAAAGCCTTTTAAGCGTACTTGCACCCGATAACTATTTTCGCCATTGCTATTTTTACGCTCTTGAATGTATGCCATGTTGTTATCTCGTCACTAACAATACTAACATACTACAACAAGTAGCAAATAAAAGCAACAAGTGATGATCAATCACCGTAAATATTACAATAATTATAATATGAGTTAATGAGTTAACTAAATTAATTATGATTCATGGTGCAGTTAAGGTGCATTAACAAATAAAAATTACCATTTTTTAAGCGATATCGCAAAAAATGGTAAAATTCTTTTATTGTATTTTGTTGTGGTGAAATGCACCACCAGTGCACCATTTAGGAAAACTACAGAAGAGGTAATTCGTTGAAAGCCTTGATTTATCTGGCTCCCCAGGAAGGGATTGAACCTCCGACCAAGTGATTAACAGTCACCTGCTCTACCGCTGAGCTACTGGGGAATTAACTTTGTATGAATCAGATCTAGCAAAGCTGCGTATAATAGTGCGATACGAAGCAACCGTCAAGGATCTTACATTCATAAACTCCACTATCCTGGCAGCCATAAAAACCTAATGCCTCGCATCCATTTGACAACACGAGGCTCCAACCCGGCTTATACGCAAATCTTTACTTAGTTTCTTTAGTATCACCAGCGGGTTTGGTTTCGCTAGCAGGCGGTGTCACCGAGCTACCTGATACTTTATTATGAGTGTTGGTTACCTCTTGATGCAGCGTTCCTAGCATAGTACTAATTTTAGCAATGGTATCAGCTTGTTTAGAGTGGTTTTCTGCTAAATCTTTAGCAAGTTTACTCAGCTGCGACAAACAATATCCAATAGGATCATCCTTATTTGCCTCGGGAATTGCTACAGGACTAAGCATTGATTTGACATCACCAATTAACTTTTGCAAATCAAACTTATTAGTAGTTTTTGACAAGTCAGCCATATAAATCTCCTGTAAATTATAAAATTATTAATAAAATATAATTTGTTACCATATAAACCCAGCTAGTTAAGCATGTTTATGCAGCTTATCTAACACTCGCGTAGTAAGCTTATCACTCAACTTTGCTTCAATCTTTAAACACCAACAATTTTCGCTGGCGATTGTATCACATTTAACTGCATCTTTCTCGGTCATTATTACAATTTCACTCCCAAACAAAAGATCACTCGCCCGAAAACTATAATGATCCGGAAATGGATGCTCAATCACATTTAATAAACCCAACTGACGCAGGGTGCTAAAAAACCTCTGTGGATTGCCAATACCAGCAACTGCATGGATAGTTTGTCTGGAAAAATCCAAGCAATTAAATTCATTGGTTGTTTTGGTTACTGCTGGATTTTTTAGATTATAAAAACCAATTGGCCTTAAAATCATCCCGTATTCATCATCGCTAAAATGCATATTATAATTTTTTACAATAAAATCTACCTGCTGCAATCGCGTGATAGGCTCACGCAAAGGCCCAGCCGGTAGACAAAATTCATTACCAAATCCAAGGTTGACATCAATCAGTGCAATTTCAATATCACGCGACAACGCATAATGCTGAAGTCCATCATCGCTAATAATAACGTTACAGTTCCCATTTGCAAACAACACGCGAGCAGCGGCGGTTTTTTTCGGATCAACAACAATAGGACATTGCGTACGCCGCGCAATTAACAATGCTTCATCACCCACCTCTTCCACTTTACTTTCAGGAGTAACCAATAAAGGATAATTTTTACTTTTTCCACCATAGCCGCGACTTATAATGCCGGGGTTATAGCCCTTATTTTTTAAAAGCTCTGCTAAGTAAATAACTAGTGGGGTTTTTCCTGTTCCACCAACTGTGATATTGCCAACAATTATTATTGGAACTGAAAATTTCTGACCTGGAAAAATTTGATAATAAAATTTGCGTAAGCCAATAATCACGCGATAAATAAAGCTAAATGGCAACAGCATATAGCTAACAATACTTCTTTTATACCAAAATTTAGGCGGGGTAAGATTAATCATAATCCTTGAACTGCAATTTATATAACTTAGCATATTGTCCATTTAGCTCTAAAAGCTCTTTATGAGTCCCCGCTTCAAGAATTTTCCCATGATCAAGCACTATGATTTTATCAGCCCGTTCAACCGTTGATAGGCGATGGGCAATAACCAGGGTCGTACGTTTCTTCATCAACACTTCAAGCGCCGCCTGGATGCAACGCTCCGATTCAGTATCCAGCGCAGAAGTTGCTTCGTCTAAAATTAAAATTGGCGCATCTTTTAATAGTGCACGAGCAATAGCAATTCGCTGCCGCTGCCCTCCGGATAACAACAAACCATTCTCACCAATCATAGTATTTAATCCATCCGGCAAGTTTTTTATAAAATCCAAAACATGCGCAGCCTCAGCTGCCTGTATAATTTTAGTATCAGTTGCGTCTTGCAATGATCCATAAGCAATATTGCGAGCAATTGTGTCATTAAACAATGTTAAATGCTGTGAAACTATGGACAGCTGTTTACGTAAATCAAGTAACCTATAGTTCTGAATATTTACCCCATCAAGCAAAATCTCTCCATAAGAGACATCATAAAAACGCGGCAACAAACTAACTAATGTTGTTTTACCGCTACCAGAGCGCCCGACTAAGGCAATATTTTGCCCTGGTTCAACTTTAAAGCTAATATCACGTAACACCCCTTTTTTTGTACACGGATAACTAAAACTAACGTTTTTGTATTCAATACCCCCAAAAGCACGCACAATAGTTTTAGTACCAAGATCTTTTTCCTGTTCTTCATCCAAGAGCGCAAAAATGCTATGCGCCCCAGCAACACCTTTTTGAATTCCAACATTAATCTTCGTGAGACGCTTCAGTGGTGTAAGTAAATGTAAGGTTGTCGCAATAAAAGCGCCAAAACCACCTATGGTAATATCATGAAACAATGGATTAGTGGCAACAAATATAATTATCGCAATTGGAACTGCAGTAACAATTTGAGTTAAAGATACACCTAAAGAATCAGTAGCAATTACTTTCATTTCACGCTGCCGATTTTGGTTGGTTACTGCAAAAAATTTCTGTTTTTCATATTCTTCACCACCAAACACACGCACCACTTTGTAGTTTTCAATTCCCTCTTCTGCCGCGTGCGTAATATCACCCATACTTATTTGCACATTAGTGCTTAAATGACGCAGTCGTTTAGAACAATACCGTATAATGACCGAAATAATTGGAGCCGTAGCTATAAATACTAAGGTTAATAGCCAACTAAGATTAAACATGACAACAAGCAACCAGATCAATAGCATGCCTTCTTGCAGAACTGTCAACAATGCTTCCGTAGAAGCACCTGCAACTTGTTCGGTATTATAAATCAAAGTTGATAATAATTTACCTGAAGACTCTTTGTCATAATACCCAGACGGCAAATGCATTAAATGGGCAAAAATGCGTTGCCGAAAGTCACGCACAATATTACGACCAACACAAGACAGAAAATAATTGGAGAGGAAATTGGCAAAGCCACGCACCAGAAGCACACCAACAACAATTAATGGCAACCAAGTAAACCACCACTGCGTATGCCCAACAATAGAATCCCAATGATCCATAAGTGGTTTTACGCCATATAGCATGGCAGCATCAGTTCCAGCAGCCAAAGCTGTCCCAATAACACCAATTATAAAAAACAACCAGTAGGGTGCAATAGATTTCAGAAGTTTTAAATAGACCGACCAACTGGTATAGGAATTAACAGGTTCTTCAATTTTTTTGCTCATAATTTATCTATAGTTCCAAAAATGCTTTTCTTTTTCTCTGTATGAAATGAGAGCTAGTATATCTGATTTATCATCAAATTTGAAAGTAATTGCACCTTCTTGTACTGTGTTTAGCAGCTTAGCACCACTCGTAGTATAACGCGCCACAATTGTTTTATGAGGAAAATGAAAACGATTTTTATAACCAATGGGAAACAATACGTATTTTGGCTGCACAAAATCAATTAAACTTTGCGTCGACGAGGTGGCACTGCCATGATGCGGAGCTACTAAAATAGTGCTTTTTAAACTGGCGCTATAATTCTTTACTAATAAATCTTCACCGCCTTGTTCAATATCGCCAGTCAACAAAATACTTTTTGCGCCTTGCGTAATTTTAAGCACACACGAAGCTTCATTCCCAACCAATGGCGCATTACTTGGCGGTGTCAATTTCCATGTAAAATTGACCCCTCTAGAGCATAAAGTTGCACCGAAAATTGACCCCTCTAATTACTAAATTTACTCTTAAAATTTTAACTAATTTTAAGAGGATAAAAGAGGATGATAATAGTGGAAACAATTGCGAAAATAAGGCGGCTGTATTATGTACAAAACAAGGGGATAAAAACGATAGCTCGTGAATTGAATTTATCAAAAAATACGGTAAAGAAAGTTATCCGAGACGACAAAACATCAAAGACTTACGTGAGGGATAAACAAACGTTACCAATAATGGGAGAATTCAAAGATCAGCTAACAAGCATGTTAGAAAAAAATATTAAGCAGCCGTTGCGTTTAAGATATACAGCAAAAAAATTATACCAAACGCTTTGCAGCAATGGTTTCAAGGGGAGCTATTCAACCATAAATAGATTTACTACCGATTGGAGACGTAATAATCATTCTGATGGAAAAAAGGTTTTTATACCACTGGAGTTTGCTCCAGGAGAAGCATTTCAGTTTGACTGGAGTACAGAAGAGATTGAGTTACAAGGTATATTAACGCGAGTTAAGGTTGCACATATACGACTGTGCTACAGCCGTATGTTTTTAATTGTTGTCTACAGAAATGAGCAAATGGAAATGGTTTTTGATGCCCACAATAAAGCCTTTCAATTTTTTGGAGGAACTACAAAAAAAGGCATATTTGACAACATGAAGACTGCTGTTAACAAAGTATTTGTTGGCAAAGACCGTAAATTTAATTCACGCTTTTCTGAAATGGCTTCTCATTATTTATTTGAACCGATTGCATGCACACCAGCTTCTGGTTGGGAAAAGGGTCAGGTAGAATGCCAAGTTAACACTGGGCGTAGAAATTTTTTTACTCCACTTCGTTGTATTAATTATTTAGAAGAACTGAATGAACAGCTTCTCGGTGAATGCATAGAATGGGCTCAAAAAACAAATCATCCAGAATTAAACGGACGAAAAGTATGGGA
Source organism: Gammaproteobacteria bacterium (assembly GCA_964213355.1). Lineage (GTDB taxonomy): Bacteria > Pseudomonadota > Gammaproteobacteria > UBA9339 > UBA9339 > JBAXAM01. The sequence continues at coordinate 28,234 of CAXOVY010000030.1, forward strand.
TGTATATCAAGATGAGAAACCAAGTTTGCTAGAATACCGCAACCAATTTGACGCTTATAAACTTGAGCCTTCGGTAGTTTCATCATACAGCTTAATAAACTACGACACCAATATGTATAGTGTAGATTGCGATTACGTTGGTGAAGTTGCCGATGTTAGAGCTTATACCAACAAAATTATTATAGTATTCAAAGGAAAAACAATAGGTGAGCATGAGCGTTGTTTCGAGAAAAAAAAGAAAATTTACGATCCGTGGCACTATATACCAGCGCTTGAGCGCAAACCTGGAGCATTAAGAAATGGCGCTCCTTTTAAGCTTTTAAAATTACCACCATCATTTATAAGTATGCAAAATAATCTTAGAGCACATGAAGATGGTGACAAACAATTTATTAAAATTTTATTACAAGTATCAAAACATGGCTTAAATAAAGTTGATGAAGCGTGTACAAATGCTTTAAAAATAGGAGTAAGTAATGCAGATTTTGTCATACAATATCTGACTCCAGCAACTCCAAAAGAAAAAATAGAAGAACGACAGCTGCATTTAATAGAAGCGCCAAGCGAAGATATATGTTGTTATAACGATGCTTTTTTAAGCAATCAGCTTGTATCTCAGGAGGCAATCTATGTCGCATGAAAATATCAAAGAACAATTTGGGGCTCTTGGATTAAAAGGGATGCTGCAATATTTTGATGACATGATTGATTTAAAATCACAAGAAGAGTGGCCACAAATGCTTCTATCTATGCTTAAAAGCGAAGCATCTTATCGACAAACAAGATCTTTTATGTACAAATTAGGATTAGCTAAATTACCACAAATGAAGTCTATAGATAACTTCGACCCAACAGGTTTACCAATTAAAATAGAAACGTTAGACAATGCTAAAAGCATGAAATTTATAAAAGACCACTACAATATTTTAATCATTGGTGGCAGTGGTGCGGGAAAGAGCCATTTAGCGATTGGACTTGCTTACTTAGCATTACAAAATAGTTATCGTATACGGTTTTATAAGTTTGCTGAGCTAGCAAGAGATCTAATAAAAGCGCAGTCTCACAACTACGAAACAGCATTTATGGCAAAGCTACAAAGGTTCGATCTTGTTGTAATTGATGAGCTAGGCTATTTGCCGATTGATCCAAAGGCCAGCCCTCTATTATTTGAACTGTTTTCTAATCTTTATGAAAAAGTATCGACAATAATAACCACTCATCTAGCATTCAACGAATGGCCAGATATCTTTGGTAACATAAAAGCCACTAAGGCGATAATTGACAGATTTACTCACCACTGTTTGATCTTAGAAACTGGTGATAAAAGCTGGAGATTGAGGGAGGGAAAAACAACAAAAAATTGATCAGTAAAAGTGAAGTTTTTAGCTCGTGGCAGAGGGGTCAATTTTCGATGCAACTAGGGGGTCAAATTTCGATGCAAATTGACAGCGTGAGTTCATCAAAGTGCAAAGCGACCCGCATTTTAACTAGCAGGTATTGGCGCAGCTTAGTCAGCGGATAGCGATACCAATGGGAACTAAGAATTTTATTAAAATCGTCAGCAACCACATAACCAGTAGCACGAATATGGTGCACTAATAAATATTTTTCTAAATCAAATCCACCAGGATTTAGAGTGCCATGAGGTCGTTTTAACTGCACTAATAATTGCCACTTATCTCCTGCATGTAGTTTTTCCGGATATTGACCATACCAACTAAGCTTTAATTTGGCCGCTCTTTTTATGCTGGCAATGCTGTCGGTTTTAAATTCAAAGCCAATGTAATAAGGCTTGATAATCGGCAATGAAGTAACATAACCCGTTATCAATAACTTTTTGCCCTCAAGCTTGGAAGGCAAATTCCACGCAGTAATCCAATGGGTGTAAATCAAAACAAAGCAAAACCCAATTACAAAAACTAGAACATGAGTTATAAATTTTTTAATTTTTTGAGATATAAACATCCAGATAAAAAATATTGGGGGCAATATAAATAGCCAGTATAAACTCGGTAACTCTCTACAAAATGCTAATGTACAGATACCTGAAAAAAATGTGATAATCCAAAGATGCATGGATGCGATTATATGCAATAAAAAAATTGTACATCACCGTGTTTTTTAAATAAAATACTAATAATGAAAATCTTATGCGTAATACCAAGCAGAATTCAATCAACCAGATTGCCACGAAAAGCAGTCTTGCCGATTCAAGGTAAACCAATGGTGCAATGGGTTTATGAAAACGCGAGTCGTTGCTCAATTATAAACAAAGTTGTCGTTGCAACTGATAGCGAAGAAATCGCTTCTATAATTAAAAACTGCGGCGGCATTGTAGAAATGACGAGCGCAGATTTAAAAACCGGATCCGATCGAGTTGCAACTGTTGCCGAAAAATATAATGACATGGATATAGTTATTAACTTGCAAGGAGATGAGCCATTTATTAAACCCAAAATGCTAGAGCAATTAGTTGCACCATTTGCATCAGATGAAAAACTTAAAATGTCTACTTTGGCTTATAAACTAGACATGGAAAAAGAATATGCAGATTATCGCTACGTCAAGGTAATTACCGCATTAAATGGCGATGCCATTTACTTTTCTCGCTCACCAATTCCATACTTTACTGACCCAAGTAAAAACATAGCACCAACTTATCATCATATTGGTCTTTATGCGTTTCGTCGCGATTTTTTGTTGCTCTATAGAAACCTACCCCAAACCCCATTGGAAAAAGCAGAATCCCTAGAACAACTACGCGCTCTAGAACACGGCTATAGAATAAAAGTTTGTGTAACCGAAGAAAAAACGGTAGAAGTAAACGACGAAAAAGACCTGATCGCCGCACAAAATTTTAAGTTTGTTTTATAATAACTTTTTATTTATGTCCATCAAGACAACACATACTCAAACCTTGCCTTGAACTCTTCCGGTTTCATCTTGGCAATGTTTGCGAGTTTTTCCAAACGTTCACCAGCAAAATCTTTCTTTTCAAGCCTAATCATATACTTTCTTGCTACTTCATAAGGCTCACTGCCAACATCTACGACTCTAATCTTCATCCTTCCAGTAGCACTATCAACCATATCGGCGAATGGTACTGTTTTGATGTTCCCTTCATACCAAACGATCATTGATCCTGAACCACCCCCCAAGAGAAAGCGCACCGCCCCATAACCGAGGCTCCTTACATATTCCACATCAAAAGGAATGGGATCTGCCGCACGCAGTTCATAACCAATATTCTTATCAACGATACTGATCTTAATGCCCATCGATTGTAGTGTTTTATTGACGTAATTTTTGAGCAACTTACCAAGCTGAATCTCTGAAAGTTTTAAATCACCTTTTTCGTTTTTCTCTATATATTCATATTGACTAAGCTCTTCCAGATCAAACCTCTCCGAAATACCTTCGGCCAGTATTGCCACACCATAATCTCTATCCATAGAGATACGCTTGATGATTGAGCCCGTAAGAACATCTGCAACTTTTTTAAAAGAGAGCTTACTGCTACCAAATTCTTCTGGTATGAGGGATATTGTAGCTCCTGCAGCCTCTCCCGTACCAAGTGCGAGATGGCCGGCATGACGTCCCATAGCCGTGATAAAATACCAACGTCCAGTAGTACGAGCATCTTCTATGATGTTGTTGACGATATAAACACCGACATGGCGCGCCGTCTGATAGCCAAATGTTGAGAATCCACCCGGCAAAGGTATATCGTTGTCTATCGTCTTTGGTGTATGGGCAACTTTGATTTCGCCATGTGCCTCTTTTTCGATCCAGTTAGCCATATGCAAAGTACCATCACCACCAATGGTGATGAGATATTTTATGCCAATACCTTTTAGAGAGGCCATGAGTACATTAAATTTTGCCTGAGCATTCGTGGGAGTGTCCCGCGAGGTACGAAGAATAGAACCACCTTTAGCATGAATCCTTGAAACATCACCGATCGTAAGAGGTAAAAGGTTTTGCTGACCATCGAACAGGCCTTTAAATCCGCCTATAATTCCCACAACTTTCTTACCCTCATTTATCGCTTCGATCGTAACTGAGCTTATTACGCCATTAATACCGGGAGCAGGTCCCCCACCAACGATAATACCAACCAATTCTTTTTCCATAGTAGAATTATTATTCATTCCTCTCTCCTTTAGTTTTAAGCTACCTTAAAAAAATTCTCTAAGCAAAATAATACTATAAAATTAGTCCGCTGAACAATTCAGTAACTTTCAATAAGTTGACCAGTTCTATACTATTTTTGCCTCCATTTTTAGCAAGTATTATGCTTTTTTACAGGGTAAATACGACTTGACTACCCCTCATCCAACACATCTACCTTCGGCGGAGCAACAAACACAAACTTATTTTGCGAAATCTTAGAATTCAATACAACATTAGAAAAATGAATTTCACTTTGCTGGCCAAGACTATCAAAAACATGCATTGCACTCAATCGCCCCGCAATAAAATGCATTTTGATCCATTGATAATCACTAGTTTGACCAGAATTGTTTTTCTTTTCGGGTTTTAACTCAAACCAAATACCACCACCTGATTTTTTCAGTTTAATAATTTTAAACATTTGTTTTAACGTTTCGGTACTACCACTCAATAGTGTTGCCGAGTTTCCAGGCTTTTTGTAGTTCATCTTACGTTTGGTAACTTGCTCTAAATCGGCATCGTAAAGCACGAATTTACTTCCGTTTACAATAATTAGTTGTTTATTCGGCTGCAGCACTTCCCAACGAAATTTACCCGGACGTTCAAGCGCCATATAACCTGTGGTTTCTTGCCCTATTCGCGCGCCTTTATCATTCACGATAAATTGTTTAAAAGTTGCCTGCATCGTGTGAATATTATTCAACAGTTGTGTTAATTCATCGTCAGCAGTTTGAATAGAAGCAGCGATGGATATAGTGTTTGTGCAGAAAAAGATGAAAAAGACAACAAATCTAAAATTCATAACAGAACTCCTCATTACAGTTACTCCACCGGCGGTGGAGCAATAACATCTCGATTACCATTGGTTTCCATCGGTCCAACAATACCCGCCGCTTCCATTGCTTCAACAATTCTTGCCGCACGATTATACCCTATTTTTAAACGACGCTGTACATTAGAAATTGAAGCGCGGCGCGATTCGGTAACAATGTGCACGGCTTGATCATAAAGTGGATCTTGCTCAGCATCATCAAGCTCAGTACTATTCTCAGGGTCAATTCCAGCAACTGGTCCAGCACTACCATCAAGGATTTCTTCAAGATATTCTGGCTGCCCACGACGCTTGACATCTTTAACCACCCGATGCACTTCTTCATCAACAACAAAAGAACCATGAATACGCACTGGAATTCCAGTACCAGGTGCCAAATAAAGCATATCACCAAAACCAAGCAACTGCTCTGCACCTGATTGATCTAAAATCGTACGTGAATCAATTTTGGATGAAACTTGAAAAGCAATGCGCGTCGGAATATTGGCTTTAATTAAACCAGTAATCACATCAACTGAAGGTCTCTGTGTTGCTAAAATCAAATGAATTCCGGCAGCACGCGCTTTTTGGGCAATACGTGCGATCAACTCTTCAACTTTTTTGCCGACTACCATAATCATATCGGCATACTCATCAGCAATTACAACAATGTAAGGTAATTCCTGCAATTTCTCTGGTTCGCCACCAATACCATCATCCTGCCACAAAGGATCAAGCAGTGGCGCTCCCTTATTCTTTGCCTCTTGAATTCTATGGTTATAACCAGAAATATTACGCACGCCTAAAGTAACCATTACTTTATAACGTCGCTCCATTTCAGCTACACACCAACGCAGCGCGTTAGCCGCCTCTTTCATATCAGTAACAACTGGCGTCAGCAAATGTGGAATATCAGCATATACTGAAAGCTCAAGCATTTTTGGATCAATTAAAATCATGCGCACTTCTTTGGGGGTATACTTATACAAAAAACTCAAAAGAAGAGCGTTTAAACAGACAGATTTGCCTGAACCAGTAGTTCCAGCAACTAATAAATGCGGCATTTTAGCCAGATCAACAATTACCGGATGACCCGCAATATCCTTGCCAAGCGCAAGCGCTAGGGGCGCACGCGTATGTTCATAAGCCTGCGACGATAAAATCTCGCGCAATCTAACCACCTCACGATTAGCATTTGGCAGTTCCAAACCAATTACCGATTTACCAGGAATTATTTCAACTACACGCACGCTAATAACTGATAATGAGCGAGCCAAGTCTTTTGCCAAACTTGTAATACGGCTAGCTTTAGTTCCAGCAGCAAGTTGCAACTCAAACCTTGTTACTACTGGCCCAGGATGAACGGCAACAACTTGCGCTTCAATACCAAAATCACTCAATCGCAACTCAACATTTCGCGACATTTCTTCAAGTTCACTTGTCGTATAGCTAGTACCTGCAACTTTTTCTGGCTGATCGAGCAAAGATAATGGCGGCAACGACCCAGCTAAACTTGGATCAAACAAAGTTGTTTGGCGCTCACGCTCGGCACGCACACTGGGTTTAATCGAAGGAGCAGATAAAATAACTGGCCTTTTAATTTGCGGGTCTACTTCTTCTATGGGTTCATCAATTGACACGCCGATTTTTGGTTCATATTTGGTAACATTAGGTTTGCTTGATTCAACCTGAGTAATTTGTAAAACCTGATCACCAATAAAATCGGCTAAATTTAAAGCACCACTACCAATAGCTTCAATTACACATAACCAAGATAAACCGCTAAAAAGCGTAATCCCAGCAAGAAACAAAGCAAATAAAATCAAATCAGCGCCAATAGGGTTAAAAATATTCACCATTCCACTTTGAAATAAATCACCGCAAACCCCACCAGATCCAAAAGGTAGACTCCCAGCATTTAAATGGATGCTCGCCAAACTACTTCCGGTAAGCAGCATCATAAAAAAACCAAAACTATGCAACATAAAAAGCGTTTGGCTAACCTCATCCCTAACAACCTGCAAGAAAGGTAACCAAGCCGCATAAACCAACATGAATGGAAAAATATAGGCAATATAACCAAACGCGCAGAGTAAAACATCAGCAAACCACGCTCCAACATAACCACCAATGTTTGCCACAATCGTGCTTACTCCGGTACGTGACCAGCCAGGGTCAGTAGCATGATATGAAACTAGCGCTAAAAATAAAAACACAGCGATGCCAATAGTGACAATTAAAACCCCCTCACGCAGCACCCTGGCAAATTTGTGATTATTTTGCGCCTCTGATTTTTTATAGTTTGCTTGAAGCAATTTTTTTCCTCAAAAAAATTTGCAATAACACAAGTGATTCTCATCCTTGTAATAACCTGATTGTAATGACAAATTATTCTACCTGAATCTAAAAAAATAATCTAAGTTAAATTATAGATTCAGCACAATAAAATTGTAGCATTCATCCCGAGCAAGTGCTTACTGAAAAACTGTTCTCTCTATACACGAAAAATTATGCTTCACCTACAAATAAGATACTAACCAATATCTGATGAGTCAGCAGTCTCATATGTTATGAACCTATACACAATTACTTAATAATTTTGACGTGTACAAAAAGCTGTTATATAGTACTATGGCGCTCAAGCTGAGGTGTACATGTTCTAGAAAATCAATGAGGTTTATGTTACCTATCAAGGAAAATCAAAAACTCATAGAACCTGCCGCCCTTGATGATAAAGGTATGCACAAGGTTGTTGATGCTCAAGAGAATTTCGGTAAGAAACCAGATAAAGTAAAAGTTCTCACCAAATCAATAAGCTCTACGGAACGCATAAAAAATATTTTAGAATTACATGAAAAGTTTGAAGAAGTTATTCATCCAAAAAAACCCGGATTGCAAAGTACCGAACCCCCAGTAAAAAAAGATACTACGTCTGTTAAGACTGAACCTGACCAAATAGTAAATGAGAAAATTCAACCACATTAGAGAAAAAAAAGTCATTACCATTCCAAAACATCATCGCATTATTATTCTTGGTTCTGGACCTGGGGGCTGCACAGCTGCAATTTACACTGCACGCGCAAACCTAGAATCTGCAGTAATTACCGGATTAGAACAAGGCGGGCAACTTACAAAAACCGCTGACATTGAAAATTGGCCAGGAGAAGATGCGGGAATATCCGGCATTATTCTGATGGAAAAAATGCTGAAGCAGGCACAGCATTTCGGCTCTAAAATAATTTCCGACAGTATAGCACAAACTGATTTATCAAAGCGTCCTTTTTATCTTAAAGGCAGCAACGATGAATATACTTGTGATGCTTTAATCATCGCTACCGGAGCCTCAGCAAAATATTTAGGCATTTCATCAGAACAAAAATATATGGGACGGGGTGTTTCCGGATGCGCTGTATGCGATGGCTTTTTTTATAAAAACAAAAAAGTTGCAGTTATCGGTGGTGGCAATACCGCCGCCGAAGATGCCATGTATTTAGCAAAACTTGCTTCTGAAGTAACTATTATTCATAGGCGTGAAGGCTTGCGTATCGAATCAATCACGATTGAGCAGTTAAAAAGAACACGTAATATTAAATTTGAGTTAAATCAGATCGTCGACGAAATATTAGGTGATGAACATGGAGTGACCGGCATAAGAATCAAAAATGTCGCTTCGAATTTAACCAAAGAAATAGAAATTTCTGGAGTGTTTATAGCTATTGGCCACAAACCTAATACTGAAATATTTGCGAATCAACTCGATATGGAACATGGATATATTAAAACTGGTCTTGCCTATGGAGCAGAAACTGCAACTAGCATTCCTGGGGTCTTTGCTGCAGGCGATGTCATCAATCAAAATTATCATCAGGCGGTAGTCGCTGCAGGTTCAGGTTGCATGTCTGCCATAGATATAAAAAACTTCTTAAGTTCACTATAAAGATATCTATGCTTACTACTCGTCAATATCAAATCTGGTACCCAATATTAGTAGCACTCATGTTTTTTAGTTTTTATTTTGCCATTGGCGATTATACTTTGCTCAATAATAATGATGGACTTTACGCTAGCATTGCAAAACACATGCTGCTAAATAAATCTTTTATCATTCCATATTTAAATTGCGTTCCTTATATCGAAAAACCACCACTATTATATTGGCTACTGGCTTCTAGTTTCTCTGTCTTTGGGTTTACTGCCTTTGCCGCACGCTTCGTTACTGCAACCAGTGCAACTTTGCTATGCTGCGCCATGCTTTACTTTACCCACAAGATTAAGCTGCCAAAAGTTGGCATTATGGCAACATTAATTTTCGCTTCGAGCATTGGCGTTAGTATTATCGCCCGCATGGTTTATTTTGATATGTTACTTTCATTTTTAATTGCTGGCACTCTACTATGCTTGTTTTATTGGTATGAAAGCAAAAAAACAGTCGCATTAAGAATTGCATATATACTCCTTGGCTTGGCAATTTTATGTAAAGGGCTCATAGCAATAATATTAATCTGTGGCAGCTTTGGCGCATTTTTACTTTTAGAAAAAAGTTTTTGGAAACATATACATCAAGCTATCGATTGGCCAGGAATTATTTTATTTTTGGCAGTGGTTTTACCGTGGCATATCGCGGCGACGCTACAACACAAGGGATTTTTCTGGAATTATATTATTGGAGAGCATTTTTTACGTTTCCTAAACCTGCGCGAACCACATGATTATTATCAAGGATCATTTTATTATTACTTACCACGTATTTTAATTTATTTGTTTCCGTGGTCTTTTTTTGTTCCGCTAATTTTTCTGCAAGCTAAAAATTTAAGCATCCTCGAAAAGAAACTGCTGCGTTTTAGCTGGTGTTGGCTCCTGCTGCCTCTAGTATTTTTTTCGTTTTCAAGTGCCAAAGCCAATTATTACATGATTGTCAGCATGCCAGCACTTGCTCTTATACTCAGCATTAACCTAAATGCATGGTTTGAAAACAAACACACAAGGCTTTTTAATATTTTGGTAGCATCAATCTTATTTACATTGGCCACAAGTCTGGTAGTTGGTTTTGCAGCATTTTTGCCAAGTTTTCCAGCAATTATCGCGTGTCAAAAATTAGTCATAGGAACCATCGCTTATAGCTTACTAGCCGGGATCACTATTATTTCAATTTTTATCCGCCGACCACAAGTAGCGGCCGCTCTACTCGCCGGTTTTATCATTCCTATCGCGATTACAGCAACTTCAGTTTTAAAATTGATCAACGAAGACATTTCTACGGCTAAACTCGGGATTTATCTTACGGAAAATAAAAAAATTAACTCTATCTATCTTTATCAAGATTTTGAAAGCATCTCAGCACTTGCCTTCTACACCGATACCTGTTTAAAAATTATCGACAGCCAAAGTAGCGACTTGTATTATGGCTCCCACTTGCCACAATTTAAACAATGGTTTTTAACCAAAAAGGAATTTTTGCACGAAACAAAACATCAACCATGCTACGTAGTAGTTCCAAATAATAAACTCGAACAATTTTATAAAAATATAACTACAACAAAATTTTCCACAATACAAAAATTCAAAGAGCTAGCAATAATCCGTGGTAATAATTAAATGTTACTTTTTATAAGCGTTTTTATTTATAGATATTTACTGCAGCATCCATGATCGCTACGTCACCTGTTTCAGTTTTGCTCAGTACAAAGAAAAAGATCACACCAAAACTAACAACTAATACGTTAAACAGACTTTCATTGAGCAAATGATTGTTATTGGGCGACAACCAAACAAAACCCAGTAGAGCAATAAAGTAAATGAGCAACCAATAGCACTGTTTGATTGCGCTAAAGAAATCCTTAACTGATTTAACCTGCAGTGCAATGAATATAATTTGAAACACAGCAAGCATCAACATCAAATCAGTAGCTGTTTTTAGACTAGCCATGGTAAATAAATAAGTAAAAAACACAAATAATAATACAGCGATCGCCCTACCCCATGGCAAAAAAAAACTATATTTTTCGTGCTTTACTACATCTCTGAAAACACACAGAGCAATAGGAATTGGTAAATAAGAAACCAAATGAAACAAACTTAATATCTGAGCTATCTCACCCCAGCTTTTAAACAAAAAAAGAAACATGATTGCAAGACCAGTGTTTAATAAGAGAGCACGTCTTGAAACTCCATAGATTGGATTAATAATGCCGAAATATTGCGGCAATTGCTGATTGTTCGCCATCGCAGTGGACATATTAGTGGCAGAACCAGTAAAGGCAACGGCGGCACCACTTGGCGCAATTGTCGCTCCAAAATAAATCAGTGGAGCTAAGGTTCCAATACCAATTAACCCAGCAAGCTGCACCATCGGCGCACTAAACTCCAAACTTTTCCATCCATTGATTAATAGCTCACTTGGTAATCCACCAATAAATGATATCTGCAGCAACAAATAAATACCTCCGCAAAGCGCAATCGCAAGTAGCATCGATAGCGGAATTACTTTTTTCGGATTATTAATTTCGCTCGAAAAAGAAATTACTGTTTGAAAACCATTAAAGGAGATAATAATGCCTGTAGTTAAAATTGCGGTAAATACCGATTTATACCCATATGGCATTATAGTACTACCCACAGAAGTAAAATTTTGTGGATGAAAAGCAACACCAATAATTACCAAAGCTGTAATTATCGGAATCGTAATTTTGAGAAGCGAAAGTGGATTGTTGGTTTTGGTTAGGACTTTTGTGCCCCAGTAATTAATTAAACAATAGCAGCAAACCAGTAATATAGATAGGCAATTTCCCAAAAATGTTAATTGGTTATGATAGTAAAAATAATGCTGGGCACTTGGTACCAGCCAAGTTAAATATTGGACAGTAGCAACAGCTTCAAGCGTAACTACTGCAATTATTCCTAACCAATTGGCTATTGCAAATGGAAAACCAAAAAATTTATTATGCGATATTGTCGGAATAATTGCGCTTAAACCTCTTTTGGGATACAGAACCGCGACTTCAGCAAAACACATCGCGAGCAGGGAAATAACCACAGCACCAACAATCCAACAAAATACCGAACCAGGACCTGCCACTACTGCGCAATTATATGGCGCAAATAACCAACCACTACCAACGATGGATGAGATCCCCAGGAAAGTTGCTGATATTAGACCAATTGATTTTTTTTGCATATACCTTTCGTACACAGGTAGACAATTTTAACAAAAAATGTAATTTGACACTAGCATTTTTATAAAAATAGCTTACTATTTGAAAAAATGCTAGTGTTATTTTGCATTTTATGCAAATAAATACAACAGGAAAACATCATGAACCGCACCGAAGTTTTAAATTTATTAAAAAAAGAAAAAGTGGCATATTTGCGTCTATGGTTTACTGACATTATGGGTCGAAGTAAAAACGTTGAAGTGCCAACTAGTCAATTTAATAAAGCACTAGACGGGCAAATTTTGTTTGATGGATCTTCTATTGCCGGCTTTGCACGCATTGAAGAATCTGATATGGTTTTAGTCCCCGACTATAAAACTCTGGTAATTTTTCCTTGGGATGAACGTGGCGGCAAGGTTGCTCGCCTAATTTGCGACATTTATAATCCCGATGGCAGCCACTTTGCAGGATGTCCGCGATCAGTATTGCGCCGCACATGTGAACAAGCGCGCACCAAAGGCTTTATTTTAAATGCAGGACCTGAAGCTGAGTTTTTCTTGTTCTCACGTGACGCCAATGGTAAAGCAACTACTTATACGCATGATGCTGGTGATTATTTTGATTTAACCCCCATAGACAAAGGTGAAGAAACTAGGCGCTCTATTGTTCAGGTGCTAGAAAAAATTGGTTTTGAGGTGGAAGCCGCTCATCATGAAGCGGCCATGGGACAACACGAAATTGATTTTAAATATGGTGATGCACTTGCCACTGCTGATAAGATTGCTACTTTCCGATTTGTGGTGCGCAAAGTGGCTCTAGACTTTGGCCTGCACGCCACTTTTATGCCCAAACCAATTTTCGGCATCAATGGTTCTGGAATGCACGTCCATCAAAGTTTATTTGATCTGTATGGAAAAAATTCATTTTATGATGCTAAAAAACCGCATCAACTATCCAACATCGCTTTAAATTACATTGGCGGGTTACTCGAACATGCCCGGTCTTTTTGCGCAGTTACCAATACATTGGTTAATTCTTATAAAAGGCTAGTACCAGGATTTGAAGCACCGACACACATTGCCTGGTCACAACATAATCGCTCGCCATTGGTGCGAGTACCAGATCGACGCGGCATTAGCACACGCGCAGAACTACGTATGCCAGATCCTGCATGCAACCCCTACTTAGCTTTGGCAGTAATGCTTGCGGCTGGTTTAGATGGTATTAATAAAAAAACCAACCCTGGAGAGCCTGTTGATAAAAACATTTACCGCATGAGCGATCGCGAACGTGCGCGTTTAAAAATAAAATCTCTACCTGCAAGTTTGGGCGAAGCAGTTGATCTCTTAGAAAAAGACCAGTTGATGCACGACACCTTGGGCGATCATATTTTTCAACATTTTATCACTGCTAAGAGGAAAGAATGGAACAACTATATCTCGCAAATTCATCAATGCGAAATAGATTGGTATTTGACGGAGTATTAAATTCTAACTTGAGGGTATCGTAAAAATTATTCTAATATACAACAAAAGCGCTTTTCTCTAAAAAAGCGCCTCTGTTATAATAAATATTTAAGTAACTTATTTTCTAAAGATCAGATTTGGATTCGTCTTTAATTTCAGTTTCAGTTACATTTGCATTTGTACTGTTAGTCGCATTAGTTATGTTCTGAGTTGCGTTAAAAACGTCAGGGGCTGCTTTTTCAACTTCGATTACGACGTCACCAATTGTGCTAGTTGTATCGGTTGTGTTATCAGCTCCACCAAAAACACTAGAAATTTCTTTTTTACTTAATTCAATACTTTTTTTCATAAATCTCCTTATTTTAAAGTTTATTTTTATATTATTAAAAACATTATACAAATTCAAAAAACGCCACACTGTAACTAAAAGTAAACTAAAAATCAAGTATATTTCCACCGAATATTTCCGCCGAGTATTGAAATTGCGTGTTTAATCGTTATGGCTTAAACTAGCACACAAAACAAACATGAGACTCTAATTATGAAACTAATCTGGTGCGTGCTTTTCATTATTATATCAGCTTCAGCTCAAGCCAAATGGGCAGGCATTGAAAATGCACAAATTAAAACCTCATTTGACCAAGACATAAGCGTTAACAAAGATGGCACAATAAAAGAGACCCTGACGGAGCAATCCGAAATATTGAAAGAACCGGGTCGAGATTTCGCCGCTAACTATACTTTACAATATAATGGCCATAGCGAAAAAATAAAAATCTTAGAAGCCAAGACAATTTATAAAGGCAAAGAATATAAACTCGATAAAAATTTAATAGAGGATAAACCGCTTGCCAGTGCACATGGCGGTTTTGACCAAAGAAGACAAATTTTGCTTGCTTTTCCTAAGGCAGAAATTGGGGCAAAAATTTTCCTAAAATACAATAAGACTATCACTGAAGTACCCTTAGACAAGTTTTACGCAAATGTCTTTACCTTTGGTTATAGGTGTTTTATATATAAAGAACATATCAAACTACATTCGCAAATACCCCTACACATAATAGTTAATGACCCAGAAAAAGTCCTGAACATTACCAAAGATAAAGATGATAATTTCCACAACATGGAAATCACTCTAACCAAATCACTATATAAAGAAGCTATAAACGAACCGCAATCAAATATCGTAAATAATAAATATTGGACTTGGGTATCTGTTTCTAGCTTAACCAAATGGGAAGATTTAGCTGCTAGATTTGGACAACTTTATACAAAAGTATTTACCCAACCCCTACCCCAAGATTTTATAAAAACAGCTGACCTAGCCGCACAAAAAAAGGATGAAGTAGAACAGATAAATACGGTAACATCATTACTGAATGACAAAGTTCAATATATGGGCGATTGGCGCACTATTAAGGGAAGTTTTATTCCACGCAGCTTAGATAAAATTAGCGAAACTCAGCTGGGAGACTGCAAAGATTTTGCTGCATCTACTGCTGCAATTTTAACGAAGCTCGGCTACAAGGCACAGGTTGCAGTAGTAAGAAGAGGAATTCGCGATTTCTATCCTGAATCATTACCAGACATTGGAGCGTTCAACCACGCTTTTGTAAAAGTAACCAACAAACAGGGAAGGGTACTCTGGATAGACCCAACAAACTTCCAAAGTATGGCTGATGGTATATTTCCTGACATTGCTAATAAAATGGCTTTAATACTTGACCTCAAACATCCTAGCTACGAAAAAGTTGCAAGCATCGACCCCCAGCATGCTAAGAGTATTTCCACCCGTCAAATAGAAGTTATAAACGACAGTAAAATTATCGAGAGTGGTAATGTAACTCTGAAAAATGAGGTTGCGTATAATCTTACCGGAGCCACATTACAAACCTCTGAAGCAACCATAAAAGATTATATATATAATTTTTTAAGCCACTCCAGATTAGAAGAAAAAAATAAGAAAAATTTGCAGCTACCAGATCTTAAATCACGTATCGTAAAAGACATTTCATTTAATTATACTTTTGAACAAGAAAACAGAGTATTAAAAACCAATTTGGGACAAGCCTTAAAACTAACCTATGATTCACTGGAGAATTTTTTTGATATATCACAAGACTCGGTGACAGACATTGTAGTTGATGCTCCATATACATCTACAAAACAGACCATCATCAAAAATATCAATGTTCAAAACATTGAATCTCTAAATAAAGAGATTAAAACCCCATGGTTATACGTAGCACGCAAATGCAGCCTTAACAGTAATCGCGATTTACAAATAGATGACACTATAGTTGTCTATAAAAATTTAATTGCCAATACGGAATTAAAAACACCGGAATTTATTAAATTAAAAGATGACTTAGAAAAAAACTTTAAAGATGTCGCGGTGGTGTTTACCAAAAACAAGTAAACGCTTCACTATTCAACAAAACCAAGTACAATTGCGATAGCATCGAATGGCCTGATAGTGATGGTGGCAAAACCGTAATTTTCAACATCAATTGCTGGCCCTTGCATTTTATCCCCATCTAGTTGACCGGAAATAAAATCGTAATATTTGCCACTCGGCAGGCCAGTCTCAAAACGACGTTTTAATGTTTTTTCCGTAGCATTAATTACCACAAATCCAAATGCCGTAACATACTCTTTAGCTTTTTGATAAGTACGCGCGAAAGCAACTTGATTACCATCAGCCCAGATATGCGATACCCCAAGCGCCTCTTTCGTTTTGCTGTGAAATAAAACCATATTAGCAATTGTGGTCCATCTATGCTGTGCTACCCAAGGTGAGTTTTCATCAAAACAAGTATTTCTGCCATTTTGCCACACGCGCACGGTTGGAATTGGATCGTCTTGGTCAACAAAACGAAAGCTAGACATTATTTTTGGAACACCAAATGGCCACGCCAACATAAAAATATAAGCTAAAACATAAGCATTATTTTGCGCATTTTTATAGTTTAATATATTTGGCATCATGCGTTCGGTATCATGATTATCGATCACAACTACAGCGCGATTATCGGGATAATGAATCCACGAGCTGCCAAATGAATATTCAACCAGCTTTTGTAAGCTATTCGATCGATTATTAATTGCATCCGATAAAAACTTACCATATTCGAAAGCCGTCACATAACCAATCTGGAAATATTTTTTCATAAAACTATAAACATCAATTCCCATTGGAGCACCGGTATAATACTCCTGATAAGAAAAAGGTTTTAAACCATCATGCGTTTTTAAACCTGCAAAAATTTTCTCGACCGCTTTAACTTTCAAATGTTTCGCCGCATCGATTCTAAAACCATCAACGCCTAAAGATAAAAGATATTTTACGTATTTGCGCAGAACTGCTATCACATGCAAACTATCTAAATTAAGTTTAGGCAAATGAACTAAATCGTAATGTTCTAAACACCACACGCTTTCGAGTTTGCAATAGTCTTCATTAGAAATTTGTTTGTTGCCAGTTAGGTCGAAATGATAAAAATCGTCAAACTCGTAACGATCATCTTCACTGTTTAGTGGACCATAACTGTATTTAGCAAATGTGTGACCATTGGTACCAATATGCTGTGACTCAGTTTCTACAAAATCCGCCATATGATTTAAAATCAAATCGGCATAAACCTTGATATTATAGCCATGACAAAAATCAAGCATTTTTATAAATTCTTCTTCAGTCCCATAAAATGAGCTTAATTGATAGCTCACTGGTTGATAAACAACCCACCATGGATTGCCATGCTTTATAACAAATTCTTGCGGTGGATAAATTTTAATAGCATCGTAACCATGTGCAGCGAGAAAAGGCACTTCATACATGATATCAACCCACTTCCAACCAAACAATACAACAATGGAATTGGGAGCATAAACTGATTTATCTTCTGCTAATTCGGCCGCATATTGCTCTTCGGTATCACATTTTATAAGCTTACTACCAACATAAATTAATTTTTTTGACAACTCTACAGTTAAATTTTGTAGTAGTTTTTCATATATAGATTTAGCATTAGTGTCTTGCTTGATTGTGGCTATATTGAGTAATAGGACAGTAGTGGTTTTTGCTGTAGTAACAGTAGCTGATCGTGGCCTATCTGTAACTACGGCGATTTCGCCCAAAACACTTCCTGGACCAAGCGTTACCAAATCGATTACCTCACCACCAGGAATACCGCTTTCTTTAGTAACATCAACCTGACCATCTAGAATAACGTAAATTTCCTGGCCTAAATCACCCTCATGGATAATAACACTACCTTTTTCAAATGTGACAGTCTTAGCGATCTTAAGCAAATAATCTAATTCAGTTTGTGTAAAATCTTTAAAGATGGGATGTATAAGTTTGCTTGATAGATCCATAATTTTTTCTTCCGTTTTAGTGGTATATGGTATTTTATCACCTACCTAGCTTTAAATACCAGAACTCCACCAATAACTGCAAATAATATTGTTGGTAATATAGCTGCTAAGATTGGTGGTACTTGACACAACGCGCTCATCGAACTAACAAACTGATTTAAAATATGAAAACTAAAACCCACCATTACACCGACTAGCATGCGCAAACCCATAGTAGTGCTACGCAATGGTCCAAATACAAATGGTATAGCCAGTAAAATCATTATTAATGTTGCGAGTGGTGCAAACACTCTTTGCCAAAAAATAAATTCGTAACTTTCGGTGTTTAATCCACTTTGTTTGCGATGCTTAATATAAGAATATAATTGAGGAAGAGATTCTTGATCGGGATCAAGACGCGCCATACTAATTAAGCGTCGACTTAAAGTTAACTCCCATTCCTGCTCTGGAAAAGTGGCACTGGTAGTTTTTTCATCAGCAAAGGTAGTCTGCACTATATTTTTAAACCTCCATTTGCCATCTTGATATATACCACTCTCAGCGAAACTCGCCGTTTTTAGCTTGTGATTATTGTCAAACTCATACCGCGTAATGCCACGCAATTCTTGATTGCTAGACACAAGATCAATATGCACATAATTACTACCACTACGTACCCATGTTCCTTGAACCGTTAACAAAGTTTGTCCGCCACTCATTGCAGCAGTTCTTTGGCGCATGGCGATTTTTTGTGCTATCGGAGCTAGCACTTCCCCAACAACTAACATTATTACAATTAAAATTATAGCTGCTTTAGCAATAGCTACTGTTATATTAACTAACGAAACTCCGGCAGCACGCATTACAATCAACTCGCTATGTGATGCCAATAAACCCAAAGCAATTACACAACCTAGCAATCCTGCCATTGGGAAAAATAGGTAAACACCAGATGGCAACATCAAAGATACATAAGCTAATACCTGGGGCAACCCATAATAACCAGTTCCAATATTTGAAAATTCTCGCGTAAATTCAATGAAGGCCAACAATCCAAGCAAAAGTAACATTACCAATAAAATATAGGTAATAATCGTGGTACCAAGATATTTTGTAATGATTTTCACGCTCTAATTTGCCCTTAGATCATTTTTAATTTTTAGCTCATACAACATTCTGTGCCAACCAATCTGTTGCCCAATTAAAACAATTGCGGCAATTAACATTATGCCATGTACCCACCACATCCCAAACGTAGGAGACAGTACTCCACTCCTCATCCATGCTCTGGCTAAAAACAAAAAATTGGCATACGTAACATACAGCAAAACTGCTGGAACAAGCTTAGCATAACGTCCATACCTTGGTCTTATTTTACTAAGTGGCGTACCAAGTAAAGTTAAAATTAACGCCGACAATGGCAATGAAATACGCCATTGCAATTCCGCTGCCGCTAGCGCATTACGGCGCTCATGCCACAATTGTAGAGTTGGCGTACCACTTGCATCTACTTTCCCAGAACCAACATCCTGCGGCACGCGCACAGCGTACTCATCATATTTCATTACCTCGTAATCTTTTTGCCCAGGCAGCCCAACATAACGATAACCATCAGTGAGAATTATATATAAATCTCCAGTTTTCTGATCAACTTTTTGCGAAGCGCTTTTTGCCATAACCAAACTTAGCCTGTTTTTACCCATCGGGTCATTCACATCTGATTGCTGGGCGGCAAAAACCTGGGAAAATTGCTCCTTATTTTGCGATGTGGCACTAACATAAAAAATTAACTTGTCTTTTAAAATAGGAGTAAAACTATTTGGTTTCACCATATCCAAAGCGGTTTTTGAAATAGCGCCGGATAAGATACGATCGGAATAAGTAGAAACCTTAGGATTAATCCATAAAGCCAAGAGCGCAACCACCAGCATCACTATAGCCGAAAAACCAAAAGTAATTTTCAGCAATTGTAGTGGGCTTATCCCACAGGCAACAAACACTGTCATTTCACTATCAGCATATAGCCGACCGTATGCAAGTAATATCGCTAAAAACAAACTAACGGGCAAAAGTACTGCCAACAAAATCGGCAGTTGCAATAACAAGAGTATTTTTACCCCATGACCTGGTAAATTCCCAACAGCAGCAAAGTGCATAAAACGCACAAATTGATTACTTAAAAAAACAACTAGCAGCACCACAATCACAACCAACATTGCAGTATAAACTTCTCGAGCCAAGTATTGATTAATAATTTTCATTTGTATCTTCGTTTATTGTCATTCTCTGCTAACCAGTAGGTGCAGGCTTTAACCCTATCCATTACCCACAAGTATGGTTGTCACTTCATAAACTTATTATTTCTTCCCCATCCATATATTCCCAAAGCACTTCAGGTAAATGAATATGCCCTGCTGCATCTTGATAATTTTCTAAGATTGCAACCAAAGTACGACCTACGGCCAAACCAGAACCATTTAAAGTATGTAGTAATTCAGTTTTGCCAGTTTGTGCATTGCGCAATCGTGCTTGCATTCTCCGCGCCTGAAAATCTTCGAAATTACTACAAGAAGATATTTCGCGGTATTTGTTTTGTGCCGGGAGCCATACTTCCAAATCGTAAGTTTTAGATGAAGAAAAACCTAGATCACCACCACATAGTGCTATTACGCGATATGGCAACTCTAATTTCTGCAAAATATTTTCTGCATGCACAGTTAACTCCTCATGCGCCCGGTAGGAATCTTGCGGTTTTTCTATGCGCACTAACTCAATTTTTTCAAATTGATGTTGCCTAATCATACCACGCAAATCCTTGCCATAACTACCAACCTCACTCCGATAACAAGGCGTACGCGCTACATATTTTAGCGGTAATTTTTCTTCTGGAGTAATTGTATCACGAAATAAATTGGTCACTGGAACTTCAGCGGTTGGAATCAAACTATATTTAAATTCACCCTCAATGTTAAATAAATCATCACGAAACTTAGGCAAGTTTCCTGTACCAAATAAACTTGCAGCATTAACTAAATTAGGCACGTAAACTTCTTTATAGCCGTGTTCTTTCGTATGAACATCGAGCATAAAATCTCCCAAAGCTCGCTGCAACTTTGCTAACTTATCATATAACACAACAAACCTAGTCCCAGTAATCTTAGCTGCATTTTCAAAATCCATCATACCTAGCTTCGCACCCAACTCGACATGATCTTTAGGAGCAAAGGCAAATTTTCGTGGCTCACCCCACTGCCGTATTTCTAAGTTATTTTCTTCGCTTAAGCCATCAGGAACTGTTGCATGCGGCAAATTCGGTGTCGTATGATAAATTTCCGTAAGTTTTACCAAAACCTCTTCTAGTTCCGCTTGCTTAAATTCGAGCTTTGCGCCAACACTATGCATCGTAGCCACAACGTAACTCGCATCTATTCCTTGCGCTTTAGCTAAACCAATTTCTCTCGAACGCTGATTACGCTCATTTTGTAATTGCTGTACTTCGACCTGCACTAGTTTGCGTTTTTCTTCGAGTTCTTGAATCAAAACAACATTCAGTTCAACACCACGCTTTTTTAACCGCTCGGCAGTTGCCGCAAGTTCAATACGAAAATATTTTGGATCAAGCATGATTCACCCTCTTTTTACTAAAAAAATTATACACTTTTCGCATCCATTTTCCTCAACAACTCTAATTTTTCGCTAATTTTAATTTCAAGCCCTCTTAAGGCTGGACGATAATATTGCTGCTTTGGCATACCCTCGGGAAAATAATTCTCTCCCGCCACATAGGCATTGGCTTCATTATGAGCATAGCGATAATTTTTGCCATAACCAAGCTGCTCCATTAATTTAGTAGGTGCATTGCGAATATACAGAGGCACTTCAAGCGAACCATATTCTTTGACATCTGCTTTTGCCGCGCCAAATGCTACATAACAAGCGTTGCTTTTGGCAGCGACTGCCATATAGATTACTGCTTGGGCAATTGCCAATTCTCCTTCCGGCGAACCTAAACGCTCATAAACTTGCCACGCCTCAAGCGCTAAAGTTAAAGCTCGCGGATCCGCATTACCAATGTCTTCACTAGCCATGCGCACTATGCGCCGCGCAATATATTTCGGGTCACAGCCACCATCTAGCATACGACAAAACCAGTATAAAGCAGCATCTGGCGAAGAACCACGTACAGCTTTATGCAGAGCGGAAATTTGATCATAAAAGACTTCGCCACCTTTATCAAAACGCCGCACCCCACAGTCAAGAATCTCTTTAAATGATTCTTCCGAAATTATTTCTCCCTGTGAAGTCACTTCGGCAAAATCCGTGCAAATTTCTAAAAAATTAAGTGCCTGCCGAGCATCGCCATCAGCAGCATGGGCTAAACTTTTCTTTAGTTCTTCGGGAAAAATTATGTTGCGTGTACCAAAACCACGATCCTTATCCGCTAATGCCTGATCGATTACCTGCAAAATTTCATCCTCGCGCATTCGCTTTAGTACATAAACACGAGTACGTGAAAGCAAAGCATTGTTCAATTCAAAAGATGGATTTTCAGTAGTGGCACCAATTAAAGTCAACGTACCATCTTCAACAAATGGCAAAAACGCATCTTGCTGCGCTTTATTAAAACGGTGCACTTCATCAACAAACAACACCGTGGGCTGATTTTTGCTAATGCGCACGTTTTTGGCAAGTTCAATTACTTCGCGAATATCTTTCACTCCAGCAAACACTGCCGAAATTCCCACCACATGCGCATTCGCACTAGCCGCCAATAATTTTGCAAGCGTCGTTTTACCACTTCCTGGCGGACCCCACAAAATCATGGAATGTAAAATTTTATTTTCAATAGCACGCCGCAGCGGTTTTCCCTGTCCCAATAAATGACTTTGACCAATAAATTCACTTATCTCACGTGGCCGCATCCGCGCTGCTAGTGGTTGGTAGGAGTTTTCGAGTTGGTTTTTTGCTGGATTCATTTTGTCCCTACCGATTCACCTGCAATCTTACCATGCCAAGACTCTCCTTCTAACCTAGTAAGTAGTTTTTTTCTTACCACCTCTGCTGCTTCACTAAAATGCCAATTTTTATCAGTAGCCAGTAAAATTGAAATGTCTGTTATAAAATCCTTGCTTTGTTCCTTTAAATATAAATTTTGTTCGAACATGGCGCGACTAATTACTTGTTGATCAAACTTACTGTAATGATTAAAAACGGATACAACTTGTTCTGCATCGATTAAGTTTTGATCTATCACATGCCACAAATCGAACAAGTCTCTTCCTTTACGACGCTGGTACAAAGCCCGTAGCTTGGAAGCCATTAGCTCGTTTAATTGGTAGGTTAAAATATCAGCAGAACCTTTAAACCATTCTGAATCGATCTCATGGTTAATAGTTTGTAAGGGCAATACATGAAAATGTTCGGTAGTGTTAATCTCGATTTTAAGTTTTGCTGGTGTGTTATCTACTGCCATATAACGATACAATAGTTTCACACTTCTTTCGGTAAGTTTGCGCTTTGGCTCGCCTAACCACGGATCTAAAACATTACGCACAGAATCCAAGGTGTTTCCTATTGGCTCTGAAGTTAGTTGCACCAAATCCACATCCTCACTGTAACGAACTGGAGGTCGAATAAAAAGTTTATTTAGCGCTGTACCACCACGAAAAGCCAACGAAGATTTAATTTTTGGTTGAGCATACATATCAACTAAGACACGACTAAGAATCAAATCTTGTTCAACCATAGCTAGCGTTCGCCAAGGAGCTTTTTCATACCATTGATCGATAAAATTTTCAGATATCATAAGTCGCTTTCCACGGTAGTATTTTCGATAATCATCCACCGACTATTTCTTTTATACTTGGGTACACCTTTAACCGGCAGTTCAGATGCTAATGGTATAAAATCAAGATTTTGTTTTTCTAAGAAATTATATAGCAACTCCGCTAATTTATCGCGTTTTCCAGTTTCCATAGGATCGATATGCTCCAGTATATAACCTAATCGCTGCATCCAAGCTTTTTCCTTACCATCTTGCATAAGCTCCAACATTTTTTCAGGAGTAATATTCTCTATCAACTCATTTAATACAGTAGCAACATGGTTCAAACCACCGGATTGGTGCAGATATAGTAACAAATCCATGACAGTTAATTCTGGAGAAGAAATGTTCAAATATCCGGTTTTAACAGTGACTTTTTGTAGCGGAACATTGGCAAACGATTTTTTATAAACAAACTCAATTTTTATTTTGCCGCAAACTAGTGGATTTAACTGCTTCTCTGTCATTACTTGAAAAACCTGTGGTTTTTGATGAGATGCACCGTAATACAAAGCAGCTGATAATAAGCAAATATAGTAATTAACATTCCAATGCTTCATAAGTAGCGGTATTAATTCTTCTGCAGGTAAACATCCAAACTTTTGATATTCGGGAGGAATAATCACGTAAAAATTTCTAGCCGGGCTTATTATATCGCCCTTTTTTTTCATCTTATATATGCCACAATAAAAAGCATTCAGGGATATATTTAATTTAGCAATAGCATCCTGTCTAGTAAAAGTATAATGACCACTAGTTCTAACTGACTTTATGTAGCTATTAAAATTTATCATATCTCTATACTGTCTTTTTTAGACAGTTTACACATATGAAACCAAATTGTATAGTTGCTTTTTGTGGCTTTAATTCATATTACCATTTTTAGTTCCAAATCATAATATTACATAAAATCCGCTCTCTTTTAAGCATTCCTTAATGTATCACCGCTACAACGAACTCATATAAAATTTTAAAACACAAGAACAGCAAAAATATGTTTAATAAAATAGCTTTTACACAAAAACAACCAGCAATAACTACTTTATTATTTGTAATTCTATTTTCTTTGTTTTGTTCGTCAGCTTCGTTTGCTGAAACTTCATTTGCTACCAGCGATCAAAGCCAAGTACATATTAGACAAATTCTAGGCAATGGTACACCATCTTGCTCTCTCACAAAAAAAACGCTAAGGAGTTTAAAAAACCAGGTGGGCTTTGCTTTGGATTCTCTTCCGTTTGGTTATATTCGAAATGGTTACAATTTGAACATCCAGAAAAAACTAACACATATGATGGCGATTGGTATAAATATACAGTAACAGACATTTTGGGTCCTTGGTCTTATTGTGATAACGTAAAAGATTTCGCATTCTTAGTAAATAAATTACAGAATTCGCAGTACGGATCTTTAGAAAAAGACATAAATCAAATTGCACGACTACTTCTTAAAAAAGGAGCAAACCCTAATTTAGCTAACAAAAAAGGCCATACCGCACTTATAATTGCTATAGCAGAAAACTACTTCGAAATTGTAGATGAATTACAAAAAGCTATCTAAAATCTCGGTTCCTCGGGTAGTAACGATCCTATCACCTGTTCCAGTATAGATATACAACAGCCCATTACCCATTTGCCTACCACTTCTTTTTTGTGACATATCCCAACGCAGGACTGCTCATTTTGTACTAACCCCACGCATTTCCAAATACCAGTATACTCGCTATCGTTCTTTCAATTACCCACAATTTTTGCTATATAAACAGGATATTATATAAAATAGGGGGTGATAATGGCGAAGAAATTAAATTTTAGTCTGGAGTTATCTACCAACAAAAACATTAGGGGCAATGATACTTGGGTAAAGCAGGAGCTTGCGGAATGTAAATTTAGAGATGAGCGTCTAGATAAAAGATTTCAGAAGTTATTTAAGTGTTTGTGGAATGGTATTGGTGAGAGCATTCCTTTTGCTTGCCAGGACTGGGCCGGCACTAAAGCCGCTTATCGCTTTTTTTCTAATGACCGAGTAAAAGAAGAGGAAATTTTATCAGGGCATTTTCAATCAACAAAAGATCGTTTTTCTGAAACAACAGGAAACATTTTGGTTTTACATGATACGACAGAGTTTTCCTATAAGCGTGAGAATTCAAAGCAGATTGGATTAACATATTTATTACCAGAAAAGAAAAATCTACTTGGAAAAATGAAACGATTTACAGCCTGCGGTATTTTAATGCATTCAAGTCTTGTGGTTACAACAAATGGACTCCCACTAGGTTTAGCAGCTATTAAGTTTTGGACCAGAAAAAAATTTAAAGGATGCAACAAACTTAAAAAAAGAATTAATCCAACAAGAGTTTCAATTGAAAAAAAAGAAAGCTTTAGATGGTTGGAGAATCTGAAACAATCAACAACACTATTGAACGATCCCAACCGGTGCGTACACATTGGGGATCGTGAGAGTGATATTTATGAACTATTTTGCGAAGCGAAAAAAACAAAAACACATTTTCTTGTAAGAACTTGTGTTGATCGTCTCGCTGGTGATGGTGGTCATACTATTGCTGATGAGATGGGCGAAGTAAAGATTAAGGGGTTACATCGTGTTGAGGTAAGAGACAGCAAAGGTAATGTATCCGAAGCGATGCTTGAAATTAAATATCGTCGTGTTAAGGTTCTACCTCCAATCGGGAAAAGAAAAAGATATCCAGAACTGCAATTAACGGTTGTTTATGCTACAGAACGCAATAAACCTAAAAATAGAGAAAGGATTGAGTGGAAGTTGCTTACAGATTTACCAATCTCTTCAAAAGCGGAGGCTATTGAAAAAATTAACTGGTATGCGATGCGATGGAAGATCGAAGTGTTTCATAAAATTCTCAAGTCTGGTTGCAAAGCTGAATCATCTAAACTTAGGACTGCAAACCGTATAGCAAATCTTATTTCAGTTTTTTGTATTTTGAGCTGGAGAATCTTTTGGATGACTATGCTTAATCGAGCATCTCCAAACGCTCCACCCAAATTAGCACTTACAGCCACTGAAATTAAATTATTAGGTCATCTTGTAAAAGGTGGAAAGGGTAATAATCTTAAGAAAAAAAATTTATCATATTATCTAATTAAGCTTGCTAAACTTGGAGGTTATCTGGCTAGGGCTTCAGACACTCCGCCTGGTAATGCTGTTATGTGGAGGGGGTTAACGCGATTAGTTGATATCGAATTAGGCTTTAATTTAGCGATGAAAATTGTGGGTAATTGAAAGGCTATCGTTACGCTTACATATACACACACAATAACCACCAACAACAATTTCTATTTCTTTCCGATTTAACTCTACCATATTATTCATAGCACAAACTCTCCTAATAAAATTTTTGATAATAATGCACAAACTTAGCATTTAAAACAATCAAAAATTATGCTATTTTATTCTTATGCGCTCTGTCTTTAAAAGTGTTGCTATAATTGGTCGGCAGAATACTGTCGATACCAGAAAAACCCTGTCGAATTTAATCAAGCATTTGCAAAGCAAAAAAATTAATATCGCATTAGAGCATGACACTGCCAAGATATTACCAAGCTATAAACTTCCCGTAATTCCACGGGAAGAGTTACATGATAATTGTGAGCTAATTATTGTCGTCGGTGGTGATGGCAGTCTACTCAGTGCAGCCCGCATTGCTGCTCGTCAAGATTTGCCCATAATTGGTATTAATCGTGGAAAATTGGGATTTTTGACTGATATCGCACCAGACAACATTACTAAAATTGATGCGATTTTGGCTGGTAATTTTTACGAAGAACAGCGCTTCTTGTTAGCGACAGAAATGTGTGGCCATGATAAAGTTATTATAAGAAATATAGCGCTCAATGATATCGCGTTTCTTTCATATATCGCCGGACATATGATCGATTTTTCCGTACATGTTGATCAACATTTTTTGTGCAACTACCATGCTGATGGCTTAATTATTGCGTCGCCAACTGGTTCAACCGCTCATGCCTTATCAGGTGGTGGGCCAATTTTACACCCTGCTCTTGAAGCCGTAGTTTTAGTTCCAATGCTATCACATAACTTAAATAGCCGGCCAATTGTAATTAAAAGCGATAGTACTATTAAAGTGGCTTTTAACAATGCTAATACTACTGATTTACTGGTACGCTGTGATGGCCAAGTTCAAACTATGCTCCATGGTAGCTCGATAAAAATAAAAAAAGCTAAAGAAAAACTACGTCTCTTACACCCAACTGATTATAGCTATTTTGAAACATTACGTACCAAATTACATTGGGAAACAAAGTAATTCACGGATTATGCTGACCTATATCAACATCAAAAATTTCGCCATCATCAAAGAACTCGAACTAGATTTACAACCAGAAATGACGGTTGTAACTGGTGAAACTGGCGCTGGCAAATCTATTATCATAGATACCCTAGAATTAGCACTAGGAGCACGCGCTGATGCTTCACTAATCCGCAATGGTACCCAGCGCTGCGAAATCACATTAATGTTTGATCTCACCAATCTAAATCATATCCGTAACTTGCTGATAGAGCAAGAAATGGACAGCGAAAATGAATGCATCATTCGCCGTATTATTTCCAGTGATGGCCGCTGTAAAAGCAGTATTAATGGCAATCCCTGCACTCAACAAGCATTACGCAATATCAGCACTTTGTTAATTGATATTCATGGACAACACGAACATCAAGCACTATTAAATCCTGAACGCCAACGTGAATTACTTGACGCCTTCGCCGACAATAAATCTCTAGCGACTAAAGTAAAACTGCTTTATAACTCTTGGCTTAAAATCAAAAAAGAACTTATAGAACTTGAAAACAGCGCCGAAGATTACCCAACTAAAATTGATTTTCTAACTTATCAGCTAAAGGAATTGGAAACTATTGATTTTAGCGCTCAGAATTTAGAAAGCCTGCGCGCTGAACAAAAACGTTTTAGTAGTACTGAGCAAATAGCAGTTAGCCTCAATACGGCTCTAGAGATTATAACTGAAGATGAACATAGCGCTGTAATTCGCGGTTTATATAGCGCCAAAAATAAATTAGAAAAATTTAAAGAGATTGATCCCAATATCGCAAACACCATCGAATTATTACAAAACGCAATTATCCAAACTCAGGAAGCTTCTACTAACATACGACAAAACTTGCGCTCCATTGAATTCAATGAAGATCGACAAAAACAAGTTGAGGAACAACTGACCCATATTTACGATCTGGCGCATAAACACCAAGTAGAACCGCAAGACTTACCACAAGTACGCACTAGTCTTGAGCGGCAGCTAGAAAATCTACAAACTATAACCGTTCAATTAGAAAAAGCTCAAACCACCAAAAAAGAACTAGAAAAATCTTACTTCGAAACTGCAAGTGAATTAACCCGCGGGCGCAAGCTTGCTGCAACTAAACTCAACCAATTAGTAACAACGAAAATGCAAATTTTAGGCATGGCCGGTGGTAAATTTTCAATAAACCTTCTACCCAACATTAATAAAAATTTTAGTGCTAATGGCTTAGAAAGAGTTGAGTTTTTGGTCAGCGCTAATCCAGGACAACCGCTGCAACCGCTAAGTAAAGTTGCATCTGGTGGTGAATTATCGCGCATCAGTCTTGCTATCCAAGTAATTACTGCAGAAAAAGAAGTTACCCCAACTTTAATTTTTGATGAAATCGATGCTGGTATTGGCGGCAGGACTGCAGATATTGTTGGACAACTGTTACGTAAACTTGCTGAAAGCACCCAAGTAATTTGCATCACACATCTACCCCAAATAGCCGCTCAAGGCCACAATCATATTTCGGTCGAGAAAACTGCCAGTGCCCACGATACTGAAGTTATGCTCACCACTTTAAACCAAAACGAGCGTGTTAACGAAATCGCACGCATGCTAGGCGGTATCAAAATTACGCAGCAAACACTAGCGCATGCAAAAGAAATGCTAAATGCTGCGATTTAATTGTTTGACTTCGCCAAAGAATAAATCTCTTGACACTAAACAGTATTTATTATACAAACGTCTCATGTCACATAATCTTCTACAAAATGCGGGTTTAATCCAATCAGTGCATTACATGCGTCTTCGTATTTTATTGCTTCAGCTAGTCGGTTGACGCCGACATATATCTTTTCCACATAAATTTTTCAGCATCAAAAAATCTTAAAAAAAGCTCACTTTGCTTAAGGTTACCTTAAGGATCGCTTAATAAATCCTTAATAATTTTAAGTTACCCTTCATATGAAGTGAATCCATTCAATCAATTTGGGGAGGATGCAAATGAACACGAACAAAAAAATCTATCGACGGCTAACGCAAAACTTCAGCTTAACCACAAAAACTGTTCCTCATCGATCTTGGCATTGGTATCGAATTGTTCTTCTAGTTATACTAGTAACTTTTTTCAGTTCTTTGGTAACACCAACAATTGCTTCAGCTCAAGCAACAAACAACACAGACACAAATCAAGACAACATAGCAATTGATAAATCTGACGAAACCGAAGCCGGAACCAAAACAAACGAAACAAATACTAATTCTTCAAAACAAATTGACAAAAATAGCTATAAATCTATTGACTGGAACAGTTTCTCTAAAATTATTTATGGCTTACTTGTAGGTAATAAAATAGGAGACATCGCAGATAGACTTATTGAAGCGACTAATAACACCACAAATACTCAGGAGAAAATAGATAGCTCAATAGCAGACATAAAAAAAATTATAGATCCTTTAACTGCCGATCTCCAAAAAAAAACGTTTAATTCGCCACAAGAACGTACTGATTTTATCGCCAGTACCTTTAATAGCACCGAATTAAATGCATTAAGTCAGGATGTGAAAAATAACATTAACCATATTGCCCAAGACCTCTATCGGCAAGACAAAAATGATTTAATAAAAGACCTAGAAGTCATCGCTTCTGATATTCGCCATTTCTTGGAAGAGAATTCTCATTTCATATCAGCTAGTATAAAAAATGCTACTACCACCATTAAAACAGACCCAAAAAATGATGGTACCGATTCATATATACAATACTTAAGGGAGCAAAACTCCCTTTATGAATTCGCACATGCTTTGTCGTTAAAAACTCTTGAAATTGCAGTTAAAGCAACAAGCAGCAGAAATCCCTATACTAGAATTGCTGGTTATTCGGCTTTTGGACCACTAGCAACAATACCAAAAATTGAGCATACGAATACCATGGCAGCTTGGGCTGGAAAAGCTATGGCACTATCGATGGTCTATGACGAGCATATATTCTATACTTATATTAAGGCAAAAATTATTGGTGAAATTGCTAGATGCTATTTGAATAATCATATGCCGTTATATATGGGTTATGTGCCAAGACTTGGCATTGATGTGAGAACTCTTATTATAGAGATTATTGTTGCTCAAATTGAACTGCGAATTCTTGATGCAACTGATATTTGTACGGTTAGTGGAGCGATTCTTGAAGTACTTTTGTCAGTAAGCGAACACAAATGGCTTTCTTCAAGTGCAACAGCTATTGGCGCACTACTTACTGCAAGGTGTAAATTAACCATATACAATATCGGGATGGCAGCACAAAGAAGTGGTTTTACTAATCCTGGAACACTTTATTATTTGTGTGCATCCCAACTAAATAATGATGGCTCTTCATTAGAAACTTGTGATAATCAACATTGGCATGTAACTGCTGTACAAGAAAGACTTCATTCTACGGAGCAAGTCGTTGCAGATTTCCCAGCAAACCCTGAGGATACCAGTTCTAATAGGCTCAGAAATGCCTATAGACAAGGCATTACTTCTTTGGTTCTATGAAGAAACGAGTGGGTAATCGAACCTAAGCTTTCCGCACAAGAAGTAGATCATGTTAATAAAATTCTTTGTACAACGATATCCTCTTGCTCTTCTTTTAGCTAGTTGAACTTTATTATTTATACCCTCTAAAATTCCATTATTAATTTCTGTCTCACAAAAATTCACTATACCACTCCAGTGAGCTTTTACGGTTTTTATAAATTGATTGAATGGAGCAGTATTCAACTTTCCAGCTTCATCGCACCATTCTTTAATAAAACATATTGCCTCTTCCTCTGTTTCCATTTCCCACAAATCGTTAAATAACTCTTTTAATCTATATGCTTCACCAAGAGTTGGAAATAATTTTATAAGCTCTTTTAGCTTTTCTTTTTTATGCTCAGACAAGTTGCTGTTCTTTTTTAAAAAAGTATATTTATGACCTTTTAGCTCATCATGCTCTTCTCTTTCAATTTGCCTCACCTTATCCATGGCTTCATTTAATAGCTTTACAACATGAAATCTGTCAAAGTGTATTTCAGCTTTTGGAAAGTTTTCATGTACACCAGAAATAAAACTTGGCGACATATCCATGCTTGCATGAAGCACTTTTTTAGCGTCAATATCCTTGGATTCAAGATATTTCCTTACTTGCTTAACTGTATTCTTATCTTTTCCTTCAACAATATGGATAACTCTTTTTTCATCAAGATTTACAGCCAAAGTTATATAATCATGTCCCTTTCGTTTTGATGTTTCATCTAAACCTAATTTCTCAGGAACTGCTGGTTCGTCAGCAGCATACGATTTTTCTAACCAATAATTAAAAATTGTCCATATGCGGTGCGAGTCTTCACCAAGCAATTGACCTACTTTATTAACTGGCATTTCTTTTTCAATTAGTGCCATAGCAAATGCCTCAAATAATAACGTAAAACCACTTCCTGCTCTTGCCCATGGCACATCTACAAGAGCTACTTTACCATCTTTTATTTTTATTCTTGGCACACGACAGTGAAGATAACACTCATGCTGGAAAAAATTCAAATGCCTCCATGTTTTTTCTTTTGTGTCATGAACACTACACAGCTCTTCGTTTTCACCTGAAAACTTTGCGCCTTTTTTAAAATCAATTTTGACATGTAACTCTTTACCAGATAAACCATCTGAAAACTCAACACCTGTAATTTCCCACGGAGACTTTACACCCAGTGCCATTTCAAATAATTGGACGCTATTTAACATTTTCTGATCCCCATTGTTTGGAACAATAGTATACAGAATCACCATTACCCACTCAAATCTTCATAGAGCCACTTCTTTGCTTAACCCCTTTTTGTTTTTAAGAAGAGCTACGCTAGCGCTATGCGGTATTCGTTTTGCAGTGATAGAAGATATACCTACTTTGTATTCTTGGTTTTTCAGAAGACTACCAGCCTTTCATTGGGTTCCTATTAATATGGAGATAGTCCTTGTCCCAAACCATTTCAATTTTTTTCTTGTGCCAACAAAAACAACAGATGCCATACTTCACAATTACCCTGCTGATAGCTCTGATCTACAACATTCATATGCGGTAAAATATGGCATACAAAGCAGCCGGTTGGAACAACTACTATGGTCCAAGGATATAAGTGAAGGCAACTTAAACGCACTTACTCTGAAGTCTGTTACCATAAACGACGATAATATTGCTTCATTGGAGCTCCACAGTCATGTTACAGCAGGAGCAATTAAAATCACAAGAGTTTGGTCTCAACAAGGATTACAGGCAGGACTACCTGTAATTATCCCACCAATGGGAGACGCTATACTTTTATTATCCAACTGTCATAAGGACACTGATTACGCTTTAGAAACCGATTATACAATCGGCGATGATAAAACAGGCGAATATTTGCATGGCATGATTTGGTTTAGGGTTCCCTCTGACAATGAACCTGACACGTCGCTTTCTATTCCCAAAAATGTCCAACTATGCATAAAGCAACCCAAATCAGTACCTTTTTTCAATTCACTTCTAAAAACCCTGGGTTTATGGGTCTTCGGACCTACTACAGTGAAACCAATGCAAAAAGCTTTAGAAAAAAACTGGTCTCTGGATGCACGTATGCCCTCGTTCATAGACATTGGGAGATCCTGAAACTTTAGTTAGAAAATAGCAAGATTAATGGACTTTTATGAAAATCGAGAGGGTAATTTAGCACATAATTATTGTATACATAAGTATTGGTAGCTGCAGGCTTCATAGCCTGCAGCTATCTGGCATTGACTTTAAAATCAGAGACCATCATATACGAAAGATTTTCTTGCTTCTGCATTAATTTAATTAAGTCCGCTACAACTATACGTGCTGGTTTATTATCAGTATCGTAAATGATAGCTGCTAATTCTTCATAAAGCGGTTCATATTCCTGCCGGAGTTGCTTTAAAATACCACGCCTTGCTTCAAGTTCGGTAGATAGCGGACGCTTTTTGCTATAACCGGTACGAACTAATTGATCGTCTAAAGAAGTGCGTAAATAAATTACAAAACTATTTTGTGCAATTACTGCGCGATTTTCCGCAGCTGCTACGGTACTACCACCGGTTGCCAGCACAATATTACGCTCCTGTACTAACTCAGCAATTATTTTTTTCTCACGCCTACGAAAACCTTCTTCGCCCTCCAAATCATAAATCCATAAAAGATCAGCCCCAGCACGTTCTTCGATAGTCTGATCGGAATCATAAAAACTCCAACTAATAGTTCTAGCGAAAGCTTTACCTATACTGGTTTTTCCAGCACCCATGGGACCAACAAGAACTATATTGATTGGGTTTTTCATTGCTTGCCTCAAAAAATTGTGCAGACTCATCAGCTTGCAATTACCAAAATTTAACTGTTTGACTTCGCCCGGGGGATATATTTAATAAAATTTTATGATGTCGTCCCTCAGGGCTTCAGCCTTATCGGTACGCTCCCACGTAAAATTATTAACATCACCTCGACCAAAATGGCCAAAAGCAGCCGTTTTATAATAAATTGGCCTAAGTAAATCTAAGGTTGCGATAATCCCGGCTGGAGTAAGATCAAAATGTTTATTAACTAATTTAACCAAGTGTTCATTGTCAATTTTACCGCTGCCAAAAGTATCAATACTAATAGAAACAGGTTTGGCTACGCCAATTGCATAGGCAACTTGAATTTCACACTTATCTGCCAGATCTGCCGCTACAATATTCTTAGCAATATAGCGCCCCATGTAACTGGCGGATCGATCAACTTTCGATGGGTCTTTACCGGAGAAGCAACCACCACCATGGTGTGCTGCTCCACCATAGGTATCAACAATAATTTTACGACCAGTTAAACCAGTATCACCTTTGGGACCGCCAATCACAAACCTCCCCGTCGGATTAATTAAATATTTAGTCTTGTTAATTAATTTTGCTGGTAATACAGGCTTAATAATTTCTTCAATAACTGCTTCACTTAATTCATGATGAGAAATATCAGCTGTATGCTGCGTCGATAATACAACAGTATCTATAGCAATTAGTTTACCATCTTCATAACGCGCAGTAACTTGGCTTTTACCATCCGGTCTAATCCACGGCAAACTATTGCTGTGCAAAACTTTGGCGTGACGTTCCATTAACTGATGCGCGTAAATTAAAGGAGCCGGCATTAATTCTTCAGTTTCATTAGTAGCAAAACCAAACATCAATCCTTGATCACCAGCACCTTGTTTTTTATTTTTACTAGAGTTAACACCTCGGGCAATATCAGGTGATTGTTTACCAATGGCACTTAAAACTGCACACGAATCCGCATCAAAACCAAGAGCAGGATCTGTATAACCAATGTGCCGAATAACTCTACGCACTAGCTCTTCTATATCAACCCACGCCGTCGTAGTAATTTCACCTGCAATTAAAACCATACCGGTTTTAACTAAAGCATTACAAGCAACACGGCAGTGGGAATCTTGCTCTATAATTGCATCTAATACGGCATCAGAAAGCTGATCAGCAATCTTATCGGGATGACCAGCTGCTACTGATTCTGAAGTAAATAAATATTGACTCATCATGTATCTCCTTAATTAACAATTTTTTTTAGATCAGAACTAGAAACCATCACAGAATTTATGCAAGGATTCTTAGATAAAACTGCATTTAAAGCCCTAACCCCACGTGTAAGAATATCTTGCAAACCCACATTCCATGCCATCAGCAAACTACTTGTGTCCTTCTCTTTTAAAGCAACTTGGGCGTGCAAAACTTTATCAAACAAAACAACAGACTCACTATCAACCAATCTTGTTAAAACAAAATGTATCGCAATAACTGCTTTAGGATGGTCATGATCGCGATAATCAGCATAAAACTCTGTAATTTGCGTCTGCAGTTTATTTTGCGCTGTTAATGACGCTGCAGTATCTAAATTAAAATCACCTAATGCTTTCAAATAATTTGTAAATATTGATTCAAGTTGCTCGGTAGGTGATACCAAAAAACTATGATAATAGTCCGTCAAATATTGATTAGACTTTATGCGATAAAGAAAATCAAGTTGATCAAAAGGAGTTATAGCCATTACATGGTCAACAAAAACTAAGCATTTGTCCGGCACTGTTTTCTTTTCCGGCAATGTTTTTATATTCAGCAAATACTGATTCTGTTCAACATATTTTGCCGAAATACATCCAATTGCTGCCAAGCACAATAAGCAACATACTATTAACTGCAGCACGTATTTAAAGCACATCATAACTTGCTCGGGTCTAAAGGTGGTGGAGGACTACCGAACACCATACTTGATGGATTAAGTTTTAATTGTTCAGACAGCATGCGTAAATTATTTGAAACAATCTTGAAGTTTTGCATAGTTATTGCCAAAGGGTTGTTAATTCGACTTAGAGAATTATCGGTTTTAGAAGCCACTTGAGTAAGAGAAACGGTTAATAGATTAATGTCCTGAAATAGCTTTTTAAAATTTATATCTTTCAGCTCGTTCATAATATATTGAGCATTTTCACTCAATCTAGTTAGGGTACTTGTCACAGACGGCATATAAAAATCACGGGTATGCCATGTAATCGGATGCAGTGGTGGGATAGGATTAACATAATTAAGTTCAAGATAACTAACTCCAGTTAAACCCTGAGCTACCAATTTAACTCTTAAACCCTGAGCTACTTCTTTAGACAAAAACTGCCGAACTTCATCATTGGAAAGTTGCGTAAATAATTTTGAAGTAATTGCTATCCTTACATAAATAGAACGATCGTGCATTTCTACAACTGAACCTTTATGGCCATCCCCGTATATCTCACTGGTAAAAGCAATTTTCTTAATATAACCAATTTGCAATCCACGATATTTGACTGGCGTGCCTTCAGAAATTCCTTGGATGGATTCTTCAAAATAAGTTTCAATATAAACAACAGGCTGAAATAATTTGCTTGAACCAAAAATCAATAAAGCAAAAATTATTAAGCCTAAGCCTACAAGAACAAAAGAACCTATTTTAAAATAACTTGTATCATTGCTCATTTAACTATACCAATGTTGTTTGCAAAAAAACTCCTCACAAGTGGATTAGAACTATCGCTCAGCTGCTGCGGTTTCCCCTCCGCAATTATTTTCCCTTGATACAACAGGATAACACGCTGTGCTATTTTACAAATACTCGAAAGATCATGCGACACAATTACAAAAGTAATCCCTAAAATCTTTGCCAAGTTTACTACAAGTTTATCAAGTTCAGAAGAGGTAATAGGATCAAGTCCAGATGATGGCTCATCTAAAAACAATATTTTGGGATCTAGCGCCATAGCCCGGGCAATTGCCGCACGCTTCTGCATACCACCACTAACTTCTGCCGGCATATAATGACCAAAGTCCCCAAGCCCCACCATTTTCAATTTATTATGTGCAATTTCAGTAATAGCATCTGGTGGCAACTCTGTTAATTCTTCCAATGGCAAACTAACGTTTTTTAATAAATTCATCGAACCAAACAAAGCACTACTTTGATAAAGTACTCCTATTTTCCTTAATATAACTAATCGCTGCGGTTCAGTAGAATGACTAATACTTTGATTATCTATCAAAACATCTCCAAAAGCAGGTTCCAGAAGTCCAATCATATGGATCAATAACGTTGTCTTACCGCACCCTGAACCTCCTATAACCATAAAAATTTCACCAGGATAAACTTCAAATTGAACATTCTCTAAAATAACTCTTGAACCATATTGCACTTTCAAATTTTGGACTTTGATAATAGGTGAATGATTCATAAGTTATACACCAAGCACATAATAAATTGACGCAAAAATACCATCAACAAATACCAGCATAATCAAGCTGCTAACTACCGCTTGCGTAGTAGAATGCCCTACAGCTTGAGCGCCAAAACGCGTTTTAACACCATGTAAACAACCAACGCCTGCAATCACCAAACCAAATACAAAAACTTTAACTAGTCCACCAATATAGTCTTTAGGTAAAATAGCATGATGCAGCTGATGAACAAAAGCATCCGTTGTATATCCCAAAGTAAGCATCACAACCAAACTCCCCAATAAACCAAAAATAATAAAAAATGCTTCGAGCATTGGAGTTATTATCATAGTGGCAAGTATTCTTGGCACCACCAAAAACCTAATCGGATCAAGACCCATGGTTTTTAATGCGTCAATTTCCTGATTGATTTTCATGGTTCCAATTTCAGCAGCAAAAGCTGATGCCGTACGACCAGCAAGCAAAACCGTCGTCAACAATGGACCTATTTCTCTTACCAAACCCAAACCAACTAAATTCACCATAAAGATCTGTGCCCCAAATTGCTTAAATGATGGTGCAGCTTGAAATGTTGAAATTAACCCCATTAAAAACCCAATAAGTGCGATAATTGGCAAAGCCTGGGGACCGGTTTCTTCGGCAACGCGTAAAAAATCGCGCCAACGAACTCTTTTGGGTTTTAATAAAGTAAGAAATAACTGGTAAGACAATGCACCTAAAAAAACAATATTCTCATAAAAAATTTTTAAAAAATCTACCGTAATATGGCCAACATGCTCAGGAATATTTTCGGAATAAAATGATTTTTGTTCTGCCTTATCTGGCTGCCGTTCGATATATTCCAGCAAACTTGCAAAAGATGGCTTTAAATTATCAATTTTGCAACTATGATTATGTGTGGTTTGATGTCTTTGCAATACCTGTATTAATGCAATACCCGCACCGTCACAATAATCAACATCTTTAAAATCAAGAATCAATGATTGAGGGTCGGACTGAATAGTAGCAGCTACACATGAAGACCAAAGTTCTGCTACACTATCTATATCTAATCGACCCGAAAAAACAATCCTTAGCGTGCTTGTATCCGGCTGCTTAATCCGAAAATTTATATTTTGTTTATTTGCGTCATGCTTGATCATATATAAATATGCACTATCTTCAACGAATTTTTGCATTATAGCACCGCAACATAAATCTCCTAATATAATTCTATGGAGATTGCCTTGATATGCTTTTTGATATTATGATTCTACTACTTCTAACGTATCTTTATTTGCTTTAAGATTGATCATATCTGGGAATAAAATCCACTTAAACGATTATGTAATTCCGAATATTTTCTGCAAAAACTGTATTCATCCACTAATTACGCGGAGCGTTGTTCTTGCCTTAGGAATTAGGGCAAGGGCTAAAGAAGCAAATTTGTTGTGTGCAATGCCACCAACAATTATATATCTGCTACTGAACTGCATCCCGCAGCTTCGCCGCGGGACTACAGCATCCAAGGTTGGGTCGATGAACCGTTACTATCGTAAATCTTTTGCCCTTATATCCATCTACTACATTTTGAAACCTTTGCTTTCCTCAATTTCTAAACCTTCTTTCTCAACATCAGTTTTGAGTTTGTCAACCGTCTCATGTAATTCAACCTCTAATTTTGACTTTTCAAGACTTTTTTTACCACTGAGCTCACTGAGAGCCTTCTCATCCAAGCTATCTGCAGTGATATCTTTTGTAATGGTTGCTTTTTTAAGCATATCATCTTGTAAAAAGGCTGATATTATTTTCTGCTGCTCCTGGACTCGTTGGTACCTCCATCCATGGAATACAAAATCCACTGCCCGCCAAAAATATCCTGCATTACTTTGCAGATATTCATCAACAGTTTTTTTCATCTTTTCCAAATTAGTAATACTATTCTCCAACAATTGTATTGTACCGGTATTTATACCACCAATCTTCTCTCGTGCCTGCTGCAGCTGTTTACGTTGTTGTACCAGTTGTAACTCTAGATCTTTTTGTTCCTGCAGCGCACGTTGTTGTACCAGTTGTCGCTCAAGATCTTCTTTTTCCTGCAGCTCACGCTGTTGTGCCAGCTGTAGTAGCTCTAGATCTTTTTGTTTCTGCTGCGCTATTTTTTCCTGT
Source organism: Gammaproteobacteria bacterium (assembly GCA_964213355.1). Lineage (GTDB taxonomy): Bacteria > Pseudomonadota > Gammaproteobacteria > UBA9339 > UBA9339 > JBAXAM01. Next base: position 68,268 of record CAXOVY010000030.1, read on the forward strand.
AGCAGATTAAATTCTTTTTGTTCCATCAACTCACGTTGCTGCTTCTGCTGCAGCTCAAGAGCTGTTTGTATTTGCTCTCTACGTTCTTTCTGTTCCTGCCTTAACTGCTCAAGATCGTAGCCAGTTTTATTCAAGCTTTCTAATACAAAATCTGTTTCTACCAACGCCTTGTCTAAACTAGGATCTGAAATTCTCTCTTTTTGTTTGCTAAAATATTGTCCGAATTGTTCCAGAGAAACCATATGGGTTTTTAAGGTTTCTATTAGGGTCTTTTCACATGAGTTATATAATGCTATCGACTGATCCATAATAATACGTTGCGCTTCCACATCAATTTCACCTTTCGCTTTTAAAATATCCACCCTAAACCCTTGCAGTACACTTACAACTTTTTGAAGATCAGCACTAGCAATATCAACTTCTTTTTTGCTGTTCAATATTTGTTGTATATATTCCTCATCAACCACTTGATCTTGACCTATTCCCTCTAGTAGATTTTCTTCATCAACCACTTGATCTTGATCCATTCCCCTTAGTAGATCTTCTTCATCTTCAAGTTTTTGATATTCTTCATCTATATCACTTAGTAGATTTTCTTCTCCACTTTCACTTTCATCCACTTTTTGTACAATCATTTCTGGTTCAAGGTCAGCATCTTGTTTTATTTCTGCGACTGTTATTACTTGTTTTATTTGAGTTTGTCGCAAATATTCATCAACTTGGTTTGTTTTGTCCATATAAATTTGGGTAGCATTTTTATCAAAAATCTGACCAAGTGTTAAATTACGCTCCCCTACAGGTATCTCATCGTTTATAAGCATTGTTTCAATAGAACGACGCTTCTCATCACGTACATCTCGCCCAGCTTTTTGAGTATTCGTCATAGCTGGATTTTGGTCATTACATAAATTTTCAAAAATAGAATGCTCTTGTACCATTACTTCATTCATTATATCTTTATTGCTGTAACCAACGCTTAAAGAACCGCTGCTTACAACATACAGCGTTAATTTTTTATCAAGTAGAAACTTAGCCTCTGCCTCCTCCTTTTTGTCTTTTGGATTAATTAATAGTGTCGATATAGCGCTCATTCTGCCCAAGGCTCTCGTCACATTTTCTAGCAACTTTGTGTTAACAAGAGTAGTAGGCAACATAGACAGACGAAAATATTCTTCTACTAATCTATAATATTCATTTACTGTAGGGTTATCTTTAGTTTCTTTATCCTTTCCAACTTCTAGAACCATTCTTCTATGAAACTCTTGTATTCTCTCTTTTGGGTCTAGCATAAGTTTTTGGTGTCTTTCCTTTGCTCTTGCGTATATTTTATCTAGCATAGCAAAGTTTCTATCACGCAGATATTCTTGCAGTTTTTCCTTATTGCTAGTAACCCCTGCTAAGTTAGTAATAATATCAATTTTTACGCTATATTCGATCATTTTATGTTGCGCATCTGTTGCTTCCCTATAAACATCAGACTTCTTTGCAAGGCTTTTAGTATGTTTATTACCACTACCTGCTCTGTTTCTGGAGGCTTCCTTGTTAAGAGCAGTTAGAAATTCGGCGTTCTCTGACTTTTTTGGGTCTAAACTTAAACTAATTAACAGGTCATGTATTTTCTTAGCAGTAGCTGGATCATCAGTAAATATTATGCCTTGAGTTTGCGAACCCAATATAGTGTTTTTTGTTGGATCTGCACTGCAGCCTTTCATTCCGGATAATACTTCAGTACTACGCGTTAACAGCTTACTAACAGCAGCCTTAACCAAGTCTTCCTTTTTGACAAGTCTATCTTCAACGTCTACCTGACGTACCGTTTTTAAAGTATTCTGAGCTTCATATAATGTGATATCACATATGCGTTTACCTAGCAACTCCTCTAGTTGAATTGTTGGAGTTGCAGTGACTCCAAGTACCATATTGTTGTCTACAATTTCCTTTAATACAACTCTCCTCCTTTCTGCTTCCACACTTTGATCAAAAGATCTTGGAACTATAGAATGTGCCTCATCTATAAATATATGCTGTTCCTTTAGTATAGGAGCATAGAGTATCAATTGATCATGGCTCATTACAACATAGGGATGCTGCTTTAAATATTCAGCAGCTTCTTCTAGTCCTAGTTTATCTGGAAATTTTTCAACGGCGTTTCCCTTTCCGTCTTCGGTTTTAATAAACTTATTCGCCTCGTCAACCATCTCGTCTACTAATGTTGTATTACCTCCTATCGTTGTAAAAATACCTCTACCATGTATCATTGCCGATGTAAAAAGCATACCACTCTTGCCTGCACCAGTACCTGCCACTATAAGTTGAGGGTACTTTACTGGAACTGGCTGGCCTTCTGTGTCGATTATCGGCATTATTTTGCCTGTCTTTTCATCCATTGTCATTCCGACAGTGGCTAACGCTGCTTTTGCTTGATAGTTACGATCTACTCTTTGACCCTTGACAATTTTTAGTCCTGTTTGAGGATCGATAGCTACAAACAGATCATCTTTTTCCTTTGTTTTCTTCCTTTGTATTCTGATAACACCAGTAAATGGTTCTGATAGCTTTATTTCCGTCGTGCTTTTCTTTTTCGGTTTACCTAATGTTGGCACTTCTACTACCGTTGTTTCTTCATAAAACCTTTGTAGCTGCACATCATACTCGCCAGGCCTGTCTTTAACTTCTCTGAGATGAACTTGTAGGATTTTACCGTTAACATCCACAGCTACGGTAGCTTCGCCATACTCGTCAAATTTCAATTTTTCTCGTCTTTTCTGAAATACAATGTTGAACACTGTCCACATATCGATCGGAGTACCCTCAACAGGATTCTCGTCTTGTATTTTTTTATGGTATTTTCGAAACAACATGGGGCTTACAGATCTCTGCCTAAATGCAAGATCCGTACCGTTCATCGCATAGGCTAATTCAGCATAAGACCTTGCTCTATCCTGAGCTTTTCTGAGTAGCAGTGCATTAGGTATTTTGTGGTCAACTATTGGCGCTTCCATATGGGTAATCTCCTGTAGTGTAATTTAAAAGTTAGTCACTTTGTGGCCTGTACCTTTGCATTATAAAAGAAATTTTATTTATTTTCAATAACACATACCGAGTTTAAGAACAAGGTTACGAAACCTCTAAAGGTATTATTGAGAACCCTAAAAGGTCACAAAAAACGCTCATAATTATTTTATTGTAACAACTCTTCTAATGCACGCTTAACTGCTTGTACCCGAACAGAAATTCGATCACCATTAAAATGCATTGTAACAGCTTTTGCTGACGACCCTAAATGTGCCCAAGCAACACAAACACTGCCAACAGGCTTATTTTCAGTGCCACCATTGGGACCTGCAATACCCGTGATAGCAACTGCAATTTGCGCATGGCTATTTTTTAATGCACCTTCCGCCATTTCTTTAGCCACTTGTTCGCTAACTGCACCAAACTTTCCCAAAGTTACAGAGGTCACGCTCAAAACTTCTTGCTTAGCACTATTGCTATAAGTAATAAAACCACGATCAAAGTATTCTGAGCTTCCGGGAACTTCTGTCAGAGTTGCAGCAAGTAAACCACCGGTACAAGATTCGGCAGTAGCAATAAATAGCTTCTTTGCTCTTAAAAAAATACCAACTTTTTTAGCAAGATCGTAAAGTTCAGCGCCCATAATTTTTAATCCAAGATTCTATCTCCCGACAATATAATACAACAGAAATTCGATTTTTACATGATAAATTCGCTAATGAAAAATATTTCCAGGTATATTATTTGGTAGATACGAGCCTACAATGCTAAGATATGGGTTTTATAAATTTAGGGAAAATAATGCTAAAAATAAAACATAACTTTAAGATTATTGTATTGTCTATATTTATCTTAATTGTTACTTCTTCGGCTTACTCAGCAACATTGCATGAAGATAACAGTATAAATCAAAATCCATTGGTATTTTCCAAACAAATTATCGTTGTTATTGGCAAGAATTGGGATTCAACTTCTGGGATACTACAACGTTATGAACGCTCAAACTTAGGTGATTCATGGCAAAAAGCTGGTGGCCAAGTTAGAGTGGTTTTGGGTAAGAATGGTATGGCTTGGGGTTATGGTTTACACGGAGATCCACTTTTAGCCAAAGAACAAAGAAAAGAACCGATAATAACTACTGAGGGATTAAAACGTTCACCAGTAGGTGCTTTTGAAATACCCCTTGCTTTTGGAAAAGATGACGCAAAAGATTGGGGAGTAAAACTTCCATATAACCAAATATCCAAAACGCTGTATTGCTCTTGCGATAAAAGCTACAACCGCATTGTTGATGCCACCACCATAGAAGAACAAGAAGATTGGGATAGAGGTGAAAACATGCAATCATATGTCGATGATTCTGGTTTATACATCCATGGAGCGGTAATTGCGCACAACTATTCCTCAGCAATCCATGGTCGTGGTTGCTGCTTTTTTATCCACGTATGGAGAAGCCCAGAAAAACCCACTGCCGGCTGCACCGCTATGGCATCAGACAATGCTAAAGAAATTATTAGCTGGCTGGAACCACAAAAAAAACCTGTTTTAGTGCAATTTCCCGAGATAATTTATCCTGAATTCCAAAGTAAATGGAAATTACCAGATTTACAACCATCAGAGAACATATATCGTAATGATCTATAATATGCACTTCAATAAAAATGAGAGAGAAACTAATACAAAGTAATTTAAAAAATTATTCGGCTTTTTTAGCTATTTTTCTAATCGCTACTTCAGTTATTGCCACTGAAGTGCCAATAACTCCATTTCCATTGGAAAAATATAGCCAAAACATTAATGATTGGATAAACCCTGAAAGCCCAGATTATAACAAACCAGTAATGAGTATTTCTGATCAAAAAAATCATTTGGATGAATATTACAATCACTACTACGCAACTGGTGCTAATGCTAGCTCGCCATGGAGTAGCGAGTATGTTATAAAAAACGCAAAAATCCCATACTCTGAACAAGAGCTAATCAATAAGTATGGTAACTCCGCCAAAACAAATCAGGAAAAAATTGGCTATGGTGAAAATTTTCATCCATATTCTGATCAATGGATAAAAGATACTATTACCAACATGAATTTGGCTCAGCTCAAATTACCAATTGAATATAATCCTAATAACCGTGGTATAGCAGTAAAAAATTTACTCGCACGTGATATTCCAACAATTGAGCCTTATTTCTATAAATTTTCATTAGCAGGAGAAGGATACCCTTTTGACATTATTCAAGAATCAGCGATATGGGTTGGAACTCCGGTGTATATAATTGGTCAAACACTGGATCAACAATGGTATTTGGTTTTAACGCCACAGTTCATAGAATGGGTACAAAGCGAAGGAATAGCAAAAACCAGTAAAGATTTTATTAAAAACTACCAAGAATGTGCCAAACAAAAAATGGTTGCTATCACACGCACCAATGTCAGTGTACTTGATACCAACAAACAGTATCAATTTAATGCTTATATTGGAGCAGTATTCCCCGGGGCAAATAGCTCAGATGACATAACTACGATCAAAGTTTTAATACCTACAGCTGATACTCAACACAATGCTCAAATAGCCGTTGCCGAACTAAGCAACAAAGATGCTGCAATTATGCCACTAGAAATCACCCCACATAACTTCGCAACTGTTATATCAACTCTATTGGGCCGACCTTATGGCTGGGGCAATATGTATTTTTATAACGACTGTTCTGCAGAATTACAAAATCTTTATACGCCGTTCGGCATTTTGTTACAAAGAAACTCTAGCTCTCAAGAAAAGGCTGGCAAAACAGTGATTGATAAAAGCTCAGCAGACATGCAAGAGCGCCTAAATTATATAATGGAAAATGGAAAAAAGTTTACCACTATAACGTCTATTGGCGGTCATGTAATGTTATATATAGGAAGCTATCCTAATCCAAATTCTGATACCCATGAACCCATGGCAATGACCTACCAAAACATTTGGGGCTTAAGACCAGCGGATAACAGTTATCGTGCGGTAATCGGGCGGGCGGTTTTATTTCCACTATTGCCAACCTACCCCGAAGATCCCAACTTAATTTCTTTAGCCGATAGAAAGTTTTTTAAATTGATTTATTTAGCAGATGATTTAAAAGATCCACAATATGAGGATCTGTAGCATGATGTCAACAGGCCCTATTAATCATGGCTTAAACTCTGATAATTAATTGCCCTCGAATAAATCAATCCGGCTATAAAGAGCTTTTAGGTTTTTATCTTGCCGATAGTAAAGGATCTAATTTAGGGAAATGGAATATGCCACTGCAAAATTGGGCTTTAACAATTTCTCAGCTCGATATTTATTTCCCTGGCAGAATAAAAATCGAGTTGAATGTTAATCAAGGTGCTGACACAGTTGGGTGAACATTCTCGTTTTTATAGATCAGCGTATGGCTCTTCGCCCTTCGCCTTTAAACCTAATTTTCCATCCTGGTTAAAGCTCTCTATTAACTTTTCCGCCTCATTTGATAGATCGCTTTGATACATTTTCTCGAGCATTCTTAATGAATAATCGTCTTTGTCAACATTTTTTATTATAGATTTAATACACTTTAATATAATAAGTTGAGTATCATCATCTAATCTGCCGGATCTATAGGTGGAATCATTCTCGAATTTATCCTGCATATAATGGTGCTGAAATGAACTTATAGTTTCACGATCGGTTAAACCATTGCTCATACCATTCATATTCTGTATATTTCTCTCCACTTTTGCACTCACTGACCTCCCTTTTAATTCTTCTTCACTCGCCAACATCTCTTCTAACTCCTTACCATTTTCAACAGAAGAAGCAAACCCTTTTATGGGATATCCAAATGCATGCAACAGACACATATAGTCTTTATTATTCAACTCATTTGTAAGCTCTTTGGTTATGGTCGTATCTTCATCTGGCCAAAATCCGACACCATATTCATCATGCATTTTTTTCCAAGGGAAAAGAGGACCAGGATCATCTTTCCGACCACAAGAACAATCAGAATGTCCAATAATATTCCATGACTTAATGTTGTGTTGCTCAACCAATGATTTAACCAACTCCGCCGTTGACTTAATTTGCACCTCTGACCATGTTTCCCACTCTCTGCCATCTGCCTCCTTAAATGATCGCGGCTCTTTCCAAGGCTTATTGTTAACATCACTACCTGTATTGACCTGCTCTATACCTTTTGCATACCAATTCAAACTATATTTACCACGCCAATAAGATAAACCAGCATGATATGCTATATTTCCATCTTCAACGTGTTGAAAAATAGTACCGTCTTTATCAACCGTATAATGAGCAGAAACACCGGCACCATAATAGGCATTCACTGTTTGGCCTATAGTCGTTGTAACAGCATAATGCAGCACGATGAATGATGGGGCATACGTTGCCGGTGCATACATTTTCTCTAATCCATGTTTGGACTTTAGCATTTCAGATTTATTTATAACAACTTCCGCCGCCACTTCGCTCGCATAACACGATACTGCATTAAATAATCCAACTATCGCAATGGAATACAGAATGCCTTTCATAATTTTTTTACTTTTCATATAACGTAATTCCCAAAATTCAAATTTCTATCACCATAGTACCAGGAAATTATTAAGAAAATCTTAATTAGTTAAAACTTTTCACAATTCGCCTAAAGCTTTTTATCCCACAACACATTTCCCTAACGCAACAAATGCTTTTTCTTAAAATCAACGATCCTATTATAAGCCGCATCAATTTTTTCACGTTTGATATCACCATTCCTAACTAGCTGTACGATAGTGTTAATTATTACATCTGTCTGATCTTCGTAGTTGTTAGCTACTATTAATATATCAACACCGGCATTGATTGCATTTTTTAAAGATTCGCTTAAAACATATTCGCGCGTAATTGCACCCATCGTCATGTCATCAGAAACAATAAGCCCTTTAAAACCCATTTGATTACGCAATAAACCAGTTAATGTTTTTTCAGATATTGTTCCAGAGCACCAAGTAGAATGATCGCCTTTTAATCCAGCTTTACACTGGGTTTGATCTATCTGACCATTAACAGCATGGGTTGTCATTATCATGCCGTCATAACCTTCTGCGATTAACCGAAAATAAGGCTGCAGCTCCTCTTTTATTTGATATGTGCCTGTTACATCAACTAAGCCAAGATGGGTATCTCCTGAAGAGCTGCCATGTCCAGGAAAATGTTTTAACACCGAAATAATTTTATTCTCACCAAAAGCCTTTACAAATTGTTTAGCCTGATCAACCACCACCTCAGGATTAGATGAAAAACTCCGTCCCAATCCTCCAATAATAGGGTTAATTGGGTTTATATTTACATCAACTACCGGGGAAAAGTTTAAATTAAAATTCAAGGCGGAAATTTCCTGAGCTAAATTGCTTGCATACTTATAGGTTGTATTTATCGCAGTTTCTCTCTTAGCTGCACAAGGAGAAAAGAATTTATACCACGACGCCAACAATCTATTAGAAACCCAACTAGGTGGCATAAACTTTTCTTCGTTGGCACCCAACGCCTGTGGCACCAAAGTTTTCACTGGAAAACCCTGCAGTGCTGGCAATCGATCAATACGCCCACCTTCTTGATCAACACCTATAAACAATGGCAACATCTCTAAACCCTGGATTTGTCGCACTTTATTATTATAGCCTTGTAAATCTTGATTCAACTTGGTGACTTGTACTGGATTTTGGATATTCCGATCATGAACAAACACTCCAGTTTTCACGTCACGAAATGGCTGCATAAATAAAATAACACCACCAACATGATTTGCAGCAATATTCTGCGCTATCACTGAATCCTTATTAAATTGCGTACCATCTTTATCATCCCATAAAACTTTGCCATTGGCATCCTGCTTAAAACCACCAAAACCAGTTATTAGCATCTGACCTATTTCGTCACACAGCTGTTTACTCTCTGTCTGCCGGCATAACGAAGCTTGGCCAAAAACATCCATGGAAAATGCAAGCAGCATCAACAATATGGTAAGGCTTTTTTGGACTCTATTAATCATGATAGCTTATGTTTATATTTTTTGCTTAAGCCCTGATAATTAATTGCTCTCGGTATAACATATACGCAATCAAATACATGAATAACACAAAAACTATTGCATGTAACAATGACACTAGCATCGAATTACCAAGAGGCAAAAACAAAAAATTATAGTAATATTCTTTTAATGAAGACGTCCCAGCTAATTCTGTAATTGTAACAACTCTGGTTAAGCGCCCAATTATGCCAGAGATAACAAATATCGTCAGTGCATTCATACCGTAAATTTCTAGCGGTTTAAACCATTTTTGATATTTTTTAACATCGATCAACCAATAACAACATGTAAAAAACATTAATGCCACGCCAGAGGTAAATACCGCATATGAAGATGTCCAAAGATTTTTATTAATTGGTAGCCAATAATCCATTAATAATCCGAATAAAACAAGGATACTGCCAAAAAACAACATCCAAACAGTTTTTTCTGTGCACGTTTTTTCCAACTTCAATAAATGCCCAGTCAGGACACCAAACAACATGGTCGCAATTGCCGGCAAGGTACTAAAAATTCCTTCTGGATCAAAACCAGAAATCGGTGCGCCAATATAGGTATGACCATGAAGTAAACTTGCATCAATGTACCAAGCTAAGCTACCTGCTGGTTCTAATACTCCAACACCAAAACCTGGAACTGGAACAATTTTTATAAGAAGCCAAGAACTAACGAGAAAAAACATAGTCCAGGCCACCTGCCAAATGAATTTGCTATAGATAAAGATCAAAGAAGCAATGAAGTAACATATGGCTATTCGCTGCAAAACTCCAGGAATTCTAAAAGTAGCCCAGCTAAAATAGTTGCTAGCAATCCCAAACGGAAAACCATTTAGGAACAATCCGATGCTAAATAACGCTAAAGATCGCCAAAAAACATGCTGCAATAACTGATTACGATTAACGTTTTGATCAATGTACTTAGTAAAAGAGAGAGTAATAGCGACTCCGGCAATCCAAAGAAAAGACGGAAATATGAGATCGGCAAAACTCCAGCCATGCCAAGCCGTATGCTTAAACGGTGAAAATACATATTCCCGAGAACCGGGGTTGTTTACCAAGACCATACTAGCTATGGTAAAACCACGAAATACATCAAGCGATAACAGCCGATTTGTGGACTTTGTTTTAAACTTAATCATAGTTCCCTATAATCTTCATGATACGTATTAACTCTTTTTAACCAACCAGTCAACCATCTTTCCTCATTCACTTTGCGCGCTCGCGGTGCAGATGCGACACGGTGCTTTAATACTTTGCTTGCAGCCCAAGCGTATGCTGCATTAGGTGTTAAATTCTTTGGTGCATACTGCATTTCTCTAAGTACTTGTAGCAAACCCCAACCAGGAAAACGCTCAGGAGATGGCTCTTTATAAGCCAAAATTCCATCACCTTTGAAATTAACGTAATCAACTAAAGCATAAATACCAGTTGGTGTTTGCACTAACTGTTCAATTTCACGCCGAATATTTGGGCGCTCCCTAGCAGGAGCAAGCTCTAATATTTGTGGCAACACTGTTTCTAAGCGATAAATCAAATACTGCGCTTGCTCAGGTATAGTGTTTATTAAAAATTGTCGCAACTCCCGCAACCGCGGTTCGTTATTTTGTATAGCACACAAAAATTCTTCTCGTGATTGCCAAGGACATGCTGGAATATTTGGTTTATCCAACCACCTTAGTACAACGACATGGCGCGCATGCATATATTGCATCAATTTTGGAAAACTCTCTTCGAAAATATCTTGTTTTCCTGCTGGATACCAAATGCAATGACCAATACCTAAAGAAGCAAAATTTTCGCCTTTATTCCAACTTGTTAAACCAGAAATTTTACCATCACACTCGTTCTGCCAAATTTTCTTGCCTATCGCCTTCGCACCTTCTGATGATAAAAGCGGCATAATTTTTATCGTTGTGGTTTTTGCAAAAGAACTGTTAATAAAGGCAAAAGAAACCAATATTAAAAATAATTTTATTAAATATTTTTTATATTGTCTCATAAGTTATTTTAACGCAATCTTTGAGTGCTAGCACATCCAAATATCTTAGTATAAACTCCCATGCATATGGTTACCATTAAAAAAACAGTAACACAATTTTTTATTATAAGGGGGTAATTACAATGACTACTGTAGCATCCACTTACGCTAGTAAAAATCTTACGCCCTTACCGGAATATGTTGTATTTGATCCAGCAAAAGACAAAGATGTTCCAAAAATTTACAGGACAATTGCTAAACCTCTTTCTTTTCCATTAAGCGCAGCGGACGAAAAAGATGTTAGTTTACTAACAGCTAAATTTGATGGAGAAACAAATTGTGCTGGTCTTGCCGCTCCCCAAATAGGAATCTCTAAAGCAATAATTATTTTTTCCGTCCCAGATAATGATCCTGAGTTAAAAAAAAGGCGTCCCGATTTGACAGATACCATACCCAAAACAATATGGATCAATCCTAAATATGAAGGCATTGAAAGTTTTGGTTATAATGAGGACTATGAGGCTTGTTTTTCAATTAAAAGCTATGCAGGCTCTGTTACTCGCTATAAAAAAATATCTTACGAAACCTATACACTCATGGGACAGTTGGTAAAGGGAACAACAGAAGGTTTTCTTGCAAGGCTCATTCAACATGAAATCGATCATTTAAATGGTATTCTTTGGATTGACAAAGTAGATCCTAACAAACTCATATCGCTCGATGAATATCGCCGCATGAGACAGCCACAACTAGAACAAGCAAAAACCGAAATATAGCGCTGCCAAGTTAAATTTTCCGCTAAAAACATCATAGTCGCGTTTGTAAGTGACGATATCACGATACTCCGTTATAATCGCATTAAAAGAAATTAAAACGAACCAAAATGTCAAGCTTAGATAAAAATTACATTAATAAACTCAAATTGCCCTGCACCGATACTTTGGTAATACTCAACGGCATTTACCAAGAAAAATTATCTGACAAATGTGATAAATTAATTTTCAACGAACAGACTTTTAAAGCCCCAAAAAACACCAAAATAGAAAAACCAATCCATTTACTGTTTTTAACTTCGAAGGATTGTAACCACACCATTAATATCATCGCAGAAGAAAACAGTTGCTTTACTCTTATAGAAGAACATGCTGGCTTAAAAAGCCATAGCTACGCAAACAACATCAAAATCAATATTACCGCAAAAAAGAGCAGCGAAATCACTTATTATAAATTGCAAACTGAAAACAGCATTAGCACTCACCACGCACAAACCACTATAAAACAAAAGCAAAACAGTAAGATTAGCAGTGGTTTTATTGGCAGGGGTGCCAAATTTTCGCAAGATAGTTTGCAGGTTGAACTTATTGAAAAAAATGCCGCCTACAACGCCATCGGAATTATTGCGTTGTACGGAGCCCAAACTTTAAACTATAAAATATGCATCAAGCATTTAGCGCCAAATTGCAGTAGCAATGTCTTATTCAAAGGACTTATCAATGATGGCGCTACTGGTGGTTTTGACTGCCTCGTAGTAGTACACCCAAATGCCATAAAAACCGAAACCCATGTAACCAATAAAAATCTGCTGCTCTCAGAACTAGCAACAATGAATACTGCACCAGCACTTGAAATTTACACCGACGATGTTATTTGCACTCACGGCGCAACTGTGGGTCAACTTGACCAAGAAGCATTGTTTTATTTACGCTCCCGCGGACTTGCAGAAAATAAAGCCACGCGATTATTAACCACTGCCTTTGCTCAAGAAATCATTGATCAATTTGCCGCATTTTGTCGGCCTAAAATTACCTTGGATACTGCTTATGAACACTAAGATACGAGAACAATTTCCGATTTTACAAGAAAAAGTTCAAAGCAAACCATTAGTCTACCTTGATAACGCTGCCACCAGCCAAAAACCTCGCTGTGTTATTGAGGCTATGGATCATTTTTATTTTCGTGACAATTCAAACATACATCGCGGCGTACATACATTGGCTGAACGCGCTACTAGAAGCTACGAACAATCTCGGAAAAAAGTTCAAAGATTCATCAACGCAAAAAACTCTGCCGAAATTATTTTTGTTCGCGGCACCACGGAGGCAATAAACTTAGTGGCACAAAGCTATGGTCGCAAAAATTTTCATGCGGATGATGAAGTTATCATTAGCACTATGGAGCATCATTCCAATATCGTACCGTGGCAACTGATTTGTGAACAAATCGGTGCGAAGCTACAGGTAGTAAAAATTCGTAAAAATGGCGAACTTGACCTTGATCACTACGAAATGCTTTTAAACAATCGCACTAAAATGGTTGCAATTACACACGTCTCAAATACTCTAGGCACCATTAACCCAATTAAAAAAATTATAACTCTCGCACATGCGCACAACATTCCCGTGCTAATTGACGGAGCCCAAGCGGTACCACACATGCAAATTGATGTTCAAAATTTAGATTGTGACTTCTATGCTTTTTCTGCACATAAAATGTATGGGCCAACCGGAGTTGGGGTTTTGTATGGCAAGGAAACATTTCTTGATGCTATGCCCCCATACCAAGGAGGGGGCGACATGATTAAAAAAGTAACTTTTGAGAAAACTGAATATGGCAATCTGCCGCATAAATTCGAAGCAGGCACCCAAAATATTGCCGGTGTAATCGGTCTTGGCGCGGCAATCGATTTTTTGAATTCGGTTGGAATGGACAAAATATCTCAACATGAAAAAAACTTACTAAACTATGCCAATAAAATATTAGCTGAAATCAAAAAGTTAAGAATTATTGGTAATACATTAGATAAAGTTGGTGTAATCTCTTTCGTTTTAGACAAAGTTCATCCACATGACATTGCAACGGTGCTTGATACTGAAGGAGTTGCAGTTCGAGCGGGCCACCATTGCACTATGCCACTTATGGATTTTTATAATATTCCAGCCACCACAAGAGTTTCATTTGGGGTATATAATACTGAAAAAGAAATTGATATATTTGCTACTGCTATCAATAAAGTTAAAAAAATCTTGCGCATTAAGGATTGAACATGTCTGACCTAGAAGACTTATATCAACAAGTAATTATTGACCACAGCCAACATCCGCATAACTTTTGCACACTCAAGCATCCGAGCTGTAGCAAAGAAGGCTATAATCCACTTTGCGGCGACAAACTCACGCTTTACGTCAACGAAAAAAATGGCATCATCACAGACATATGCTTTCAAGGATCGGGATGTGCGATCTCGACCGCATCTGCATCACTAATGAGTGACGCTGTCAAAGGTAAGACTATTGCAGAAGCATTAGAGTTGTTCGATGAATTTCAAAAACTGATCACTACAGGCAAAAATACAAAATCAGAAAAACTAGGCAAACTTGCGGTGCTTGCTGGTGTGTCTGAATTCCCCATGCGCGTTAAATGTGCTACTTTACCGTGGCACACATTAAAAGCTGCTTTAATAAAGGATCCTCACATAATTTCTACCGAATAATTATGATAGAGCAAGAAACCATAAAATTAACTCGTGACGTAACTGTGGTTTTAGTTCCACTTGGAAGTTTAATTACCCTACCCAAAAACACTGAGGTCACTATCATGCAATCTCTTGGTGGAACTTATACCATAACTACACCTGGATCAATGTATCGTCTGGAAAACAAAGACGCAGATGCCTTAGGCAAAACACACCTAACCTTTACCTTAGCCGAAAACGAAAACATCGCACTTGAAGACAAAATCTGGAATGTACTACGCACTTGTTACGACCCTGAAATTCCAGTCAATATCGTTGATCTTGGATTAATTTATGGTATTGACATCGCGCCAAACGCTGATAACAAATCCAATGTTATTATCCGCATGACACTCACTGCTCCAGGTTGCGGCATGGGGCCAATTATTACAGCAGATGCCAAAGAAAAAGTCTTGAGCTTGCCTGAAGTAAGCTCAGTTGAAATTGAGCTAATCTTCGACCCACCATGGGATCGATCCATGATGTCGGATCAGGCGAAGTTAGAATTGGGATTGTTTTAATAACCTGCATTTCATGCTACAATTTTCCACATGTTAATCACACACGGAGTTAAAACTTATGCCAACTTTTGATATTGTTTCTAAAATTGATCAACATGAAGCAACTAATGCAATTGACCAAGCTAATCGTGAAGTCAAAAATCGTTTTGATTTCAAAGATACAAATGCGCATTTCGAGCTTAAAGAAAACGTCATTACTTTAATTGCGCCAAATGCCTTCCAACTCCAACAAATGCAACAAATCCTAGAACCGAAGCTAGTTAAGCGTGGAATTGATTTAAACTGCTTAGATCGTAAAGAAATTCTGGAAAGTCTACATGAGGCAAGACAAGAAATAACAATCAAACACGGTATCGATCACGATATTGGTAAAAAAATTAATAAACTCATTAAAGACTCGCAGCTAAAAGTTCAATCAAGCGTTATGGGAGATCATGTTCGTGTTACTGCTAAAAAGCGCGATGATCTACAAGAAGTAATGTCTATTTTACGTAAAGAAGAACTGGGCATACCACTGCAATTTGAAAATTTTCGGGATTAGGTAGTTAAATTTTGGTTAACAAAACTCCAATTTACAACATGCCAAAAAGCTTCCAAATATTTAGCACGGGCATTATGATAATCTATATAATAAGCATGTTCCCACACATCACAAGTAAGCAGCGGTGTTTGTCCAGATGTTAATGGATTTCCAGCATTGCCAGTAGAGGTTATTAATAAATTACCATCTGCATCTTTTACTAACCACACCCAACCAGAGCCAAATAAGCCCAAAGATGCTTTAGTAAAATCTTCTTTAAACTTTTCGAGTGCGCCGAAAGTTTTATTAATTGCTACTATTAACTCCGCCGGCAATTGCTCATCGTTACCATGCTGCAAACAATTCCAATAAAAAGTATGATTCCAAATCTGAGCTGCATTGTTAAAAATAGCACTGGAAGATGTTTTTACAATTTCAGGTAGGGCTTTATCTTCGAACTGGGTGCCAATAATCAATTTATTCAGATTATCAACATAAGTTTTATGGTGGCGCCCATAATGGAAATCGATAGTTTCTTCGGAAATATATGGAATCAAATCATTCTTTGTAAAAGGTAAAGTGGGGAGTTCGTGAATCATTTTTTAATCCTCCATATCAATCTGGAAACATTGAACTTACTGAACCCTTATTATCTACACGACGAATTGTTTCCGCTAAAATCTGGCTAATACTTAATTGACGAATTTTCCCGCAGTTTATAGCTTCTTGATTAAGCGGAATAGTATCAGTTATCACTACCTCAGCTATCTCGGATTTTTCGATATTCTCAATTGCATTGCCAGATAAAACTGGATGCGTACCATAGGCAGTCACCGATCGCGCTCCTTTGCTTTTCAAAGCTTTTGCTGCCTGACAAATAGTTCCAGCAGTATCGATAATATCATCAACAATCACACAATCGCGATCTTCAACATCACCAATAATATGCATAACTTCTACTTGATTACGCTTGTGTCGTCGTTTATCAATAATTGCTAGATCTGAATCATTTAATCTCTTGGCTACTGCTCGCGCACGCACAACACCACCAACATCTGGTGATACAACAATCATATCTTTAAAATTTTTCTTCTTAATATCTTCAAACATTACTGGCGTACCATAAACGTTATCAACTGGAATAGAGAAAAACCCCTGAATTTGGTCGGCATGCAAATCAATAGTAATTACACGTGTAATACCAGCAGCTACCATAATATCTGCCACAACTTTGGCACTAATCGGCACTCTTGAAGAACGCACACGTCGATCCTGGCGGGCATAACCAAAATATGGAACTACTGCTGTAATATTTGCAGCAGAAGCACGACGCATTGCATCTGCCATAATAACCAATTCCATTAAGTTATTGTTGGTTGGCGCTGAGGTTGGCTGAATAATAAAGATATCTTGGCCACGCACATTTTCCATAATCTCTACCAAAGTTTCGCCATCGGTAAAACTACCAACAACGGCTTTACCAATAGCTACCTGTAGGTGTTCTGCTACTTTATTTGATAGAGTAACATTTGCATTGCCGGTGAATAGTTTCATTTGTAATTTACTCCATAGGAAAGCAGCGATTTTTGGCTGGGGCGCCAGGACTCGAACCTGGGAATGCTGGAATCAAAATCCAGTGCCTTACCAACTTGGCGACGCCCCAAAAAACAGTTTAATGTCAAAACATTATTACCTTTTTCTATTCTGCAGATTGGGCTCGCGTGTGTCAATTATCTTTTGAATTTTTTTTGGGGTCAGGTCTTGAATCGTGAATTTTTAAGCCAAATTCACGATTCAAGACCTGACCCCTAAGATAAACAAGCAAAACCGAAATTGCTGCAGGGGTAACCCCAGAAATACGCGAAGCCTGGCCAATTGTGACTGGCCGGTGATCTTTTAGTTTTTGCCGAACCTCATTGGACAAACTTTTAATTAAATCATAGTCAAAATTTGCTGGGATTTGAGTTTCGGCATGCTTGCTATGGCGTTCAATTTCGAGCAATTGCCTTTCAATATAGCCCTGGTATTTCATTTGAATTTCTATTTGCTCAAAAACATTTGGCGTAACTTCTTCGGTGATAAAGCCATGCTCTACCATTTGCCGATAATTGATCTCAGGCCAACGTAATAACTCTAGGACACGATATTCGCGCTCATGTGGCTGTTTGGTAAGCAGAGCATTGGGTCGAACCCAAATATTTTTTAATCTATCTTTTTCACGCTCAATTGCCTCTTGCTTTGCCGAAAAAATTCTATACCGATGCTCATCGACAGAGCCCAAACGATAACCAATAGCAGTTAAACGTAAATCAGCATTATCTTCACGTAGCAGCAGACGATATTCAGCTCGACTAGTAAACATCCGATAGGGCTCAGTGGTACCACACGTAAGCAAATCATCAAGCATCACGCCAATATATGCTTCACTGCGACGAGGATACCACGGCTCTTTTGCTTGCAGCTGCAAAACAGCATTAATTCCAGCAATTAACCCTTGTGCAGCCGCTTCTTCATAACCAGTAGTACCATTAATTTGTCCTGCAAAAAATAGCCCATTAATTGCTTTGGTTTCAAGTGTTGGTTGCAAATCACGCGGATCAAAAAAATCATACTCAATGGCATAACCTGGTCTAATTAAATGTGCGTTCTCTAAACCCTGCATACTGCGCACCAATTCTATCTGAACATCAAATGGCAGACTCGTCGAAATACCATTAGGATAAATTTCATTAGTCGTTAGTCCCTCCGGTTCAAGAAAAATTTGATGCGAAGTTCTATCGGGAAAACGAATTATTTTATCTTCAATTGAAGGACAGTAACGCGGGCCAGTTCCTTCAATTACTCCAGTAAAAAGAGGCGAACGATCCAAACTCTTACGAATAATTTCATGCGTACACTCATTAGTGCGCGCTATAAAACAACTTATTTGAGGTGGGTGCTTGCTCACATTACCCAAAAACGAAAATACTGGTTGTGGCTCGTCACTGCGTTGTTCGATTAACTGACTATAATCAATAGTATTACCCGCAATTCGCGGTGGCGTCCCAGTTTTAAGCCGACCGACACTTAAACCAAGTGAGCACAAAAAATCAGCTAAAAAAATCGATGCTGGATCACCCGCGCGTCCACCTTGAAAGTTGTTTAAACCAATATGAATTTTACCATTTAAAAAAGTACCAACGGCTAAAATAACGGCACAAGCTTTAAACTTTAGATCAAGATTGGTAATAATACCGGTAACACGATTTTGCTCGATAATTAATTTATCTACAGTTTGTTGCAAAATTAGAAGATTTGGCTGATTTTCAAGGAAATTACGCACCGCCTGTTTATAAAGAATGCGATCAGCTTGCGCGCGCGTAGCACGAACCGCAGGCCCTTTGCTCGCATTTAGAGTACGAAACTGAATACCCGACAAATCCGCCGCACGAGCCATGATACCACCAAGCGCATCGATTTCTTTCACCAGATGGCCTTTACCAATACCACCAATGGAAGGATTGCACGACATTTCACCAATTGTCGCAATGTTGTGGGTAAGTAGCAAAATCTTTGCGCCCATGCGTGCGCAAACATGAGCAGCTTCAATACCAGCGTGCCCTCCCCCAACCACAATGATGTCAAAATAGTTTTGCAAAGCCTCTACCGTTCTCGTCTAAGCGCAACAAACACAGCCTAGTTTACATTAGCAAATTCCTACTCGACGGTCGAGGGAAAATACTATATCTTCTGCATTATAGGTCGCCGAACTTTAAATTAGTAATTGAAACAAAAAACCATGACCTTACGAATCAAACCAACTTATACAAAAAACGAGGTCACAACCTGGTCCATACCCAACTACTGGGATGTGATTGCTATGGTTTTGGTTTTTGCTGGCATAATTTTATTGGCTTGGAATGCCAAACAAATGATCGCGCCTTATCACCTTGGCGACGTTATTCCAATCTCACTCAATCCCCTTTATCTACCCACATATGCGCTCCGTACCACTTTACGCTTATTTATTGCTCTTTTTTTTTCATTAATCTTTACTTTTGTTTTTGGCACTTGGGCGGCAAAAAATAAACACGCGGAACGCTTGATTATTCCAACCGTTGATGTTTTACAATCGGTACCAGTCTTAAGCTTCCTCGCGATTGCGGTTCCCGGTTTTATTTTTATTTTTCATAATAGCATGCTCGGACCAGAATGTGCTGCCATTTTCGGTATTTTTACCTCACAAGTATGGAACATGACCTTAAGTTTTTACCAAGGAGTAAAAACTGTTCCTAATAACTTGAAAGAAGCAACACGCGCCTTTCGTTTATCTGCTTGGCAATGCTTTTGGCGCGTAGAAGTACCATTTTCTATGCCGGGATTATTGTGGAACATAATGATATCAACATCGGGCAGCTGGTTTTTCGTTGTCGCCTGCGAAGCACTTCCCGTAGTAGCCAACCAAAACATTACTCTGCCTGGCGTCGGATCTTATATTGCTCTCGCTATTACCCAAGCAAATAGCAAAGCTATTGTTTACGCTATTTGCTGCATGTTAGTAGTGATTTTTCTTTATGATCAATTGCTGTTTCGCCCACTTATCTATTGGGCAGAAAAGTTTAAAGAAGGGCAAGACGATGACAACAAGCCACCACGCTCCTGGATAATTAATTTATTTCAACAAACAAAGCTTTTGCGCTCGACCAGCTCTTGGTTTAGCAATATTGGCAGTCTTTTGATTAACCTGCCTATACTCGCAACAAGCACTAAAATAAACCCAGCTGTAGCCAAAAAAACATCACCACTCTTTATTTGGTTTTATTATTGCATTATTACTCTAATAACTGCTGGCGCACTATTTTTTGTCGGCCATTTTATCTTAACCACCATTACTTTTACTGAGGCCAGGCATATCATGTGGCTAGGAATTTTCACCGGCATTCGCGTAATAAGCATGATTTTTTTAGCATCGCTAATTTGGGTGCCAATAGGCGTATGGATAGGTTTGCGACCGAAAGTAACAGCTGTTATACAGCCAATCATACAATTTGCCGTAGCATTTCCTAATAACTTATTGTTTCCAACGGTAGCCATGTTGATAATAACCTTCAAGCTCAACGTAGAAATTTGGGTCGCACCTTTGATGGTACTCGGAACTCAGTGGTATATTCTCTTCAATGTTATAGCTGGTGCGAGCGCTTTACCCAAAGAATTAAAACTTGTTGCCGCTAACTTTAAAGTAACTGGATATCTTTGGTGGCGCCGTTTTATTTTACCGGGAATCGCGCCCTCTTTTATTACTGGAGCAATTACTGCTGCTGGTGGCGCTTGGAACGCAAGCATAATTGCTGAAACCATCAACTGGGGAACAATAAAGCTCCACGCAACTGGCCTTGGCGCTTATATTCAAGAACAATCTATGCGCGGCGATTTTCCAAGAATTATTTCAGGTACAATAGCGATGTGCATAATAGTGTTATTAATTAACCGCCTATTTTGGCGTCCACTTTACAATATTGCAGTTAAAAAGTTTCAATCAGATTAAAATGAGCAACTTATGGATAACAAACAACCAATTATTCAAGTTAAAAATATAAAAAAATCATTCAAACAAAATGACCACCAGGATTTATTGGTACTTGATGATATTAATCTTGACCTACACGAAGGTGAGATTACAGCCATTTTAGGTAAATCTGGATCTGGTAAATCTACGTTAATGCGTATTATTGCTGGTTTAATCAAACCATCTGCTGGTGAAATAATCTACCGTGGCAACCACATTACTGCTCCAGCCGAAGGTTTGGCAATGGTGTTTCAAAGTTTCGCTTTAATGCCATGGCTTACCGTATTACAAAATGTAGAACTCGGATTAGAGGCATTAAGAGTTCCCAAAAATGAACGCCGCACACGTTCGCTTAAAGCCATTGATATCGTCGGTCTGGATGGTTTTGAATCAGCTTATCCCAAGGAACTATCCGGCGGCATGCGTCAACGCGTGGGATTTGCTCGCGCTTTAGTAGTTAACCCAGATGTGTTACTTATGGATGAACCGTTTTCCTCGCTAGACGTATTAACTGCTGATAACTTACGCAGTGACCTATTGGATTTGTGGCAATCGAAAAAAACTAATATCAAAACTATTTTGCTAGTAACTCATAATATAGAAGAAGCAGCCTCGCTAGCCGATCGAATTGTTGTTTTTGACAGTACCCCTGGACATATAAGCAACGAATTAACGGTAGATATACCCCACCCACGCAATGATCAAAACCCAAAATTCCGTCTGCTAATAGATAATGTTTATACTTTTATGACAACCTCAGCCACTGACGTTGGCGCTGCATATCGTTACAAAACTATCAATCTTGGTTATCGCTTGCCCAATGTGCAAATTCCTGAAATTACGGGTTTACTTGATAAACTTTACGAACCAGAGTATCTCGATAAAAAAGTTGATTTACCAATTCTAGCAGATGAATTACATTTAGATATCGACGACTTATTTCCAATTACTGAGACGCTTGAAATATTGCGTTTTGCCCAAGTATCAAAAGGTGATATCGAACTCAACGCTGCTGGTAAAGCTTTCGCTGATGCAGACATTTTGGAACGCAAAAAAATCTTCGCCAACCACTTGCTCAGTTATGTACCACTAGCACGCTATATCCGCCGCGTTTTAGACGAGCGTCCCGAACATCATGCCAGTGAAGAGCGCTTTTTAAGTGAACTTGAAGATTATCTTAGTAAAGATGCTGCTAAAGAGGTTCAACGGGTAGTTATTGAATGGGGGCGCTATGCTGAGATCTTTGCTTATGATTATAATACTGGACAGTTAAGTTTGGAAAATCCTAACTAATAAACATATTTGTGATGCGATTTTACTGATTTATATTAAAATAAGAACTATATCCAAAGTGATGATATATTATTAACCCATCTCATAAAATCTTGGGTATCTGGGGAAAAGCCGGTGATAAGTCAACCTACAAGGATTTTACAACTTACTGATCTGCACTTATTCGGTGATCCAAAAATAAGTTTAGTTGGCTTTAACTCATATCAAAGCTTACAACGGATAATGCTTAGCGTCGCAGATAGTATTGCAAAAAAGCCACCAAGCTTACTAGCATTAACTGGCGATATTTCGCAAGATTACTCACTAGCCTCCTATGAAATTGCTAAAAAAATTTTTCACAATTTCCCTTGCAAAATTGCTGCAACCATGGGAAATCACGATTATTCTCCTACGTTTATCGATTTTTTTGGTGATCCAACACAAGATAGCAACAAACTGTTCACTCTGAATGATTGGCGCATATTATTCTTAAATTCTAATTGGCCAGGACATGTTGGTGGACAACTTGCGCAAATAGAATTGGATTTTTTACGCAGAACTTTGGCAACCTCATGCGAACAATGTATTATTATTTTTTTACACCATCCAGTACTACCAGTTGGTAGCTACTGGCTCGATAAAATCATGACAAATAATGCTGCACAATTTTTAGAAATTATAGATCAGTATCACAATATCAAAGCAGTAATTTGCGGTCACACTCACCAAGAAACCAATATCTCACGTCTTGGCGTAACTTATCTTTCTACCCCAGCAACCAGTTGGCAATTCGCAGTTCAATCTTACAATTTTAAATTAGATACGTTAATGCCGGGATATCGCTTGATTGATTTATATAAAGATGGCACTTTTCAAACCGAAGTAGTACGCATTAACTATGATGACGCATTTGTTCCAGATTTGAATAGTAAGGGATACTAACCTGGTAGGCATTATCGCTTTCAGGACGTGATAATTAGTTTATTAGCGGATATATGAAAAGCTCAAACACAGATATTTGGCTGCAAAAAATCGCTAGTGAATTTCAACCAGTTGATTACGACATTATTCATCGAGCCGTTTCACTAGCGCAATTAACCGGAGAGGATTGCGCTACCCCAACTGGGCAATCCTGTTTGGCTCAGAGTTTTGCGATGGCAGAAATACTGAACAATCTACACCTGGATAGCACCACACTAGTTGCTGCAATATTATACAACAGCGTGCAGTATACAGGGTTAATGCTTGAAGATATAACTGAACATTTTGGCTCACGTGTTACTAAGTTAATTTATGGCACTGAGCAAATGGCTGGCATCAGTGAGTTTTATCAAGCAGCTGTTACTAGCACCCACTATCAACATAACATTGACAACATCCGTAAAATGTTACTGGCAATGGTTGACGATATTCGCGTGGTATTAATTAAACTTGCTGAGCGTCTTTGCATTTTACGCAGCGCCACTATTCTAAATGAACCAGCACGCAAGCAACTTGCTGCCGAAACCATGGCGATTTATGCACCGCTTACGCATCGTTTGGGTATTGCCCAGATTAAATGGGAACTCGAAGATTTAGCCTTTGGCTACTTAGAACCAGAAAAATATCATCAAATCGTTGCTGCACTCCAGCAGCATTTTCCCGAGCATAATCAATATATCAAAGAAGTGATTGCGCAAATACAAAATGTGTTAACTGAAACACAAATCAAAAATTTTCAAGTCACTGGCCGGGTTAAACATATTTATAGTATTTATCGCAAAATACAGCGCAAAAATGTAGGCCTTGAAAAGATTTTTGATGTTAGTGCTATCCGTATTTTTGTACCAACAATAACTGATTGTTATGCCGCTTTAAGTCACATGCATACAGCTTGGCAATACTTACCGGATGAATTTGATGATTATATTGCCTCACCAAAACCTAATGGTTACCGCTCAATTCATACCGCCGTTTATGGCCCTCAAAATCGTATTGTTGAAATTCAGATTCGCACTTATGATATGCACACACAAGCTGAGCTCGGTATAGCTGCACACTGGGTATATAAAGAGGAAAAACATCAACCAATTGGCTACGAGGCAAAAATTGCTTGGTTACGCCAAATAATGGATTGGCAACAGGAAGTAGTCAAAGCAGAAGAGGTTCTCAGCGATATCCGCCAAATGTTTAATGATCGTGTATATGTTTTTACACCACAAGGAGATATTTTAGATTTACCACAAGGAGCAACATCGATCGATTTTGCTTATCACGTACATAGCGATCTTGGTCATCGCTGCTGTGGTGCCAAGATTAATGGCAACATTGTACCCCTAACTTACACTCTGAAAACGGGCGATCGTATTGAAATATTAAAAGCAAAGGATGCTCACCCCAGCCGCGACTGGCTTACTCCAAGTTTAGGATTTTTGCATACTTCACGTGCACGCTCAAAAGTCTTTCATTGGTTTAAAAAGCAAAGTCAGGAACGAAATATCCATCAAGGAGAGGAATTACTGAATAAAGAAATGCAACGTTTAAATTTAAAGCACCTGGATATCGCAGCCGCAGCTAATAAACTAAACTTTAAAACCAACACTGATTTATTGGCTGCACTTGGCAATGGCAGTCTCAAATTTAGTAATGTTTTAAACGTATTGGCAATCGAGTTAGATCAACCAACAGAAAAAACTATCGCTGCTGCGGTACCACCACGCACTACCAAAGGACAATATACTTCAGATATTAATATTCATGGTATAGATAATTTATTAAAACATATTGCTAATTGTTGCAAACCAATTCCTGGCGAAGCAATTATTGGCCATATAACCCAAGGGCAGGGGGTAGCTATTCATCGCATCGATTGTATCAACGCACTTCATATCAAAAAACTTTATCCTGAACGTTTTATCAGTGTGTCATGGGAAAATAAAACAGAAAAATATTATCCCGTTAGTATCGTAATTAGCGCCTTTGACCGTCAAGGATTGGTGCGCGACATTACCGACATTTTGGCAAACGCTGGTATTTCAGTGGTCGGGCTTAATTTTGATCTAGATAAAAAAGACGCTACGGCCAACATAAAAATAACTATTGAAATTTCTGGTCTTAAATCTTTAAGCCAGGTACTCAATCAAATCAGCCAATTGCCCAATATTATCGAAGTGAGACGTAGCAATTAGTAATACTTATTTAGCAATCCCAACTAAACTGGTGATTTTCTGCGGCAGGAAAACATGTAGCCAATCGACTATGACTTGTAAATGAGGAATTAAAATTGATTTTTTCCACCAATCGTCTTGCACAAAAGAGGTAGTAGAAATTAATAGTAAAATTACAGAGACCAACAAAACTCCACGGGCACAACCAAAGACCATTCCTAATAAACGATCAAATCCACTCAACCCCGATTTAATAATAATAAATGATAATAAATAGCTGAATATAGCTCCAAAAATTAACACCATCAGGAACAATCCAGCAAAGCTTATGATTATTCTGACAGAAACATTAGCAATATACGGCTCAAGCGTTGCTGCACACATGTCATAAAAACTGATTGCCACCCAAAAGCCAAGTATCCAAATAATTAAAGAAATTGATTCTTTAAAAAAACCACGAACTAAACTAATGAGTACAGAAATAAAAACCACTGCTACAATAATATAATCAGCAATATTTAATTGCAGTAACTCTTGGGTAGGTGTCATTTTTGACTCCTAATTAAACGTCCTTTAATTTTCATAGTGGTTTCGAGCTGTCCAGCAATTTGGCTCGCCTTTTCTTTGCTCGCCTCACGTCCAACCAAGACACGAGTTAGTGATCCTGTAGAAGTAGTAATTTTTTGCGTATAAACGTGAAAACCCTTGCTATGCAACTGGGTAAGCAATTTTTGAGCACGTACCTCGTCTGAAAAACTGCCCACTTGTACTGACCAGAACTCCTTAGTGTTGGCACTGACAGTTGCATTTATTAACTGGGTATTTTTATTTTTTGTTTTTGGCACAGCCTTAGATTTTTTAATAGCCCTATTTTTCGGTGTTGATTTTACTGGAACAACAGATATAGTCGACCCAGCTTGCGTGGCTACATTTGAAATGTTTATTGGTGCTATTTCTGTCGATGCTACAGTTGAAACTGATTGGTTCAATAACTCAGTTTGATTATTCTCAGGTGGCAGCAACATATCTGGCTGATCAAATTGTTGATCCTGAGGTAATGCTGGCAATTGTGCAATATTTGCAGGTTGCTCAGCTGTCACTGGTGATATTGCAGCAGCAGTTGCGGCGGTATCCGCAGGTTGCTTAGCTGTCACTGGTGGTATTGCAACAGCAGTTGCGGTATCCGCCGCAGGTTGCTTAGCTATCACTGGTGGTATTGCAGCAGCGCCGTTGATACTTTGAATTTGCTTAGTAATTAATTGTCTTTTTTTCGCATTAATTGGTATCTCATCGGCGGATAACAGTTTCTTTTTAATCCCACTAGTAAATAAAAATGGAACTAACAATGCAATAAATGCTACTAACACCACAACACCTACAATACGTTGTTTGTTTTCAGGACTCATATTTTTAATCTCCAACAAATTTTAAACTTTCTGCAACTGTATGAAAAGAACCCAACACCACTATTCTATCTTTTATTCCACATTCTGCAATTGCTTGTTGTAATGCTCTCGCAACAGTAGGTAAAGCGACAAAATTGGAAGCTCCTGCTTTGGCCAAACACCGTGTTAGTTGTTTGGTACTGGTTGCCCTGCTGCCAGTAAGGGCGCCAAGATACCACTTATCTACTATTTTAGTTAATGGTTTTAAAGTAGCTGTTATATTTTTATCACTTAACATGCTCAGTACTGCCAAACTACGCCCTTTAGATGCTTGCTTCACTAAATTTTGTGCAAGTAAGGCAGCAGATTCTGGATTGTGAGCAACATCAAATATAATTTCTTTATTAACAACGATTATACGCTGTAAGCGTCCAGGTAAAAATGCTTTTTTTAAGCCAGTAACAATCGCCTTTTTAGGGATTTTAAGATCTTTTTGCAACAACTTTATTACCATAAGAGCTACCCTAGCACTGGCAATAGGCAATTTTGGCCATGGCAGCTTGTTTATCTTGTTTTTTGCAGAATACCAACACCAATACCCATTTTGTAGCATAAAGCCAAAATCTTCATTAGGAGAATATAAAATTGCTTTAGTCTGTTTAGCCACAGCATAAATACTTTTGGGAACATTAGCATCGCCACAAATAACCGGCTTAAACGCTCGCATAATACCGGCTTTTTCGCGCCCAATAGCTTCTCTGGTATTACCCAAAATTTTTGTATGATCAAGAGAAATTGTGGTAATAACGGCAATATCCGCATCTAAAATATTTACCGCATCAAATCTACCGCCTAATCCCACCTCAAGAATTAACACATCAATTTTCTTTTTTTTGAATATAGCAAGTGCTGTTAAGGTACTAAATTCAAAATAACTCAAAACAGTATCACCACGTGCATTCTCGATTTGCGTAAAAATTTGGCATAAAGTTGCATCATCAATATCTTTGCCATTGAGACGAATACGTTCGTTATAGCGCAAAACATGTGGTGAAAGAAAAGCACCGGTTTTTAAACCCGCGGCAAGTAAAATGGCTTCCAAAAATACAACACACGAACCCTTACCATTAGTACCGCCAACAACAATAATTTTCCCAGAAAAACTAAGCAAACCTAGTTTTTGTGCAATACTTTTTACGCCAACTAAGGAATTATTATTCAAACCAGAAGGTAGGGTCTCGAGGTAGTGTAACCATGCAGTTAAACCAATCATTCGATATCAACAACTAGCGGTGGTTCTAAATGCAATAGGTTAGCTAAAAGACGAGCAATAGTGCTGCGCATTTCACAGCGCGGAACTATCATATCTATGGCACCATGATTAAGCAGAAATTTACTGCGCTGAAAACCTTCAGGCAATTGTTGGCGCACAGTTTGTTCGATTACGCGACGCCCAGCAAAACCAATTAAAGCATCTGGTTCAGCAATGATAATATCGCCAAGATTAGCAAGACTTGCAGAGACTCCCCCAGTTGTCGGATCAGTCAAAACTGAGATAAATGGAAGCCCATGTGCTGCAAGTTTAGCTAATGCTGCACTTGTTTTTGCCATCTGCATTAAAGAAATTAAACCCTCTTGCATCCGCGCACCACCGCTAGCAGAAAAACATACAAGTGACAGACGCTCTGCTAAGCAAGCATCAACCGCTTGTACAAATCTTTCACCAACAGCCCCTCCCATTGAACCACCAATAAAACTGAAATCAAAAAAGGCACCAACCAATGGAATGTTTTTAACCATACCTTTCATTATAACTATGGCATCTTTTTCCCCCGTTGCTTTCTGCGCGTCAACCAATCTATCTTTATACTTTTTCGTGTCTTTAAACTTAAGACAATCGACTGATTCAACATCGCAGGCTAGTTCCACCCGTGCTGTGCTGTCCAAAAACAAATCAATTCGTTGTCTTGCTGTAATACGGATATGATAACCACACTTAGGACACACAAACAAATTACGTTCTAACTCAGCATGATAAAGGGTTGCATTACAAGAATTGCACTTAGTCCATACGCCCTCAGGAATTCCCTTGCGCTTCGACTGTTCAGTGTAAATTTTGGTAGTAATTAAACGTTTAAACCAATTCATAATATAATGGATGCTTTAAATTTGTATTCGATTATAAATTATAATGACCGATAGGCCAATAAGATATTTAACCTAGTGTTTTTGAAAATGCTGTTATACAATGGCACAGACTGTACATTCGGTAGTTATGATACAGAATAAACAACAGAATAGATAATTAAAGAAGCTATACATTTCACCAATTTCGAAGTTATAAAATCAAATTATGGTTTTCATAATTTAAGGAGTTGTTATGTTTCCACCAAAATCTAATAAAAAAAAATTAATAAAATCAAAGGATGATATCCAAAAAAGAATAGATGATGATAATGAAAAACTTAAAAATGCAAAAAGTAGAAGAAAATGGAAAATTGCATTAGTTACGCTAGCAGGCATCATTATAGTAGCTGCTAGTGTGGGAATTCTGCTGCTTTACTTTATTGGCGGACCAATTGGTGCTGCCGTTGGTTCTGTTCTATCCTGGATTGGTACCGGTCTAATTTATTTAGAGAAAGGATTGAGCTTTCTTTTTAGTTTTGCTGCTCCTAGTGGAGTTGCATCTACTATAGGAAGCATAATATCAAATGTTCTCATTGGTATAACAGTGCTTTTGGGCGCTGCATCTATAGGTGCCTATATAAGATCTATAATATCAAACGTAGAAGTAAAATCCTTAGAAAGTGATCTTAAAGAAGCAGAAGAAATAAAAAAAGAAACAGAGGAAATAAACAAAGCTCTTGAAAAAAGTGAAGATAAAGTTTTTGCAGAAGGACCTGAAGGAGTTATTAACATAAATTTTGGAGACATAGGCTTAGGTAGCATTGATTCTCATGCTATAGGTATAGTTATAGAAAATATTGCCTCACCAGAATCCAGTCCACTAAATCTAAATTTAAAAGGTTGCAATGTTACTGATAAAGCTGCCGAGCAGCTAGTTAAAATAATAGCTGATCCAAATCAGAAATTTAACTTAAAAAATATTGATTTAACTGGAAACACAGAAATTAGAAATAGCACCATAGAACAGCTTAGTAAAGCTCTAGAGCAAAATGTTACTATTACTAAATTAAGTTTTGATGCTAATTTCCAGAAAGATGTTCAAGAAGATATTCAAAAAAACATTATAAAACAAATAATTATTAATAATTATTTGCAACAAAATAATGAACAAATTCTTACCTTTGATAATTTAATAACCGGATTAACACCGGAACAGCAAACAATTGCTGCAGCAGTATTTAGCGATAAACCTAACAGTCAATTAGATAATGTAAAGAATGCCGCTAAAACAAAAATAGAATCACTAAAGCTTTTGCCGCCATCATCACTGAGTGTATGTAAAGAACAACAAAAACTATTTGAAACTGTACTAAAACAGAATGAGTTGTTTATACAACTTAAAAAATTTTTGGAAAACCCAAGAGCTTCAGGTGTAAAAAATCCTATGGACGCTTTGTACCCCACCATTGAAAAACATCCAGAACGTTTTTGTACTTTTGTTACCGACAATAATAATAGTATTGATGCAGATAAGATAAGACAGCTTATTTCCGATAGCTCGAATATTTTAGAGTTATTAAAATTAGAACCAACAAAACTTAAGGCTATATCAAAATTATTATGCGGAACTGATCAGCCAGATCTAGCTATTGAATTGTTTAACAATATGGCGGCAAAAGCAGTTGAAAACATCGATCAATATCAAGACAAGGCCAATAAAGATATTTTTACTGATCTCTTAAAAACTGCTCTAAATGATCCATCGGAGTTAGAAGAAAAACTTAGTAAGTTAGAGAAAAAAAATAATCCGAAGACTATTGGTATGGTAAAAAGCTTTATTGAAGTTTACAAAGCTACAATAGTTGAAAGGCCGTTGCCTAAAATGGAAGAAGATATTAAAAAATTAATTGGCACAGAAAAAAATAAGGAATTAAATAATCTAGAAGGATTGGATAGAGTCAATAAACTAAAAGAATTCTTGCAAGCTCAGAAAAATTCTGATCTTGAGGAACTTCGAAAAGCAAAGAGAAAAAGAATTATAAACGCTGTTATATTCTTTGGAGTGTTGGGTATTGCTACAGCAGGTATTGCCGTAGCTTTAGTAGTGTTTATACCAATCATTCAAGGTATTTGGAAAGCAATAAGTAATATTGTGGCAGCTGTGACTACAGGTGCCTTCTTAGCGGCTGATGCAGGTAGTGCCGTTGGTTTTTGGGATAAGTTATCCAAGTTCTTCGAAGGATTGTCCCTTAAGAATATTATTGGTGGTATTTATCGAAAAATTATGGTAAGCGAACAGATAACACAACTGAGTGATAATGTTAAAAAAAATGAAATACTTGTAAAGGAACTTAATGGTGTAGAGAAAAAAATCACAAAATCTGCAATTAGTAGTACTGCTGACATGTATATAAAATTGGGACTAACAGAAGAAATACTACCGAATTCGCAGAAGCCCAAGCCACTACCTCCGTTATCTCAGCAAGTTATTAGTGAAGAAAAGATGGAGAAGGATAAAACAATAGAGAGTACTCTTCCTCCTACCCACAAAATGTAAAAGCGAACAAATCAATGTCGAAGCGTATCCCAGCAAAATGCAAAGAACAACTTGGCGAACTTTTAGCTGATTGGTATCGTCATTTGGGCAAAGTTGCACCGCGCCGCGCCTATCACGAAGATGATGAAGGCGGCGGCACAGGAGCGCCAGCAAACAAAATGTTTGAGGACCATCCATTTTTAGCTGAAGTTCCAATTGGCGCACCATCTGATTTGGCTTCTACTATAGTTGAGGATGCTAGAACTTTAGACGAGGCAAATGAGCGTAAAGACGAATTAAAAAATGAATTAAAACACAAATTGGATTTGACGCTTGGTAATAAGTTGCAAATGCGACATCAACAGCGCCTTGATATGAAACCAGAGCTACGACCTTCTTAAAACAAATTAAAACACAGAATTTATGTCTCTATCAAAAAAAATAATTTATGGTTCTGATCAAGAAGTAGCCAATATTATAAAATCCAAACACGAGCTCGACGTGATTGACGAATATGGTTACACCCCATTAATTCAGACTGCCATTATTAATAGCACTGCAAAAGCAAAAATATTACTTGATGCTGGAGCTAAAGTTGATTTTCAGGATTTAACCGGCAGAACCGCTCTATTTTGGGCTGCAGATAATAATAATCTTGAATTATCTCAATTATGCCTAAAACATGGTGCGAACCCAAATGCCTATTCAAGCGGTGCTCAACCAGTGCTGGTTATGCCGCTAATGAAAAAACAGCAGGATGTTAAAAAATTATTAACTTCTTTTGGCGCCAAACTTGATTTTGCTCAAGATTTTTTAAATGCAAAACTGCTGGGTCACAGTTTTGAACTTGAAGGTCGTGTTGATATTGTCGATACCAACAATACTTTTATTGAAGTTGAATTAGAAGGATTTTATCTACGCTTTACCCTAGAAATTATCGCCAATTCGCTACATAACTTTAGAAATAATTTTGGTGCAAAAAAACTACGAAAATATTTTCCTAAACTAGATATAATTATGCACGCCCTACAAACAGCAATCGACTTAATTCAACTACAAAATTATCTAATAGACATTGATCACTTCTTAAATAAAATAAATTCCCTTTTGGAAAAAGACCCATTAATTTTGCCGATTTCTTTTGGCGGCCACGCCATTACCCTAATCAAATACCATGATTGGTTTATTCGTTGTGATCGCGGTGAATATGGGGTCGAGCATGGAACTGTCATTTATTATGAAATGCAATATCCGACACGTTTAACAAAAACACTTTGTCGTGAACTTTTATATAAACGTCAACACCCAGAATTTATCAATGTCGGTTTGGCTAATCATTTGGGATTACAACCAAAAAGCACTTTGCCTTTACCGGTACAAAAAACCGGCAATTGTTCCTGGGCAAATGCTGAAGCCGTTGTTCCTGCACTCATGTTTTTATTATTACATGAGGGGAGCGACAACAAACCCAAAAACTGCGAACAAGAGGCAATGTATTTTTATAACGAATGGGTCGAATGGGATAAAAGTAGAAGTTTAGATTTTTGTTTACAAGGTTTAAACTCAACTGATCCAGCACGTAGAGCGGCAAAAGTTGCACTATTAACCGCAATTTTGTTCCAGTCTTGCAATTACAATAATCAAAATGATCGCAACAAAGCGAACAAAATTTTAGCCGTACTAAAACAACCTGAATACATGCCAATTTTAAAATGTTATGCCAAATCCTTTAGCCAAGATAGTGACAATATGCTTTGGAAAAATTTTTCGAGTTATCTAGAAGATTTTGGTATTGATATGGATGCCTTACTGTCGAAAATCTAACACAAATTTACTAAAATTGTAGATATTATTCTCATAGTTATTTGAAAAATAAATAGAAGCTTGCTTTTTTACATAGTCACTGATTTTATTAATATAACTATACGAACTAGTTAATTTTTGGTACATAGGCCTTGAAGCTATGGTATAGCAATCTTGCATTTTGAAGTATGAGTGGTATATATTAACTCTTAAGGATAACTTAAATGAAAATTAATATTAAAAAAGACAAAACTGGCGGCAAGTATGTTGAGGTTGATGTCGATGGCTATGGTTTAATTGCAAATCCAATTCTAAATAAAGGGCGCTCTTTTTCTGATGAAGAAAGAGAATCTTTAGGATTACGTGGTTTAGTTCCCCCAGGAACTGTTACTCTCGATGAAGTGGTTAACAAAGACTATAATGTTTTAAAGCTAAAGGTTGATGATTTGGGACGCCATATTTACTTACGCGCGATTCAAAATCGTAATGAAACCCTGTTTTACGCTTTATTAAATCGTCATATTGAAGAAATGCTACCATTAATTTATACCCCAACGGTTGGCCAAGCATGCCAACAATTCTCGCAAATTTATCAACGTCCGCGTGGGATTTTTATCACCTATAATGACCGTGACCATATCGATGAAATACTTGAGCATAGTTGTTTTGATGACACCGAAGTAATCGTTGTATCAGATGGCGAACGGATTTTGGGGTTAGGAGATCTGGGCGCATGTGGCATGGGTATTCCAATTGGTAAGTTATCCATATATACCGCATGTGCGGGCATTCCACCGTATAAAACTCTACCTATTCTCCTGGATGCAGGTACTGATAACGAGTCTTTGCTGCGTGATACGCTGTATTTGGGTTGGCGCAATAAACGTATTCGTGGAAAAGAGTATGACGAATTTGTTGAAAAATTTATCCAAGCAATTAAGAAGCGCTTTCCGAATGTATTATTACAGTGGGAAGACTTTGCACGATCCAATGCTTTGAAATTATTAAACCGCTATAAAGATCAGCTGTGTTCCTTTAATGATGATATTCAGGGTACTGCTTCAATTGTAGTTGGTGCATTGTTATCGGCTACCAATGTAGCCGGCATTCCATTGTCACAACAAAAAATTGTGATTGTAGGAGCAGGATCTGCAGGAGTTGGTATTAGTAATTTGATTGTTGATGCGGTGATTGATCTAGGAACTGAACGTAAAATTGCAATAGAGAATCTTTTCTTAGTTGATCGTTGTGGATTACTTACTGATAAAGTTGAATGTCTTGATTTCCAAGCACCATTCATTAAACCTCTGGCAAGTCTGTGTGAATGGAAAATTGCAGACAATTCTAATATTTCGCTACTTGAAACAGTAACTAATGCTAAAGCAACTATGATTATTGGAGTGTGCACTCAGCCGGGAATTTTTACCCGAGAGATTATTGAACAGCTAGCTACCAATTGTGAACGACCGATCGTTTTTCCACTATCTAATCCCACTACCAAAGCAGAAGCTCATCCGCATGATGTTTTAGCTTGGACTAAGGGCAAAGCAATCGTTGGAACTGGTAGTCCGGTTCCTCCATATATTATGGACGATAATAATCAACGGTTGATTGACCAAGTTAATAATTGCTACATTTTTCCAGGAATTGGTTTAGGCATTCGTGCAGTTAATGGTAAACGGATAACCAACAAGATGTTCTTGATTGCCGCTAAAGCTTTAGCAGATATATCTCCGGCAAAAAATAATCCTCAAGCTAATTTATTGCCTCCATGTAAAGAAATACGTAAAGTGTCACGCCATATTGCTCTTGCAATTGCCAAGGAGGTAGTACGCGAGGGATTAACTGATATGAAAAGCTTAGATGAGACAAAAATCATTGATTTAATCGACAAATATATGTGGGAACCTGTTTACCTACCATATTTTAAGAAAGTTAATAAAACATAAATCATTTTACGGAGGGTGTATATGGATTTAATTCTAAAATCACTAGTTCCATTAACTTTTGTTATCGCTCTCGGATGGATTGCTGGTTGGCGTAAAATTGTAGACTCCAAGTACAGCACTCACTTTGCTACTTATGTAATGAGCTTTAGTTTTCCATGTTTACTATTTGTAAAAACAGCAACTTCCAAAATTGATGACTTAATCAATTATCGCTTTATGGGTGGTTTCGCACTCGGTCTGATGGGAATGTATCTGCTAATGTTTATTGTTAATCGTTACATTTATCGCCGTCCGATAAGCCATAGCTGTCAGTCAGCATTTGTGTGTTCTTTCCCCGACATGGCATTTATGGGAATTCCTATTTTTATGGTTTTATTTGGTGAGCAGTCTTTAATTTCAATTGTAGTCGGCAATATTGTTACCAGTTTAATTATGATCCCCATTACAGTTTCAGTTTTAGAGCTCTCACAGGATTATGAAATTAAAACTGATGTTTTAGCTATGATCCTCAAAGTTTTTAAAAAACCTCTGGTTCTAGCTCCAGTATTTGGCTTTATAGTTTCAGCCTTAAATCTTAAGATACCGACTTTGGCAATTGACTCATTAAAAATGGTTGGCTCTACTACCTCTGGGGTATCTTTGTTCGCTTTAGGATTAATTATGTCTGGGAATAAAGTTATGCTAAATGGTCATGTAATCTCGAATATTTTCTGTAAAAACTGTATCCATCCGCTGATTATGTGGGGCATTGTTCTTGCTTTTGGCATTAGCGGTGATTGGGCTAAAGAAGCAATTTTATTATGCGCAATGCCACCAGCAATTATGACTACAATGTTTGCTGCTAAATACGATGTTATTAAGATCGAATCGAGCAGTAGCACGGTGGTAGGCACTGTATTCTCTTTATTATCAGTAGCACTAATTATGCACATGCTAGGCATTGGCGCGACATAACCGATGGAGCTTATTCATAGCTCTCCATGTGGATATATACCAATTTTAGTAAACTTGCGCTATGGATTTAAAGCTCCACACTCAGCTAAGATCATATTCATATTCCACTCCTACCAAATACAATCCCTGCGCCGGAGCGGTTGCAGCAGATACCCTACGATCACGTGCCATTAAAACTTCTTTGACCCAGCTCGGAGGTTTTTCACCTTCGCCAACTTTTACCAGCATCCCAACAATACAGCGAACCATATGTAATAAAAATGCGTTGGCTTTAATATCAATAGTTATCATGCCACCATTACGCGTAACTACGAGAGACACAATATTACGCTCTGCACTTTTTGCCTGACAGCCACTACCACGAAACGAAGAAAAATCGTGTTTTCCAACTAAATACTGCCCCGCTTTATGCATCAGTTTTTCATCAAGCACAAATGGCAACCACATCGCTCGATGACGCAAAATAGCAGAAGCAACTTTATTGTTATAGATTATATAGCGGTACTGGCGCGCGGTTGCTGAGAAACGCGCATGAAAATCAGGAGCCGTATGGCGCGCCCAAAGCACACGGATATCCGGGGGTAAATTGGTATTGGTTCCTAAAATCCAGGCACGATCTGATCGCATAGCCGCGGTATCAAAATGCATTACTTGACCAAGAGCATGCACACCCGCATCAGTTCGCCCAGCACAAATCACACTAATCGGCTCCGCAGCAACTTGGGCTAAGGCATATTCGATTTTTTCCTGGACAGTACAAATATTATTTTGACGTTGCCAACCATGATAATTAGTGCCATCGTATTCGACACCTAAAGCAATACGCATATCTACCTTTGTAAAAACCAATTTATTATGGACGTAGGTTCAACACTAAAATTCTTTGATTTTTGCTAGTAGCTCTTTTGCCTCTGCTTGCTCAGACGAGCTGCCATTTGCCAACGCTTCATCAAGCATAATGCGTGCTTCAGTTCCTTTTCCCATATCAATATAAGCACGAGCTAGATTTAATTTGGCAGCAATACCTTCTTTGCTTTCCATCAGATCATATTCTTCTTTAGCAAACACTACGTCGTGGTGTGGTGTGTTAGCCTCAACAGAACTTTTACGACGCCTAAGCAACAGGTAAAACAATATTAAGAGCAACAAGACAACCACACAAACAAATAAAATAGTAAACAGAGGTTGACCATGTGTAGCCAATTCAGCTATATATTGCTGTATGGGTTTCAAATTATCCCAGAAAGTCTTCTGGCTCTCCAAGATATATTTTTTTAATTGCGCTACATTTTGTTCAAGGGAACTTATCCTTTCGTTAAGCTGGATCACCTGGGCTTGCACAATACTATTTTTAGCATTAATAGCCTCGGCTATTTCTTGTGCAGACGGAGTTGGCGGCTGTGGCATTATTGCGACCAATGGCTGTTGTATAGCTTGAACTGGAGGTATCTCTACAACCGGCTGTTGTTGTAATGGTTCTGAAAGTGTTGCTGCGCTTGATGGCTGCCTTGATTGTCCTAGATTGGTATTTTTGGTTTTTTTAGGTTTCAATACCTTGGCTGGTTTGTGGTGCTTAATCGGGCGTTTTAAATAGGCTTTTTTCCATTGGCGATTCTGTTTTTCCACTTCGAGGTAAGCCTGATCTTTCGGAATACTATTAATTCCATCAATACTTGGAAGTTTAATAATCTTTCCTGGTTTAAGCGCATTTATATTGCTACTAGAAAAAGCATCTTCATTATGACAAAATAAAGCAAGCATAACCTGCTCTATCGAAACCTCATTATTTGGTTTTAGTTCATTAGCAATATGCCAAAGAGTATCATCTGCCGTTGTTGGACCATAAATCATGCTTGATGTAGCAAAAGCACTTACTGTGATTAAAAAACTGCAAATAATACAAATAAAATTTTTACGCATAATAAAGCTCCCAACAACTTTTGAGACACCAATCTTTGAGGAATTATCATAATAGAAATTTCGGTTAGTATCCAGAAAATTAGCAGTTTTTTAATTGACTGGCTGTCAACAGAAATACTTCTGCCTCTCCTTTCTCAAATTCTAACCAAGTAAACGGCAAATGCGGATATTTCTGTAACACTACAGGCTCACTATTACCAACTTCAACCACCAAAATTCCATTAGGCGACAAATGCTTTGGTGCTTCTTTAAGAATTACTTCAACTATTTCATCCCCATTTTTACCGGCAAGTAGGGCACCACTTGGTTCATGTCGATATTCCTGCGGCAATAATTGCATTTCCGCCCTACTCACGTATGGTGGATTACTAATAATAATATCATAAGTTGTATTTTCAAGTGCGCCAAACAAATCTGATTGCAGCAATCGTACTTGTTTTGTACGATTATGCTTGGCACAATTTATTGCTGCAACTTTTAACGCCGCTTTCGAAATATCGACTGCATCAATCGTAGCGTTAGGAAAAGCATAAGCACAGCCAATCGCTATACAGCCACTACCAGTACCAATATCTAAAATTCGTTTCACTTTTTTCGGATCAATCCATGGAGTAAACTGCTTTTGAATTAATTCTGCCATTGGCGAACGGGGAATTAACACACGTTCATCGACATAGAAAGACAACCCGGCAAACCATGCCTCTTGAGTTAAATAAGCAGCGGGAACACGCTCTTTAATACGGCGACTAATGACTTTTAACACAGTCTGCTTTTCACCAATTGTAAGCTTTGCGTCTAACATAGCCTGATCTATATTTTGTGGCAAATGTAGTGTATGTAAAACTAAATAAACTGCTTCATCCCAAGCATTATCGCTACCATGACCAAAGTAAATTTGTGCTTGTCCAAACCGACTTACCGCCAAACGAATAAAATCGCGAATAGTATTTAATTCCTTTAATATATTTGTATTGCTTTTTGGGTTTCTTTGGATACGCTTTTTTATTGACATAATTATGCCTTTTTTATTTTAAGAAAGTTGTTCGGTCTGCAAGTATTCCGGTATCTCGCAGGACCAGTGCAAAGTATCCGTA
This sequence comes from Gammaproteobacteria bacterium, assembly GCA_964213355.1. Taxonomy (GTDB): domain Bacteria; phylum Pseudomonadota; class Gammaproteobacteria; order UBA9339; family UBA9339; genus JBAXAM01. The sequence goes on from CAXOVY010000030.1 coordinate 107,633, forward strand.
ATTTTCTTTTGTAAAAACTCAGCTGCAGCGGGATCACCATGAGTTATAAACACTTTGCGCGGCGGGGTTGTTATATTTTTTAACCAATCGGTCATTTCTTGATAATCAGCATGCGCAGAAATATTGCTTAGGGCAACAACCTCACTATTTACCGTAACCAATTCTCCATATATTTTAATTGTGTTTATACCACGCAGCAAAGCATCACCTCGAGTACCAGCTGCTTGGTAACCAGAAAGCACAATCGCATTACGTTTGTCATTAGCAAGAGCCTTAATATGATGCAAAACTCTTCCGCCAGTAAGCATACCGCTAGCTGAGATAATAATTTTAGGAAATGGATAATTATCCAGCTTTTTAGATTCTTCAACCGTGTTGATATAACGCGCCATGTGTGCAGCTGCAGTACAAATTTTTTCCGAAAAGCGATGTTCTTCCTTATGCCTTAACATAATTTCGGTCATATCTTGCGCCATCGGGCTATCTAAAAAAACTGGAATATTAGGAATTTTTCCTTCTTGCTTAAGTTGGTAAATATAATACAAAATACTCTGGGTTCTACCAACTGCAAAAGCCGGAATAATCACGGTTCCACCTCGCTGAGCCGTTCGCTTAATAACCTCTCCCAATTGTTCTTTGGGATTAATCTTTTCATGCAAACGATCTCCATAGGTTGATTCTATTACCAAATAATTAGCTGCGAAAATGTTTTCTGGAGCAATAATACACGGATCATCCGTACGCCCTAAATCACCAGAAAACAAAATAGAAGTATCATACTGCTTTACTATCAAACACGCAGCGCCGAGGATATGCCCAGCATGATTGTAACGAAAACTTAAATCACCAACCATAAAATCCTGGTGAAAGGCAACAGCGGTCAGCTGCGGAAATACTGCTTCAGCATCAGCACGGGTATAAAGTGGCAAAGCCGGTTTATGCTTTGAATAGCCATGTCTATTAGCGCGCGCCGCATCTTCTTCCTGGAGATGACCACTATCTAACAATAAAATCTTGCATATTTCTTTGGTAACCTGGGTACAATAAATTTTACCATGAAAGCCATTTTTAACGAGCAGAGGCAAATAACCCGTATGATCTAAATGAGCATGGGTCAGTACCACCGCATCAATGGTTACAGGTGCTATTGGAAATGGACACCAATTGCGCAAACGCAAATCTTTAAGACCCTGGAACAAACCACAATCAATTAAAACTTTTTTATCATTGGTCTTCAATAAATATTTAGATCCAGTTACAGTTTTAGTTGCGCCTAAAAATTGAATTTCCATTCTTATGGTTCCTTCACTTTTAAAATTCCAAGCAACTTTTTTTCATCAATTATCTTGACACCAAACTTTTCTGCCTTAGCTAGCTTCGACCCGGGATCAGCACCGACTACAACATAAGTAGTCTTTTTAGAAACGCTTTCGCTTACTTTGGCGCCTAAAGCAAGAAGTTTTTCCTTTGCATCTTCACGACTCATAGATTCCATACTACCGGTCAATACAAACATTTGACCTGCAAGTGGTTGCTTGAGCTGTAGTTCTTGTTTTGGCCAACGAATTCCAGATTTAAGCAAGTTTTCAATCAATTCCCGATTATGTTTTTGGCGAAAAAAAGTTACGATTTGCGTAGCCACAACTGGACCAATATCGGTAATCACTTCAAGATCACTAACTTCTGCCTCCATCAACTTGTGCATATCACCAAAATGCTTAGCTAAACTTTGCGCGGTAGTTTCCCCCACTTCCCTAATACCCAAAGCATAAATAAACCGAGCCAATGTTGTATCTTTACTTTCGGCGATGGCTTGTAACAGATTTTGTGCTGATTTTTCTCCACGACGCTCAAGTGCTGCAACTTTTTCTTCTGTTAAAAAATATAGTTCAGCTACATTGTTTACGAGACCACTATCAACTAGTTGATCAACTAGTTTATCGCCTAAGCCTTTAATGTCGAGTGCACCACGTGAGGCAAAATGCTTAATTGTCTCTTTGCGTTGCGCGCTGCAATATAAACCACCACTACAACGCGATACTACCTCACCTTCTACTTTTACTATTTCCGAGCCGCATACAGGACAGAGCCTCGGAAGAGTTACTGGTTTTGCATCATGAGGACGCCGCTCTTTTACTACGGAAACAACTTCAGGAATTACATCACCAGCGCGACGAATAATAACGGTATCACCTACGCGCACATCCTTACGCCAAACTTCATCAATATTGTGCAAGGTAGCATTACTGACGGTAGCACCACCAACAAAAACTGGTTCTAATCGAGCAACTGGGGTAATCGCTCCGGTGCGACCAACCTGAAATTCAATATTTAAAACTTTAGTTAACTCTTCCTGAGCCGGAAATTTATGGGCAATCGCCCAACGTGGTGCACGCGAAATAAACCCCAATTTATTTTGTAGCTGTAAGTCATTTACCTTATAAACTACACCATCAATTTCATATGGTAATTTGTCGCGTTTTTTACCAATGGATTGGTAATAACCTAAACATCTTTTTATACCGATAACTACTTTTATTTCTGGATTAATTTTTAAACCACATTCCTTTATTTTTAATAATATTTCACTGTGCCTAGTTGGTAATGCTCCACCTGCAACTTCACCAACAGTGTAACAAAAAATATCCAATGGCCGACTTGCGGTTATTTTAGGATCAAGTTGCCGCAAACTACCAGCAGCAGCATTACGTGGATTAACAAAAGTTTTTTCACCAGCTTTATCGGCCGCTACATTAAATTTTTCAAATCCCGCAAGTGGCATATAAACCTCACCGCGAATTTCTAATACTTGCGGGAAATCACTACCACGCAACACTAATGGAATACTTGGGATCGTCCGCACATTCTGCAAAATGTCTTCACCCACAACCCCATCGCCACGAGTAGCAGCTTTAGTTAAAACACCATTTTCATAGAACAAACTTACGGCTATACCGTCGATTTTGGGTTCACAAACATACTCAATTTCACTTTCAATTTTTAAGCGCTCGTGAATACGACGATCGAAATTTAATACATCATCAAGAGCAAAAGCATTGTCAAGCGATAACATCGATATTGTATGATGTATTTGTTTGAAAGAACTTACAGGTTTAGACCCTACCCGCTTAGTCGGCGAGTCCCTAGTAATTAACTCGGGATACTTAGCCTCAAGTTGCTGCAATTCTAGAAACAAACGATCGTATTCAACATCTGGAACTTTAGGCTGATCGAGAACATAGTAATAATAGCTATAATCGTTAAGCTTGTTTTTAAGCTCAGCAATGCGTTTTGTGATGTTTTTTATTGCAGCAGTCATTGGATATTTTTAGTCAAGATTATCTAGCAAATCCGCCACATATAAACTGCTCGTTTCCACTGTACAAATTTTTTCTCGCAAGCGTCTAATTACTGCAGCATTTATCGGTTGATAGAGATCATCATAAATTTCACCACCAAGCTCCTCTATTAATTGGCGCGCAACATCTAGCATTAAATCAAAACGCGTCATTAATTTTTGCTTGGCATCCAACTTCATAAACATCACCAAACCAGCACATTTAAAAGCGCCCATATCATTTATGGCAAATGATCCATCTGGCGTAGCAGCTGCGATGCTAAATAACACATTACCCTTACCATCTTTGCCTTCATGCCGGTGAAAAATATTCATATCACCAAAATCAAACCCCACAGATAGTAAAGTTTGCAACAGTTCATAACCCATATAAGGCTTTCCGGGAAAAGCTTGAATTTGCAGGACAATAATGTCCGAATTATATGCCGGTTGTTTATCGGCAATAGCAGGAGCTTGCTGCGTTGCTTCGCTCGCTATAATAGAGCATGGCTCGTTAAAATCAATAACTGGTTCACGCTTGATATTAATTGGGCGTTTTTTTGCTTGCTTACGTTGATATAAAAACAACCAACCAATGGCAGCAAGAACAAATGCGAGTATTGCATAAAAAAATAACGATGACATATATTCTCTCAGAGATTATTTTTTATCAGTCCCCGCCAATGCCACTGCTGCATCAATATCAACCGTAACAATACGTGACACTCCAGCTTCCTGCATTGTTATACCAATCAATTGCTCAGCAATTTCCATAGTCAGTTTATTATGCGTTATAAAAATAAACTGCACTGTTTTCGCCATCTCGGCTACTAAATTACAAAACCGCGATATATTTATATCATCCAGCGGCGCATCAACTTCATCCAACATACAAAATGGTGCCGGATTTAATTGGAAAATAGAAAAAATTAAGGAGATGGCCGTTAATGCCTTTTCACCACCAGATAATAAATGAATGTTAGAATTACGTTTACCTGGTGGCTGCGCCATAATCAACACACCAGTTTCAAGCAAGTCATTAGCGGTCTGCTCTAAATATGCCCTGCCACCACTAAAAATTTTAGGAAATAGGTCTTGAAATCGTATATTGATACTATCGTAAGCCTCTTTGAAACGCTCTTTGGTATCATGATCAATTTTACGAATTGCGTCCTCCAAAGTGTTTAATGCGCTTACCAAATCTTGGTTTTGTGCATCTAAATAATTTTTCCTCTCTTGCAACTTTTCAAACTCTTCAATTGCCGCCAGATTAATTAAACCAAGACGCTCAATACGAGACGCCAAGTGTGTCAACTTTTCTTCCCATACATTAATGGCAGCATCTTCAGGCATTGCTTCTAGCAAACTATCTAATTGCATTTCAAGTTCGGCAATTTGCTCTTGATAAGTAGTACTCCGAACTTGCAATCCTTGACGCTCGGTGCGTAATTTCTCCAAAGATATACGGATTTGCTCGCTTGCTTCCTGGTGTTCAGCATGCCTCTGTTCTAACTCGCGTAACCCATGTTCAATACTTGCCAGTTGTTGTTTGGCTGACACTAACTGTGTTTCGATTTTAAGGCGCTCTTCTAATTCGTATTGTAACTCCTGCTGTATATTAATCAAGGGTGCTTCGTTTTCAGCCAAGGAGCTTTCTATATGAGCCTGGTGTTCCTTTAAGCCAACTATGCGATTAGTGTTACGATCCAAACTTTGAACCAAATAATCAACTTGCTTTTGTAATAACTGCAAGCGCATCGTCACATGCGTAACATTTTGCAGTTCTTGATTAGCACGCGCGCGCACCACTACTAGCTGCTCTTGTATTTGATCGCGCTGCGTTATCAAGGTAGTACGCTCAGAATCATCGATAGTCTTTTGGGTAGATGCATCTTGCCATGCTTTTTGTGCTATATTTAGTTGTTCTTTTTCATTTTGTAGATTTTGTTCGTGCGTTTTAATTTCGCTTACAAGATTTTGCTTGCGCTGCCTAAGATGATCCAAATGAATTTGTTTGGAGCTAACTTGACTTTGCACTTCGCTATATTCAGTAGTAACCAGGCGTAATTGCTGCTGCAACTCCTGATATTCCTGCTCTAAAACCACCAAAATATTTTGCTCACTCTTAAACTCTTCTTCTCTCTGGGTGCGATTATTTTGTTCTTGTTTAATAATTAAACCCAGCTCCTGAAGTTCTCGTTCACGCTGCAAAATACCTGTTTTTTGATTAGTGTCATAAGCAACTCGCACCCACCCAGCTCCAAGCCAAATACCGTCTTTGGTAACAATTGATTCACCTGGATTTAGTTTACAGCACAGAGCCAATGCTTCGGTAATATTTTCTGCGGCATAAATACCTTGGAGCAAATTGTTGATAGAAAGATTTGAATTTACTTTACTTAATAAAGTAGTCGTCTGTGGGACTGTTCGAACCAATGCTGCTCGCGCGGTAGTATCAAACAAAATCAAATTACCATGCGTTAAAGTTTTGATGGTCGCTATAACATTATTAATACCATCAACACATATTGCTTCAAGATAAACACCAAGTACCGTTTCAACTGCAGTTTCCCAACCAGGGACAACCTGCAATTCTTGTGCCAAGCGCGGTTTTTGCTCAAGATTATGCTGCTTTAACCAATCTGCCAAAACAGCATCATTTTTTCCAAGTGCAGTTTGTTGCAATGCTTCTAATGAAGAATAACGACCGGTTAAAGTTTGGAGTTTGTTACGAATCTGATCAAGCGTAAGCGCAAGCTTATTATTACCTTCACGTTGCATCGTAATCTGTTGTTGCTTTGTAGCTAAACTGTTATGTAATTTTTCATGCTGGTTTTTTAAATCTTCAAATCTATCACTTAGGCTGCTGACTTCTGAAGTCAAAGAAGCAAATTCTAAACCTGCAAGTTCGGCTTTAAATTTCTCCAAATTTTTAGTTTCCTGAGAAATTCTTTGATCCAAGTGTTGAATACGGGTTTGCTCAACTTCAAGCCGCTGAGAAATTCGTGCTGCATTTGCATTAAAATTGTCCCAATTATGCTGCCACAACTGCATTTGTTGTTCTGCTTCTAGTAATTCTCGCTGCGCTTGGCTTGAGTTTTCCTGTAGCCCTACGATTTCAGCTTCAAGCTCTATTTTTTCAGCCGACAACAATTCAATTTGGCCTCGATCGGTCGCTTGATGCGCCGTAGTTTCTTGCCAAACCTGATTAGCCTGAGCCAAATCTTTGGTTAGCTGCTCGCGACGCTCATGAATATGATGAATTTGCTGCTCCAGTCGCGCGATATTAGCACCAACACTATAGTAACCTTCTTGCACTTGATTAAATTTTTCAGTACCACTACTACGTTGTTCCCGCAACTGGGAAATTTTGGCCTCAAACGCATGCGACTCAGTGATTTTATTTTCCAGTTGCAGTTCTTCGTTTTTTATGGCCACTTCCTGGGTAGCTAATTTTTGCGCCAAGTCTCTCCAGTGTAATGCGTGCAACTGAGCTTTAGTCAAGCGCTCTTCTTGTTTTAATTTTTTGTAGCGTTCGGCGGCACTTGCTTGTGATTTTAAATATTTAAGTTGCTTATCAAGTTCATCTCGTATGTCATTTAATCTTAAAAGATTTTCTTTTGTATGTTTTATACGATTCTCTGTCTCACGGCGTCGTTCTTTATACTTAGATATTCCAGCCGCTTCTTCGATCATCACCCTAAGCTCATCTGGTTTTGCCTCAATTATTTTAGAAATCATGCCTTGTTCAATAATGGCATAGCTGCGCGGACCCAAACCGGTACCAAGAAAAATATTAGTAATGTCCCTGCGCCGACAACCAGCATTATTAAGGAAGTAATCAGAGAATCCATTACGATCAACTTCACGACGAATTGAAATTTCACTATATTGAGCATATTCTCCGCCAAGACTGGCATCGCCATTATCAAAAGTTAATTCTACTGAGGCTTGGCCAACCGGTTTACGCGAAGATGAACCGTTAAAAATAACATCGGTCATCGATTCGCCGCGCAGTTGTTTCGCTGAGATTTCACCCATAACCCAGCGTACTGCATCAATGATGTTTGACTTACCACAACCATTAGGCCCAACCACACCGGTCAAACTGCTTTGCAGCTGAATTGTTGTTGGATCAACAAATGATTTAAAACCTGACATTTTTATTTTTTTTAGCTTCATAATTCTGTTAAAACAGCTCAGTCAAGCATATTAAAATAACAGTTTCTAAGAAAAAGAGAAGGATTTCATGTAAAAAACATTTCATATAAATTCAACTAGTTTGCCTCTACCCTATTTATAGTCTAAAATCGCCCTCCAATATAGATTGATTTGATTTATGGGGCTGTAGCTCAGTTGGGAGAGCGCCGCGTTCGCAATGCGGAGGTCGGGAGTTCGATCCTCCTCGGCTCCACCATTCTTTAGGCATGATAACGTATGAAATTTATTTTAGGCTCGAAATCACCAGGAAGAAGACAAATACTCACAAAAATGGGATATGAATTTACAGTACTCGATCCCAATATCGATGAAAAATCAATCCGAAGTGATGTCCCAGAACGATTAGTTTCTGCTCTGGCCTGCGCTAAAGCAATGGCACTATTGCCCAAAATAAGTGAAGCAGCTATATTGATCACTTCTGATCAAGTAGTTCGTTGTAATAGTAAAATATTGGAAAAACCCAAAGATCAAAATGAGGCGCATGAATTTTTACGTATGTATATGCAGTATCCTGCTGAGACAATCACTGCAGTTACTGTTACTAATACATTAAACAAAAAACAAGAATCCGGAGTTGATATTGCCAAAATTTGGTTTCATCCGATTCCAGAAAATATGGTTGAACAAATAGCGAACCAAGAATATGTTATAACTTGTGCTGGTGGGTTTTCACTCGATGATTTATTATTAAAAAAATATATTGCAAAAATTGAAGGAGCACCAGATAGTATTACTGGCCTACCAATAGAATTAACCAAGCAACTGATACTAAAAGTTGCTTAGAACATTGTCCCGGTGGCACAGCTGGATAGCGCAGTCCCCTCCTAAGGGACAGGTCGGAGGTTCAAATCCTCTCCGGGACGCCACTTTATAGAATTCTTGAACAAAATCAAAAAATGGTTTTAAATGCGCCATAGTTGTTACCACGCAAATTTAATAATAATTAGGTGGCTGTCATGGTAAATTTAAAGACACTCTTGGTTGTATTATCGACGCTTCTTTTATTTTGTAATCCTGGTGTTGGTTTTGCAAAAGACATCGGCAAAGGTTCTCCGACAAAAAAAATTATTAAAAAAATATATATTAGAGCTAAAGGGGAGAAAGGGGGCGACCATCTTGTAGAAGGATCAGTAACAAGTTGCCATACAACACAAATATTATCTGATATTAGTAGTACCAAAGGTAAACTTATCTATGTACCATTAATACGACAATTTTCAGATTATGATTGTGGTGTTGTAGCAGCCCAATCAATATTAGCATATTATGGACTAGAAGTAAGTGAAGATAAGTTGATGGAAATTTTAGGGACTACTCAAGAAGATGGTACTAATCGAAAAGAAATAATAAAGTATGCAGAAGAACAAAAATTTGTAGTAGAAGAACGTTTCGATGTAACAATAGATCAACTTAAACAACTTCTCAATAATAATCTTCCGATAATGATTCCAATTCAAGCATGGCCACATGGAAATTGTATTGATCTTCCCTTTGACGAATGGAAAAACGAATGGAATTACGGGCATTGGGTAGTAGCTACAGGGTACGATGATAAAAACATATATTTTATGGATCCTTCGACATTAGGAAATTATACTCTTATTCCGATAAAAGAATTTGAGGCACGCTGGCATGATCAAGACTCATATGGCCGTCTGAATCACTATGTTCTGATTATCGCTAAGCCTTCCATAAAAAAACCAATACCAAAATATACGCATTATCAAATTGACCGATTAGGATAGAAAGAAGATTTTGATCTATGCTTGTTTTGGCTGTAAAATACATCAGATAAATTAGACTATTTAGGGAGCAATTATGACAAAATTATTCTATATCAGCGAAGTGGTCAAATTTGCAATTGAAAAAGAAAAAGAAAGTACTGCCCTATATAAAGGGCTAGGTGAAGGAGCTAGCACTAAAAATATAAAAGATCTTTTCCACCAACTAATGCTGGAAGAGGAAAAACACGAAGATTTTTACACTAAACTCCTTGAAACCACCCCCAAAGAACAGTCACCCGGAGTAGCAGAAGATACAGAATACGAAGCTTACATGCAAGAATTGATACGCGCTAGCAGATCCATACCTTCCTTGGATACGCATAAGCTTACCGATATGAAAATAGCTTTAGATTATGCTATCGCTCGCGAAAAAGATTCTATTCTGTTTTATGTTGGCCTAAAAAATTATCTGCCTGCACACGATAAAACAAAGGTTGACGCTATCATAAAAGAAGAATCCCAGCACATGGCCAAACTATTGCTATCAAAAAAGCACCTATAGCCACTCACTCAGCGGCTTAGATAAAAATTCTTCTAATGCAACTCCACTTGAACCACCAACAAGAAGTGGGGTTGCGTTTTTATAGACTTTCTTAAATTCTGCCATACCTGGTAGCGAAACTTCTCTTCTAGTGCTTTTAACTTCAAGCGCAATAATTTTTGCTCCTTTCTTGATAACAAAATCAACTTCAAAATTGCCACTGCGCCAATAAAATACTTGTATTTTTTTACTGCCGAACGCGCTATTTACCAAATGCGCGCCAATAGCTGACTCCACTAAACGCCCCCAATATTCATGATTTTGCCTTGCTAGAGCGAAATTTATATCAGACTGGGAGTTCATTAGCGCATTATTTAAAACCTGCAATTTAGGACTGGAGGCTTTTTGTTTTACAACAGGCCCAGAGTATTTTTGCAAACCGGTCAACATACCAGCACCATAAAGTAGTTCAAGATAATGAGACAAAGTGGTAGTGTTACCTGCATCATGCAACTGCCCCAACATTTTCTGCAGTGATAATATTTGCCCAGAATAATGGCAACCAAGCTGAAATAACTGTCTTAAAAGAACCGGCTTATAAATTGGGTTCAAAAGTAAAATATCTCGCGTAATAGTCGGTTCAATTAACGAATCAGTAACATATTTTGCCCAACGCGGTTCATCATTCACTATTGCTGCGGCACCAGGATATCCACCAAAATAAATGTATTTATCTAATGCCCAACCAAAGGCATCACGCATTTCGGAAAAAAACCAGTGAGGCAAGTTAATAATCTCAAACCTTCCAGCCATACTTTCTTCTAAGCCTTTTTGCATTAATAAAGACGACGAGCCAAGTAACACAACCTGCAATGACGTTTTGCTGCGAGTATCCTCATCCCATAATTTCTTAACAATGGTTGACCATTCGGGTATTTTCTGCACTTCATCTAATGCTAAAATTACCGGTTTTTTATTCTCATTGTTAATCTTTTTGCGTGCAATGTGCCATTGTGCTTCGATCCAAGTATGGTCAAGCAAACCTGGCTCATCAGCCGTAGCATAATGATAAACACAGGATAACTCATTCAACACTTGTTGCACCAATGTGGTTTTGCCTACTTGCCTCGGACCAGAAATAATCTGTAGAAATAGGCGTTTTTCTAGCAATTTTTGCTGCAATATTTGATAAACTGGTCTTTTATACATGTGGGATACCTACTATGGGTTTTTTAAAATTGAGCAAAATTACTCAATGAATTGAGCAATTTTACTCAATTCATTGAGTAAAATCAAATCAGAATTACAAAACGATACGGGTTTTTGAGACAGAAACCCTAAAAAACTTGAAAATAACCAAAAAAACCTCCCATAAAATATCCAAAATTTGGTGAAAATATGGAAGTAATTTTGTACAAATTCTAAACCAACAACGCATTCAGCCGCTTCACAAATGCGGCAGTATCATCTAGCGCGAGTTTATTAAACTCAAAAACAAAAACGCTGCAAACCCTTGTCCAATAAGGCAAAGCGCCCATCTTAAGTGTAGTCACTGAAATTAACTTTTGGCCGAATATTTTGATTTGTTATATCTAACTTTTCTGCCATTTCTTGTATGGCAGAATCAATTTTTTCTAGTTGATATGTTACTTTGTTGCTTCCCTGTGTAACGCATCCTAATCGTATGCTTTTGAGATCATCCATAAAATGACTAACATTTCTAGAATAGCAATGTTTTATTTTTCTATAAACATATACTGTCAAAAGATAACCAATGATGCACATTAAAAAATGAGCTTCTATTTTCTGATCAGTCCAATGGTACTGAGGACGAATTGCCATATGGTATGGATTTTTAAAATTACGGAATGAGTACTCGACCTTAGCTTGACCTCGATAAGCTAACAATATTTCTTCGTTGTTCCACTCGTGTCGATTTGTTACTGTTATTTTTCGTCCCAGTATCTCTTCTTTTAGTTTATCGAATGCATGTGTATCTATGAAATAAGTAAAACTTAATTTATTGTTTTCCAGCTCGATTATTTTATACATTAAAATATCTTCTATAAATTGTCCTTTGATAATATTTCGCAAGCGTTCTTCTAACTCTGTTTTGGTAAATTTTTTTCTACCTTTGGGGTTTTCAAGTTGCTGTTTAAGCTCATTCAGTGTCTTGTATTTTTTTTCTAAATGTTGCGCAATACCTTGGATCTGCCCTTCTTTAAGTTGCGTTGAGATAGTAACCACACATGTTAATTCATGTCCCCATATTTCTTTTTTAATTCGATATGCTGGTAATGTTTCACCTTCTATAGTAATTTCTGAAAAATGCCTGTTTGCTTCTTTTATTAAATCTTTGAAGTGCGCTGGAACTAATCCAGCAACATAATAACAATCTTGATTTTGGTTCAGTGTAGCAAAATTTTCTTTGCTATTATTACCCTTATCAAAGACAAGTGTTACATCTGCTAATTCTTTTGTTATGTGTCTCAATCGTTCTAATAATTCACTACAGTTTTCTTTGAATACAGTAACGTCATTTTTATTGCCGCAATAAGTTTTATGGAACAGCGGAAATTGATCCTCTTTTGAAACCAATAAGGCCAAACCCACTTGTCGCAAATCAAAACGCTTTTGTTTATTTCTTCCACGTTTTGGTAAATCACAACGGTCATTTGTCGAATCTATAAAAGTGAAAAAATTTGTGGTGTCAAAAAATAAACAATCTAGTTTTAAATCTTGCAGGTTTATCAATTTTGTTACAACTTCTTCTTCAATTTTAGCTATAGCTTCAGTAGATAAAGAACACATTTGATCCCAGAAATGTTGAGAATCAAGTTTCTTTAATGGTCCCGTTTTTAGACAATATTCTAATGATGTTTCTTTGCACCAATCATACCAACCCATCTTACTTGTCGGCTGACATGCTCTACCAATTGCAGCCAACAAAAAAGATGCTCCAACCGTCAACCCATCTCTCTTGGCTTTAATTCCTCTTTTATTAGGAGAAACATATTTATTAACAATACTAACGATATCTAATTCTGTAGCCGCGCTTAATAATGCAGCCGTATCACCATGAGAGTAACTTTTAATTGATACTCCATCTTTCAGCCGCTTTAGCAAAGTAGTGGCCGTGCCCAAATACTCTAATATGAAAGTACGTGGCTTACCGTTTATACGGTGACATTCAACTATCGACCAATATTTATTTCCTCTTGAAATTCTAGATTGAATAAATGCCATATTCAGAGTCAGTTTTATATAATGTACAGTATGTACAATTATAGATAAAACTGATTACATGTCAAGTGATTTAGGACATAATTTAGATAATATGCTATGCACAAATACAGTGTGTACATTTTTAGTGTCAAAAAAACAGCCTATCTTGTTATTTTAAAATGATTTTTTACAAAAGAATTAACTGAAAAATTTTGAGTTTAATAAACTCGCGCTAGCTTACCACCAGCAGCTAAAACTGCCTGTTCATAGAACAAATGCGCCCACTCGGCAAAAAGCTTTTCGTCAGCCGTATTTTTTAATTGCTGAATCAAAACATGCTGTGGATTAATTTCTAAAATCGGTTTAATAGTAGGAGTATTTTGACCCATATCTGAGATAATACGCTGCAAGTTATAGCTCATATCGCTTTTACTAGTCACAATACAAACCGGAGAATCTGTTAATAACTCACTAACACGAACTTCTTTAATACGATCAGTCAAAACTTTCTGCATTTTTTTCAATAGATCTTCGCAATCAGTTTTCAGTTTTTCTTTTTCTTCTTTTTTAGTGCTGTCAGTAAATTTACTTAAGTCAACGTCACTTTTGGCAACTGACTGAAATTCTTTACCAGAGTGGGCATGATAATGTGCCAACCACCACTCATCAATACGTTCATCGAGTAACAACACTTCAATACCCTTTTGACGGAATATTTCCAAATGTGGAGAATTTTTTGCGGCGTTAAAACCTTCAGCCGTAATGTAGTAAATTTTGTCCTGATCTTGGTGCATGCGCTTTATATATTCATCTAATGAAATATTTTGCTCTGCCGTATCAGTTTTAGTTGAAGCAAACCTAAATAATTTTACAATGCGTTCTTGATTAGATAAATCTTCAGCCACCCCTTCTTTCAACACACTCCCAAAAGTCGACCAAAATTTAGTATATTTTTCTGGTTCGTCGGTTATTAATTTTTCCAAGAGATCCAAAACACGTTTGATTACTCCAGAGCGCATCTGCTCAATAATACGATTACTCTGCAAAATCTCACGCGAAACATTAAGTGGTAAATCTTTCGAATCAACCACACCACGCACAAAACGTAAATAATTAGGCAACAACTGCTCAGCATCGTCCAAAATAAATACACGCCGCACATAAAGTTTTAAACCATATTTTTTATCTCGCATGCCAAAATCAAAAGGCGCGCGACTCGGCAAATATAACAGGGTTGTATATTCGAGGTTTCCTTCAACTTGATTGTGAGTCCAAGCTAAGGGGTCTGCGTATTCCGATGAAATCGATCAATCATTCCGATTCAAACCGATCAATGATTCCAGTCCAAACCGATCAGTAATTCCAGTCCAAATCGATTAACGATTCCGATCCAAACCGATCAAAAAAATCAAAGCGAAAGACCTTTGTTATAATTTAGTTATTTATCCCTCTTATTCAGATTTTCATTACGAAATTTACGCATAGAGTCGTCACCTTTTAATTCTAACCGATAAGCGTTGTGTACCAGTCGATCCATAATAGCGTCAGCCAAAGTTTTATCTCCAATGGCTTCATGCCAGAGTTTAATTGGCAGTTGACTGGTAACAATAGTAGAGCATTTTTCATGACGATCGTCTAGTAGCTCTAATAAATCACGACGTTGCTCATCTGTAAGAGGAGAAAGTCCCCAGTCGTCTAAAATCAAAACCTCGACCTTTGCCAGCTGTTTCATTTTTTTATTATAGCTACCATCGCCTCGTGCTAAACCCAAATCTGGCAGAAGTCTTGAGAGGCGACTGTAATAAACAGAGTTTCCTTCTAAACAAGCTTTATGTGCCAAAGCGCAAGCAAGATATGTTTTGCCTGTACCAGTTGCACCAATAATTAAAACATTGCGGTGCATTTTTATCCATTGGCAATTAGATAAAGTAAATACGAGCTTTTTATCAATACCACGTGATGCGCGATAATCAATATCTTCTACTGACGCTGTTTGTTTTAAAGCTGCATTGCGAAGCCTTGTTTGTAATTTTCTATTTTCACGATCACAAATTTCACGGTCAATTATTAACCCTAATCGTTCTTCGAAGCTCATACTTTCTACTTGCGGTTGATCAAGCTGGTTTTCTAATGCTTTAGCCATTCCTAGTAAACGTAGTTTTTTTAAATTTTCAATTGTTGGATGTATTAACATTTTTTCTCCTATATTATTAAATTACTGTACAGGCGGAAGCGCTGATGACAGTGACGTAACTTGAGGCGGCTAATCCCGCCTCATCAATTACAAGTTACGTCTCTAAATACTTCAGGGGTTTAAGGGGACAGCGTCCCCTTATTCAAAATAATCACCTCCTCTAATGTTTTCATGTTCTTCTTTTGTTGCTGTTAAAGTTTCCGATGAACTTACTGGCACGTTATCTAAATTATTTTTTAGAATAGACGCTATGTTGTGATAACTGTAGGCTCCTATTTTTAAAGCGCGGACACATGCTGCTTCCAACCGTAGTTCAGTATAGCTCTTACCAAGATGCAGGATCCCAAGGCATGCACGAAAGGCTAATTGTGGATGCTCTTTAGTTTCGATAACTTTCTCAACTAATTGCGCTGTTGCCATTCCTATTTTTCGAGCCCAATTAATAATTCGTTCCGGAGTCCACTCGACATATTTCTGATGAGCCTTAGGCATATGCTCTTTCAATGTTGTATGTCGTCTATGTATGTAACTGCGCATGTGAACCGCTATTCTTTTTGAACGATAAAAAATTTCAACTGTTTGATCAGTAAATCTCACATCCAAAATTTTTTTAATAAAAGTATACGGAACGCTGTAAAAGTGTTTATCCAATTCAATATGATAATCAGGACCCAGTCTTGCCTTTGCCCATTCAGCGAATTTGTAGGGCGTGCTTGGTAGTGGTTTTAAAGCTGGTTTATCTAACTTCTCAAATTGGCTTAACCGTGATCCTGATAATTTTTGGAAAGCTTGCGAATTAATTTTTTTCAATAAAATTGCTATCGGTTCATTTACTTCTACCAAACTAAAAAAAGTTTGATCGCGTAATTTTGCTAGAATTTGGTACTGTATAATTTGTACGCTTTTTTCCGCCAAACTTTTATCTTTTGGTTTTCTTACGCGCGCAGGCATAACTACAAACCCATAATGCTTTGCCAGGTCATGATAAGTTGGGTTAATATCTGGCTCATAGCGATGGGCAAGGACAGTGCAATTTTTTAAATTGTCAGGCACCGATATCTCTGGAACACCGCCGAAGAATTTAAGAGCTCGACAATGTGACTCTATCCAATCCTGCAAAGATTGTGTCATTGTCGCTTCAGCGTAGATGTATCCAGACGCGCCAAGCACAGCAACAAAAATCTGTGCTTGATGTATATAGCCTTGCCCATCGCTTATAGGAATAGTGCCTCCTGCATAATCGACAAACATTTTTTCGCCAGCTTTATGATCTTGACGCATCCATGTGTCTAATGGCTTTTTCCATAGCAAGTAAAGATCGCAAAACCGACTGTAGCCTATTCCCATTGGATACGATTCTCTGTACTCGTTCCACAGTAACATTAACGTTACGTGTTTGCGTTTTAGCTCATCATGAATTTTAGACCAATCCAACTCACCTCGCTCTTCCTTTGGTATTGCTTGTCTTGGCGGAGAGTAAAGCTGTTTCTCCAATATCTCATCATCTATGTTATCTGGCAGCGGCCAGCTAAGATTAGCTAAATTAGCCCTGCGCAAACATTCATGTACAGTACTGCTGCTAATTGCCAAACTATTGGCGATTTTTTGGTTTCCCATTTCAAGAGCAAATTTTAAACGTAATATTTCCCGAATTTTTCTCATTGTTATATGACCTCTCATTTTGTATCTCCAAATTTTAATTAATCTTGGAAGTACAACTTATTTTGAAAAAACAATCAGGTTTTAAATCTGATTATTGTGGGTCATTCGACATGAAAGTTTTGATCGATTTGAACTGGAATCGTTAATCGATTTGGACTGGAATTACTGATCGGTTTGGACTGGAATCATTGATCGATTTGGATCGGAATATGCAGGGGTCTTCAAAATCGTGACTGATATGACGATAGAATGTCTTATAATCTTCATCTTTTATATCTTTTTTCGGCAGAGACCAAAGTGCTGTGGCCTTATTTGCTACTTCCTCTTGCGCCACCGTTTCCTTTTCCGCCAAAGGCTTCTTCATAATAATTGGCAACATAACATGATCAGAATATTTGGTAATAATCTGACGCAAACGAAAATAATCAAGAAACTCACTTTCATCCTGCTTTAAATGCAAAACAACTTCCGTACCACGATCTGCTTTTTCTATGGATACAACTGTAAAGTCCCCTTCCCCATTTGATTCCCATAACACTCCATATTCTTTAGGTAATCCTGCGCGCCGAGTTTTTACGATAACTTTATCAGCAACAACAAAACCCGAATAAAATCCCACACCAAACTGGCCGATTAAATTTGCATCTTTTGCTTGATCACTAGTTAATGCCGCTAAAAAATCTTTGGTTCCAGATTTAGCAATCGTACCTAAATTAACTATTACTTCATCACGGCTCATGCCAATACCATTATCACGCACAGTAATGGTTCGCTCTTTAGCATCAAAATCCACCCACACTTTTAGATCAGTTTCATTCTCATAAAGTGCATGGTTAACCAATGATTCAAATCGCAGCTTATCTGCCGCATCAGACGCGTTGGAAATTAACTCACGCAAGAATATTTCTTTATTGCTATAAAGTGCATGGGTAACTAAATGCAGTAATTGCTTCACTTCAGTTTGAAAACCTAAAGTTTCTGTTTGATTGTTTTCGCTCATGTTTTCCCCTGTTTTTTATGTTTCACAAAATTTTTTTATTTCCACAGCCGTATCTTCCATCAACCGCGGCAAGTCTTTTAAACCATAAGCCATGGTATCAATTGGCTTACAAATATGCATTTCGACAGTTTCATCCAGACTAAAATCAAAAGTTTCAGGTGGCAAAATTTTATTACTGCCAATAATTGCTACTGGAACAATAATAGCCTGTGCCTCTAAGGCTAGTTTAAAACCACCTCTTTTAAATGTACCCATTTTACCCGTACGCGAACGTGTGCCTTCTGGCGCAATCCATAGTTTAATGCCACCTAGCATTTTTTTCTTGGCTACAGCCAAATCCTTTACTGCTTGCCGAGAGTTCCTGCGATCAATCGAAACACACTCGCCAGCTTTAATGCCCCAGCCAAAAATAGGGATACGATACAATTCTTTCTTGGCTATCATACGCACAGTAGCGCCAGGAAAAATCGCAAAGATTAACGGGATATCATAAAGACTAAGGTGATTACTCATAATAACATAAGGTCTATCAGTCTTAAATTCAAATCCATATGGATTAAAAATCTTACATTTAGCTCGAACAATCTGCAACATTTTTTGATTCCAAATATGCACTTTTTTATTCACGTAGCCGCGGTTATGCTTGCTGAATATTAAGCCCAAAGTCATCAATGATGCTGCCACTAGGGTAGTTATTATAATACGAACCATTACAATTAATTTTGGCAAACCGGTTACACGCATAATACCCCACATTTAAAACTTACCTGCTCTGAATTCATTTTAAACTCTTGCTCACAAGCTCGTAAACGTTTTTCGAAAGTCCTGGCTCGTTTAAAATACGCTCTAACTGTTCTTTCATCATCCTCTGTCTTTCCTGATCAAGTCGCCTCCACTTGGCAAATGGCCCCACTAAGCTCGCAGCCACATTAGGATTAATTTTATCTAAAATCAAGATCTGATCTGCCAACAAACGATATCCTTCTCCTGACTTGGTATGAAAAACCATAGGATTAGCCGTAGCAAAAACTCGTAACAGGGCATACACTCGATTAGGTTTTTTAATGTTAAAATCTGGATGTTTTAATAATCCCTTTATCTCTTCTAACGCACCAGGTAAAAACGATCTTGCCCAAACAGCAAACCATTTATCTACCACCAAAGAATCTTGCTTCCATTGATTATAAAAAGACTCCAATATCTCTTTACGTTTAGTGCACGCGGTGTTACTTAAAAAATCAAGCGCAACATATTTATCAGTCATATTATTAGCATTTTCGAATTGCAGAACTGCTAACTTACAGGCACTCCCATCGCTCAGCGCGGTTAAATAACCTAAGCATGCATTCTTTAAGCTACGTTTGGCGACGTCTTCAACTTGAAACTTATACTCCCCAACAATCAGGTTAGATTTGTAAACTTTCTCAAACTCTTCTTTTAGTTTTTCCGCCAATTCTTTCCGCATAAACTCTCTTGCCTCATAAATTCCTTCCACATTCACTTGGGTCATAAGATCAGCTAAATAAATTTCAGAAGGCAAATTAATCATCTTAGCAATCAATGCCTTGTCGGTTTTACTATCAAGCAAAATCTGTTTAAAAGCTAAAACAAAATCTTCAGGTAATTCTAATTTCTCATTTGCTCCACATTTCTCAATCAGCTGAAGCAAAATTTTTATCATATAACGCTGTCCGGCCTCAAAACGAGCAAATGGGTCTTTGTCATTTTCCATCAAAAAAACAAGTTCTTTATCATTATAAGCATAAAACAACTTAACAGGTGCAGAAAAATCTCGAAGCAAAGATAGGATTGGTTTTTCCGCTATATTCTCAAAAACAAATATTTGCTCTGGTTGAGTGATATTCAATACGAACGGAATCTCACTACCATCGTGCGCGAGTAATGCAATACTCAAAGGCATAAGCATTGGCAATTTTTCATTTTGTTTTACTGTAAGTATATACTGCTTCTTACTAGAGTCGTATTTTGAGGTAACATGAAGCTCTGGTGTGCCGGCTTGGCTGTACCATAACTTAAATTGAGTCAGATCAACTCCAGAGGCATCTTCCATCACCCCTGCAAAATCATCACATGTAACGGCCTGGCCATCAAAACGGTTAAAATATAGATCCATACCACGACGAAAACTCTCTTTTCCTAAAATTATTCTCATCATTCTGATAATTTCCGCACCCTTTTCGTAAACCGTAGTTGTATACAAGCTCCTAATTTCTATATAAGAATTAGGACGAACAGGGTGTGCCAACGGTCCCAGATCCACCGAAAACTGAGACTCTCTTAAAGCCATTACCTCATCAATTCTTTTAACAGCATAGGAAGAAGTGTCTTCAGAAAAATCTTGGTCACGAAAAACGGTCAATCCTTCTTTCAAAGAGAGCTGAAACCAATCTCGACAAGTTATACGGTTACCTGTCCAATTGTGAAAATATTCATGCGCAACAATACGATCAATATCCTCGTAGTCTTGGTCTGTTGCCACCTCTGACCTGGCAAAAATATATTTAGAATTAAAAATATTTAGCCCCTTATTTTCCGTAGCCGCAGAATTAAAATCACTTACAGCAACAATCATAAAAAGATTCAAATCATATTCCCTACTATATTTCTCCTCATCCCACTGCATCGCTTTTTTCAGCGAAGTCATCGCAAATTTACAATGTTCTTGATAGCCATTCTCACAAAAAATTCTTAGCTGAATTTCTCTGCCTGACATCGTGACAAAATAGTCTTCGATATAATCCAGGTCTCCTGCAACCATCGCAAAAAGATAGCTTGGCTTTTTAAAAGGGTCTTCCCATCTTACCCAGTGCAAATTGCTTTCCAATTCACCACTGGCAACCAAGTTACCGTTAGAAAGTAGGATCGGATATCTTTTTTTATCAGCAACAATAGTGGTCGTATATTTAGCAAGCACATCAGGCCGATCTAAAAAACAGGTTATCTTACGAAAACCCTCAGACTCACATTTTGTACAAAACAAATCGTTGGATTTATATAAACCCATTAATGCCGTGTTTTCTTGAGGCTTAATTTCTGTCTGAATTTCAAGCGTAAATCTATCAGGAATGTTTTTTAACGTTAGGGTTTTTTCGCCCAGCTCATACTGACTCGAAACCAATTGCTGATCGTTGATTTTTATATACCGCAAAGTTTGTTCTTCACCATTCAACACAAGTTGATCAACTTTTTTTACATCTGGATTTATTCGTATGTGCGATTTTGCCACTGTAACAGTTCTCTCTTCACCAAGTTCAATGCGCAGATCGATTTCGTCAATCCAATGAGTAGGTGCTGTGTAATCTCTGCGATACGTAACTGTAGGCTTAGTCATGTTTATCTCTTCAAAACTCCTTCAATACCCTACGCAATACCTTACCCACATTTGATTTAGGTAGCACCGTCACAAACTCAATCCGCTTTGGGATTTTATAACTAGTTAAACGATCCCTGCAATAAGCAATTATTTTTTCTTTGGTCAATGATTCATCTTTTTTCACTATAAAAGCTTTTACTACTTCGCCCGCATATTTACTGGAGTCACCCACAACCGCAACTTCAAATACCATAGGATGACCTGCAATCACACTTTCAACTTCATTTGGGTAAACATTATAGCCAGCAACTACAATTATATCTTTTTTACGATCGATTAAATATAAATAACCACGCTCATCCATGACAACAATATCGCCAGTTTTAAGCCATCCATCTTGAGTTAAAACTTTTTCGGTTTCATCAGAGCGTTGCCAATAACTCCGCATTACTTGCGGACCACGCACCCAAAGTTCTCCTGCTTCACCAGTAGCAACTTCTCCGCCTTCTTTATCACGGATAGAAACCTCAGTAGATGGCAGCGGCAAACCAAGGCTATTAAGAAACTCCTGCTGCGTAAGTGGACTCATACTAACCACAGGACCAGCCTCGGTCAGTCCATAACCCTCAAGCACAATACTCCCCGTTACTCGATACCATTTTTCTGCTACGGCGCTGTTCATCGCCATACCACCAGCAACGGTAATTTTCAGTTTGCTAAAATCTAAACAACAAAATTCGGAAATATTAACCAATTGATTAAACAACGTTGTTAAACCTACAAAAATAGATATTGGATGATCTGTGATTTTTTTTATTAGTTGCGACAAGTCGCGTGGATTAGCGACTAAAACTTGCAGGGCACCAAAATTAGTGAAAAACAAACAACACACAGTTAATGAAAAAATATGATATAGCGGCAAAACTGTAATGCTCGTTTCATAACCCGGAACTAACGCGCCGCCAATCCAAGCACTACACTGCTCAATATTAGCAAGCAAATTACGATGTGTTAAAATAGCTGCTTTACTAACTCCAGTGGTACCTCCCGTATATTGCAACAGCGCAATATCAGAATTTTTAATTGGTACTGGAATTAACGTACACTTTTTACCAATGGATAGCACGCGATAAAAGCTGTGCGTATTTGGGATATCCCAAAGCGGCGACTTTTTAACATCGCGCCGCGAAATAAAATTAATAATTTGTCTTTTAAAAAAACCGTACAAATCACCAACTTCAGTAACAATAACGTTTTTAACACCCGTTTCAGGCAATGCATGTTGCAGAACACTAGCAAAATTCGTAAGTACCACTATAGACTCCGCTTGAGAATCATTCAGCTGAACAATCAGCTCTCGAGCAGTATAAAGCGGATTAATATTTACAATAACTAAGCCGGCTTGCAGGGCACCAAAAAACGCTACATGATATTGCATAACATTCGGCAACATCAAAGCAATACGATCACCTTTTTTAAGCTCTAATTTGTTTTGTAAGTAAGCGGCAAAAGCTCGGGCACAAGCGGAAAGCTCACTATAAGTCATAGTATGATCAAAACCAGAAAGAGCAGGCCGATCAAAAAATTTACAGCAACTTGCGGCAAACATCTCAACCAACGAAGAGTATTTATCTGGATTAATTTCATGTGGGATATTTTTAGGATAAGAATTAAACCAAATTTCTTCCATTTTATTCCTACGCGCAAAGCGCCCTCGCTAAAATTAGGTTATAAATTCAAAATAATTTTTCATAGTAATAACTTCGTAGCTTGCATTTTTATATGTTTTTAGCCAAGCTTCTGGCGGTTTCACCTTATCTTTGTTCCATTTAAATTCATAACCGTACAATTTGCCACTTCGCTCTTCTATCAAGTCGATTTCCTTTTGGTCATAGGTACGCCAAAAATAATAATTTGTCGAAATTTTTTTATACGAGTTTCTTTTCATTCTTTCGATCATCAAAAAATTTTCCCATAATTGCCCAATATCATCTCTAGTATCAAGATCGTTAAAGTTGGAAATTAATGCATTCCTAATCCCCAAATCGTAAAAATAATATTTATCCATTTTAGTCACTTCTTTACGCAAGTTTCTTGAAAAACCACTCAATCTAAATATAACAAAAGACTTTTCAAGAAGTTCAAGATAACGCATAACAGTTTTATGGTCTAATCCTAGGCTACTGCCAAGTTCAGAGGTAGAAACTTCGCTTCCCAGCTGAAAGGCCAATAACTTCAAAAGATTCATAATCACCTTCGATTTTTTAACATTATGAAACTTAAGCACGTCCCGAACGAGATAGCCGTCTTTGATTTCAATAATTCTATTTTGCTTCTGTTCACTGGTCTTATAAGTTATTACATTAGGATAAGTACCATAAATAAGATATTCACCAAGATTTTTTTCTAACTCATATTGAGTCTGAATTTGGCAAAGTTCGAGTATGGCAATGGGGTAAAGTGTCACAAGATTTTTTCTGCCAGTTAATGGCTCATCTGTAGCATTGGCAAGATCAAATGATGACGACCCGGTAGCTATCACGTAAATACCTTGAATATGATCTACAACCAACTTTATAGCTGTGCCTATGTGTTCTATTTTTTGTGCTTCATCTATAACTAAAAGTTGAGTATCACCAAGTAACTTTCTGATCAACTCAAGATCGCACTTGCCAAAATTATTGGCAAAGTCAAGTTGGTCACCACTAAATAATTTATATTTAAGACATGTGCGTGAAAGAAAATCATTAACCAATGTTGTTTTTCCAACTTGACGTGGTCCGTAGATAATAACAACTTTGTTTTTTTCAAGACTGTCTTCTATGTTTATTGCTCTTGGTATCATATCATTATTATACAGAATTCCCTCAATTTATACAAATTACGGGAATTACATTCCCTCAATTTTGCCAAATTAGGGGAATTTATGAACTTTTAAGTTGAAGCCATTTCGTTAGGATCTAAAATCAAATATAAATTTGGCCAATCAGAAATTTCGTGAATGTATTGCATAATCTCCGCAAAAACAATTATGGTAGCGTTTCGCTTGATACAGTAAACCGGAACCAGTAAAGATCA
Source organism: Gammaproteobacteria bacterium (assembly GCA_964213355.1). Taxonomy (GTDB): domain Bacteria; phylum Pseudomonadota; class Gammaproteobacteria; order UBA9339; family UBA9339; genus JBAXAM01. Next base: position 131,949 of record CAXOVY010000030.1, read on the forward strand.
AAATCGCTTTTAAATGACTTAACCATTTGAATTTGAAAAAACTATTTTTTACGCCCAACACAATAATAATCAATTCCCAAAGAATTCATCCTTTGCGGCTCAAACAAATTGCGTCCATCGAAAATAACCTGATGATGCAGTTTAGTTTTAATTAAATTGAAATCTGCTTGGCGAAACTCATCCCATTCAGTAACAATAATTAAAGCATCAGCATTTTCTAAAGTATCTGCAGCAGTCTTACATAAAATAAAATCGCCACGCTCACCATAAAGTCTCTTAGCTTCTGCCATAGCAACTGGATCATAGGCTTGAACTTTGATGCCCACCCGCCATAAAGACTCAAGCAATACTTTACTTGGTGCATCACGCATGTCATCGGTATTTGGCTTAAACGCAAGTCCCCACAATGCAATCACCTTGCCTTCCAGATCATCACCAAAATATTTTTTCAGCCGATTAAAAATTAAATGCTTTTGCCGCAAATTAATGCTTTCAACTGCATTAAATAATGGAGTCTCAATCCCATATTCACGCGCCATCCAAATTAAGGCACTAACATCTTTGGGAAAACATGAACCACCATAACCACAACCTGCATACAAAAAATCCATACCTATACGAGGATCGCTGCCAATACCAACACGAATACTCGAAATATCGGCACCGAATTTTTCAGAAAACTGCGCAATTTCATTCATAAAACTAATTTTAGTTGCTAAAAAAGCATTGGCCGCATATTTAGATAATTCAGCGCTGCGTACATTCATCGAAATAACTTTGACTTTTAGTGGTTCATACAAAAGATGCATCCGTTTAAGCGTATTTTCACTTTCTGCACCGATAATAATACGATCTGACTTCATAAAATCTTTGATTGCATCACCCTGTTTTAAAAATTCTGGGTTTGAAACCACATCAAACTCAAGACTCAATCTACGCTTCGTAAATTCCTTGGTGAGAATTGCCCTGACTCTATCACCCGTACCAACTGGCACGGTAGACTTATTAACTATAACAGCCGCATGATCTAAGTTTTGACCAATAGATTTAGCAACAGCATAAACATATTGCAAATCAGCCGATCCATCGTTCAACGATGGCGTACCAACGGCAATAAATAAATATTCACCATGTTTAATGCCACGAGTAGCATCGCTGGTAAATTCTATTCTTTTAGCAGCAATATTTTTTGCAAGCAATTCGTCTAACCCATTCTCATAAATCGGGGACTTACCATTTTCAAGCATAGCGATTTTTTCGCTACTGGTATCAACACAAATAACATCATGACCGATCTCAGCCAAACAAACACCAGTAACCAAACCCACATAACCAGTACCAAAAATTGTAATCTTCATCATTGCTCCATTAATTGCATTATTTTACGTTAATACTTTATTTAAACAGATCATCAAGAGTTACTGTACCCATAATCATTTTTTCTGAATAAACCGACCTTTTTATATCACTAGCAGTTACCATTGACAAAATTATCTGTTTCTTTGTTTTAGTTTGCTCGCGATAAACATTAATTTTGTTTGACAAATTTTCAGCATAGTTTTTATCGATTAAAAAAGGCTTTTCTGAATATTTGATTTCACAAATCGAAATAGCTCCATCGCTACGATCAAATAACAAATCAATTTGGGCTCCTTTTTCCTTACCATATCGTTTAGGAATATATTTCCAAGAACCGCTCAAAGCATCTGTAGGAATATAAAGAGCTTTTTTTATTTGCCCCAAGTGCTTCCTGCAAACAGATTCAAAGGCATACCCCGACCAACTTTTCCATATAGGAGTATTAACTTTGGCTTGCCAGTAAGACAAATCAACCTCATCTTTTAATTGCCTAACTATAGGTTTAACCCAGCTAAGATAAAACAAACAATATTCATCGATAACTTTATAGTATAGGCCCCTATCTGTGTGTCCTAGTGGAATAAAACTTCGAATAAATCCTGCACGCTCTAAAGCCTCTAGTCTCTCCGTTAAAGTACCGCCAGAATCGGATAATTTAGTATTCTTATCTAAATAAGATCTTAAAACACCATCTCTTTTCATTGCAATCATATTGATTAATTCAATATAGGCAGGAGCATTATCAAACAGGGAAGAAAAAAGTTTCTCAAATTCATTCTGAAGTGAGCCACCCCTAGTGAAATACAGTTTAGATATATTTTGAACAACTGATAGCTCTTTTTGAATTTTTTCTAAATAATGCGGAACACCTCCAAACGCCATGTAAAGATTTAGTATTTGATGACAATTTAGTTTAATGCCAAGATATTCCAGAAAATCCTGACTTTCTTTCAAAGTAAAGGGATACAAAGGAATTTCAATAGTAATGCGATTATGTAAGCCTCCTTTACTATTAATAATATTCTTTATCATCCATGATGCTGCTGATCCACACACAGTAAGAATAATTTTTTTATTTTTAGACCAAATCGCATTCCAATAATAGTCTAATGCTGCTAGAAAGCCAGAGCGTTTGGTAGCTAACCATGGTAATTCATCAAAAAATATAACTATTTTTTTATTTTTTTTTGAAAACTTTTCAATATTGTTCGTTAGTAATTCAAAAGCATTCATCCAATTTGTCGATGACTTAACTTGGATACCCACATCTTCAAAAAAGGTTTTAATAATGGATTGTGTAAAAACATCTAGCTGCGCCTGCATATCACCCTGATATTTACCAGTAACATGAAACAACAAGCATTTTTCCTTCAAAAAAAACTGATGAACAAGATAGGTTTTTCCTACCCTACGCCTTCCGTATACAGCAACAAATTCTGCTTTGATAGAATTGAAAGCTTTCTTCAGCAGCAATTGCTCTTCTTTTCGACCAATGATAATTTCGCCCATTATACAGTACACCTGTTCAATTAATGTATCGCATCAATTATAGCCGAAACATAACAAAAAAACAAGTTATCTGGCTAAATATAACTAAGGTAAATTCAGCCAGTGCCAATTTTTACAATTTCTAGCCATTGGGTTTTTGGCTATATAATTTCAGATTTTTCATTAATTATTTTTTGAAAACTATCTGGAATCGCCTGCCAATCTAGTATATCCACACGAAATGGCAAATCGGATTCAGCAAATTCCTCTTCAAGCGCATACAGAATTTTTTTATCGATAATTTTTTCGCTCATAATAACCAAATCTAGATCAGAATATGTTTTAGCCTTACCGGTTATGCGCGAACCAAAAGATCGAACTTCATATCCAGATACATACTTCTTCAATATGCGCTTAATAATTAGCAAATACTTCGGTGCAATATCAATCATTTTTGGACTCTAGCACTTGCAGCAAGGCTTTGGCATCGCTAACAAAACGCAAGGAGGTAAGATAAATATTTTGAGCGGTTTCCATGTTATAAGCATGAGAGGTCTCATTACGGGCTTTGTGATAAAAAAACCAATCTTCAACATTGTTAATCAATCTACTCTCAGCTGCCAATCTAAAAAGTTCCTTACGCGACATCCCATCAATTGCCGCATCGTTAATATTTATCTCTAACCAACGCCTTATAAATTTCCAGCAAATCTCATAAGTAAATTCAAAATTCTGAATTACACCAGCACGCACTACTTCTTCTTGGTCAGAGCCAGCTTGATCTTTTGTCTGTGCGGAAGACACCCTTATAGCTCTTTCTAATGAAGCAACTGCTTTTCTTAAGCTGGTCAAATCTAGTATCATTTTATCAACCCAATTGGCTAATCCTCTACCAAGGCATTATATACATAGACTGAAATCTATCAACAAATATTCAATTAAAACCTGCTTGCATATATTCAGGCACAATCTGCAATAGTATTTTCTTGAATTCTTCCTCACTCTCATAAGCAGCACACATTTCATTAAAACTTGTAATATATGTAAATATTTTTTCCCACTCCAATGTTTGATATTTTGCTTGTCTGATTTTGATATGAGTTGTTGGAAACAATTCCTCGGAACTGTAAAACAACTCCTCATACAGTTTTTCGCCAGGACGCAAACCAGTATAAACAATGTTTATATCTTCCCCTAGTTTTTTTCCAGAAAGATAAATCATCTGCTCAGCCAAGGTTTTAATTTTAATTGGTTCACCCATATCAAGTACAAATATTTCACCATTCTTTCCCAAAACTACTGCTTGTAATATTAGCTGTGTTGCTTCGGGTATTGTCATAAAATAACGAGTTACTTCGGGGTGAGTAACTGTTAAATCTTTGCCTGCTACTAGCTGCTCTTTGAATAATGGTATAACACTTCCAGCAGAATTTAGAACATTACCAAACCGCACCGTAATAAAATGCGTAGTCGCACGACTGTTGAAATTTTGACAAATAATTTCTGCTGCACGCTTGGTTGCACCCATGGTATTTGTTGGGTTAACCGCCTTGTCAGTTGAGATTAAAACAAAAGTTGCAACTTTATTATCACACGCTACACTCGCAATATTATATGTCCCCAAAACATTATTACGTATAGCTGCTCGCACTTGGTATTCTAAAAGTGGTACATGTTTATAAGCGGCCGCATGAAAAATGATTTCTGGCATATGCTTTTTAACCGCATTTTTCACTGCAACCAAGTCAGTAACATCAACTAAGTAAGTAGCTAAATGTAGGTACGGAAATTTTTCCCGCAATTCTTTGTCAATTGAGTATAAATTGAACTCGCTGTTATCGACAACAACCAATAAGCCTGGCGATAGACTTGAAATCTGCCGACACAACTCCGAACCAATTGAACCGCCACCACCGCTAACAAGAATCCTTTTACCATTTATTGTCTTAGCTATCTCCTGCCAATCCAATGTTACCTGCTCACGCCCCAATAAATCCTCAACTGAAACCTCACGCAAAGTATTTATTGTTGCACTCCCGGTAACAAGATCGCTCAAACGCGGCACAATACGAAATTCAATTTCAGCTTGTTTACAACAGTCGATTATTCCGCGAATAATGTCGGCTTTTGCAGAAGGCATAGCGATAACAACCAATTCAATACCATATTGAGCAATAAAATCGGAAATTTTATCTAAACCACCAACAATTCTCACCCCATGCAGCTCACAACCAATTTTTGCCAAATCATCATCGGCTATCGCAACCACATTATAAGCATAAGCAGTATCGCTTTTTGCAAACTCACGTAGCAGTAAATCAGCTGCTTGTCCTGCGCCTATCATTAATACGTGCTTTCCTTCTCGAAGACTCCTATGATAGTGATGCGTAAACCAACGATAAAAAAATCTCGTACCACTCAATAAACTTACTAGCAGCCACGTATAAATAGGCATAATCGAACGTGGAATTTGAAAGTGAACAAAAAACAACACAATCACAGAAAGAGCAACACCAACTAAAACTGCTTTTAAAATACGGATCAAATCTGGTAATGACGCAAAACCCCAAATACCTCGATAGAGACCGAAAAACCAAAAAGATAAAAATTGAATACCTATCAAAAAAGGCAATAAATAAGAGGCATGCAAAAATTCATTATGCGGAATTAACCCGATATTAAAACGCAGCCAATAGGCGCCGTACCAAGCTATTGGTATGGCAAATAAATCTGCCAACAAAGCTATATAGCGACCTTTTAAAAATACAAATGTTTTTTTCATATAGAATTCTTACCGCTTACCTCAAATCTTGCCAAAATAACTGGAGTGATTGTCATATGACTCCTTTAAGCTCAGTTTTAATCATTTTTAAAGACATAGAGGTCACGCCGGATATTTTTGCAAATTCATCCCATTTTGAAACTTTTGAAACTGCTGATTTTATCTCATCAATAATTTGCATGGATTTTTGTTTTTTAATACCACTAATTTCTGCAAGTTTTAATAAATGAGAAACATTTGGACTTTTCCCTTCTCCCATAATCATTGTGCAATGCTCACCATTTGGTCCTGATGAAAACGTTAAGTCATAAGCTAGTGAAACTCGCCATACGCCCTTTTCATCCATTAAAAAAGAAAAATTTTTTGCATGATCATCTCGATTATGAGACAAAACATTAAAAACTGAAGATCTGAATTGCTTCTCAGCTTCTCCGATGTCTTTAGTGAGCCATATAGTTGCTTTCATGACCGTTTTATAATCAAGACTTGGGAATCGATAATCAGCATGAAGCAAACCGCTTATAGTATGCATGTGCACACGTTTATTATTTACGCGATCAAATCGTTTCACGCCAAAATACCCAGGACCTTTCTTGGATTGAAATATCTTAGCTTCTGGAATGTAAAGATTGGCTGCTTTTGCCATTAAGTGATAAGCATACTCAATTGGTCCGATATCTGTTGGGTCTAAAGATGAGCAAAATTTAATGATCCAATCCTCTCCATCTATCTTTGTAAGAATTTTAGGACACGCACCAGCGGATGAACCGTTCATAGCTAGTAAATCATCGACAAACTTATCATTATTGTTTTCTTGAAACTGCTTAATTTCGTCAGCGATCTCATCCAAATCCCTGCGCGCGCGCGTTGCAGTTGCGTCTATTTCTGGCTCATACACTAAAGCTCCCATACCAGAGCTCCCAACATGGCATAATCTATCCAATGGTGAAAGATCATTCGAGTTGAGGCTTAATGTCATTAGCTTACGATCAAAAAGTAGTCTTCCCCACCCGTCTGGCAAACTGTCGTTAAAAACACCGAACAAACCATCAAAAATACGATCTTCACATACTATTACACCTGTTTTTAATGGTAATTTTAATGGAGATACCTCTAGTCCGGTTTTTATAAATTCAGGATCATACTCAAAAAATACTTTACGATTTTTTAAGACAAGGCGCCCTAAGTAAAGCTTTTCTGTTCCTCTGATAAAATAAACATGAATGGCTGGTGTGTTTTTAAAAGTCACTCCCGCCCTCTTTTGCGTGTTTTATTTTCAATAATATCATCAAGCGACGCTAAATTCTCCAGGGCAGTTACTTTAAACAGATTCTTGAACTCTTCGAGCGAGTCCAATACTAATGCAACTTTAAGCAACGACTCAAGTGAAATCTTCCCGGTTCTCTCAAATTTTTTAATTACCCCAAAACTCACTCCTGATCGCTCAGATAAGGTTTTTTGGCTTAAATTCAGTGACAATCTTTTTTCTTGCATTTGGTGAGAGATATGTTGCGCTACTTCGTGTGGTGTTAGCATTAGTAAAGATATCATAGTATCCTCTATATAGAATTATATTACATACGGGATATTATAGTAGTTTTTATAAACAGTCCAGATACAATAGACTTCTTTCAAAACTTTGATTTTTTAGTTTTGTAAATCTTGCGCAAATGAATTAGCCAGTTGTTTATTTTAAACTGAACCTAAACCTAAACCTTTTTTCGGTAGGCGCAGGCTTCAGCCTGCGTTTTTAGTATTGCTCCAAACTCAACACGCAAGCTAAAGCTTGCGCCTACCAATATTTTAGGCTTCTTTTAAAACCCTTGCTGTACCAATTCATAGTTATAAATCCCCGCAATTAGATTGAACCTAAGACCAAATCGCTTTCGTCGATTACGATATTTATCAGCAATAATTTTAAATCGCTTAAGCATACCAATAACATTTTCGTTTAGAACCCGTTGACTCGATAACTTTTTATTCTCGCTTTTATCCTTAAAAGTTAACGGATGTTTCTTAGTTTTTTTCTTCGGCAACCTACTGTTAACATGTATTTTATTTAATCCCTGATAGCCAGTGTCTGTAAGAACTTCTGTGTTTGTTAAAAATCTGACTCCTGATTCTTTGAACAGTCGAAAATCATGGCGTTTACCATTGCTAAAATTAGTACAAATCACCACCTGACTAACTTTGCTTACTACTATCTGACTCTTTATAGTATGTCTTTTCTTTTTTCCTGAGTAAAAATACCGTTGTTTTTTTTAGGCCTTTGGATTGGTGTTTCGCTAGCATCGACTAAAACAACCTCATATTCCATATCGCTTTTTAGCAAAGCCTTGCGCCCAGGTAAACTAAAAGCTCTACTTTTTATAAGAGTATCTTCAACCCATCTGATTATTTTATACGCATTACTCTCGCTTAAATCATAGCTCTTGCTGATATGAAAATAGGTTCTATATTCCCTTAAATATTCCAAAGTCATCAACAGCATATCTTCTATACATAGCTTGTTCGGTCGTCCTCCCAATGATTTCTTTTGTTTATGAGCGTTTTGAAGTAAACCAACCATCTTTATAAATGTAGGTTTCTTAACTCCAGTTAACCTTCTAAACTTCGGTAACGGTAGTTCTGCAATTGATTCCCATTTCATCATTCCCCCCTTTCTTGTACTTAGACATGTATATTTTGCTACGAAAAATGGGGTTTTGAAAGAAGTCTAATGATGTAATACGTTTTTTTAAAAAAATCAACAGCTCTCTCCCTAGTTAAACGAGGCTTTGTTGAACCACTTAATTAATACCGCGTGAAGTAACTATTTCACTTGCGCCTGGCGGAGGATATGGCTCTAAAGCACTTTGCCGTAAACTAACCACTTTGATCTTCGGATCAATATTTAACTTGCTTAAAATACCATACACTCCCTGCAAAGCTGACTGGCGGGAAAAAATAGTTAGCGCTGTCAACACTAATAACTTCATATCCAACAAACAAGATTGATTATTTATATAAATTAAACCCAACCTACTTTTCCAAGGCCTAATTAGTTGGTTATAATCCAAATCCGGATCTTTACTATCTTTTAAAATATCGTTCTCATCGGCAAAAACAATCGAGGCGAAATCAGTAATACCAGGCTTAACTGTTAGTAATCTCTTTTCCTCACCAGTATATAGATCAGTTCCACCTCTTTTTACATTTGGTCTAGGCCCAACCAAACTCATATTACCAATTAAAACATTCCAAAGCTGCACTACCTCATCCAATTTATACTTTCTAATAAACTTTCCTATCATAGTTATGCGCGGATCTTTTGCTGAAGTAGAACTAACACAAGATTTATCAGCATTAATAACCATTGATCTCAATTTGACCATATTAAACAAACATCCATTCTTACCAACACGCTTTGATATATATAGCGGCACATGAAAATCACCTATCCAAACAATTAACATGACTAACAAGATAATAGGACTAAACAAAAGCAGGAAAACAAATGAACACACTAAGTCAATAAATCTTTTCATAAAAACACTTCTCGCTAATATTTTTACACACCCATAAAAAAACTCTAATCGATCACCGCAAAACCAATATAAGGATCAAAATCCACTCTTTCAATTTTTAATTTGCCAATCCCCAATGTCTCTAAAAGTGCTATGGTTTCACCTGGCCAAATAGGATTATCCAGTTCGTCGAAGGCAATAATAGAACCTTTTGGCATTCTAGGAACAAAATATTCAAGAGCAACCTTAGTAGGAGCATACAGATCCATATCGAGAAAGAGCAAACTTATAACAAGATGTTTATTTTTCTCCATGAACTCTGGTATCGTTTTTGCAACATCTCCTTTAATTAATTGAACTTTATTTACGTGCCCAAGAAATCTGTTTGAATCATATATTTTGCACAGTTCTGTCAACTCATCATAACAACCTGAAGATAGTTGACCTTTTTCTGGTTTCATTACCTCATTCTGGTCTTTCTCCTCTACATCAACAAACCCAGCAAAACTATCAAATCCGTATATTCTTCTTGTTATATTTGTTGGTTCCAACACAGCACTAATATTTGCCCACGACATAAGGCCAAAACCTTTATATACACCACATTCAACAATTGATCCTTTTATAGATACAATCTTTTTAAATATTTCATATAATGCAAGCAACCTCGTCAATTTTTGTCTTTTTATATATTTTGGGAAATTTTCTAGTTTATCTTCAACACTATCTGAAGACTGAAGAAAAATTTTTTCGATTCTTTTGCCTACATTTTTCTCTAGTTCTGTTCTAAAACCAGCTTCTGGTGTAACTTGTTTCATTCTTTTTTCCTCTTGCTTAAATTGTTATCTACAAAATAACAATACTTTATTAATTATTGTATCTCTATCCATTTCATAATACTTTCGAAGATATTGTTGACTCCCTACTACTGATGAAAAACCTGCCCTAAGCCCAATACGATAAAATATTTTTGGAATTGCACCTAATTCTAAACATGATTCTGCAACTGCACCCCCAAGTCCGCCCCGAATAGTATGCTCTTCAATGGTAATAATTCCTCCTGTCTCCTTAGACGCAGAATAAATTTCATTCTGGTCAATAGGATTTAAAGTATGCATACTAACAACACGGCAATGAATTTTATGCTCCTCTAATAATTGATCTGCAGCTTTTAGTGCTTCGCTTAGAATACCACCAATTACAATAAGTGTAATATCGTTACCTTCTCGTAATCGCCGCGCTTTACCAACAGAAAAAACTTCATTTTCTTGATTAGTATAACCAACGCTCGAATGGTCGAGTCGCATATAACAAACCCCTGGAATATTAACCATTGCTTCTGTTGCTCTTTCAACTTCCCATAAATCTCCTGGAGCAAGTACAGTAATAGGTAAAGCCCGCATAATTGCAAGGTCTTCTGTCGCATGATGAGACATCCCTAAGGATCCATAGGAAAAACCACCACCAACAGCAATTATTTTAACATTAGCATCATGATACGCTGCATCATTACGAATTTGCTCTAAGCATCTTAATGTTGGAAAGTTCGCAATAGAATAGGTAAAAACAATACGTCCCTCCAGAGCCATTCCCGTTGCAACACCGGTCATATTCTGCTCAGCTACACCAACATTTAAAAACTGATCCGGAAACTTCTTTAAGAAATCGGTTAATACCCCAAACCCTAAATCCGCCGTAATAATAAACAAACTAGGATCTTTTTGAGCCAACTTGGTAAATGTTTCAACAAAAGTATTCCTCATTCTTGTTGCTCCAACTCTCTCATTGCCTTTTTATATTCTTCCCCTTGAGGTGATCTATAATGCCATAACACAGTATTTTCCATAAAAGAAATACCTTTGCCTTTTGTGGTATGGGCAATAATACAGTGCGGCTTATTCTTTTCTTCAGAAAAATTACTCACCGCTTGCTTAATTTCTCTATGATTGTGTCCATCAACTTCTTGAACATGCCACCCAAATGCTTGCCACTTGTCAGCAAAGGGCTCTAAATCAAGAGTTTCTTTTGTTGTTGCAATACTTTGAATTTTATTGTAATCAATAATCGCAACCAAGCGATCAAGCTTATGATGTGCTGCAAAAAGAATTGCCTCCCAATTGGAACCTTCATCACATTCTCCATCACTCATCAATACATAGATTTTGTGATGTTTATCGTCTAATTTTGCCGCATAAGCCATTCCGGTCCCCACAGAAAGACCATGGCCAAGAGAACCAGTCGAAAGTTCAACCCCAGGAATACCTTTGTGCGAAACATGACCGCTTAAAATTGATCCATCTTGATAATGCGTCTTTAGAACATCTACATCAAAAAACCCCGTTTCAGCAAGGGCAGCATAAATTCCTGAGCCAGCATGTCCCTTACTTAAAATAAACCGATCACGATCAACCCACTTTGGGGTTTTGGGATCAATATTTAAGATTTCGCCATACAAAACAGCAACAATATCCGCCATTGAAAGCGCAGAAGCCACATGAGAGCTTTTCCCTAAGTGAGCCATCTCCACAACATGTTTTCGAATTTTTAAAGCTAGCGATAAAGTATCTGCGTCAATCATCAAAAAACCTTTATGTATTGAAAGCCCATTATGCAAAATTTTTTAAAATAATTAAATCACTTAGAATAAAACTTTCTAATATACCCACAAATATACTCAACATCATCATCGCTTAACGATAAATTTATAGGCAACATAAGCTCTTTTGAGATCATAGCCTCTGTAAAAGGAAGATTTTTTTTAAATCCTAATTTATCAAATTGATGTACAGTAGTCCCACCCCATTGTCTGATGGTGCCAATTCCAACCGATTTCAAATAGTCTTGCAATCCATCACGTCGCTCTGCCTCAATTTCATAATTTTGATATACATCAAAATGATTTGGGTCCGAGTTTGGCGCTGGCGGCAATACAAGCTCTTTTATGTCATTTAACTTGGTTTGGTAGATCATAGCCAAATGGCGGCGTCTAGCAACAGTCTCATCATAATGACTAAAAAACAGCCTCAATGCAGCTGCCTGGAGATTATCCAGTCTTGAATTAAGCCCCCAAGTCACCACGAGTCCGTCATGATTTCTACCATGGTCGCGCATGAGCAATACTTGTTCTGCTACTTTGTCATCATTAGTTACGACCATACCGCCGTCACCCAAACATCCTAAAATTTTAGCCGGATAAAAACTAAAAGCAGCAGCCAAGCCAAAAGAACCGGCTTTTTTATCTTTAAAAGATGACCCCAACCCTTGAGCAGCATCTTCAACAATTAAAAGATTATATTTTTTAGCAATGGACATTATCCTATCCATATCGCAAGTTCGACCATTTAGCTGGACTGGCATTACTGCTTTGGTTCTATTTGTAATTGCCTTCTCAAAAGCATCAGGATCTATCATATGGTCTCTGCCGCACTCTACCAAAATAGGTACTGCACCAAGAAAATGCACGGAGGCAGCAGTAGCAACAAATGTATGTGAAGGTAATATCACCTCGTCGCCTTCTTTTATACCAGCAGCACGCAAAGCCAGCATCAAACCATCCGTGCAATTCGCTACACCTATAGCATGTTTCACATTTAGATACTTAGCAATCTCTGCTTCAAAATCTAAAAGATCTTTTTGCGCAATATAAGCACCACGACTAATAACATCACGCAACGTATCCATCAACGCTTCACCATATTTCGTGGCAAATATTTTATAATCAAAAAAAGGAATATTTCTTATATTATTATTCATATCGGTATCCTCAAATTATTTCTCGCCAATAATAACAAATTTAAAACCAAACACCCTCAACCTAAGCTTATTAAGAAAAAAATCATCTAACGGGACAGCCAGTTTTAACCAATTTTCTAGCAACCAACCGTTCCACGCAAACAAACAACCTGCTAATGTAAAAAAATCAAAATACTTTATACTAGCTGATGGTAAAAACTGCAAAATCTTTTTTATATCTTCATACCTTAACAAATTATTAATAGTGTGATTATCCCTATGTCGTAAAAAAATGTTTTTTATCTTACGGATAAAATTCATAATAAAATCATCACCGTTGGTTTCAATACAAACAAAAACACCACCTTTCTTCAAAACTCTCAATATTTCAGGTACAATTTTCTCAAAATCCAGATAATAAAGCGAGCCAGATATAAAAACCACATCGAAACTTTCATCGGAAAAATCAAGTTGTTGAGCAACCTCCTGCACTACAAAATCTAACTGTTCCGCAACATTAAATTCTTTAGCTAAATTTATGGCTTCATCAATAGAAACAGAAGATATATCAACTCCACTAACAATATAGTCTAGCTTAGCAAACTTAACAGCATATACTCCGGTTCCACAACAAAGATCTAACAACTTTAGCTTTACTCCAGCTTGCTTAATCTTAAGTTGCAAATAATTTTCTGCAAGCAAATAAGGAGTGCGCAAATAAAGGGGAATGCTATCACTTCCACAGATCTTATCATCCAGTAATTTACTTTTCTGATTAGCCTTACTATCATAAAAGACTTTTGTCTTACCAGGATTAACCATATATCACGTACTCCCTTTTTTATTGTTTGCTATGTTTTCTAGATGATTGCACATATTTGCATAAACTTTTTCTGCAACAAACATTTTCTCATACAAGTCTCTAGCGTTTTTCGAAATGTTTTTTAATAATTGACCATCATCTCTACATTTGTTCAATACTTCAGCAAAGCTACCACTATCAAGCTCATTAAAACAAAAACCACTTTCATTTTCCAGCAACATTTTGCCTAGCTCGCTCGTTTCAGGAAGATTGGATAAAACTGGCAAACCAGCTGAAAAATATTCAGCTACTTTATTGGATATAGACATTAAATAATCCTTCCGCTGCGCATCCAGCGCCACACCAACAGAAGCCATTCTCAATAAAACCCAAAGTTTGGGTTTGTCTATCCAACCTGTGAAAATAATATTTGAGCATCCTTGGGCCTGTTCTTGGTATTCTTTTAAAAACGGACCATCTCCTGCAACTATAAATTTCAAATCATTACTAGATTTTTTTAATATTTCTATTAGAGCGCTTAATTTATGAGACCCTACTAATGAACCTACATACACCACAACAAAACTTTTTTTATCACTATTTATATTATATTGTCTCCAAAAACCAGTAGCTTTATCTAAATCAACTTCTTTAGGTTTAGCATCTGAATAAGCTAACGGATACACAGCATCAAAAGCATTGCGTTTTCTTCCAGCATAATTGAGCCCCCACTGTAAAAATCCAGAAGTTATACCAAATAAAGCACTGGCATCTTTACATGCTCTTTTAGCTGCACAAAATTGCCAGCTTAGAACTAAACGCGCAAATGGTTGCAAGATCTTTGGCATGATATCCACCATAATATCTGGCCACATATCTCTAAGGTCTAAAACAACAGGAACATTATATTGCTTGCCATAACTAGTGGCTGCTTTAGCCAACTCCACAGTTGGAAGCGCAGCAAGTATAATGTTTGGTATTACTTCACTTTGAGCAGCAGATAAAAATTTTCTCGCCACTATTCGATTATGTAAAATACGCTGGATAGATACATTCTTTTTATAACCAGGCCCATGCAATAACTTTATAATGTAATTAGAATATATGCTGATATCTTTATCTTCTGTGGTTCTAAAAGCTTTTTTGGCATGATTCAGTGTTGATGTCCACCATATAACCTGATGTCCTTTTTCAGCTAACTTTTGAGCTATCAAACCCATTCTCAATAGCCTTATATTTTCTCCATCTGTGGGTAAAGGATCACCATCTTTTAGTAACCAAATGCGCATTTTTTCACCAACTAAATTCTAAGCATTGAATATTCAACAAATAGACACAAACTTATTGATAGCACTACAAATTTTATCAATATCACTATCAACAATTTCAGCATATATGGGCAGGCTTAACAACAATTTATCTGCTTTATTGGCGAATGTAGACTCTTGCCCTTGCCCAAGATAATCATATGCTTTTAGTTTTGGTAGTGCCACTGGATAGTGAATACCTGTACTTATGTCATGCTGCTTTAAATAAGCTTGCAATTCATCACGCTTCGAAGTACGAACTATGAAAAGATGCCAAACGTGCCGTGCCCAATCTGCCTCGGATGGCAAAACTATCTGAGCCACACCTTTCAGGCGTTGTATGTAGTACCTAGCCACCTCTCTACGACGTTCAGTCCAATCTTCAAGATGTCTAAGTTTCACATCTAAAATGGCGGCCTGTATACCATCAAGCCTCGAATTTCTTCCTTCAAACTCATGATCATATTTAGCAACTCTACCATGGTTAGCTATCATATGGCATTTGTTAGCTAACTCTTGGCTATTTGTTGTAATAGCACCTGCATCTCCATATGCTCCAAGATTTTTACCGGGATAAAAACTAAAAGTTCCAATATCTCCAATTCCACCAACTTTTTTATTCTTATACTCTGCACCATGGGCTTGGGCACAATCTTCTATCACTTTTAAATTGTACTGATTTGCTAAATGGAGGATAGCATCCATATCACATGGATGGCCGTATAAATGCACTACAATAATAGCCTTAGTCGCGGTTGTTATACGCTTTTCAATATCCTCAATAGAAATTGTATAGTCATCCGAACTACAATCACAAAACACAACCTTGTGCCCAGATCTTGTTACCGCCTCGCTAGTTGCAATAAAACTATTTGCTGGAACAAGCACTTCACTATTTCTTGGCAGCTCCAAAGCCTCAAGTGCAATTTCTATAGCATCTGTACCATTAGCCACGCCAACACAATACTTCGTTTGTTGATAAGCGGCAAAATTGCTTTCGAATTGTTTTACATATTTGCTGGAGATATAAGCACTTTCTCGGACTACTGATGCTATAGCGTCATCAATTTCACTCTTGATACTAAGATATTGCTTATGCAAGTCAATGAATTCTATCATAGGTTTCTTCTTGTAATATTTAAATTTTTTGTACTACTTAATTTAATAATGGATCTTTCTTAAAAATTTCGCAGGATTTCCAGCTACGATTGTACCTTCATTTATGTTTTTTACAACAACACTTCCTGCCCCAACTAGCGCATTTTTACCAATAACCACCTCAGGAAGAATCGTAGAATTTGCACCAATTTTGGCAAACATTTCAACTATGGCTCCCTTCAACTCTTTTTTAACATTTGGAGATTGTGGATATTTTGCATTGGTAAAAACAACATTAGGACCTATCCAGCAACTTTGTCTAAGTGTAGTAAATTCTGGAATAAAAACCTGAGAGTGTACCCTTACCCCATCTTCTATAACAACATGATGTTCTATGACGGAAAGAGTTCCTATACTAACATTATTTCCTATTGTGTTTAGTTCTCGAATATTAGCCTTATTTCCGGCTCTAAAATTATCACCTATTTTATTACCAGCATATATAACGGTATGAGAACGAATAATTGCATTATTGCCTATAGTTGTCTCTTCATTCGAATATCCATCGAATGGCACGCCAATAATGCAGTAGTCTTCAATAACTACATTTTTACCCAACTTAACATTAGGGAATATTTTTGCTGTTTTTGCAATATGGTTCAACTTTTCTTTCCCAATTGACATCTCTTTGGAGTAAATCTTAAAAATACTTCTTTTCCAGTTTCAATAGACTCATAAATTGCCGTAATTAATTCTAGCGTTTTACGTCCCTCTAATCCATCAACCAATGCCGGCTTACCATTTGTTATAGCATCAACAACATGTTCCAAATAAGCAACATGTCCAAAACCATATACATTAGGTGGATTTTGGCAATATTTTTTCAATACCTCATCGTCCTCACGTGTTGGCTCCGCAAAATTCCAAGTTTTCATTTTATTAACCGCAAAACCACCTATTTCTACACTTCCTTTTTCGCCCAATATTGAAATAGAACCCTCAAGATCTTTAGGACGAGCTGCGGTAGTTGCTTCTATTACCCCCAATGCTCCACTACGAAATTTAACAACAGCAACCCCGGTATCTTCAGTTTCAATATCAACTAATGCAGTTCTAGATTTAGCAAAAACAGATTCCGGCTCACCCAGCATCCACTCAAGAAGATCAACATGATGACTTGCTTGGTTAGTAAACACTCCTCCATCCATAGCCCAAGTTCCCCTCCAACTATCCTGGTCATAATAACTTTGATCTCTACACCAACGAACTCGGACTGTACCTAAAACTATTTTTCCAAATCTTTTTGCTTCCAGAGCTTGTCTTAGTTTCTGCACTGGATAATTATATCTATTTTGTTTAACAACAAAAAGTCTAACTCCAGCCGCATCGCAAGCACGAATCATAGCATCAGCATCTTCAAGAGTTAGAGCCATTGGTTTTTCAACAACGATATGCTTACCATAGGGAGCAAGTTCAATAGTATTACGAGCATGGTTACCACTTTCCGTTAAAACATTAAATACGTCAATTCCCTGCCCAACTTCGCTTACCATTTTATGCATATTGGTAAACCAAGGTATTTGATACTTTTCTCCATAATACTTAGCCCTATCTTCCTTGATATCACAAACAGCAACCATTTCTGCGTTTTTTAATTGCTTTTCTCCTAAAATTTCTGCGTGTTTTTTAGCGATCCTACCGCAACCAACAAGTGCAAAACGTAATTTATTCATATGGAACCTCAGTTTTATAGTTCAATCTCCACATTTTTGTTTATGATACTATATGTTTTTATATGTTTTTTTAGGCAGAGATCTTACCAAATATAACAACATTAACCAAACAAAAATACCATGGGTATTTAAGGCAACTAATAAATCAGAGTTGGAACATAAAAAAGCAATATACATAACTGCCATAAACACCATTGTTTTATCCAAACCTTTAGTAATACTATCATAAAGCCAAAGAAACACACTTAGTATCATAGAAAAATAAGGCATCCCAATCAAACCAAAATTTGCATAAGCTGATGCCAAATAGTTGGCATTAACATCACCATAAGTTCCAGTAGCAAAATATTGCACCTCATATGGAATGCTAAATTGGTAGGGATATTGAATAAAAAATTTAAAAATTGATTCGGCTAAGTAAACCAACTGATGTTGAGAAAAAAATTTCCAATACCAAGCCATCCCTAGACCAGAATCAAATAAAAACCTCCTAGCAACAACATACAATAAAAGATCTGTGTGAAAAAACAAAGCCAATATGCTAGACACCGTAATTATGCCTGTTAAAGACAATATAAAAAATATAATTTTATCGTCATTGCGTATAGCAGAAAAAACAATCATTAGTAAGGGTAAAAGCGCCATAGCTAAAAAGGTTAATTTAGAAGCGGTTAAAAAATAAATTAATAACAAACAACCACAGCCGCAAAACATTAACAAAAAGGACCCACAGCCAAAACCAAATACAATTAAAAATGGAGCATATGCATTATCCACGTATCCTATTAAATATCCCCAAAGATTATTATTTTTAATCTCATTGGTGTAAAGTTCCCTTTGTATATAAGTGGTATCAATCCAATTCCAATGCAAAATATGTCGAAATTTCAGCCAAATAAACAAACAAAACAATAATGAAAAACCGGCAAAAACAAATCGCAGATAGTTAAAATTGATTTTCAAACAGACAAAATGCAATGGCGGTAACAAAGGAATAACACTCAATAAACCAAATGAAATAGCCATAAAAAACAAGTGCACTAATAATTGATTTTCACTCAATGCATGGATATACGCTGAAACATAAATAGAAGGGATATAACACAACATATAAAATACCCATACAAATAAAGCAGAGGGCTTTTTCAAATATACTGGCAACCAAAAAAGAGGAACAAGAGCAAACAAAGTGATTATTGAAAAAAAATATAAACCAATAGGCTGTCTATTATATTCAATATAACTATGACCCAATTTTGAGTTAAATAAATAAATGTAAGCAAAATTAAAAACAAGTAAATAAAGAACAACTAGCAGAAATAAACACCCTCGTGTTTTACAAATAGGAATTTTCACCTCCATCACTCCCTCCAAAAAAGAAATCATATTTTATTTACATAGCTTTGCTTATTTTTATTCATTATAACCGTCATATGTTTTACTCAACAAAAAGAACTCGCAATTACTTTGGTGAAGTTATATGCTTGCATAAACATCGAGAAGTTTGCTGCTTTCTGCTTCCCAATTAATTGGGACTGGACAAGATCTAAGGTGTTTTTGTTTACCCTGTATCTCAGAATAAGTTATACTGTTTATTAGCGCTGCAATACTTATTTCTGAAACATCAACTCTCCATCCACAATTATATTTTTCTACAATTTCAACCATATCAGGAAAATTGCTTACTATAACAGGAATACCACTTAATAAATATTCAAAAAGCTTGTTCGGCAAGCAATATTTATAACTTAGGCAAACATTTTCAATTATTGATAAGCCAACATCCGCCCTTCGGATAAAATCGATAACTTTTTCCGGAGAAACTGCTGAGCAATAATGAATATTCTGATAGTTCTCGGAATAACTTCTTACATTTTGTTCCAAAGGGCCATAGCCTAAAAAAACAATATGCTTATCCGGTGTTATCAAAGAACTAAATATTTTTAGCAAAAGTTCTATCCCTCTACCTTCCGACAACATTCCATTATAAAGAAACAAAATTGAGTCGTGACGCATATGCAATCTTGCTTTCAAATCATCACTTGGTGTTGTTACTGCATTGGGTTTCTTGGGAACATTTCTTACAACAAAAACATTCTTCAATTGATAGGTGTTTTTATACCATTCAGCTATTGAACCACTAACAACAATAACCGCATCAGCAAATGGAATTAATTTTTTTTCCACAAGCTTGACCATTTTTTTTCGTAATCCTCTTGAGGATATTGTTTCAGTTTCTAACTCGTGAGGATCATAAACAAGCTTACACCTATTAGACCACTTAAGAAGAACGCAAATAGGTAGAACAGACACACTATGACAATTAATACAAGAAACCTTAGTATTATGAAAATGAAAATATAATTTGAAGTAAAATATAAAAAAAATAAAAAGCTTAGCCAGTGCACTGGCTGACTGCGGATCCACATATACGGGCAAATACATTACATTTCTATCTTTATCAATTTCTTCAACACCAAACTTGGTTTTTCTTAAAACGGCAATGATAATACGATCAAATATAGAACTCGATCCTAATGTTTCAGTTTCTTTAAGAATGCGACTTTCATATTTAAAAACCGTTGGATATACATGTAAATTAATTTTATGCATAATCTTATTGTGCTTAAATATGCCATTAAATAGTAGCGATCTTTTTAACCGCCGCAATAATTTTTTTGAACCCTATAAAAAACCAAGCATTAGAAGGATAGTCACGATAGGATCTTATTGGCAATGCCATTATTTGATCAAACGCACTCCTATCAATTGCTAATTTTTTCACAACATAATCTATATCAGCTTCTAAACTTTCTTTGCTTGCATAATATGGTTTCGCTATTTCTTGCAAAGCTTCATCACGAGTCATTTGCCTAGAGTTTATTATAGAAGATAAATGCGCTCTTCTTTTATCTACATTAAATTTAGTTGGCAAAATATATGATTGGTAAAATTTAGTATAAACTGATTCTCCATGTTTATACCCATAAGGCCGCCAATCTAATTCTTTCTCTAACGTAGTTATAGCCAGATCCTTATTGTAATTTACGTAATTTAAAATCGAAAAAAACCGAATTCTCTTTATGAAAAGGTAAAAAAACAAATCTAAGAATCCATACAAAGGAACTGTTTTTAATTTTTTATGAGAAAAAGCAGAATAAATGCTCTTTATTATTTTGCTATCTCTATTCTCATAAGTCCAACTAAAAGGTATGGAGCTTTCAGTAGCAATGTTACCACCTAAAATAATATTTCGTATTCCGTATTTTGCCGATATTTGCATCAAAGTAGCCATAATAGCGTGATCGGTTGGGATTTCCACATTAATTATTGAAGCTTTTAAAAAATCCAGCTGCAACTCTCTAAACTCTTCCCAATTTACCACTTTTGTATAGAGATCAATATCCATTTTTTTTAATGTATTCTCTATATTTTTAACCGCCAACTCTGAATTCCAACCATTATCAAAATGCACAGCTAATGGCCTCAAACCCAACTTTTTAGCAATATAAGCCACATAAGTACTATCAACCCCCCCGCTAACGCCTATTACACAATCGTAGTTCTTGCCTTTTCCTTCTGCTTTAATTTTATCAATGATACTGTTTAATTCTATCCGACCAGCATTACCCGAGCGCAGTTCATTTTCAGCCCTTTCCTTATAAATTTTACAGTGATTACAGACGCCTTGTTCGTCAAAGACTATTTCCGGATCTGATGTATCCATCACACAGTTACTGCATATTTGGTACTCTCTCATTTGATTCTCATTCTTAATCATTTAAAAATATTATTTAGCGATTCAACGCTCGGCTTGGATAATTTATCAGAACCGCATGGTGTTTACTATATCATTTAAAAATATTATTTAGCAATTCATCGCTTGGATAATTTATCAGAACCGCATGATGTTTACCATGAAAAACAAACAAACTACCAGCAGCAACTGCAGAAGCGCCGGCTTGTATCGCTTTTCTAAAATCTTCAACCTGACCAGCACCTCCAAGCGCAACTACTGGTACAGATACAGAATTAGCTATTTTTCCAATAAGCTCCAAGTCATAACCACACATCTTACCATCACGATCGACAGAATTTATTAATAGCTCCCCAGCCCCAGCCCTTTCAGCTTGAATAGCAAAAACCTCTGGATCAAGATTGGTGGTTTTTTTATTACTATAAGAAAATACTTTGGGCTTATTAAATAAGCTATACTTTACATCTATAGACACAACAACACTTTGGTTACCAAAAATACTTGCTATTTTAGCAATAAGATTTAAATCCGAAATAGCTAAAGAGTTAATAGAAATCTTTTCCACCCCGATATTAAACAATTCTTTGGCATCCTCCACAGACCTTATACCTCCGCCGTAACAAAGAGGCATAAAACATTCAGATGCTATTTTTTCAATTAATTTAAATGGTGGTTTCTTTCCAAGAATAGTAGCATCAATGTCTAAAAAAATCAGTTCATCAACTTCTTTATCATTAAAAATTTTAATGGTATTAATTGGATCGCCAACATATATATCATCCTTAAATTTAACGGTTTTCACTAGCCCATTATTGCGTAATAATAGACAGGGGATTATTCTAGGTCTGATCATTGTCATATTGCTACAAAATTTTTAAAAACCTCAATACCATATCGATGACTTTTTTCAGGATGGAATTGCACACCAAATATATTTTCATGTTCAAAAGCTGCAACAAAGTCACCACCATAATTAGACGTCATAATTACGTCATTTTCATTGCAACAACTAACGTAATAAGAATGAACAAAATAGAATCTTGAATCTAATTCTTGCTGATTAAGTAATCGGTTAGTTCTCGCAAATTTTACAATATTCCATCCCATATTAGGTACTTTTAAGTTAGGATATTCAGAAGATGGTTTAAATTTTTTAACCACTGCATCGATCCAACCCAAACCACTTACGTCCCCCTCTTCGCTTTTTTTGGTTAACAACTGCATTCCCAAACAAATTCCTAATATTGGTACTTTTTCTTGCAAAACCTTCTTTTCTAAAGCACAGATCACGTTTAGTGCAAGCAATCGATTCATGGCACTATCAAAAGATCCCACTCCAGGAAGTATTATCTTAGAAGCCTTTTGTATTTGCTCTCTATCACTAGTTATACTTGCACTCACCCCGATTCTTTTCAACATGTTCAATATTGAACCGAAATTCCCCATACCATAATCAATTATTACTATCATTAATACCGCCCCATTAAATGCAAACACTTCTTTGGTTGAAAAATATTCAGTTCCAACAATACCAAACCATTGTTCCATTATCACCCAATCAACCTACTAAAAAATCTAGTAGCTCAGAAAATCCCGCACGATGCCTTTTATCCATAAGCCCGTTGTTATGGAAAAGAAGGGTGTAAACACCACCAAAAATTCGACAAGTATCTCGAAAATTTTTAATTTTCCTCAAGGCCTTTTCATTTATCCAGTCAGCATAGTATTTCTGTTCTGACGATGCATTAACAAAATCCATAACCACTAAAGGTCTTTCAAGCAGATTTAATTGCCTTCTAGTTAGTATATTAAACACCGGGTACTCATAACACGTACCACATCTAAAACCAACACATTCAGCATACATAAGTGAGCTGTCATAAGTAAAACCAGCATCTTCCCAATTTTGCCACGTCATAGGATTTTCCCATCGCAAATAATGTTGTCTACCCCCCCAAGTTTTTTGGTTAACCCCAAGTTCATCTGTAATGCGCTGCAAAATATTAAGCTCTGCCTTAAGCAAAGAACAATCCTTGTAAGTAGCATAACTCGGATGTAACCCTATCTCATGACCTCTTACTGCAATTTTTTTTATTATTTTTCTAACAACAGGTTCTCGAATATCGTAATCACTGTCAAAATCTTTTTCAACGGATGTGCCTGCGATAAAATAAAAGGCACTTTTTAACCCACGCTTTTCAACCTGATCCATTATCATATCAAATGTCTTTACGCAAGGATCATATTGATATTGTCTATTGACAAAACTTTTAGCAAACAAACGCCGCATACTCAAACATATACTTTTACGGTAATAAATATCACCAACTGCATTCCTTAGAACATTCAACCATGACCTATCGATAACCGTTGATAACTTATCAATATCATGGGTTATACAAACCGTATAGTCATATTTCTTCCTGGTTAGGCTTGGACATAATTTTTTCAAGCATGCCCACAAAATTTCCACATACTCATTAACTACCGGCCTCTCTAAAAACCCTTCTTGATAAGATAAGGATGCTGTTAGTGGAAATCTACCATGTTGATCTTTCTCCGTTTTAACCATCTCCTCATAACGCGTTAGCATAAAGAAAGAGGAGCCAAATATATCTATAGGAAGCCTTATCTTATTGCCGTCATCAGAAACACTATAGCAATTATCTCCATAAATAACAGGTACAATTTGGGACACAAAAGACACACAATCCAAAATTTTTCTTACGTCAAACATCATTAATGGGGTGACTGGTAGCGTTTTTTTTGTTAGCCATTCCTCCGGCCTGAAAGAAAAAAAGATATCCGGTAGAATAATCTCTCGGTTATTAGAAAGCTGCATGCAAATATCCGAACGATTTTCAAATTCGACACAAAACGGTATCTCTAAAAATATCGCAAAAATTACGTTAAAAATATACTGTTTTTCAGCTACATAATTTTCTGATGTAATGATTTTGATCATGCATAAAACCCCAGAATGGAACCAACTTAAAATCTAAATTTTTTTAACAAGTTATTCACAAATGCTACATGCAAATAACACAATAATTTGACATCGAAAGTTTTTATGGCTTTTATATACTGGCTAAACAGCAACTCAGTGTAACTGGTTTTTACACATGATACTTGCTTAATATCCCCATATAATAATGAGTTTTTTAAGTCCCCGTTTTTTTCAACTTCAACTATGGCTCCGCTCAAATTTCTTACAAGGTGCGCATCTGAAGCAAAGTAGATATTCTTAGAATATTTCACTGCCAACTCTTTTGCCCGTAAATTCAAATCGTCAGATATTCTAGAGTTAAACACCTCAATAAGATCGACATCTTGAGCGATAATCTCAATATTGCTATGGCTCAAAAACGGATGCGGGAACAAAAGAAGCCCTTCCTGATTTTTTACTTGTTTCACCAAATCAGCATAAGACGTTACATGCGTATCTTGGTTAACAAAAGCAGCTATAACGTCACCATACTCAGTATAAAACTCGGCAGCCACAGGTATTTCAATATCCAACTTCCTTTTTTGAGCATACTCTTTTAACAAAACCGAGCTTTTCGTATTGTCATGATCTGTTAAAATCAAAAAATTTAACTGCTCTCTCTCTGCAAAATCTAAAATATCATTCAATGAAATCAAGCTATCGAAAGAATAACAAGAATGAAAATGGATTAATCCCCTATATTTTTTGGTTCCCCTCATTATCATCTCTTGCAAAAAATATGTTTCAATAAACGACAAAATTTTAAAAAATCCGAACGAAACGATCCAAACAAATTTGTCGCAGAATCAACTCGAAAATAATCACAAATCTTATATAACTGTTTTACTTGCCATAAATTATAAATATCGCCATCAAGTGGCCAATAAAAACATAAATTTTTATTGTATTCTTCAGAATAATTCATCTTTTCCTTTTCATAAACCCTAACCAAATCTACAGCAAAATTAACGCCTGCTTTTAGCGCTAGCTCAGTAGACCCCCAAAACTTGGGATTAACCTCCATCAACACAAACTGTCCTGAATTTTGATTGTACTTAAACTCCACCATAGCCACCCCATGCCATTTTAATGCCCGCAATAAATCCAAACCATGGGACTTAAGCTTTTCATTATAATAAGATCTAGCAGCTGTACTTGCTCCACCAGAAGAGGGAAATTCTCGAATACGCTCATGCATAAAAACTCTAAGTGGCTGCCCACGGTCAAATAAAGCAAAAAAACCAAACCCAGCCCCCTTAACATACTCCTGCACTAAAACACCATACTGAAGCTTACCTCCATTTTTTTCAAATATTTGCTCAAAAATCCTCTGCCTCTCTTGAAAATCTCGCGCATAATAAACAAATTTCATTTCTGTCTCACAAGCAGGCTTTATAACACAAGGGTAAGAAATAGTATCACACTCGTGCAACTCTTCTAAAGAAAATACTAACTTTGTATTAGGACAAGAAATATCCAGCTGCCTAGCCAAACTTATTGTTTTCCATTTATTAAAACAAATTTCCAAACTATTCATCGACGGCAAAACAGCAAGAGCAGCCTTTAACTCACTTACTTTTCTAACTGACTCTGCACCAACTGGTATAATCATATCAAAATTGTACCCACCCAGAATTTGCTCCAAAGACTTATCGTTAACATAACTATCCAAGTAGCCATAATACCTCGCAAAACTATAAGGCGACCTACTATGCCCCACCATATAAATGTGCGGAAAAGTTTTCCTCAAATACTTTTGAATTGCTATAGAATGCTTATAATCAGCATCTGTAATTAAAATCCTGAAGTCCTTATACATATTTTTAATCATAAATCTATCTATAAAGTTGTATTTTTTCAATCTTTCAGTCGGTTAATAACCTGCTGAAATATACCCAATTTTTTATTTTCTTCCACCACTAAAATAAAAAGCCATAATAGCATTAATAACATACAAAAGTGAAAAACTTAAAGTAAATAACATCAATGATACCTTCACGCTTTTGAATAAAATAAACCCAGCCGCTATAGACGCAAAAGATAGAATAACTCTAAAAACTTGCCATATAAAATCCAGTTTTTGTTTTTCCACAACCATAAATAATGAGCTCAAAGGGGCGGTAACAAAACTTAAAAAAAACATTAAGGTCATTATTTGTGCATATTCTCCCGCAATTATCCAATTAGGACCAAATACAACCTTGAAAATAACAGGAGAAAAAAACAATAAAATAGTAAATGGCAAAATTGATAATAGCAATAACCCCTGCAATGTTTTCAAGTAAACTGAGCGACACTGCTTATTTATTGCGTATTCTTGTGAGGCTCTTTGCCTAAAAACATCTGCTATGGCACTGCCAACTATAGATGTAGGTGAGGCTAAAACCCTATTCATAAGCATATAAAAGCCGGAAGTAACTGTACCAAAAAAAATGCTAAGCAAATACAAAGGTAGGTCGGCTGAAAGTGCATTTAAAATATGGCCCGGCAACATAAATTTAGGAAAACTTTTATATCTTCTTGCGCTTTGCGCTATTGCTTTAACCGTAATAAATTTTAACTTACCTTTATTTTTAACAATCATTGCCACAGCCAATATCATAGCAGAAACAAATTGCCCAAATATTAAAGCCACAATCATTGAAACCACCCCACCCCCGAAAACTCCTAATACGACCTGCATTCCCACCATAAAAAAAGAAGATATAATTCTGCTAATAGCCATTAGCTTAAAAGCCTTACTCCTAATACTCCAGTAATAAAAAACATTGTAGGCTCCCATAAAAAAAATACCCAGCGGAAGAAATGTAACCCAAGCAACAGCTCCCCTAATTTGAGGAAAATTATTTATATTGGTTTTTAAAAAAAATACAACAATAGACAATAAACAGCAAACTAAGATGGAGATCAACAGACAAAGCGCCACAATATTTAAAGATTTCTTACTTTGTATTGGTAACAAAATAGATAACTCATAGCGCCCGCTAGATACAACAGACAAAATAGAAACTGTAGCAAAATATAAGCCAAACTCACCAAAATCTTTTGGGGAATAAAGCCTGGTTAGCAAAGGAGAACCAATAATAATAATTAATTGCGCTAGTATAGTACCAGTTGATAAAGTTGCAACACTTCGCGCCATCTCACCAAATTTAAAATACTTTTCCAATATCATTTTAATATCACTGGATCATTAAAAAACAACTTATAAAAAGAGCGTTTCAAAAATTACTTGTACTTTTTAACTGGTAATTTGGTTTTAATTTTTATTCGATCTTAAAACAGCTTCCATCAGCTAATTCATATATTTGTTCAGTATAGGAACAAACTATTTTCGCCCTACCTAGCAACGGCAAATCTAACTGCTCTCCATACTCACTCATCCATCCAATTTGCTTAGCAGGAACCCCAACCATCAAAGCGTAATCTGGCACATCACGATTTACCACTGCACCAGCACCAATAAAAGCATATTTGCCAATAGTCACACCACATACAATCGTACAATTCGCACCTAAAGTGGCACCTTTTTTTACTAGGGTGTTGCGATATTCATTTTTACGAGATACAGCAGAGCGAGGATTATATACATTAGTAAACACCATGCTGGGACCGCAAAAAACATCATCCTCCAAAGTTACATTATCGTATACAGAAACATTATTTTGGATTTTAACGTTATCACCAATTACTACTTTATTTCCAACAAAAACATTTTGCCCCAAGCTACATTTAGTACCAATTTTCGCACCAACACAAACGTGTGTCCAATGCCAAATACGTGTTTCAGAACCTATCTGAGCCCCTTCGTCAATAATCGCAGTCTCATGTTTGATATAAGTCATCTTTTAACTCTCTAAAGGCAATAAAATCTTTTTTCCTTCTTTTGCCGAGCGCAATGCCGCAATTAAAATTTCTAAAGATTTCAACCCCTCACCTCCATCAGTTTGCGGTTCAGCCTTACCACGTAAAACGTTAATGACATTTTCATAATAACGGGGATGACCGAAGCCATACACTGAGGTTGTTTCATAACTTGCTAGTTTAATATCTTCATCTTCCGGTTGTTTATCGGCAAACTCCCAATGTTGGATCTCATTTACAGCAACACCACCAATTTTTGCTGTACCCTTTTCACCAATAACAGTAATCGATCCTTCCAAGTTTTTTGGATATGTCAACATCGTAACATTAACAGAGCCAAGGGCCCCAGACTGCCATTTGACATTAATAACACCAGTATCTTCGGTTTCAATATTACGCGCTAAAGTAGCAGTTATAGCTTGTACTGATTCAATAGGTCCAAACAACCAATCTAAAAGATCAATATAGTGACTAGCTTGATTCATCAAAGCACCACCATCAAGATCTCGCGTACCAAACCATTTTGCTTGATCATAGTAACTTTGCGGACGTGACCAAAGAACATTAATATTTACCAGATAAATACGACCAAAACGATTTTTTTCAACTGCTTGCTTAAGCATCTGCAGAGTCGTATTCATCCTATTTTGTTTTACAACAAAAAGACGCACTCGTGCATCATCACAGGCCTTTACCATCCGCAAACCATCTTGCCAATACGTTGCCATGGGTTTTTCACTAATCACATGTCGACCCGCAGCTGCAACACAGCAAGCTTGTTCGGAATGTAAACCACTTGGCGTACAAAGTGTAATAATATCCGCATTAGAATGTTGCAGTAAATCTTCTAAGCTGGCAAACCCATGCACACCTATTTTCTGTGCAGCTTCTCTGAGCACCACTGGATCAATATCACATATAGCATCTAACTCTAAATTCGCGCTGTGCTCTTTTATAGCTTCAAAATGTTTTCCTGCAATACGTCCGCATCCGACTAAAGCGATACGAATCTTTCTATCTGTGATTATTTTGTCTACCATAAACACCTTAAGCTTTAACAATATTATCGGCAGACACCTTATAAATCCCACGCGTATCGATAATTAATTTTGCATGTTTTTTAATCAACTCGAAATCAAAATCTTTGTGCGCAGTAACTATGATTACCGCATCATAATTTTGCAAATTTTCTGGGGTTATGTTAACACTCGCCAGCTCAAAATGATGCTTGCGTAACTTCGGAAATTTAGGAATATAAGGATCGGAATACTCGATGCTTGCACCCTTTTCAATTAATAATTCCATAATTTCTAGAGCAGGAGACTCGCGCATATCATCAATATTTTCTTTATATGCAATTCCCAAAATCAATACTTTGCTTCCCTTTAAATGTTGTTTCCGGTCATTTAACGCAAGCATTAATTTCTCTACAACCCAAGCTGGCATAGAGCCATTAACCTCACCAGCCAGTTCGATAAAACGAGTATGCAACCCATATTCTCGTGCTTTCCAAGTTAAATAAAACGGATCGATCGGTATGCAATGTCCGCCCAATCCAGGCCCAGGATAGTATGGTACAAAACCAAACGGCTTGGTAGCAGCTGCTCGAATCACTTCGTGGACATCAATACCCATTTTATCGCAGATAATCTTGATTTCATTTACCAAACCGATGTTAACCGCACGATGAATATTTTCTAAAAGCTTAGTCATTTCTGCAGCTTTGGTAGAACTCACTGGATATACTTTATCAATTACTTGCCCATATAAAGCTAAACCAACCTCTAAACAAGAGGGTGTCATACCGCCACACACCTTAGGGGTTGTCTTGGTGTTAAATTTAGCATTACCCGGATCTTCACGCTCGGGAGAAAAAATCAAAAACACATCTTCGCCAATTTTGAAGCCCCTCGACTCTAAACGCGGTTTTAACTCCTCTTCTGTAGTTCCAGGATAAGTAGTACTTTCCAAAGAAATCACCTGACTAACTCTAACATATGGCAATAAAGCCTCCATAGTATTAATCACAAAACTCAAATCTGGTTCACGATATTTGTTTAACGGTGTTGGCACACACATAATTAATGCATCAACCTCGCTTGCTTTAGTAAAATCACATGTTGCATAGAAACCTCTAACCGTTGCTTTAGCAATCGAAGAATCACTAATATGCTTAATATAACTTTCTCCTTGGTTAAGCTTTTCAACCTTATCAGCATCGATATCTATACCGATAACTTTATAACCAACTTCAAGATAGCGCAAAACCAATGGCAACCCGACATAACCAAGACCAACCACACCAATTGTGGCACTTTTGTTTTTTAATTTTTCAATTAATTCTGTTTTTAGCATAAATCTCCGACTCCTGTTACCACCCCATAATTTTTAAAATAGGTACCAAAAAAATTCCACTTTAATTTTCTAACCTTCTCATTATATAACACATATATCCTATTAACGTCAATTTTCTATTCCAGGAAACAAAGCTATACAATTTGAGTTTTCTCCATCTTTATTTCGCTATGGTTGGGATGAATTAGAAGAAGATCTTTTTGTTTTTTCAGGTTCTCTACTGACAAAACATGCCTTCACCGCATCATTAACTGGGCGAATAGGCTTTAAAAGCTGCTGCACTCGCACTTCCTTATAACCACCAGCACCTTCTGCCGTCTTGATCGTACCAACAACTTTAAAATCTGTGGACAAGTTCGCACCAAAACTCGAAAGAACCTCGGGTAAAATTTTATCATGACCTTTTGGCTCCATTAGCAACCAAGATACAGCAAGTTCTTGACACGTAACTTTTCTCAACATTGCTACTACTCGTGCATCACCACCAAGATACCCCCCCCAAGACAGCCCACAGTCATTAGCACCTATTGCGTAAAGAATTCCTTTGGATTGGCCCGTTAAATCGATAATAGACATTCCTTTTTTGAATCCAGCTTTATTTGCAAGATTAACCGCTTCTTCAATGTATTGAGCAAATCCCCTGGAAAGTAACAAGGTAGAACCCGGCTTTCCCACATCTATCTTATAGTCATTGGCACGAAGAGGCTGTGGTTGGCGATAGGGCGATTCGAAACCATTATGGACTTGAACTACACTTATCATTTGAACCGCAAGACCAATAGATAACAACAAAATCGGAAACTTTCGGTTAAACGCAATTGGACTAAGAAAAACAAAACCAGCAAGAACCCAAAAAATCCCTGCACAAGTATATAAAACCCAATAATTATTTGCTGTTCCAAATGCATAGACGTACGGAAATACAAATAAAATCAATGTCAAAGCCCATCGCGCTCGTGATATTTGAAAAAACCCTTTGAAGCGGTATATAAAAAAACCAGCCAGTATAGATGCAAACGGGATAGAACAAATGAAAAGGCCTTGAAAATATTCTCCATAAATAGTTTCATGAGAAACCCCTAAAATTACAGCTAAACTTACCAATCCAAACACTATCGACAACATGGTAGCAATATGACTCAAAATCTTGATGCCTGATTGAGAGAAATGGGCAGCAAAAAAAATGATTACCATGCATCCAGCTAAAATATTTTTTGCTGTTTCACTAAGATAAAAATCATCAAATCTGAACAGCTTTGCATGACCAGCATCGAGCATTAAAATTATTTCTGCCCCATTTTTTAACCGATTAACAAAAGAGATTATAGATCCATCTATAACTAATGCGGATAAAATAGTTAAGCCAATGGCAGTTACAATAGAGAATGCCAATAAACGAACACGGATCTTCCCAGCGAGTAGCAGATAAAAACCTACACATAGACCAAAAGCTGCCGCAGTTGTTGGCTTTGCCATAAAAGCCAACCACCCACCCATCCCTATCAAAAACCAACCAATGATACTTGTGCGATTGGCATACTTATCAGCCATCAGCAATCCGATCGAAGCAACCAACAATGCTTGCAAAGCCAAACTACTGTAACCTGGTGTTGGCAACCATCTGCCAGCAAAAACAAAAGATGCCATCGCTGTTGTGGCAATAGCACTGGAAATTACAAATCGGTACCTACGCTGTATGGCTTGATTAATAAAAACAGTTTTTAAAAAAACATTGACCAACGTCCATGACAAGCAGTAAGTAATTAGAATATTAGATTGTCTTAGTACAGCAATATTTCCATCTAGAAGTTTATATAGCGGGTAATAAATAAACCCAAACAATGTGTGTGATACACTATAGTAAAAAGGATTTGATATCCATATAAGATAAAAACCTTCATCTGAAAAATCAAATCCATATCGACTATACCAAAATACCCAACCAAGCATAAACACGCTACAAATAACTGAAAAAACCATCATTATTTTCTCAGAAACTGCTGTTTTATCGGGATTATTATCTTCTATATAATTATTCATTTGTTTTTTTACATAAAAAAATAGCGCCAGTCAACAACATTTGGGGTACGCAGATAATGAGATGGAGCATCAAAGCTAAAGCAAGTGCCTGCTCTGGACCCAATCCAACAAATTTTATCAAATAAAAAACCATCCCTGACTCAAACACACCAATTCCAGCTAAAACTGTTGGAAAAGCAAAAGACGCCGTAGTAATAATAACTAGAGCAAAAGCATCAACCCAGAAAAATGAATGTTCATGTATATTCAACTTACAATACAAATAAAACACCAGCCAGGTACAAAACCATATTGCTATGGTATAACCAATTATATTAGAGTGATTTTTATTTGAAAAAAAATTTTCTAAAGCACTAACAACTTTACCAACTATCTGGTATTTAACGAAATATGACTTAATTTTGTTTTCATAAAATACGAAATACCCACAAATCCAAGCGGCAACAATCATAAAAACAAGCAAAATAAGTGCGCCATAGAACATTTTTTCATTAACAATTGCGCCCTTGGCAAAAAACAGCACCAATGCACAGATCAGCACACATAAAAAATCAAGATATTTTTCCACAAAAGACGCAACAATCATTTTTGTTATTGAAAAGCCATATACTTTCTTGGCAAAATATACTCGTAGCGCATCTCCCAAACGAAATGGAATAAAATTATTCAACCCAAATCCAATACAAACCACCGGAAATGCTTTTTTAACAGGCTCTACAACCAACAAAGCCAATCGTTTACCATACAATACAAGTATAAATAAGCTAATCAACAAGCATAGCAACAAAGAAAATAAGGAAGACTGCTTTATAGCAAATAGCAGTTCGTGAATATGAATATTACGCTTTATCCATAAATAAAGGATATAAAAAAACACAATATTCACTATCGCAAAGAAAATGATTTTTATTGTTTTTTTGGGGCGAATATTTTTTTTGCGCATCTTTAAAAAACCGCCTATTCTTTTTTTAAACTCAGGAATTGATCACAAATATAATTTATTTTATCGCTATCCAACGAAGCGTACGATGGCAAGCTAATTATATTTTCGCTAATAAGCTCAGAAACTGGCAGTTTTTTAGCACGGTAGAGCGGCATGGCACTGAAACTATAAAAACCCCCTCGTGTTTCAATTCCCTTATCGAGTAGTATTTGTCTGACAAAATCACGATCGCCTTTAAAAAAATTTTTATCTATCTTAACAACTACTGCCCACATAACCGGATCAACTTGATTTTTAATTTGCTGTAATGTTATGCCAGCAACGTTATCTAGCCTCTCTTTATAAGAGTTATAAACTCTCTTTTTGTTGGCAATGATATCCTCAACTTTTTCTAATTGACCATAACCTAAAGCCGCCTGATAATTAGTTAAACGAAAATTATGGCCCACCACCTCATGCCAATAGCGTTTTTCAGGTCGCATCCCATGATTACGAATAACCTTCGCCATATCAGCCAATTCTGCGTTATTTGTAATAACAGCACCACCTTCACCCATAGATATTGTTTTTGTTGCTTGAAAACTAAAACAACCAAAATCACCAAATGTCCCTGCATACTGATTAGAATATTTTGAAAACGCCGCTTCAGCTACATCTTCGATGATTGCAAGATTATATTCTTTAGCTACTTCTTTAATACTATCCATTGCACAAACATTGCCATAAATATGTACCGGAATAATTGCCTTAGTGTTTTTTGTAATTTGTGATTCGAGTTTTTCTGAAGATAAAAGCCAAGTATCGGGATCAATATCAACAAAGACTGGCTTTGCACCAGTAGCCAAAACCATATTGGCTGGTGCAGCAAAGGTATAACCTGGAACTATAACCTCATCTCCAGGACCGATTTTTAAAGCCAAAAGCGCTAGATAAAGGGCAGTAGTCCCATTTGAAACGGTCATTGCATTACTTATACCCAAATAATCAGCAAAAACTTTTTCAAATTTTCTTATATACTCACCATCTGATATCCAACCAGAATCGAGTGCGTCTTGAACATATTTTTTTTCTTTGCCCCAAAAACTGGGGTGAAACCATTTAATCATAATTACTCTTTGATGTTTAAAAAATTAAATATGTCAGATAAATAAAAAAATCGACAACCTAATTTCCAAAAGTTAATAACATCTTTTGTTTTTGGAAAACTATTATATGAATAACGACCAGATTTATAACCCTCGCAATATTTTTTGGAAAAATCAATATTTTTCATCATGTCTATGCCTAAAATGGTAACTTTATTCATATAATCAGCCATGGAAATATTATCTGTTGGTTTCACCAAACATGACTTCTGCATAATCACCTCACCAGAATCTATTTTTCCAGTCATATGATGAATTGTTTGATAATAAATAGTGGCCTTACCTATTAACAACCAAAACTGTGAGAACAGACCTCTACCCTCTGGCAAGGGAGCTGGGTGTATATTATAAGCACCATGAAATTTATCTAGTGTACTTTGCGAAACCACTTGATTAAAATAAACAGAAAACAATATAGTATCCTTATAATCTTCCTTAAAATATAAGTTTATATCATTGGTTATATCAAATGGAATAGAATAATCCGTCGATAACTCCTTTACAGTTTTAAAAGGTCTGTTCTTTTTTTTTATCAAAAACATATATACTTTTGATAAAACCATCTCAAAAAACTTGGCACCTAAAAAAAATATACTGGTTTTTTTTAACAAAAAAAATAATGCTCGCAAATGACTTTTATTTCCATACAATGTACCACTTTTTATTATCCTAACCACTTTATACTGAGAATTTTTTATAAGCCCTTCTATCAAGGGCGTTGAATAAATACCCTCATATGTCAAAACAATAACCTTTTTCATATTTTTGCCAGTATGGTTTTTCTACTCAAGACAGGGGAAACACCATTTTAATATTTCTCAAATGAACAGATTTTTCAAAGAAGGTTTTAAAATGCCACGGCAATACCAATAAATAATCAGGTTTCTTCGCAAGCAATTCTTTTTCAGGTATAATTGGAATCAAGGTTCCCGGGGTATATTTACCAAACTTATCCTCATTTACTTCACCAATATAGGAAATATCTTTTGCGGTAATTCCACAATATTGCAAGATAACGTTACCTTTGGTCGATGCACCAAGTCCGTAAATGGTTTTTCCCTCTCTTTTAATTGACTGTATTTTTTGCAACAATTGTTCCCGAACTTCAGCTGCCTTAGCAGCAAACGCCATATAAGGTCTTAGATTATCTAATTCTAATGTTTTTTCTTTTTCTAATACCTGCTCGATTAACTTTTCATTTACCAATAAACTACTTTCTTTTTTACCAACAACAACAGAAAAACTACCACCATTAATTGCATTAAACTCAACATTTAAAATCCTCAAACCAACCTTTTCCATTATCCACTTAATTTGCGTTAATCCATAATATTCTAAATGCTCATGACAAACCGTATCAAATGAATTCTGTTTGAGCATTTCTGGCATATAACTCTGCTCTAACACCCAAATACCATTAATATCCAAAACATTGGCAATATCTTTAGCAAAACTAATTGGATCCTCGAGATCATAAAACATCGAAAATGAAGTTATAACTTTAGCTTTTCTATTCCCAAGGATTCTCTTAGCAACAGCAGCATTAAAAAAATCTGGAACTAATTTTATACTTTCAGGATAATATTTTTCAATCCCACTTCCAATTGGATCTATGCCAATAAGCTCATAGTCGTTTTGAGGATAAAATTTTAAGGTTGTAGCATCATTACTGCCAATATCAACAATTACATCACCAAAATTCAGATCAACATAGGAAAGTATTTTGGACACCTTGTTGCGTAAATGCTCCACCATACTAGCATTCAAACTCGACCGATAACCGTAGCCTTCGCCATATAATTCTTGTAGATCATAGCTATGCTTCAATTGAACCAATCCACAATGTTTTTTCGCATCATCTCCCAAGCATTTAACCAATGTTAAGGGACCCACAGTAACCTTTTGTTCTGGCGAACTGGGAAACACCCCAGTTAATGCCTGATCGCCAAGATTAAGCACTTCTACTAAATTGTCATTACCGCAAACTCTGCATTTTTTGATTTCTTTATACATGTTTCTTACCAGTTAACATCAATCCAATTGTTGCTTTTGTATATTGCACAAAAACTTTTATAAATCTACTATTCCCCTTTCCATACATCCTTTCTCCCAAAACCGCGGGAATTTGCAATATAGTAGTTTTATTTTCCTGTAAATAATACATTAATCGTATGTAGTATTCTCCGTAGCCCCAAAAAATATTATCAAATTTTAGTTTTTCTAAAACATTTCGCTTAATAGCAAAATAGCCAAACAAATTATCTGTAATATAATGCCTGGTAAAAATTCTAACAAAAATATTAAAAAACCAACTAGCCAAATGCCTAACTTTGCTACTCATTTTTCCGCCATAAATAAATCTTGAGGCAACAACACAATCGTAATATTTAAGGTTTTCTAGCAGGATAGGCAGATATTTTGGTTGATGATTAAAATCACTATCCATAACAATAATATAATCACCAACGGCTTGTTCTATACCATGACGAATAGATTTAGCAAAGCTTGGTTCTTGGCTCCTTAAAAAAGCTTTAACATAAGAACATTGTTTCGCCAAAACAATATCGTAGGTGTTATCAGGACTATTATCGTCAACAACAATAATCTCATGCTGCCATTCATTTATTTGTAGCTCGCTATGGATGGCTTCAACTAGTGGAATAATATTCCCGCTTTCATTGAAACACGGTAGAATAACTGAGACCATATTTTTTTTCATTAAATCCTAACCCATACACTCAGAAAATATTTCATACCCCTAATCTTTTAACAAGTTATTCTTTCCTAAAAAACATCAAATTATCATAATATTAAAAGGCATCATTGTTTGTTAACCCTCACCACCTATTTTAACCACCTCAAGAAATATCAATCCAGTATTTGATACATTAATGTCAGTTTTAAGCAGTCCTGAAAACAAATTATATAACAAAGTTGAAGTTATCATCCTAAGCTTTTTAAATACAAACCAACGATTACATGTTTTCTTGGTGATAAAAGTAAAAAATGAAAATGGCGCACACAAATCATTAAAGATACATATTTGTTTTGTTGCATAATTTTGCGCATTTTTTATTTTGAAGCCATTACGCTCCACGACCTCTTGCCAACCATTATAATCGTAACAATGATAATGCCGCCAAAATTTATTAAAAAACCTTGCATATTGTTTAGCTAAATCCCGTAAATGTAGTTTATGTAATAACTGAAAAATGATTGTGTATTGCTCAAAAAATATAGTTGGCACTGTCACATACATCACGCCATCATCGCTTAACAGGCGATGGGCTTCTTGTAATACCGCGTCCAATTTTGGTATATGTTCCAACACGCTATTGCTAAGTATGGTTTTAAAATAGCCAGATGGTTTGGGTATATTGTCGCCATAACATTGGATTAATTCGTCGTAAACACCAAAGCTTCTAGCACTTTCTAATTCTTTTGCATTAGGCTCTACACCAATATCAATTTTTTCATCAAATAGAACATAGGCAAAAATCCCATCGCCACAACCCAAATCAAGTATCGGATGTTCCATCTTTTTTAGTGACAGTATTTCACACTCCAAGGTCCGCTCAAGTGCTAGTGGCAAAGGAGCCAACTTCAAATAGTTCTTAAAAAAGTTATTTTTGAATTTCATATAAAAAACCAACACTGATCACAACGTCTTTATTTTTCATAAAGTCATACACACAAATCAAATGCCAACTAATTGGTGTACAACAAGCTCCATGTCTTTATCCGTTAAATATGGGTGCATTGGTAAGCTCATTACTTTCTCAGCAAGTGATTCTGAAACTGGTAATTTACAATCACAATATTCAGCAAAAACTGGCTGCTTGTGCAATGGGATTGGATAATGTATCGCAGTTGGAATTCCAGCGTTCTTTAATTTCTCCTGCACTTTATCGCGACCATCTACTTGAATTGTATACTGCGCATAGACACTAGTATTAAAAGGCTCAATGTAAGGTGTAATCACCCTATTCTTGTTCTTTAATGAGTCAGTATACTTTGCACCAACTTTTGCGCGCAGCTCAACTTCTTCTGGGAAAATTTCTAACTTTGCCAATAAAATTGCCGCCTGAAGCGTATCTAATCTCCCATTAACACCTAAACGTGAATGATGATATCGTCTATCTTGGCCGTGTACTCTAATTTCTTGCATAGCTTTTGCTAACTCATCATCATTAGTAAAACATGCACCACCATCACCATAACAACCTAGCGGCTTAGATGGAAAAAAGCTAGTACAACCTATGGTAGAAAGATTACATGATTTTTTATCTTTATAAACTGCGCCAAAACTTTGAGCGGCATCTTCAATTACTGGGATTTTATACTTATCAGCAATTATATTGATTACATCAAAATCCGCACATTGTCCAAAAATAGAAACAGGCATGATTGCCTTAGTTTTTGGAGTAATTACTGCTTCAATTTTTGTTGCATCAATATTATAGGTACGAGGATCAATATCAACAAAAACCGGCTTTGCTCCTAAAAGGGCTATCATTTCTGCTGTAGCAATAAACGTAAATGGCGTAGTAATTACCTCATCACCAGCGCCAACACCCAACGCCATCATTGCAATTAATAAAGCATCTGTTCCATTAGCCACTCCAATACAGTGTTTTGCTCCCACAAAAGCAGCCAGTTTATTTTCTAATTCCTTAATTTCAGGCCCCATAATATATTGGCCATGATCCAAAACGTGAAGGATCCTTTGGGTTACCTTTTCCTGTATTTTTTTATATTGATAATTCAAATCTACAAATTGCATAAAAGTATAAACACCTCATTATTTATTATTAACCAAATAGCAATACTCGCTTATATCAACTGTGTTTATCTTTTAGTACAAACACAAAATCGAGAAGTTTATCGTAATTAATTGATGAACTGAGGCTAATTGCCACATCAATAAGGACACCCAAGTAATTTAGATTTTTTTTATCTGTATCATTATAAACTTGAAATATAACCATATCATTTGGAACCATATTTCTGCCAAAAGTATCATAAAAAACATATTCTGGCATAAATAAATAAATATCCTTATCATATCTATGTCTAACCACCATAGTCATTAGAAGATCATGCAACTTAAATCCACCACCCGAAGACACGAAAAATCGTCTTGAATTATTTAAAACCAACGCACCTTTTAACAAACTAGGAACTTCTTTTACAATATGAGAGCTGGAAATAAAAAACCCCGGGTGCAAGGCGCTAACCTCCCTTAAAGAATAACCAACTTCATAGAACAACTGATCAAGCAAGTTACCGATGCTCTTATATTTACTTGCTTGATCCAGAGCAAAATCACGAATTGAAGTATCCTGTACAGCATTTTTATGAGCATAAATCTCTGACATTAATTGGGAATATTTTTCTTGGTTACCACGATAAACATCAGAAAAAAACTTATACTCTTCAAAATATGCTGATCCAGGATAAACGCTTTTATTTAAATTATTACAAATCAAAAATGCAAGCATTACAATTATCAATGATCCCATAAGTCTTTGTTGCTTGGCAAAACAACGAATACTGGTCAATGCAATTGCTACAAATAATAGACCTAATGAAATTTGAAGCCAAAGCATATCCAACTCATTACCAATACGAATGGCAAAGGTGATATTAATTAAAACCACAATCAACATCACAAAAAATAAAAATATTTGCATCCTATTTATTTTACTGTTTTTTGCTAACCCACCATAGGTCATTAGTGCCAACAATAAAAACACACCAGAAAACAACCACGAAAAATGTTTGATATAAAAAATGACCGAGTAGAATGGATTCAACCCCGTTACAGTACCAGAAACTATTTTACCTAAAAAAACGACCTTAAATAATAATTGGCTATACGTTAGCGCAACAAAAAAATAATGTGGATACAAAAATACAGTAATAAAAAACACACAAAAAAAACCCGAAAATGCCACTGTAGTAAAAACCAATAATGGTCTTAATGCTATATATTTTATTGCATCTTTTAAGTTTACCCTTACAATTAAACATAGCAAAATAAAAACAAATACATAATGCAATCGTATCCCACCATAAGAACGAAACGATGCTCCAGTTTCCCCTGCACTATGCATATATGCCGCAATCGTCATAAGCGCAAAAAACAACAAGTTAATCAGTGACGCATAAGCAACGTCCCTTAAACTTCTATCGTCAATCTTAGCAAGAAGCGTTCGAAAACCATAAAACGAGTCGAAATACAACATCATTACTGGGATAAGCATTACTAAAAAAACACTCTGTACTTTTGTAAAAAAAGCCAAGCCAATAAAAAAACCTGTTAATGTCGTATACAAAATCTTTCTGAAATTTTTATCGCTTTTTATAACACAGGAACCAAAAAACAAACCAACGCTCCAAAAAAACAAACTATATACCTCGCTTCTAATCAACATGGCGTGATGAAGAAATGAAGATTGAGTTAATAAAAGCAATAGCAAAAGCAAGCCAAAAAATTTCCGCTCTTTAAAATGTATATATACACTAAGCCAGCTAAAAAATGCAATACCGACTAACATAAATGGAGTATGGTAGCGGAGAAAATCAGTTAATTGCGCTACTCCCACAATAGGGTTTAAAGATGCTGAAATATCAGCCAATGACTTTATCGCAATACTCCCGAAAAAATAAGCAATTTTTGTGGTTAACCTAAAAATAAGATACATTCCAAATCCAGGGTGAGCAAAATGCGATGGAATAAGTCCTGAATTTATTAAAATAACGTCTATCGTGGTGGATAAATCCATATCCCAAGCGATGTAATAAGGGTACGCTTGGCAAATACTCAAATACCTCCATAAAAACACACAAAGTAAGGTAGCAACAAAAAACCCAAATAAAATTTCTTTATTCTGCTGTATTTTGGAAAACATCATAGCTCCGTAAATATTGTTAATTTATTATTTCTCGAAACAAACACTGAAGAAATCTGACCCCTGTTGGAATGCTTCGTGCCTGAGTTTCACCACTGACTCGCTGCCCTTCCACAGAAGGAAACTCTACTATTTTTAACTTGTCTTTAAACGCTCTAATTGTCATTTGATATTCTATTGTGTAATCAACCGCGTCCAAGTTCAGCTTCGAAACTGCCTGCTTAGTAATTGCACGATACCCATTGATTGAATCTGTAATAAAAGAGCCAGAGCGGCGAAAAATAATATTTGCAAGAAAATTAAATGCATTGTTTGCCCATTTGCGCCATTTTAAAAACTTATCATCATCTTCATTCACCGCCCCTTTCATCATTCTCGAGGCAATCACAATATCCGCACCCTTTTCTAAAAGAGGCCGAAACTTATGTAAATCGTTGACATCCTCATTGCCATCAGGTGAGAAAAAAATAAAAGCATCTGCATCAATTTGACTAAAGGCTTGTAAAAAAGCACTACCTCTTCCCTTGCGGTTTTGACCAATTACTTTTATTCCCTTATCTTGAT
Organism: Gammaproteobacteria bacterium; assembly: GCA_964213355.1. Lineage (GTDB taxonomy): Bacteria > Pseudomonadota > Gammaproteobacteria > UBA9339 > UBA9339 > JBAXAM01. The sequence continues at coordinate 174,324 of CAXOVY010000030.1, forward strand.
AATATTCTAATGTTCCATCCGTAGATCCGCCATCAAGCGCATAAACTTCATCATAAGGCCCAACCGGAGAAGGAAGCGGCAACTTAGGAAAAATAACTTTCAAACACTCATGTTCATTGAGAGTGAGAATGCATAGCGCTATTTTCATAATTTATATACCATTCAAATGTATTTTTTAAACCAACATCAATTGCGATTTTGGTTCCAAAACCCAGTTCCCGATTAAGCTTATCAATACTACAACAACGCCTAGGCTGACCAGTTAACCCTTTTGTGTTAAATTTTGGCACAATGGTTCGTTGTCTATAATCACTGGATAATTTAGCTATTTTTTCTGCCAACCCAAAAATAGTAACTTCTTCGTTTGCGCCAATATTAATAGGATCAGCAATATGATACCTCGCTGTTACCTCCAAAATACCACGCGCAAAATCATCCACATAAACAAACGATCGAGAATGACGCCCATCACCCCAAACCTCAAAATAGTCATTTTGAGTTTCTAAAGCCTTACGAATAAGCGCTGGTATAACATGTGAACTTTCCAGATCAAAATTATCTCTAGGACCATAAGCATTGTATGGCCTGGGAATTGCAATATGCAACCCAAATTCCTCTACATATTTTTGAGCCAAATATTCTTGCATCCGCTTTGCCCAACCATAACCTGAATTTGTAGGTTCTGGCTCATCTTTAAACCCTTCAATTTCAGGAGTTGGAATCGTACAATAACGTGGATAGACACAAGCGGAACTACAAACCGATAATAGTGGTGGAATGGTCCGTTCTTTAACCGCCCTAACAACATTTAAAAACATTTGCATATTATGGTGAAAAATAGACGCCGGGTGTTTTTTATTATATTCCAAACCTCCCACAACTGCTGCTAAATGAATCACAACATCAGAATCTGACACCCCCAAAGAAACATCACTGTAATCAAATAAATCGCACTTTCTCACAACAACTTGCGATAAAATATCAGCCAAAAAATGAGGATGAGCTTGTCGCGTCAATACAATTGGAAAAGCTTTTAATTGCAATAATTGCTCTACTAAGTGGCTACCAATAAACCCTGTTCCACCAGTTACAACGACTTTTTTATTCTTAAAAAATTCCTGCGTGGCAGGGTGAAAATCATGCAACCTAACACTAGTGGAATAGGTCATTTCCTAAAATCCTCCAGTTTTAATCCCTCTTCCCCTAGATCAGCTATTACCATAATCTTAACCAAATCATCAAATGAGGTTTTGGGCTCCCAATTTAATTTTTTACGCACTTTACTAGCGTCTCCAATAAGCACATCAACCTCTGAGGGGCGTAAATATCTTGGATCATTTTCCACAAAATCTTTCCAATCAAGATTAACAAGACCAAATGCTCGCTCGAGAAAATTACGAACACTCCATGTTTTTCCTGTTGCGATAACATAATCATCAGGTTTATCTTGTTGTAGCATCAACCACATTGCTTCCACATAATCTTTTGCATAACCCCAATCTCTACGAGCATCTAAATTACCCAGATAAATTTTCTTATCTTTTTTAGCCAAAATTCTAGCTAAGCCTCGCGTAATTTTTCGGGTAACAAAAGTTTCTCCTCTACGAGGGCTTTCATGATTAAATAATATACCATTTGACGCATGTAACCCGTAAGCTTCTCTATAATTACGCACTTGATGAAAAGCGTAGACCTTAGCGCAAGCATACGGGCTGCGAGGATAAAATGGAGTGTTTTCTTTTTGTAATGGTTCTTGCACCAAACCATACATTTCAGAGCTAGAAGCTTGATAAAATTTAACATCTCTTTTCGCCCCGACCAAATGACGCACAGCTTCTAAAATACGTAGTGTTCCCATAGCAACACTATCTACTGTATAAACTGGCTCATCGAATGAAACACGCACATGGCTTTGAGCTGCAAGATTGTATACCTCACAAGGATCTACTTTTTCAAGTAATTGCTCTATTCTGTTAGCATCCAACATGTCTCCATAATGCAAAACCAAGTGAGGATTTTCTACATGAACATCCTCATATAAGTGCATCAGCCTTCCAGTATTAAAACTTGAAGAACGACGTATGACCCCATGTACTTGATAACCTTTTTGAATTAAAAGCTCAGCCAAATATGAACCATCTTGGCCAGTAATACCTGTAATTAATGCTCTTTTCATTTTTTGAAATACTCCATAATAACAGACACTAAATAACTTACTTGCGCTTGAGTCATAACAGGATGCAATCCCCAATATAAACCACAACTCATTATTCGATCAGCATTACTCAGATTATTGTGAATTCTATATTTGAAATATTTGCATGCTGGTTGCCTAGCCATATTTCCACATATAATAGGTCGTGTCTCCACCCCATTAGCTTCAAGATGATTTTTTATACTTTTTTTAACTTTTTCTGTTTGAAATAAAACCGGGTAACCAAACCAAGCAGGATTGGTGTTTTCAACAATCTGCATCGGCTTCATTTTTTCTGAGGCAATCAAATCATTAAAAGCGCTGCTCCAAGTGGCTGCAATTATATTTCGACGTTGATTAAATGCTGCTAGTTTCCTTAACTGGATCCGTCCAATTACTGCATTAATTTCCGTTGGTCTTAAGTTAAAACCTGGAGTAACAAACAAAAATCTAGGATCTATATCCTGATGTTGCGCCTCAATTTCTGACTTCCTATGCATATGTCTAGTCCAACCGTGTGCACGCATACTACGAAAGACATCAGCTAAAATATCATCGTTAGTAACAACCATACCACCCTCTATGGTCGTAATATGGTGTGAAAAGAAAAAGCTAAAACTTCCTATATCTCCAAAAGTACCAACATATTTGCCATTGCGACTAACGCCTAAAGATTCACAAGCATCCTCGATCAGCCATAAATTATTTTTTTTAGCAATTTTTCTTATCTCTTCAACCGGTGCGGCATTTCCTAGCACATGCACCAAACAAATGGCTTTGGTTTTAGGTGTAATTGCTCGCTCAATTTCACTAACATCCACCTGAAGAGTTTTTACATTACAATCGACAAAAACAGGAATACACCCTACTTGAATAATTGGCCAAATTGTTGTCGACCAGGTTAATGCCGTAACTATTACCTCATCGCCTGGGCATAAAACATTACATGAAGACATCTCAGCAAAAAGTGGATTAGTCAAAGCAAAAAAAGCAAGCAGATTCGCTGACGAACCAGAATTAACCATAACAGCATGTTTTACACCCAGATAGTGTGCAAATTGCTTTTCAAACTTAAGGCACTCATCTCCCATGGTTAGTCTTTGAGACTTCACAACTTCAATTGCCGCCTGTATTTCCTCATCGGAAAATGTACTTTCATTTAGGGGTATTTTAATCATGCAGTATCCAAATTTAATAATCCATAGTTAACTACAAGGGTCTATTTTTACCAAATTTTAGCTGTATTAGTATTAAACTTTTTTTAAATAGCTCTAAATGCTACGGGCTGATGCCCACAGGATTTTATAATTCACTTAGGCTGTCCAGAATATTCCTGCCCCTGTAATCTAATGTGGTTTGCTCTAGTTTTTTCATTAACACCTACGTATGAAATCCACCACAAAAACCGCAAAAAAAGCAGAAAAGAGCGCTACCATAGCTGTCAAAATTAGCAACACAAATTTAGATGGTCCGTCTGACTTATCAGAAATAATCAAATCAGAAATCACTCGGGTATTGTAAGTACCCATAATCTGCGCTTGTAGCATATTTATATTATTACTTAACTGAATCATAAGCGAATTTTGGTCATTGAGATACATGGTTATTATTCTACTCTCCACAGAAACCATATCTTTCTTCTTGGCTACACCCTCAAAATATTTTGCGGTCATGGCCTTATAAAAATTATTCGTTTCAACCAAACGACGCTCTAAATTTAACTTAGCATCGCTCAGAGTTTTTCGACGGTAATCAATATATTCCCTAGTGTCATTAGAAAAACCTTCAACTATCTTATGTAAAACAAACTTGCATCTATCAAAATCCTTTAACGTCCCATTCATCGATAGCAACAATGCACCATTTCCTACATTTTCAGCTACTAAAGTTTTTTCATCCGCCCCAACTTTTTTTGCTGTCTGCAAATTATACGCACGCACCGCCGCAGGATAAAACACTTTCTTTATTTTTTTTATCGTCTCACCTAAATCTACATTTATGGTATTTTGCCCTCTTTCATCGGGAGACTTACCAATCTCAATTACTTGGCTAAAACCATATTTTGGAGGAGTTAGTAAAACTTTAGTCCCACCAACAATAAACACCGCAAAAAAAACAGACCAAAATATTCTTTTATGCTGTACCAATTTTTTCCAAATATCAACCAGATTAATAACATCATCAGGCGAATAAATATCAACTTGTTTATTCATTTTAAATACCTATTTTAGAGAATCAATAACCAACTTAACATCCTGACAATGATCTTTGGATACAACCAAAACCGCATCAGAAGTTTCAACAATAATACAGTCAGCTACGCCTAATGCAACTATTTTACGCTTGGTCGCATGGACATAAGAATTGCTTATATTCTTAGTATCAACATTGCCAATGATAACATTGCCATTGGCATCTTTTTCACCAAACTCCCATAAAGCCTGCCATGAACCAAGATCACTCCAACCAATATCAAGCGGAACTGCAACTGCGCTTTTGGTTTTCTCCATGATCGCATAGTCAATTGAATCGCTACGGCAGGTGCTGAATTTTTCACTATCTATTTCAAATTCAAACGCATCAACATCTTCACAAATTTGGTAAATATCAGGCGCGTTTTTCTTCAACTCCTGCAAATACACACTTGCACGAAACATAAACATACCGCTATTCCAATAATGCTTACCTGAAGCAATATAATGATTTGCTAATTCAATACTCGGCTTTTCGATAAATTTTGAAATTTTATAGGCATCACCATTATTTAATTGCTCACCAAACTCGATATAACCGTAACCAGTTTCAGGACGATTTGGTTTCACACCAAAACAAACAAGAAAATTCTGCTCTGCATGTTTTTTGGCAACAGTAATAGCCGCGTGAAATTCAGGTATATTAGCAATAGCATGATCTGCGGGTAGAATTAGTAGTAATGGATCAGAGCCTTGGGCAAGCAGCTTAAATGCTGCGATTGCAACTGCAGGTGCTGTGTTTTTACCGATAGGCTCAAGAATAACTTGTGCCTTACTAAACCCAGTTGACTGCAGCTGGCAGGTAACTAAATCATGGTGACTACTATTGCAAATCACGACAGGGGCAGCAAGTTCTGATAAATCACGCAACCGACTTAAGGTTTGTTGAAATAAAGTCTGCTCACCGATTAAATGCGCAAACTGCTTTGGATTTTGCTTATGCGATATTGGCCACAATCTAGTACCAAAACCGCCAGCTAAAATAACAGGAACAATTGTCATAGCGCGGCATTCTACGAAAAATCCGTGGATTATACAAGCAATCTTTGCACAGCAACTGAACCACAGAACTTAAGAATTAACAATACGCTCTATGACTTTTGGTTGCTTTGCAATACACTTAAGGTAAGCGCGACTAATGGAGTCTGGGGTACGTTTGTGTTGTTCCCATTTTTTTAATGTTTCGGCATTAATGCAATAAACTCTTGCAAATTGTTGTTGTGAAAGCTGCAATTTTTTGCGCAAAACCGTAGTGTTAGGGGTGGCCTCTAATGATATTAACCCTTTTTTCTTAGCTTCTTCAAGCGCGCTAATTAACTCCTTACCTAGTTTACTCATAAACATTATCTCTCAATAATTCTGGTAATATTTTCTTTAAATACGCCTTCTCGCCAGCATCTATATTTTCTTTGTCTGATTTTCGATATAGCGTTATAAGCAAAATAACATAATCATCACTATCATAGTAATAAAGAATCCTGACCCCACCACTTTTTCCTTTATTGTCCTTACCAGTTTGCCAACGCACTTTACGAATTCCACCAGTTCCAACAATTACAGCTCCTGCATCTGGATTCGAAACAATCCAATCAATAAACTCTCGCAATTTATCATCGGATATCATTTTTTGCGCTGACCGTTTGAATCGTGGCGTTGCTTTTACCCTAATCACTTACTTGACCTTAATGATAATTACGTAGGACATGGTACTATAAATATTGCTTATTAAGCAACAAATTTTGATTGTACGGCGACGTGGACAAGCTTAAACTAAGATTCAACGCTAATAAAAGTGCGATCCTTAAACCCTTTTGGCGTGAATTTGATACAACCATCTATGAGAGCAAACAAAGTATGGTCTTTACCCATGCCAACATTGCGACCAGGATGAAATTGGGTGCCGCGTTGACGCACCAGGATATTTCCAGCACGAACGGCTTGGCCACCAAAAAGTTTGACGCCCAAGCGTTTTGAATTAGAATCTCGACCGTTTCTTGTACTACCACCAGCTTTTTTATGTGCCATATATTACCTTCGATGTATCTTTTTTTTTAAGTCTATTTAGCTTTTAATTGCTTTTACTTTTACCGCCGTAAAATCTTGTCTATGCCCCTGGTGTCTCATATAGTGTTTTCTGCGACGGAATTTGATGATATGAATTTTTTCACCACGCCCCTGCTCTGCTACTTCTCCAACAACCTTAACACCTTCTAAGTAAGGCGTACCAATCTCAATCTTTTCACCATCAACCAACATTAATACTTGGTCGAATTCTACTTCTGCACCAACTTCAGCTTTCAGCTTTTCTATTTGTAAAGCTTCGCCTGCTGTAACTTTATACTGTTTACCGCCAGTTGCAATAATTGCATACATTTTAAGATGCCTCATTTATCTCTATAACTAATAGGTTGCGCATTCTACGAAAAATTTGGGACTGATGCAAGCAGTCTCTGTTGTTAATCTACATAGTAAATTGAATTTACCCCAACATCTTGAATTTTAATAATTTACATCTTAAACACATTATAGCATACCATCTAAAATCTAACTTTGTTAACTTAGACTATATTTTATTTTTCGGTACCCTTGAGCAATTTTTAACCAGTGTTATAATCCACCCCAGATGTTTTTACCTTAGTGTAAATCCATGGAAAATTTTCCCAACGACATTAAATTAATATATGAGAATAGAGAATTATTATGACCCAAGTAACACGACAAATACCACCACTGAACAAATGCGTACGCGAGGCACTTGAAAACTATTTTGAACACCTTGATGGCCACAAAACTGCCAATCTTTATACACTGGTACTTGAAGAGATCGAAAATCCTCTTTTCAGGTCAGTAATGAAGCATACAAAAAACAATCAAAGCAATGCAGCAACTATTCTTGGTATAAGCAGAGGCACCTTACGTAAAAAATTAAAACAGTATAAAATAGAAAGCTAGACTAAAATGGAATAGAAAAAACAGATCATGAATCCAGACATAAATTTATTTTCACAAGTGTCAAATGCCATGGAAACCGGCGCAGCAATAGCACTGCCAATCTCTAATGGTTTTTATCGATCACGTATTTACACTGCGAGCACCAGCATTAATCCATTAATTGTCGCCTGCGATCCAATTCTAACTTTAATGGCAAATTTAAAAACTATCGAATATCCATCTGATCGCAGTAAATTTCTAGAAGATTTAGCTCACGAAGTTCGCGCTTTTGAGCATCACGCTCGACTCGCAAATTACCCAGAAAATATAATTATAGCAGCACGCTATGCCCTCTGTTGTCTATTGGATGAAACCATTGCATTAACCTCAGAGTGGGGTAAAGATAACGGCTGGCTCCATAACAATCTCTTAACCATTTTTCACAATGAAAATTATGGTGGCGAGTATTTTTTCACTATTATCGACAGCTCCCTAGAAGACATTGCCCCCAATTTGCATTTAATCGAACTATTATATCTGTGCCTTAACTTTGGTTTTGCTGGTAAACACCGAAATACAGAGTATGGTGAAAGCGAATTAGCATCCATTACTAACAAGCTCTATCAGACCATCTGCCAATACCGTCGTATAAGTCAGCGTAGTTTATTTGTTCTCGATCCAAAAACCAAAGACCAGCCACAACAAGAACAAAATTACAGCCTTACTTCCATTCCTCAAATTAATACGACAAAATTGCTTAGTTTTGCAACGGTCTTTGCTTTAATTATAAGCAGCGTAATTTATTTTAGTATTCACCTAAAACTACGTAATATCAGCAAACCTCTTTACCCGCTGACCGAGCATAGTATCATTAGCAAAAATAACGGTGCAAATTAAACATGAAGTGGCCCATAAAAATTCGACAAAAGAAAGAATCTCAACAAGCAGAACAAGAACTAAAAATTCTTGAAGGCGATATTGCTGCCGCCTATAATTTTTTACGTAAAAACCGCAACAGCCATTTTGCTGGCAAAAAGAAAATTCCACTATATTTGCTTTTAGGCCCTTCCCGTTTTGGTAAAACCACTCTTCTTGCTCAAGCTGGTCTGAACCTAAAAAACTTCAACCATCAGAGCCTAAACCACGTCACGCCGACAAAGTATTGCTCTTTTTGGTTCTCACCAGATGCTCTATATATTGATACCGCAGGAACTTACACCAAGCCTGAAATTACCAAACCGCGCAACGATTTAATTTGGCAAGGTTTTATTAAACTACTCCAAAAGTATTTTGGCAAACATGCAATCTCTGGTGCCCTGATTATTCTTGACCTACCAGCCATTGCCCAAGATGTAACTCTCCTAAAAAAAACCCTATTCTGCATCCGCGAACGCATTTATGAATTAACTACATTTATTAAAACCCTGCCGCTGCATATTGTCTTCACCAAGTGCGACCACATCGCGGGTTTTACCGAATTCTTTTCGCTACTTACTACCGAAGAACGCTCACAACCATTTGGTATTGCTTTTACTAACAATCAAGAAAGAACTGACCCAGTACCAGTGTTTGAAATCAAATTCAATGAACTACTGAAACATGTAAATGAGCGCGTCATTGAACGTCTCCAAAAATCCACACACCGGGATGAACGCCTACTAATTAAAACTTTTCCATCACAACTAGGCCAGTTAAACCAAACAATTCTTGAAGTCCTTAGCAAGATCCCGAGCGGCCAACAAATATCATTATCAGGAATTTATTTTACCAGCAGCATTCAAAGTGGCATACCCGTTGATATCCTCAAAAACGCTCTGCTCCACGCATTTAACTTTAAAGAAAAACAAACTTACAAATTAGAAGCCAGCAATAATTATCGCTATTTCATAGAAGATATTTTCACAAAAGTAATTACCACCACCAAACGGCCTAAACAATGGCATTTACCTAAAATAAGACTTCATCCCAATTACCTTTATGCTTTGCTAACAGCAGGGGCAATCATTGGAGCAAGCTGTTTCATTGGTTATAAGAGCTACTATAAAAATATTGAGACAATTAATGAAATGCAACATCTGCTTCAAAACCAAGCAACAACTGTTAACCTTGATAATCTACATGTAGACCTAAATAAATTTGATCAAGACTCACAATCGTGGTGGTTAAAACTAGGAGTAAATGAAACAAAATTACTCTTGCATTCGCTCCATCACACCTATCAAATTTCATTGCTGCAAACTCTAGTAGCACAATTAGAAAATAATATAAGCACTGCTATCACTGGAGCAGAATTAAAATCTACCCCACAAAAACTCTACAGTACCCTGCAAGCTTATTTAATGCTTGGTGATCCTAAAAAATTAGATGCATCTTACATCAAAAACTGGTTTAGCAGTTATTGGTCAGATATTTATAAAGACAATAGCGCCGAGCAAACTAAGCTTAAGCAACAGTTAGAAACAGCCCTAAAATACCCATTTAAAGTTGAGTTGAATCAACAAATAATTGCCACAGCTCGCGAACATTTAAACAACCTACCTCCGGCCCCATTGATGTATTTAATCTTGGAAAACATTTATAGCAATCAAACCATAGATGTAGGCTCAATCAAGCCCATTTCTAAAATATATACCAGCGAATATTTTAACAAAATCTATCAAAAGGAAATTCCTGAACTTATAAATAAGCTACCACAACAAGATTGGGTTTTAGGTGACCATTTACAATTGCAACTGAAGGCTAATGCTGACAGCGCTACAATTAAAAACATAAGAGATTTGTACGTTGAGAATTATGTATCCGCATGGGAAACAGCAGTTCTCAATCCCGAAATAAAAATAGACCCAAAAAATTTGCGCACAGCAACCGAAGATTTAAAAACCCTTGCCACGAGCAAATCACCACTTATTAGGTTATTACAACAAATCAAAACCAATACTGCTATCAAAAATGCACCAACATCATTTACCGACGCTGTCAAAGCAAAATTACAAATCTACAATGTGATTAATTTAGCTGATTTGCAGCACGCACTCAATAATTTAGCGCATAACTTTAATACCATCGCGCAAAACTCGGATCCTAGCCAAGCGGCTTTTGATGTGGTAATTAATCATTTGCAAAACGAACATCTAGATTTTCTTACCAACTTGCAAACCTTTGCCAACTATCAATCACTCACTCAGCAAATCTGGTTACAAACCATAATAAAAAATAGTTTATCCGTTTTACTTGAAGCAGCGAGCAACCATATCAACAAAGTCTGGCACAGCACAATTATACCTCAATACCAAAAAATGCTGCTAAACAAATATCCTCTATTTAAAGAGAGCAAAGAGGATATCAGTTTGAACAACTTTAATGATTTTTTCGGACCACATGGTTTAATCGATCGTTTCTTTAATCAGTATATCAAACCATTTGTTGTTATTGATAAAGCCAGTTGGACCTGGAAAAACATCGATGGACAACAAATTAATTTCTCCCAAGATTCCTTAGAAGTCTTTCTCCGCGCAGCTTTAATCCAAAAAATGTTCTATACCAATAAAACACCAAACCCAAAGATATATTTTACTCTAGCGCCCATGGAAATAGCGCCAAACACTCAAAGCTTTACGCTCCATCTTGAAGGACAAAAAGTTATATTTACGAGTGAAGACAAGCAAACCTATAATTTAGCCTGGCCTGGACCCAATCCCGGATTAGTTACAATCGATTTCGTTAACCATCAAGGAAATTATTTCAACGCTTCGCAATTTGGACCATGGGCATGGTTTAGAATAATTGATAAATCTAATCTCGTATCGGTTAACAATACGAAAGCCTTCACACTAACTTTCGATCTTAATGGCAATGCTGCCAAATATGAGCTATCCACTAATGAGCCAATAAATCCATTTATCCCAGAAATCATCAACAATTTCCGCTGTCCGGATCAGCTTTATTAGCGCACATTGAGATTTTATATAATCATTTAAACATTTTTTATGTTTTTTAAATTTATCCGTCTTAAATCTGCTTCAACCATCAAAACACAAAGATCTTCTACTGTAGTCTTATGCCGCCATCCTAGTTCCTTTCTGGCTTTATCTGCATTACCTACCAACATATCAACTTCAGCAGGTCTATAATACTTGGGGTTAACCCTTATGATTTTAATACCAGTTCCTGTGTTAATACCCACTTCATTAGAACCAGTTCCTTGCCACACAATCTGTATGTCTAATATCCTACAGACAATTCCTATGAACTCTCTAACACTTGTAGTTTTCCCAGTAGCCAAAACAAAGGTATCAGGCTTCGCAACTTGTAACATTGACCACATACCTTCCACATAATCTTTTGCATATCCCCAATCCCTTTTTGCATCTAAATTACCTAATTCTAAATATAAAATTATACCTAGTTTAATTTTAACCAAACCATCTGTAATTTTTCTTGTAACAAAATCTAATCCACGCAAGGGAGATTCATGATTAAATGATATACCGCTGCTTGCAAAAATATCGTAAGACTCTCTATAGTTAATAGTCATCCAATGCGCATATAATTTTGCAACTCCATAAGGACTTCTAGGATAAAAAGCAGTCTTTTCGGTTTGGGGCACTTCCTGCGCTTTACCATACATCTCAGAACTAGATGCCTGATAAAAACGCATGTTGTGATTAACGATTCTAATCGCTTCAAGAATATTCAAAACTCCAACCGCCGTAATACAAGTTGTAGTCACAGGTTGTTTAAAAGACAACGAAACAAAACTCTGTGCTGCAAGATTATAAACTTCATCTGCATTAGCTTTTTCAAACAAACGAATTATAGAACCCATATCGGTTATATCATTTTCTATCAACACCAAATTGGGATGGTTTTTAATACCCAATTCTTCGATTCTCCAAAAATTATTGGAAGAAGTTCTTCTATAGGTACCATAAACTAAATATCCCTTAGTTAATAACAACTCAGCAAGATAAGCCGCATCTTGCCCAGTAATTCCTGTAATAATAGCTGTTTTCACTTTTTCTCCAAAAGTTTAGCTTATAAAGCAATAGTACTACCGACGTCCCCAACTCTTTTTCTAAACCCAGAATATCGTATCACCTAATTTTTCCCGAAACAATATATACTGCTAGCTCAATCAACCTTTGTTGCCAAGCACACGCTTTTATGGAAAAATGCCACGTGGGCTTTGTCGCCTCTGGTAGGATTGTTAAACTATGATTGATAAAGACGGTTATCGCTTAAATGTTGGCATTGTCCTGACAAACAAAAACGGCCAGTTGTTTTGGGGGAAACGCACCAAATCTCATGGTTGGCAATTTCCTCAAGGTGGTGTACACCCGTACGAAACCTTAGAAGAGACCATGTATCGCGAACTAAATGAGGAAGTGGGTTTAACCGAAAAAGACGTAAAAATTTTGGCTCTAACCAAACGCTGGCTTCGTTATAAATTACCCACCCAGATGCAACATCATATTCAAACTCCATTATGTGTCGGTCAAAAACAAAAATGGTTTCTATTACTATTAACCAGCCCTGACAATAAAATTTGCCTTACCGCCACTAAAAAACCGGAATTTAATAAATGGCATTGGGTAGACTATTGGTATCCAATCAAACAAGTCGTCTATTTTAAACGCAACATTTATCGCAAAGTACTAACTGAATTTGAATCTCCTACAATAAATCTAAAAACAAAAAGATCACATTAATTAATGCTTACCTACCCACACATAGAAAGAATTGCCCTGCAAATTGGATCAATAACAATTTACTGGTACGGCATTATGTATCTTTTAGGCTTTGCTTTAGCATGGTGGCTTGCGACATTACGCACAGAGAAACTAAAGTTTAATTTCAGCAACGAAACAATTGGCGATTTTATTTTTTATTGCGCCATCGGAGGAATTTTAGGCGGACGACTTGGTTATGTTTTGTTTTATGAACCCAGCTACTTTTTGCACCACCCATTATCTATCCTTGCAACTTGGCACGGTGGTATGTCATTTCATGGCGGCATAATTGGATTAATCATTAGCCTTGTTTTCTTTGCTCACAAAGTCAAGCTACCCTTTTTAACCATACTTGATTTTACCGCACCGCTCGCGCCACTTGGCATAGCTTTAGGCAGAATCGGTAATTTTATTAATTCTGAATTATTGGGGCGCGTTACTACTGTTCCCTGGGGTATGATATTTCCAGATAGCGGACCCCTGCCACGCCACCCATCTCAACTCTACGAAGCACTGGCTGAAGGAATTTTTCTTTTTGTTATAGTCTGGTTATATTCTGCCAAACCGAGATCTCAGGGCACAGTTAGCGCTCTGTTTTTTTTGGTTTATGGCATAGCTCGTTTTGGCTGCGAGTTTTTCCGCCAGCCAGATCAACATCTTGGCTTTATCGCGTTCAACTGGCTAACCATGGGACAGCTACTATCTCTACCGGTGATTATTATTGGAATAACTATGTTGGTATTATTTAGAAAAAATCCGGCATAATCCTAGCACTTAAAATAATTTATAGATAACATTCCTGAAAATGGTATATAATGTGGGCTATGCACAAATTGGCGGGGATGATTTATGACACATACAGTAACATTCGATACCTTCCAGTATGCTAAGAGACTGCAAAAAGCTGGATTTACTGAAATACAAATAGAAGCTCAAATTGAAAATGTTAGAGAACAAGCAACTATTATTAGTGAGTTAATTAACGACAATCTTGCAACTAAACAAGACATAAAAGAGCTAGATCTAAAAATAGAAACAATTAAAAATGAAATACTCATCAAACTTGGTGGCATGATAATTGGCGGTTTAGGAGCGCTGGTTATTTTGATGAAATTATTCAAACTGTAGCATCCTCCCAACATAGTTTCGTAAGGCTCTGGCATGATTCTTTGTTTAGACATTGGCAATACTCATATCTGCGGTGGCATATTTAAAAACGCCAAGTTACTACTACGTTTCCGTCATGCCACTTATAGCAGCATTACCTCAGATCAACTGGGCATATTTTTAAAAAACACCATCCGCGAAAATAATTTTGACTGCGAACAGATTACGGCAATTTCCTTTTGCTCCGTAGTGCCATCAATAGACTATTCGCTTCGCGCCGCTTGTAAAAAATATTTTCAATTAGATCCTTTTATTTTGCAAGTTGGGGTAAAAACCGAAATTAAAATAAAAACTCAGAACCCAGCTGAAAATGGCGCTGATATTATCGCTGGTATAATCGCAGCCACACACCTTTATCCACAAAAAAATCTAATTATTCTCGATCTTGGTACGGTAACTACTATAGCCGCAGCCTCTAAAAGCAAAGAATTTCTCGGGGTGGCATTCATTCCTGGCATGTATACTACAATGAACGCATTACAAACATCTGCGGCCAACTTATTTCCTGTAGAAATCATTCAACCCCGCAAAGCTGTTGGCCGCTCTACCATAGAAAGCATACAAGCTGGATTATTTTTTGGTCAACTTGGTGCAATTAAAGAAATAATTACTCGTATCACTGCAGAAGTTTTTCCTCATGAATCGCCAATATTAATTGCAACTGGCGGCTTTGCTCACTTGTTTGAGAACGAAAAAGTTTTTGATCATATAGAACCAGATTTGGTGTTGCAGGGAATATGGTTAGCATATAATTTAAACAACGCGGCGCTAGGCAAAAAATGAAATCAAACTCCTTGCTCCAAAAGACAGTATTACCTCAATTCGATAAAATTCGCCCAGAGCATTTTAAACCAGCAATATTAAAAATACTTAAAGAAAATCGCGCCGCTATAAAAAAATTGCTTACTCAAAAAAATTTCACTTGGCACAATTTAGTTGAACCTTTGGAAACCGTAAATGAACGCCTGCTGCTGGCATGGTCACCTATTAGTCATCTTAATGCTGTTATGAATTCAAAAAAAACTCGCGCTGCTTATGAAAAGTGCTTACCGCTACTAACTACCTATTACACTGAAATAGCACAAAACACTGAGCTCTATCATGCTTTTAACAGTATTGCTAACAGCGCGGAATATAAGCACTTTGATCCAGCACAAAAAAGAATTATTTCTAACGAGCTGCGTGATTTTCGTCTTACTGGTGTTAATTTGCCAATACAAAAAAAACAACTCTTCATGCACCTAACCCAAAAACTAGCAAAACTTGGAAATAAATTTAATAGCAATGTTTTAGATGCAACGCAAAGTTGGTCAATAAATCTCACTAAAAAACAAACAAAGGGACTACCCGAACATGCACTGGCACTCGGCCGTGCTAATGCGATCAAAAAAAACAAACCTGGATGTTGCTTTTCTCTAGATTTTCCTTCATACCACGCCTTAATTACTTTTGCGGATAACCGCAGCATCAGAAAAAAAATCTACATTGCCTATGCCACTCGCGCCTCAGTTGGCAAGTGGGATAATTCGAAAATCATCGAAGAAATCCTAAAAATCAGACACAAACTAGCAACGCTTGTTAATCTCAAAAACTACGCTGAATATTCTTTAGCTACTAAAATGGCCAAAGATCCTACTCAAGTTCTAAATTTTTTGAATGATTTAGTTACCCGCAGTTTACCGATTGGTAAAAAAGAATTTGCTGAATTAAAACATTTTGCCCAAAAACTAGGGTGTAAAAAGCTTACCGCCTGGGACATTGCTTATTACGAAGAAAAATTAAGCAAAGAAAAATTTAAACTATCACAAGAAGAGCTACGCCCTTATTTTCCAGACACACAAGTATTAGATGGAATGTTTACAATTGCTAAGCGGTTGTATGGCATAACGATTAAAGAAAAAAAAGGTATCCCAGTTTGGCATCCAGATGTCCGCTTTTTTGAAGTTTATGATGCGCAAAAAACTTTGCTCGGCCAATTTTACATTGATCTTTATTGCCGCATGGGCAAGCGTAGTGGCGCATGGATGGATGAATGTAAAGCGCGCCACCGTTTAAGAAACGGTGTTATCCAAACTCCAGTTGCATATTTAGTCTGCAATTTTCCTCCGCCAATTGACAGTCAACCATCTTTGCTTACGCATCAAGATGTCATCACTCTATTTCATGAGTTTGGTCATTGTCTACATCATGTATTAACAAAGGTAGACTATTTTTCCGTATCAGGCATCAAAAACGTACCTTGGGATGCCGTAGAACTTCCTAGTCAGTTTATGGAAAACTGGTGTTGGCAGCCAGATGGACTTAAATTATTTGCAAAGCATTATAAAACCCATATGCCAATTCCAAAAAAACTACTCACATGTCTTTTAGCAAGCCATCATTACCAAACAGCAACCCACATGTTGCGCCAACTAAAATTTTCTTTAATGGATTTTAGAGTCCACTTAGAATTTGATCCCAAAAAAAGTGATCAACTCAAAAAAATTATTGCTGAAATAAATAAAAAAATTAATTTTTTACCTCTCTCTAAGTATGCGCGTCTAGCTCACAGTTTTATGCATATTTTCTCTGGCGGCTATGCCGCTGGTTACTATAGTTACAAGTGGGCTGAAGTTCTGTCAGCTGACGCTTTTTCTAAATTCGAAGAAAACGGTATTTTTGACCGCCACATCGGCAAAGAATTTTTACATAATATTTTGGAAATGGGCGGCTCCGAGGATCCAATGGTATTATTCAAAAAATTCCGTGGCCGCGAACCAAAAATTGACGCACTGCTGCGGCAAGAAGGGATAATATAAATTTTATATTGATAGTTGACGAAAATATATTATTACCTATAATACGTAATATACGTAATAACCCAACTTAGAGGATTTTATGCAAGCAAGTGCCACAGAACTAAATAAATGCCCGGGTAAATATATAAATAAAGCCCTTAAAGAACCGGTGATCGTAAAAAGATCTGGCTATCCTGTAGTTGTTTTAGTTTCCTACGAGCGCTATATGCAATTAGAAGATGCCTATTGGGGAGAATTGGCAAAGGTAGCAGATAAAGAAAAATCTTTGGGTAAAAAAGCAACGATGGATTTCTTGCGTGGTGATGATTAATGACTACACTTGATCTTAAACCAAAAGCAAAGAAATTTATTGTTTTTTTACCACCAAAACATCAACGGCAGATTAAAGATCGTATACTATCTTTACAAAATAACCCTCTTCCTCATGATGCAAAAAAACTACTGGGACACGAAAATTATACTATAGCGCTTCCCTAAATTGCAGAGACATGCTATAGTCTTCTCGTTATTTTCTGAATGAGAGGAGCAAATGACTGCAGCATACTCAATAGATTTACGTAAAAAGATTGTTTGGGCGTATCAAGATGAGAATACAAGTTACTCTAAAGTTGCTAAAAGCTTTAAAGTAAGCGTGAATAGCGTAAAGCGTTATGTAAAACAGTATCGAGAAGATGGAGATTTATCGCCAAAAAAAGGTAACCAAGGAAGGCCGAGCAAGATTGATGAAATGGGGTATGAAACTATACAAAAAATTATTCAGAATAAACCAGCGATCACTTTAGCAGAGCTATCGGAGTTATATTACAAAAAAAGAAAGATAAAAGCTGGTAGGTCTATATTGTCGAGGGCTTGTTTGAAATTAAATTTACGGCGAAAGAAGTTAAGTCGTTACGCTGCTGAGAGAGATCGCGATGATGTTAAAAAAAACGGCAAGAATATCTTGAGGTAATCAAGGATATTCCAGTACGAGATTTAATTTTCTTAGATGAATCTGGTGCTAATTTACGAATGGCTCCATTGTATGGTAGAGCTCCTGGTGGAGAAAGAGTTGTTAATGCTGTTCCTTTTAATCGAGGTAATCGACTAACCATGCTAAGTGCTATAAGTTTTGAAAAAATAGAAGCAGCATTGTATGGAGAATGGGCGGCTGATGGAGAAATATTTTTAAACTTCATCACGAGATGTTTATGTCCAGTTTTACAAAAGCGTCATGTTGTGATTATGGATAACGTGGCTTTTCATCAAGTTTGCGGTGTAAAAGAAGCCATCGAATCAACTGGAGCCAAACTAATTTATTTACCACCATACTCGCCAGATCTAAATCCTATAGAACAGATGTGGGGAAAGATTAAAACTTGTTTACGTAAAGAATCAGCAAGAACGTTAGATAAATTTGCAATATCATTAAAGGTTGCTTTTATGAGCATTCAATCAACTGATTTGACAAATTGGTATAGACACTGCGGCTATCAGACTCTATAATTTAGGGAAGCGCTATAAAATAGATGTCGGCGAATACCGAATCATTTATCGATACGAAATAGAAAAAAATCTAATAACCGTAGCTCTAGTTGGTAAGCGTAATGATGGTGAAATTTATCGAATTGCCAAAAGAACGTTGGAATAAATATGGACAACAACTCACTCAAAAAAATTGCAGCCGAAGCAGCAATAAAATACATTCCTGAAAACTCCATTATCGGAGTCGGTACCGGATCAACGATAAATTATTTTATTGATGCTCTGCCTCCCATTAAACACACAATTGCGGGCGCAGTTGCAAGTTCCAAGGCAACTGCAGCAAAACTCAAGGCTTTAGATATTCCAATAGTTGAACTGAATTCAGTAAACGAGCTCCAAATCTATATTGATGGCGCCGATGAAATTAATAATAGCCTCCAAATGATTAAAGGTGGTGGCGCGGCTTTAACCGGTGAAAAAATAATCACCGCAGTTACCAAAAAATTTATTTGCATTGCTGATGCAAGTAAAAAAGTAGAAATTCTCGGTAAATTCCCCCTACCGATCGAGGTCATTCCTATGGCACGGAGCTTCGTAGCACGCGAAATAGTAAAGCTCGGCGGTAGTCCCGTTTACCGCGAAGGGGTAATCACAGATTATGGCAATGTTATTTTAGACGTGTGGAATTTAGAAATTTTGGAACCAGCAAAGCTCGAACAAACAATAAATAACATCACCGGAGTCGTTACCAATGGCCTGTTTGCCATAAAACCTGCGGATATATTACTGCTTGGGACTAGTAAAGGCATTGTTACTGTTACAAAATAAAATTATCACACCAAAAACTTGAGCATCGATATTTAGGTAGTTATGGATTTTGTTGATCATTTCATATCCTGCAAAACAAGCTTTTTATCAACAAAACTTACCTTTTTGTCATAAAAATTATAATTATTAGTCGCTGCATGATGATCAACAACGAGCATTAATGAGTTAGGCAAATATTTTTTTAATATTTGTTGGGCTACTCTTATCGACTCTAGATCTAAACCATTAAATACTTCATCCAATATTAATATATTCGGTTTTTTAAGAATAGCGGAAATTATCAGGATTTTTTTCTTTTCTCCACCACTTAAAAGTCTATACCAATTTTCTCTACTATCTAAGTTTAGAGTTTGAGAAATAAAACGGCTTAGACCCATCTCCATTAAAAGCATATTTATTTCTGAATCATCCAAAGATTCTTCTGGATAAAGAAGGATCTCTCGGAAAGAAGAATTTGGACGAAAATAATCCTGTTGGCTTAACATTACTATTTTTGGATATTTACCACCTATTTTAGGATACCTAATCTCCCCTTTACCTGAGATGCCATTTTCTCTGAGCCCTTTTATTTTAGATAAGAAACTGGTTTTGCCGCAGCCAGTTGGTCCATCGAAATCATAAACTTTACCCATATCAAGCTTGAGCTCATCTACGGTAACCAATATTCTATCTCCAATCCCAATCTCCAAATCGCGTAATATTAACTGATTACCTTCTTGAATTATTCTTCTAATCTGATCATTATTACTTGGCGGCAGATCAATTACCCCCTCAAGCACAATAAGTCGATCTAAAGACTTCTCAACTTGTCCTATAGCTTGCAAATTACGATCTCCCCACGAGAACATACCTGTTTCATCCATAACCGCCTTCTGCAATAATTTTCTATTATTAAAATTTAGTCTACCTTGCTGAATTTCTTTGCCAACAAGATAGTAGTTCAATACAGTCCCAATGATCTTATCGACTCCTAAATATAGTTGTAATCCCATATTCCATAAATCACGCTCTCTTTCAGTTTCTATTAAAGACGTTGATATGGCTTGAACTCTTTTTCCGGTAGCGTTAATGCCATCCCGTTCAGTAATTGTTCTCACGTGCTCTCCAGCATCTTCATATAAAGCTAATAGCCTAGAATTAAGGGACTTAAGATCGTCTTCATAACCCATACTTTGCGAGGTTAAATGTTGCATAATTAACCCTGATATCATCTGATAAAGAAAGGTATAGACTAATATGCTTCTCGAGTGAATTATAATCATACTAGCGCCGTATGCTCCGCTTACAGAAGTCGAAACGCCGCTGCTAACTAATGAGCTTCCTAGATTAGTAACAGCTGAAATATCTCGGTTTAAATTATCCATATAAACCGAAAAATTTTCATTATTAGATAAGCGTAAAAGATTCTCTTGGGAAAAAAGTTTTTTTTGGATATTATCTTTCAACATAATAGAAAGCTTATCATTGTAATACCCTTCAATACTACTAGTAACCGCCTGTCCCACTACCCAAGGAATAATAAAAACTGCAACTTTTATTCCCTGAGATACTAATGGATTTCCAGCCACATGTGCCACCTGATCTAAATGCTCAAAGTAATACTCCAAATTTTGGTTAAGCAATATTTGTTTCACCACCAGCCAATGGATTAAAAGTTGACCACCTAACAAAGTTATAACATTTTTTTCGATATGCTCTTTGAACTCTTTTTGTGGGATAAATTTGTCATAGTTTTCATATAATTTCATAGCTACTCTGGTATAATTCCCCACCATTTCCAT
This sequence comes from Gammaproteobacteria bacterium, assembly GCA_964213355.1. GTDB lineage: Bacteria > Pseudomonadota > Gammaproteobacteria > UBA9339 > UBA9339 > JBAXAM01. Next base: position 195,465 of record CAXOVY010000030.1, read on the forward strand.
CATGGGAACCTTAGTTGCTATATCTGTAAAAGATTTGCTTTTTAAAATATCAGAAAAATTTTGTTCATTATAGATAATTGTATTTAGATAAACAGTTACCAAAGTAGCCATTCCCGGCCCCAAAATTTTACTGAGGAACTTTGGTACAAGAACAAAAGTGGTTGCTGGATACTTTTTTGTATACCCATTTTGTATAAATAATTCATCTATAGTACTACCAATTAAACTTAACGAACCCCCATTAATTCCTCCTGCTTGAAATCCAAGTGTAATTGCAAAAGCTGGAGCAACTAATTCTTCATGTCCCTCGAAAGCTCCGCTAAAATAGACACCACTCAATATCCCTGTAGACGTCAGTGCCACACTAAACACGTGCCCAGTTGCGCCACCCAAAAGTCCATAAGTTAAATATCGTCTATCGGCATACCCGAAGTAGATTAATCCCTCATCAGCAACTCCTGCTACTCCACCAGCAAGCGCACACCATGGCCCACATAAAGATAGCCCAGCTGCTGCATCAGAAAGGGGAACAACCAGATACTCGTGATCACTTATAAACTGATATACTGCGTTGGAGCTTCTTGTAAGAACCGAATCATTTTCAGCATATGTTTTAGTAGTCAAAAACACAAAAACAGACGTTAATAAAATTACAATAATTTTCTCTCGATAAAAAAATGCTGTAGTCACTGGATACTCCACAAAACCCGCAAGGCTAAACGCAATCTAGAGAAAAATCAAGAAAGTTTGACATTGTTTGCATCATTTTCTATGCTGTAGACCATTACTCAAACAACAAACTAAGCTGATTTTATGACCGAAGAAATAACACCAACTAATTTTATCCGCCGTATTATTGACGAAGATTTAAAATCTGGCAAAAATTCTGGGAAAGTAACAACTCGCTTTCCGCCAGAGCCAAATGGCTATCTACACATTGGTCATGCCAAATCCATAGCTTTAAACTTTGGTATTGCACGTGATTATAACGGCACCTGTAATCTACGCTTCGACGACACCAACCCAACCACTGAAGATGTAGAATACATTAATTCTATTATTGAAACAGTAAAATGGCTGGGCTTTGACTGGCAAGACCGGATGTTTTACGCTTCCGATTATTTCGAGAAACTCTTTCAATATGCAGTTGAGCTAATTAAAAAAGATAAAGCTTATATTTGTGATTTGACCGCCGAGCAAATGCGCGAGTATCGCGGCACTTTAACCGAAAGTGGCAAAAACAGTCCGTTTAGAACACGCCCTATCGAAGAAAATCTAGATTTATTCATGCGAATGCGCGCAGGTGAATTTCCTGACGGCAGCAGGGTTCTGCGCGCAAAAATTGACATGGCAGCGCCTAACATCAACATGCGAGATCCCGCTATGTATCGCATTCGACGCGAACATCACCCTCGCACCAGTAATCAGTGGTGTATTTATCCAATGTATGACTATGCGCATTGTATTTCTGATGCAATTGAAAATATAACACATTCAATTTGTACTCTAGAATTTGAAGATCACCGTCCACTTTACGATTGGTTTTTAGATCAACTAAAAACATTAGCGCATCCAAAGCAAATAGAATTTGCTCGCTTAAATCTAACATATACCATCATGAGCAAGCGCAAACTACTTGAATTGGTCGAAGAAAAACTAGTGAATAATTGGGATGATCCACGCATGCCAACCTTGGTTGGCTTAAGACGCAGGGGATTTACACCGCAAGCAATTCGTAATTTTTGCGAGCGCATTGGAGTGACAAAGCAAGAAAGTATTGTTGAAATGAGTTTTCTAGAAGAATGTGTGCGCGAAGATTTAAATTTGATCACGCCACGAGTAATGGCGATATTAAAGCCTTTGCGAATAATAATTACCAACTTCCCTGAAGATAAGCTTGAAAACTTAAATGCACCATATCACCCCAATAATCCCGATATGGGTTCGCGCGAACTGCCATTTACTCGCGAAATCTATATCGAACAAGATGACTTCTTAGAAAATCCGCCAAAAGGATTTTTTAGATTAGCCCCTGGCAAAGAAGTAAGATTGCGCTATGCGTATATCATAAGGTGTAATGAAGTTATTAAAGATGCTGTTACTGGAAAAATTAAAGAATTACATTGTACCTATGATCCAGAAACTCGTGGTGGCAATACGCCAAATGGACGTAAGATCAAAGGAACAATTCATTGGGTTTCTATCAAACAATCAATTAAAACTGAGGTTAGACTATACGACCGCTTGTTTAATACCGCCAACCCTACTGGAAGTAAAAATATTGATTTTAAGACCCATCTAAACCCAACTTCGCTTGCGATTCTACCCGAATGTTTCGTTGAACCAGGTTTGAAAACAGCAAAACCCGAAGACAAATTTCAATTTGAGCGATTGGGGTATTTTTGTACAGATTACGACTCAACTCCACAAAAATTAATCTTCAATCGTACCGTTACTTTAAAAGATAGTTGGGTTAAAATCACCCAGCTTTAACTTTAACCTATAATGGGAGGCTATCATGATAGAAACCAGTCAAGCATCATCACCAAACCTAGTTCGCTCCTGGTGTGTGGTTTTAGCTGCAGCGTTATTTTTCTTCTATATTTTTATTCAGATGAGTTTATTCAATGCGATTAGTGGTGACCTCATAAAAGAGTTTCAATTTAACGCGACTCAACTTGGTAGCCTGGCCGCTTTTTATTTTTATGGCAATGTTTTATTTTTATTTCCAGCAGGTATTTTATTAGATAGATTTTCGGTACGTAATCTTTTACTAACAGCGTTTGCAATTATAATCATTGCTACATATGTCTTTTCTACCACTTCTGATTTTTGGATAATGGGTATGGCAAGATTGGCAGTTGGTTTAGCGGGTGCATTTGCAATGTTATCAGCGATAAAGTTGGCTACTCGCTGGTTTGAACCACGTCATATGGCTCTAGTCATTGGCATAGTTGTAACCATGGCTTTTTTGGGCGGCGCTATTGCACAAACACCTATAACTCTGCTAACTCAAAGCTTTGGTTGGCGCGGTACTATGCAAATAATTTCTGCTTTTGGTGCCTTATTAATGATTATTCAATTTATTGTGGTACGTGACGAACCAAAAGGATCAGAAAAGACTGAAGCTGCCGAGCATGCTCAGCTTGAACAAGTTGGTTTTTGGCGCTCTCTAGGAATGGCAATAGCAAGTATGCAAAATTGGTTAAGCGGCCTATATATTTGCTTGGTTAACCTACCTATTTTCGTTTTTGGTATGGCCTGGGGTGTTCCATATTTGACCCAAATACATCATCTAACTCCAGTGGAAGCCACCCAAGCAACATCTATGCTTTTTATTGGCGCAATGATTGGATCACCGCTTGCAGGAATTATTTCTGACAAAATGGGATTGCGTAAGTTACCAATGCTTATTGGCGCAATACTAACATTAGCAGCATTGCTTATCATAATGTTCGCTCCAGATATGCCTCTTTGGGCAGTAGCTGGTCAATTCTTATTTTTAGGAATTGTATCTAGTGCACAAGTAATCGGCTATCCAGTAATTGCTGAAAGTAACCCGCACACCATTACAGCTACAGCAAGCAGCCTTGGTTCAATCTTAATCATGTCAGGAGGCATGTTAATACCAATTTTTGGCTGGTTACTGGACATGTCAGGCAACCCCACACATTCATTAGCGGATTTTACCCGAGCTAATTCTATGATGGTGGTTGGTTTAGTAATTGCCTTAATTGCCTCGTTATTAATTAAAGAGACTTATTGCAAACAATTAAATAAAAATTAAACTGTTATATCGGCTCCTGAAAATTAGGAGCCGATGTATTTTTATGAACACCCAAACAGCTGCCGCAAAAATCATCGACAAAGTTACCTCGCAAAAGAAATCTCTGGGTGAAATTTTAAATATTTACTTAGCCAAACAGTCATCTCCGCTTGATCGAGCGCTACTACAAGAATTAAGTTACGGCACCCTGCGGTGGTATCACAAACTTGATGCTATTACCAAACTACTATTACACAACACTACAAAAAAAGTTGATCCTTTAATTTATGCACTTATATTAGTTGGACTTTACCAATTAATATATTTACGCATTCCACACTATGCAACACTAAGCGAAACCGTCGAAGCAACACGCTGGCTTAAAAAGCCATGGGCATCTGCGCTTGTTAACGCCATCCTACGCAATTTTATTCGCAAACAGAAAGAAATATTAAAACAAATCGAGGACAGCAATAATACCACGCAATATTCCCATCCTGCATGGTTAATAAAGCTATTGCAAAAGTCTTGGCCGCAAAATTGGCAAGAAATTTTAGCAGCAAACAATGAATATCCACCAATGCATCTGCGGGTAAACTTACAAAAAATTTCACGCAATGATTACTTAGAAGAACTAAAAAAGGCGGAAATTGAGGCCAAGGCAGTCCCTGAGCTCACAGCTGCAATTACTCTGGAAAAACCGTGTGATGTACTAAAACTACCAGACTTTCAAAATGGATTTGTTTCAGTACAAGATATAGCCGCCCAATATGCCATTAATTTATTAGAATTAAAACCCAAACTACGAGTGCTCGATGCTTGTGCTGCTCCAGGCGGTAAAACTGCACACATCCTAGAATCAGAACCCAACTTACAAGAATTAGTCGCAGTTGATATTGAAGATGCACGCCTAAAAACAGCTAAAGCTAATTTGAATCGCCTTCAATTGTCAGCTAAATTTGTTTGTGGTGATGCTGGCAAACCGCAAAGCTGGTGGGACGGCAAAAAATTCGATCGTATTTTACTGGATGCTCCATGCTCTGGCACTGGCGTAATCAGACGCCATCCTGACATTAAAATCTTGCGCAAGCCACAAGACATTGCAAATAATGCCGCACGCCAGCTTGAGTTATTAAAAGCATTATGGCCATTATTGGCCGATGGTGGATTATTAGTTTATGCAACTTGTTCTATTTTGCCAGAGGAAAATTTTTTAGTAATCAAAAATTTCCTGCAGCAACATAATAATGCTAAGGAAAAACCTATTACTATGGATTGCGGCACTAAGGTTATGTATGGTCGTCAGCTTTTTCCCACTACCAACGGCAGCGACGGATTTTACTATGCAGTAATAACAAAATAATTTTATGCTAACTATGGATGAAAAAAATATTTTTCTCGCATTTGATTTTGGAACTAGAAACATCGGGGTTGCTGTTGGACAAAAAATTACCAAAAGTGCAACCGCGCTCACGCCACTGCTTGCAGAAAAAGGTATTCCGCGCTGGGAAGAAATTGATAGCTTAATAAAGAATTGGCAGCCTCTTGCTTTGGTAGTTGGTGTACCCTATAAATTTGACGGCAGTGATTTAAAGGTTACGAAACTAGCAAAAAGATTTATTGAACAATTAAAAAAGCGCTATCAACTGGAAGTGTATGCCGCTGAAGAGCGCTTAACCACCAAAGCCGCCCGCGAAGAAATTTTCGCTCGTGGCGGATATAGAGCGCTCCAAAACGAATCAGTCGATAGCGTGGCGGCAAAAATTATTCTTGAGGAGTGGATGGCATAGCTAATCTTTCCTTGTTACCAGCAACGCCAAGTCCGCGCTTTTAGCCAACCAATTAAAACGCACTAAAAACATAACACCAGTGACAAAAAGACCGATTACAATACCCCACCAAATCCCTACGCCACCCCATCCGAGCTTAAATGCTAATAAGTAGGCACTAGGAAATGCAATTCCCCAAAAACCAAACAAGCTAATTAGCAATTGGAAATTAACATCCTTTAAACCCCTTAAAGCGCCTGCACTGACTATGCGAATACAATCGGAGATAAGCAGTATTCCAACTATGGGTAAAAATTTTACAGCTTCGAGCGCCACAGCTTTAAAGTCAGGTGAATTAATGTCTATGTCTAAAGCAATTGCAGCTTGCGGATAGATAAAGTAAAAAATGCTAAATATAGATATTAACGCTAAACCAATTCCCATGTTAACTGCGAGGGTTAGATGCAATTTATCGCGACTATTTTTACCAACTTCATTACCAACCCGTATGCTAACGCACTGGTGTAAACCAAAGAAAACCACCAAAGCAATCATTAAATATTGAGAGGCAATCTGATATGCTGCTAAAACTGTAGTACCTAAAACCCCCATCATAATGGCAACAACAGCAAAAAATATCAACTCGCTACACCACATAAAACCCATGGGCAATCCTATACGAATCATTTCAAATAAAAATTTACTTTCAACAACCCACCATTGCTTAAACAAAGAATACTTTTTTAGTTGCTTAGAAAAGAGCACGTAGCAAATACCATATATTGCCATTAAAGAATATGCCACTGCCCAACCGAAGCCAACTCCAGCAAGCCCAGCTTTTGGCAGGCCGAACTTTCCAAACAAGAAGGCATAAGAAAAAAATATTCCCGTCGGTACGGATAAAAGAGTCAAAAGCATAACCAAACGCGTTTTCAGAATGCCGATCAAAAATTGTTCAATTACAACAAATACGTTAAGGGGTAGCATTACCCAAATTAACGAGTAAAAAAACGGTTGAGCAGCGCGAATAACTGCTGGGTCTTGTTTGGTCCAAACTAAAACAATGGGCGTACCCCACATAATCAGCATCATCGGCAACGCAAGGATAATTGCCATAATTAACCCTTGTTTAAAACAGATACTGATGCCTACATCGTCTTTGGCACCAAAACTATGCGCAACCATAGTGCTAGTTGCACAAAGAATTCCGATAAAAAAAACAGTTATAGCAAGATAAATGCTCCATACCAAAGCATTTGCAGCCAACTCTTCCTTGCCCAAATACGCAACCATAATCGTTGCAATGAAACTATTCAAAGCATAGATTAATTCAGTTGCAATTAACGGCAATGCTAGTTTGATCGAGTACTTAAATTCTGAAATGATATTTGGTAAACTAAAAATTGTGCGCATACTACGTCCATTGCAAAAAATCTGGCGGAGAGAGTGGGATTTGAACCCACGATGGGCTTTTGACCCATACTCCCTTAGCAGGGGAGCGCCTTCGGCCACTCGGCCATCTCTCCAAATCTATAAATTCTTGTGCGATAATACCAGATTTTTTGCTTGCGACTAGAAGATTCTTAAGTAAATAACCTATTTCTTAACTATTCAGCGATTTTAAGTAAATGTTAGATTAACTTGGCTTAAATATTTGAACATGTCTCGGTAGGCGCAGGCTAAAGGCCTGCGCCTACTGAACTTTTAAAAACGCTGAATAGTTACTTTGCCTTGTCTATACCACGATTATCGGGAACAACAATTATTGGCTGGATTATGGGGAAAGTATAAAAATTTTTGTCTAAGTTTCCGAACATTTCTAGCATACTTTTTTGTATCTGTTCGCGCATTTTCTGCATTGATTTTTCCATTGCTTTGTTACGCTCTTCCACCTCTTTAATAACTTTTTTCGCCTCTTCCGGTTTTAACTCTTCTGTACCACTATATTGAATGATACTGTAAGTTTGCGGCTGCTTCCCTTTGTCTTTATCAACAATTACCTGCTGGTGTATTTGGGCGCCATTTACCTTTGTTATAATCATTGGACCTTTAAGTTCGCTAACTTTTGCCCAACCAACATCACCATTTTGCGGGTTTGCCACCTTAACCCAATCCCTCTTCTCGGTATAAAAAATTGGCATTAACTGCTCGCCACTTTTCATAGTAGCTATTACTTTTGAATTTGCTTCGGGCTTGTCGTAAATATTCAAAGTACCGGCAAAAGCGGCAGTTGCTAAAACAGTACAAAATAATACAGCAATAATTGATAAAACTTTGTGCATGTTTTTTCTCCTATGAATTGTTTATCCTTCAGCTCTCTACTTCTATCTTGTGTGTAGTTCTTTTTTCTGACTTTGGAATAGTAATTACTAAGACACCATTTTTATTCTTAGCAGAAATTTTATCGGCATTTACTATATCTGGCAACATAATACGACGATAAAATGAACCCTTAGAACGTTCATATCGAATAAAACTATCTTTCTTTTCTTTATGCTCAGTTTCTTTTTCACCCTTTATTGTTAACGCATTATTATCGAAACTAATATTTATATCTTTAGGATCAACCCCGGGAATATCAATTTTGGCAATAAACTGACCAGCCTCTTCGATAATATCAACTTTCGGCTGCCAATCACTAGTTTCAACATTTGGCATTTCAAAGCTGCTATTAAAGACACGATTTAATTCCTTTTCTAAATCACCGAACACTGGAATTAATGAATAGGGGCGCATGATGTTTGACATAAAATTCTCCTTTTGTGATTATGTTAGTAAAAAACGCCATATGATACATAACTATTGTAACAATATAGTTTACACTTTATCAACTTGTTTAATTATAATTAAAGGTAAGATCAGAGGTTCGTTACTATTCTTAGTTTCGGAATAAACTTTTATTTAACAATTGTTTTTTCTCCCTCTACCTTGTTCTCTATGTAAGAAGACATACATGCCTCAACACAATCAAGTATTTTTTCTTCCCTAGTTCTGAAGCCAAAGGTATGAACCATATTTTTGGCCATGTTAGCCAAAAGACTGAACCCCACAAAACCAACTATTACCCCAAACAAGACAGTATAAAGATTAGCACCACCAGAGATAGAAACTATTTCTTTTTCGCTTAACTCAACAATATTATTCATAAGTATCCTCACTTTATTTTCAAAGCCATCTAGTTATTAAAAAGGTTTAACTGCAAAATCAGCATATTTTTTGAACGATACTAAATTTCATAAAAACTGCTAGAATACTCATTTCAAAAATCAATGCCTTTTAGCTTGCCCTAGCGATTTTGCTTTATTATTTTTTCTTTTCCCCAACATAAGGAAGCATACATTCTTCAATACATTCGAGTGTTCTTTTTTCTCCAACGCCAACATAATAAGCTATTTTATCACTCGTATTAGTTAACACCTTCAGTAGGATTCCACCAAGTAGCATCCCTACAGAAAAATATAGTGCGGTATAAAAAAAACCACCGGTAACTGAAATAATTTCTTTTTCGCTTAATTCGACAAATTTATTCATAAAATACTCTCTACCTATTTATTAAAATATATTCTCCACGGGCTTACCGCAGGGACAAAGCAATGGGGGATTCCCAAGGGGAAGTTCCCCCTTGAGCAAGCCCGGGGATTTATTCCACGGGCGAAGTCAACTAATTAAATTCCTTTGATGAGACATGGAAGGCAGAACAACGCCGAGCCGAAAAACCTGCAATAACCACCGAGAATGATCCACTTTTGCGAGTGGAGATTGGCTGTGCGTTTCCCAACGCGGAACAAACTCAAATCAGTATCTTTATTTAGCACTGTGGATTACAAAAATGTTCCATAATGATTCTAAAATTAACGAGACACCGCAGACAATACCGACGTTAATCAACAATATCAGCAACTGGTTCCATATCTTGTTCTGCAATTAGACCAGGTTGTTGTTGCCTTCTTTCTTCTTGGATACGCTGATAAATTTCTTCACGATGTACAGACACCTCTTTAGGTGCATTGATACCTAGGCGTGTTTGATTACCCTTAATTCCAAGTACTGTAACGGTTACATTATCCCCAATAACAAGGGTCTCTCCGATTCTTCTTGTAAGAATTAACATATTTGTTTCTCCACTTTATTGTTCCATTCTATATGCCTCGTGTTTCCATTCACCATGGACTACACTTACAACCCATCGTAGCACCTAAATATTAAGGAACTATTAAGTCTAAAAAAAATCGCACCAAAACCTTAAGTTGTCCTTAAAAAACATAGATATAACCACGCGATATTATCAAAAGGGATTTTTACAATGAAAACATATCGATTTTAGAATCGGCTCTAACGAAACTTCTTACACCTTACTTTTTACCCATGGGGCAACCGAAGCAAGAGCACTCTCAAGTGCAGCGATTTTAGTACCACCACCTTGTGCCATATCTGCCCTACCACCACCGCTACCACCTATTTGCTCTGTTATATACTGTAATAATTCATTCGCTTTAATTTTATTAAGCAGATCTTGGGTCACACCCACAATTAACTGCACCTTATTATCACTGATCACAGTCGCGAGTACTACCACTGCAGAACCTAGTTGCTGTTTTAAAGTATCAACTGTCAAACGTAATGCCTTACTATCAGCATTAAGTAGCTTGGTTGCAAGCACATGAACACTGCCAATGGCAATAGCTTGATCAATTAAAGATAGACTTTTGCTTACCATTCTTTCACTTTTCAAATTGGCTATTTCTTTTTCTAAAGAGTTCTTCTCGGCCAAAACTTGCTGCAGCCTATCGACAACTTGCGCAGTACCAACACCCAAAAATTGCCCTGCGTTTTTTAACTCAGCTTCTATTTCATGCAACCAAACAAGGGCATTTTCACCAGTAACTGCTTCAATACGACGAACACCAGCAGCAACACTAGTTTCAGCTACAATTTTAAATAAACCAATTTCACCGGTCGCATTAATATGGGTGCCACCACAAAGCTCCTTGGAAAAATCTCCCATTTTAACAACACGCACCTCATCACCATATTTTTCACCAAACAATGCAAACACTTGCTCTTTCTTCGCATCTTCAAGGGATTTAACAGTGGTGTGCACTTTTAAATTAGCACGGATTTGCTTGTTTACTATCTGTTCAAGCTCATGCAACTCTTCTGCAGTTAAAGCTGCCATATGGGTAAAATCAAAACGTAGTTTTTTATTATCAACTAAAGAGCCACGCTGCATGGCATGATCACCCAAAACAAAGCGCAACCCAGTATGCAACAAATGGGTGGTAGAATGATTTAACCTTATGGCTTGACGTCGTTCTTCATCAATTGCAGCAGTAATCGGGTTGTTCAATGCAAAAGATCCTTTTGCCACCATACCATGATGTAAACATAAGGTACCATATTTTTGGGTATCTTGTACCGTGAAAACACCAAGGTCAGAATAAATTTCACCAGTATCACCAACTTGACCACCAGATTCTGCATAAAAGACCGTTTTATCTAAAACAATAATTCCCTCTTCCCTTATGGTTAACGATTCTGCTCTCGCACCATCCTTTTTAAATAAACCTCGTATTTTGCCAGTACAATTATTCTGCGTATAACCCATAAATTCAGTTATACCATCCAGCATCAACTTAACCGTAGTAGCTGCACTAAATTTATTAGCAGCCCGCGAAGTTTCTCGCTGTTTTTCCATGGCAACTTCAAAACCAGCCTGATCTAAGATCAAGCCGCGTTGACGCGCAATTTCAGAAGTTAAAATTGCAGGAAAGCCGTAGGTATCATGCAGATTAAATATAAGCAAACCTGGAATAGTGCTGTGTTTTAGCTTAGCAAGCTCTTGATCTAAAATTTTCACACCACGATCAAGGGTATCTAAAAATTTAATTTCTTCCTGCTCAATAACACTTGCGATTTGCGTTTGACGTTTCTCTAGTTGCAATTCAGGATAGGCATTTTCTAAAGTATTTACCAAAGGAAAAGTAAATTGGAAAAAAAACGGCTGCCTAACTCCGAGACGATATAAATAATAAACTGCGCGACGAATAACACTTCTGAGTACATAGCCAGCACGCTCATTTGATGGCATTATCCCCTCAGCAATTAAAAACACAGCAGCGCGAATATGATCCGCCACCACCCGCGAAGCAATTTTGGCTTCGGCTGAATTTAGTATTTCAGCACTCACACCAAATTTGGACTTTAAAATTTTAATAAACTCACCATGAATCTGTGCAAACATATCAATCGCATAATTATCGTGTACTCCTTGCATCACCGCAGCAATACGCTCGAGTCCCATACCAGTATCAACTGATGGTTTGGGCAATGGGGTTAACTTGCCCTGCATATCACGCTCAAACTGCATAAAAACTAAATTCCAAATTTCAACATAGCGTTCGCCTTCTAAGTTACCACCTGGCGGATCACCCTGAAATTTTTTGCCATGATCATAAAAAATTTCGCTACAATATCCGCATGGCCCCGTATCACCCATCGCCCAAAAATTGTCCTTGTCACCTAAGCGACTTATACCTTGCGCCTTGGTGTTAGTTCTTTCAAACTCTTCCTGCCAAAGTTTTTCTGCTTCAGTATCTTTTTCATGCACAGTAATCCAGAGTTTTTGTGGATCAATACCAAGCTTTTTGGTTAAAAATTCCCACGCATAATAAATAGCTTCACGTTTGAAATAATCACCAAAACTAAAATTACCCAGCATTTCAAAAAACGTATGATGCCTCGTAGTATAGCCAACATTCTCCAAATCATTATGTTTGCCACTAGCACGCATGCAACGCTGCACCGTAACGGCGCGCGTGTTTTGGCGCCTTTCTTGACCTAAAAAAACATCTTTAAATTGCACCATACCAGCATTAGTGAAGAGCAAAGTTGGATCATTAGCAGGAATTAATGAGCTGCTTGAAACGACGACATGACCATTACGTTGAAAATAATCTAAAAAAGCCTGACGGATTTCAGAAGTGGTGTATTTTTTCATATAAGAATCACTTAATTAAAGTTTTGGTTGACTTGTTTGGCTAGAGCTTGGAATTTAGAATTTTTCTTACTAAATCAGCATCAAAACCCTTATAATACAAATACCGCATTTGTTTTGCCTGCTCGTGCATGTCACCGGGAATTTCATAACCGAATTTTTTGGAGCGTGTGCTTTTAGCTAATTCCACCCAAGTTGACTTATAATCGGATAAAAACTGCTCAATCAATTCTTGATCAACCCCACGCTCACACAATTCCGCCTTAATACGTATCGGCCCAAAGCCACGCTTCGAGCGCATAGTAACATAACTTTCAACAAACCTTTTATCGCTTTGTAATCCCTGTTTTTCTAGCTCTTGCACTACCGTAGCAATCTCACAAGCTTCAAACCCTTTAGCAATTAATTTGCGCTGTAATTCGAATTTTGTATGTTCGCGATTGGCAAGCAAATTGAGAGCACCGTTGCGTATTGTCAATAGCATTCTCTAGACTTCTTTTTTATCTTTTTTATCTTCCTTTTTTTCTTCAACTATCACTGCTTTATTTAATAATTTCGCTCGTAATTGTCCTTCAATCTCTTTTGCAATGTCTTTATGCTCCCTTAAAAACTCGCGTGCATTTTCTTTACCCTGCCCCATGTGCTTACCCTTATAATCATACCAAGCACCAGACTTTTCGATTAATTCGTGCAGGACACCAAGCTCAATAATTTCACCTTCACGCGAGATGCCTTGATTATAAAGAATTTCAAACTCCGCTTGTCTAAATGGCGGCGCAACCTTATTCTTTACAACTTTAACCCTGGTTTCATTACCAATCACTTCTTCACCTTTTTTAATCGAACCGGTACGACGAATATCAAGCCGCACTGAAGCATAAAATTTTAAGGCATTACCACCAGTTGTAGTTTCAGGATTACCAAACATAACACCAATTTTCATACGGATTTGATTGATAAATATCACCAACGTATTAGAACGTTTAATATTAGCAGTTAGTTTGCGCAATGCCTGCGACATTAAACGTGCTTGCAAACCCATATGTTGATCACCCATCTCGCCTTCAATTTCCGCTTTGGGTGTTAAAGCTGCAACTGAATCGATAACAACCATATCAACTGCACTGGAGCGCACTAACATATCCGCAATTTCTAGGGCTTGCTCGCCGTTATCTGGTTGCGAAATTAGTAAATCACTAACTTTTACCCCTAGTTTTTCAGCATAAGACGGGTCAAGCGCGTGTTCTGCATCAATAAATGCTGCAGTACCACCTAGCTTTTGACATTCGGCAATAACATGTAGCGTCAAAGTAGTTTTTCCCGACGATTCCGGTCCATAAATTTCAACCACACGCCCACGCGGCAAACCGCCTATACCCAAGGCAATATCCAAACCCAGTGATCCAGTAGAAACAACCTCAATATCTTTTGTAGCCTCATATTCACCAAAACGCATAACCGAGCCTTTACCAAATTGTTTATCAATTTGTGACAATGCTGCTGCCAACGCTTTTTTACGATTGTCATCCATAAAACTTTACCTCTTTCAAGTTAATAAAATATGTCTATTATCACACAAAAACAGATAAAGTAACTACCGGTTTTATACCGCATGGTTTTAAAACAAAATATAACTAATTTATGCGATATGCCTCAACATTGAGCAACTCCGGTATCGTGAGAAACTCATAACCACCATTGCGCAATGTGTTGATAATAATCGAAAGCGCTTTAACCGTCCTTTCACGATTGCCACCGCCATCATGCAAACCAATGATAGCTCCTGGATGCACATATCTTATAATGTCACCAGCAATTTTTTCAGGAGTCATATGAGCAGCATCATAATCGTTAGTCATATCACTCCAAGCAATTGATACAAAACCTAGACCACTCACCTCTTTTGCTGTTCTAGCGCAGCAACCACCATATGGTGATCTAAAAAGAGCTGGGCGTTCCCTAATTAGCCCATAAACTATGTCATTAGTCTTAGTCAGTTCAATCTTAATCTCATCATTTGTTAACTTCCTTAAATCAGCATGCGAATAAGTATGACTAGCAATAACATTTCCATTCCTATATGCTATCTTAATCGCATTCTCACACTCCCTACAAGATTGTGCATTTTTACCAACAATAAAAAACGTGGCTCTAATATTATTTAGTTTTAAGATTTCTAATATTTCCCCAGTATATTTTTGATGAGGTCCATCATCAAAGGTAAGCGCCACAACTTTCCTCGTGGTCTTAAGTCTTCCAATACCCAAGCAACCTTTCATGACTGGATACTCAGAGTTGACTTCTGCATTTTTTAAACTCGCAGAAACACTTTCTTCAATGATACTTTTAGAGCTGTTGTTATCTGCAAAAGCTAATGCGTAAAAACCACAAAACACAACGCTGCTGCTAACAAGCAAAAAGAGTCGCAATAATTTTCTAATATTCATATAAAATGATCTTACACAAAAGGTTAGCGTTTTAATAGGGGTATTAGAATTTAAAATTTAGAGCATATGCACTACCATAGCGGCCAGTTTTTGAAATTGTTTTTCTTTAACCATCAATGTTTTTCACAAAACCCATTGTTTCACCATATACATTGTATATCGGATATGTTAAATGAATTCATATAAACAAATAATAATTTTTCCCTGTGATACATATGTAAGGTTAAAATAATTGAGCTAATATCTGTCTTCCAACTTCTTTTATCATTGGTACCGCAACTGCATTGCCTATTTGCTTCTAGCAAGAACTAGTCAATATTTTTTTAGTGCATTTTTAATAATATTATATATAATTCGTTAGCGCTTTTTGTTTGATACAAGAGCAGAACGGAGTTTTTTTCTTATTTTTAAAAATTGTAGATAATATAGGAGCCAATATATGAAAATTGTTGAATTAAATCGTAGAGATATATCGTTGGTAAGCGGTGGTTTGCATGCATTTATCAAAGAGTCAGTTATAATTATAATACCATTGTTAATTTCAGTGAAAATTTTTGTCAACACTCGCATTTCTGAGTTACAAATGCAAATTGATCAATTAAGAAATACTACTTGTAGATGTAATTCTAGTAGTATAGTCAACTCAGATGCATCAGCTCATGTAATCAAGGAAGATATATGCTGCAATGCTTATCAGTCTTACCCCGAGTTCATCAGTTGTTCAACGGAACAAATGGATGTGTAATAATAATATTTGTTCTTACCGTCGATCCAATCGTATCCAAAATTTAATATTTCAGTAAAAATTACTGGAATTGAGTAAAGTTAATTATTGGTGGAGGCGGCGGGAATTGAACCCGCGTCCGCAAATTCTCTACCTTTGGCACTACATGTTTAGTTCGGTCTTTTAAGCTTCGCTGGTCACCCCCGACGAACAGGAAAAACAACCAGCTATCCTGATTTAGTTTAACAGGTCGGCTTCAGACAAACCACCCTGCGATCTTATGAAAATGACTGTTCAGCAAAACGCATAAGCACATCTTGTGAACAGGTTTAGCTGGTTTTTTAAGCAGCTAAAACATATAAGCCACCATTAGCAGCTACTTTAGAACGAAGTTTTGCAACTACGTTAGAAGGTTTGCTAACAATGAGCTTACGTCTATTTGCATTGACGTTTATTTGTTTGTAATCGCCTTTTTTACGAGTAAGATTACGTCCTCGACATGCACCTCGGGCTTCGTAATCCACGTCGAAGCCGATCGCCCCCAAACATTTTATTTTACTGATACCACCATTATAGCATATGGAAAAAAAATAGCAGATTTAACTATTTGACTCCCCTATTGCTTTGTTCCCGCGCGGCAAGCCGCGGGGAATATATTTCATAGAATAAAAAACATATTCCGACAAAACTATTTAGAAATATCCTTTAACTTTTTCAATGGCCTAACTTTGACCACATTACGCGCAGGTTTTGCTGCAAATACCATCGGTTGACCAGTAAAAGGATTAATTCCTTGACGAGACTTAGTCGCTGGTTTATTTACGACACGAAATTTAGCAACTCCTGGTAAAGTAAACTCACCTGGACCACGTTTTCTTAGGTGCGAAGCAATAATTTCAAACAAAGCATCAATTACCATAGCTGCATCTTTTTTACTTAAACAAACCATGTTTGCAATGGTTGTGGCAATTTGCGATTTACCAAAAGGTGATTTAACCTCAACTGGACGTATGGAGCAAGTTCCTTTACCCACGCTCGTAGCTTTTTTAACGACTTTTTTTGCAACTTTTTTAGTTGCAACTTTTTTAGTTGCTACTTTTTTAGTTGCTACTTTTTTGCCTTTTTTTGCAGTCTTCTTTGGCATAACTTTCCCCTTTAATTTAAGTGAATAACAACTTTGCGATGATATACACCTCACAAAGTAAGCAGAATATACTAGTTTTTTACATAAAAGGGAAATTTTTCTTGTGCCTAAAAAACCAATTCCCAATCCACCAAATCTATGAAATTTTTTATTATATTAGGGTATATCCCTATTTTTTAATTCGCATTGCTTTTGCATAACTCCTGCTGTAGAATTACGCGTCTTTTTATTCGTAATCGTAAATAATATTAATGAAGGTGAGAAGCTCAATGGGAACTTTTAGTCAAAAAGCAAGTTCCATTAAGAGAAAGTGGTATTTGGTTGATGCTCAAGATAAAACCTTGGGACGCTTGGCAACCATTATTGCAAAATGCTTAAATGGAAAAAACAATCCAGAATATACTCCTAATCTTGATACAGGTGATTATGTTGTTGTCATAAATGCCGAGAAAATTCGCACTACTGGTAACAAGCTTAAAGATAAAAAATATTATCATCACACTGGCTATCAGGGTGGCATAAAGGAATTTTCGTTGGAAAAATTATTAATCAAAGCACCTAGGCGCGTGCTGGAAGCTGCTGTTAAAGGCATGCTGCCAAAAGGTCCGCTTGGGCGCGAGATGTTAAAAAAGCTTAAAATTTATATTGGAACCGAACATCCGCACCAAGCACAAAAATTAACCCCATTAACAGTTTAGTTTGAGGCATAGATCTAATGACAACAAAAACCCATTATTATGGTACTGGTCGAAGAAAAACTTCAGTCGCAAGAGTTTTTTTACATCGTGGAAATGGCAAAATTATAGTAAATCGCCTAACACTTGAAGAGTATTTCGGCCGCGAAACTTCGCGCATGGTGGTACGCCAACCTTTGGTAGTTACCAATATGCTTGACAAATTTGATGTACGAACAACTGTTAAAGGAGGTGGAGGTAGCGGTCAAGCTGGTGCAATTCGGCTTGGAATTGCGCGCGCGCTTGCAGCCTATGATGAGCAAACCTCTTCAGAAACCACTGCCGAATCAACATCCATGCATAAATTATTACGTGCAGCTGGTTTGTTGACACGCGATGCTCGTGTAGTCGAGCGCAAAAAAGTTGGCCGTCATAAGGCTCGCAGAGGCACCCAATTTTCGAAACGTTAGGCTGTTTTTTTTGGTCATGCTCTTATTTTGTTTGTGTGATCAGTTTCGTAAAAAAAGCGCATCTGCCCTCTTTCTTATTGGGGGATCGTCTAACGGCAAGATCGCGGACTCTGACTCCGTTAATCTAGGTTCAAATCCTAGTCCCCCAGCCAAAAAGGCTAAAAAAACACTATTTTTGTAAAAAGTAGTATACTGAATATTATGCACAATTATTTGGAGTAATAAAGTAGATGGTACTCAAACGTTCAATTATGACCCTTTATTCTGGTACACTCGACATTCCAAGCCATCGAGTTAGAATAGTATTAGCTGAAAAAAATATTTCCGTTGATATTAATTATGTTGACATCAACAACCCACCAGAAGATTTACTAACCCTCAATCCATATAACTCATTGCCAACCTTGGTAGATCGTGAGTTAGTATTATACGAAGCTGGCGTAATAACCGAATATTTGGATGAACGTTTTCCACATCCACCCCTCTTACCGGTTTACCCAATAGCACGCGCAAAATGCCGTCAGATGATTTACCGCATTGAACAGGACTGGCTAACACTTCTTGGAACAATTCAAACAGGCAAGAAAAATGAAGCTGACGAGGCACGCAAAACTCTTCGCGGTCAATTGATAGCTTTGGCACCGGTATTTGGAGAAATGCCATACTTTTTAAGTGAAGATTTTTCTTTGGCCGATTGTTGCCTAGCTCCAATGCTTTGGCGTCTATTAAATTTGGGTATTGAACTACCAAGCCAAGCTCAGTCGATCTTTGACTACAAAAAACGAGTTTTTTCTCGCGACTCATTTAAAACAAGCTTGTCTGATTTAGAGCATGAATTGCGCTAGTAGCTCTCTAGTTCTATTACATTAAAAGCTTTGCACAGTATAAAAAACAAAATCGATAACTGAAAAATCTGGTAACCGCAGGCTAAAGCCTGTAGCTACCGATCTTTTAAAAAGCCAAAGGATATCAAACATGACATCTTCCAAGCCATATCTAATCCGAGCCATCTACGAATGGATAGTTGATAATAATTTAACACCTTATGTTGCTGTTGATACTAACATTCCGGGGACAACCGTACCCGAAACATACATTCAAGATGAACGCATTGTTCTCGATATATCGGAAGCAGCAACCAGTAATTTAATTATTAGCAACAATTCTTTGGAGTTTAAGGCTCGCTTTGGTGGCATTAGTCATAATATATACATTCCAATCTCAGCAATCATGGTTATTTATGCACAAGAAAATGATCGTGGCATGGAATTCCCACCAGAAGAATTCGAGGAAGAACTACTAGAAGAAGATGATGATCAAACAACTATAACCATGTCGCAAAAAAGCAGACCAAAATTAACTCTGATAACTGGCGGTAAGAATGATGATATTTCGATACCGTAATTATCGGCGGCTACATTTCGAAACTATTCAAGTTTCATAACAATGAGCAACAACAAACCCAAAAAAAACTTTGAGAAAGCCTTGATTTTCTACCGCCTCTTGATTAGGCTATGGCGGCTTACATTTAATAATAAAGTTAAAAAGGAGATTAGTTGTTATGAAGAAGAACATTATTGAATTAAATCAAAAAGAGATTTTAGCAATTTCTGGTGGAGGAGAGGCATGGAGCTGGACTGATTATACTGGCTATGCTGCTTCCGCGATTACTGGAATTGTCATTGGATGGTTTGCAAAAGGTCATCTGAATCGTGGTACCAAAGCGGTGGAGAAAGAGAAACAAATCCCTTCTTCTCCGCTGCATGAAGATCTTAAAACGGATTAATACCTATAGCACTCCCGCGGAAATGTATCTCCGCGGGACTGTTGTCTATCCCTCCATGTATCAGAATAGAAATTCAAGGCAAACCAAACACAATACCAATCAGACCATGCAAAAATTGAATTACGGGAACTACAATAACATCTATGACACCGAAGTATAACAAAGCCAGCAAAATAAAAAATCCATAGGGGGCAATTCGCTCGTAACCAGCTGCAACTACTCGCGGTAGCATTCCAGCAACGATATGACTACCATCGAGCGGCGGTATGGGTAGTAAGTTTAAAATCATTAACATTAAATTAATACTAATCCCCGCCTCACCCATTAAATGAATAGCTAGCGCTCCTGGAAAATTATACATCAACAATATAGCACTACCCTTAGTAATAGCCGCCCATATAATAGCCATAATAAAATTAGAAGATGGACCAGCTAGGGCTACCAATGCCATATCCCGCCTAGGATTATTAAAATTATGGTGATTAACTGGCACAGGCTTGGCCCATCCCAAAATAACTCCAATATTAAGCAGTAACAAAGTAATGGGTACGATAAGAGTACCAAAAACATCAATATGCTTTACTGGATTCAGCGTAAGCCTACCCAAAACACTTGCAGTTTTATCTCCAAGTAAATAAGCCGCATAACCATGTGCTGCCTCGTGAGCTGTTACCGCAAACAAAATCGGCAAAACCCATATTGAGATTGTTTGAATTAATGTCAGTTGCATGTGCCCCATACTTAATCCTAATTAATATATTCAAATAATTTTACTATCTTCTGTACACCAGCAACGGTACGTGTTTTATCAGTTGCAATCTGCGCCTGGGTACGTGTTGTGAGCCCCATCAAATAAACGACGCCATTTTCCGTAACAATTTTCAAACTGACAGAGTTTAAATCTGGAGCCGTCAGTAGCGTAGTTTTCACTTTAGTAGTTATCCATGAATCGTTAGCACGTGCACTATTTGAAATCGGTTGTTCAACGGTAACCTCGTTGTAAAGCATTTTAATATTTGAATTTGATTTTGCTATCGATTCAGCACGATTGCGCAATTCATTATCAGGCGCCTGCCCAACTAATAAGGCAATACGATTAAAGGTTGCAATTGATATATGAGCTTGCGCATGTAGTTCCTTATCACTATCAAGTCTATTTTGTGTTTGGAAGGTAACATCACGATCTTCAACTATACCTTTGGTACTACGTTGATCGTAAATAATTGCACTACCAGCGACACCGACACCGGCACCCGCAACTAAAACAGCTGGCAAGCATCCAGGTAATAATAAAACAACCAAAAAAGTTACTAGAATTTTTTTCATACTTTATCCAACTCCGAAGCTTTACCAAATAATTGCCTATCAAGCAAAGCACACAAACAATGAATTATCAAAATATGAACTTCCTGAATACGCGGTGTCACACTAGAAGGCACGCATATATTGATGTCAGCATCGCTTAAAAGTTTTTCTACGGCGCCACTGTCACCACCCATTAAAGCAATAATCCGCATTTTACGAGCTCGCGCCTCCTGGATAGCACGTATGACATTTTGCGATTTTCCACTGGTAGAAATCGCAAGCAATATATCACCTTCCCTGCCAAGTGCTTTAACTTGCTTAGCAAACACCTCTTGATACGCATAATCATTGGCAATTGAAGTTAAAACTGCCATGTCGGCAGTTAGAGAAATAGCAGGCAAATTATCGCGCTCAATTATAAAACGATTAACTAGCTCAGCAGTAAAATGTTGGGCATCACAGGCAGAACCACCATTGCCGCAACTTAAAATCTTATGATCACCTTTGATACATTGCACTAACATTTTACTAGCAGCTAGGATCGATGGAGCTAAAGCTTCCATGGAGATTTTTTTTAATTCAATGCTGCAATAAAAATTTTCTTCAATATGACCGATTAAACTCATATATTCTCCCTAAAACCCATTTTTAAAACTGTTGCATCTTAAGTTGCAACAATGGCGATTTAGCGTCTTTAGCTGTTATATCTTTTGCTTTTTGATAAGCTTGTTTTGCTTCGAGAGCCTTACCAAGAGCCAATAAAGCATCTCCAGAAACTTCGCCAATTTCAGCTTTATATGCATCATTATTTACCGTAGCCAATAAGTTAAGCGCTTCTTGTGGCTGTTTGGTCGCCAAAAATATACGCGCAGAGCGAATACGAGCAAGTTGACACAAAGTATTATCAGATGATTTTTTTATAACAAACTGTAACTGTTCTTGAGCCAACTTCAAATCGCCAGCTTGCACGGCAATTTTAGCTTGCATAAGTGCGGCCAAACTTGCATATGCAGACTTCGAATCATCTTGCATTAGGCGTTTAGCATATAATTTCACTTCATCGTTTTTTTGTTGTTCAAATGCCACTAGCATTTGCATGTAATTAGTTGAAGCACGCTCTATCCGGTGGTGTTTATACTGCTGCCAATGGCGCCAACCAAAATTAGTAACCGCAAAAACTAAAACTGCAATCAATATGGTGGTACCGTATTGCTTCCACCAATCTTTAACCATCTGTATTTGTTCTTTATCTGATGTTGGCATAAAAATCCTCTTCAATTTTCTCTATTTTAACACAATTCACACCCGGAGGGCTAAATCCTGCGGCTACCAATAAATTTTTCTATTTCTTCTATTTTAATATTTTGTTGTGGTTTGTCAGTACGGAGATGTTTAACAATCACCTTTCTACTGGCAAGTTCCGTTTCTCCCAAAATTAAAGCCAATTCCGCCGCACTTTTATCAGCACGTTTTAACTGTGTGCCTAAATTACCGCCACCACAATTAACTACCACACGTATCGCACCACAGGCACGAATTTTTTCTGCAAGTAACATTCCCTCCGCAATCACCGTATTACCTAACAACACTAAATAAACAGTGCGTAAATCTGACAAAGTTAAACTATTCAGCGTTAATGCAATTAAACGCTCTAAACCAAGTGCAAAGCCAATTGCTGGGGTAGCTTTACCACCCATTTGCGCTACTAATCCATCATAATGTCCACCAGCACAAACAGCACCTTGAGCTCCTAACTCTTGCGTTACCCATTCAAATACTGTTTGGCAATAATAATCTAAACCTCTAACTAAACAAGGATTAACCACATATGACAACTGTGCCTTATCCAAAATTTTGCGCAAGCTATCAAAATGGGTTTGCGATTCAAAATCCAGATAATCAATAATTTTTGGCGCATTTTTGATCAACTCTTGCAACGCAACGTTTTTGCTATCCAAAATACGTAATGGGTTAACCAATAAACGTCTCTGGCTATCCTCATCTAATGCCGCATAGTTATTATTAAAATATTCAACCAACCGCTCACGATAACACGCTCGAGTTGCAACATTGCCTAAAGTATTAATTTGTAGTTCAAGCTTAGACGCAATTTTTAATTCCTGCCAAAAGCGCGCAGCCAAAAACATCATTTCGGCATCAATATCAGGACCAACCAAGCCATAAGCTTCAACCCCAAACTGGCAAAATTGACGATATCGCCCTTTTTGTGGACGCTCATATCTAAACATCGGACCGAAATAAAATAAGCGCTGCACCTGATTATAAAATAAACCATGCTCAATACCAGCACGGACACAACCGGCAGTACCTTCAGGCCTGAGGGTTAAACTATCACCACTACGATCGGAAAAAGTATACATTTCCTTTTCTACGACATCGGTTGCCACACCAATTGTACGTTTAAATAATTCCGTAGATTCTAATAATGGCAATCGAATCTCTTTGTAACCATACTGATCAACAATACAACGCAATAGACTCTCAACTGCTGCCCAGCGAGAACTAACATCGGGCAAAATATCATTCATACCACGAACTGCTTGAATATTTTTTACCACTTCACTCACTACTCCACCGCATTTTTCGTTTTAGTTAAAATCAAGTTTGGTTCATTACCTTTACCTGCTGTTGAATTCGCATCGAGCATTAAAGAAACATCTTGCGCACCTGGTCTATCTATTTTCTTAGACCCATGTTTCTTTTTGGAAACCGCTTCTACTTCCGAACCTGACACAACTGCACGTTCCATATTAGCAGTAGTTGTAATCATTGGCATTTGATTATCTGAAATAACCTTATCATCATCTTTACCATTTTTATTGATGGCAATGGTATTGGTCAAATTATTTGGCGAACTATTTAGCACTTGGATGGCTTCACCTTCATTACCATTTTTATTGATGGCAATAGCATTGGTCAAATTATTTGGCGAACTATTTAGCACTTGGATGGCTTCACCCTCACTACCATTTTTATTGACGGCATTGGTCAAACTATTTGGCGAACTATTTGGTACTTGGATAACTTCATCCTCACCATTTTTATTGATGGCATTGGTCAAACTATTTGGCACATGGATAATTCCTGCGCCTTTACCAAAAAACTGTTTACCAAAAAAAATAACTAATACGGCTAAAATTAAAACAACAAAGGCACCTAGGATTACATGACCTCTACACTGCCCCTTTAATAAATTTGAGAGTTCTCGGCATCTACACCTGCAAACTTGATCTTGCGCCTGCGCTCTTGTCTCAGTCGTAGCCTCAGCTTTAGAATAAATATTTAAGCGACGAAAACTATCAAGCACGGCATCCACTGGGATTTGTAAAAATTGAGCATATGCTTTGAGGTAACCTTCAGCATAAACCGGCGCTGAGATTCTACTGTAATCATCTTCTTCGATCGCAGCAATAGTAGTTTTGCTCAATAACAATCTTTGTGCAATCTCACCTATACCAATCTGCTTAGCTTCCCTTGCCGCTTTAAGAATTTGACCAGGGGTCTGCTCTGAGACCGTTGTAGATTCCAAAATATCGTTCATATCAAAACCCTCTTTTTAAGGTAACATCTTGTTTGTTATTTTCTGCAAATATGACAGCTATTGTATGCGAGTTTCTAAAAGAGTTGAAGTTATTTTAAAATAGATTTTTATGCGTTCTATCAAGCAAATGCGGGTCATGCATAACAGCGTCTTTGCGATATTGCTGCGCTAGATTATTTTGCCCCAATTTCAAAGCAGCATCACTGGCATCGGCATAAGCCTTAGCAACAAACAAATAGTTAATATCCTTAGCTGCCAGTAAAAAATACTTTAATGCTTCTCGATAACGATTTTGCCGATACAAAAAAAGACCATAATTATGCCAAACACTGCCTTTTTCAGTACCCCGCTTTATTGCATATAAATAATACTTTTCGGCAAGAACTGGCTCTCCTGTAACACAAAAAAAATAACCAAGAGCTTCATTAACTTTTGCATCTATAGGCGCCTGTTCGTAAGCTATTAATAATTTATTTTTAGCCAACTCGATATTATTTTGCTGTAAGTAAGCCAGCCCTAATTTGGCGTTAATATTTGCCGCTTCGGTATTGTATTTTTGATTTGCAGTTAAACTACATCCAATTAAAAAAAACAAACTGGTGAAAACAATCAACAAAAATTTAATTCTAAAAAATTCAGATTTATTCATAGTAAATACAATACATGCTTTATCACTACTAACAAACCCGAGATTTTTACTAAACGTCACAACCATCTAAAAATTAATATTGGCCTAGTTTTAGGAATACGCTAAAATGCGATCCCAGCTGTAACTTACCCGGATAACACTATGATAATTTTAGGCATTGGTTGTAACATTGGTGATCGTTTGGCAAGTCTGCGCAATACTCTAACACATCTTAGAGCTATCGATGAATTAACAGTACATCAAGTTTCCCCGGTTTATGAATCGAATGCGCTGCTACCAGATAACGCCCCACAAAATTGGGATAGTCCATATCTAAATTTGGCACTTAGCATATCCACCAAACTGAGCCCAGAACAATTGCTTACAAAAATTAAAACCATTGAGGAAAAAATGGGGAGATTAGAACATCTTCACTGGTCACCGCGAATTATTGATATTGATATTCTTGCTTGGCATGAAGAATGCTATCACACGGACAAAATAAACATCCCACACAAAGGCTTGCTAGAACGTCCATTTGCTATATGGCCATTGGCAGATGTCGCACCCAACTGGAAATATTGCGAGTCAAATAAAAATGAAACTGGTAAAACCGCAAAAGAATTAATTAAGAAGTTTGGTTCGCGCTTCGATGGTCAAGCACCATTACACACCAAGCAAATTGCACATCGCATTGATACACCAATAACGATGGGAATTTTAAATATCACAACAGACTCATTTTCAGATGGCGGTAAATTTATTGATCTCGATGCAGCGCTTATGCAGGCAGAAAATTTATTCGATGCCGGAGCAGATATTATTGATATTGGCGCCGAATCAACCAGACCAGTTGGTGCAACTACTCTGACGCCCGAAGAAGAGTGGCAACGCCTACAACCAATCTTGGATGCTTGGCAATCACTTTGGCTACATAAAAGCTTTAGGCCAAAACTTAGCATCGATACACACAAACCTGAAACGGCTGAAAAGCTGCTGGCGTACAAAATTGATTTTTTCAATGATGTAACGGGTCTGACTGATCCAAAAATGCTTGAAATTATTAAAACAAGTAATGCCAAAATTATTTTTATGCATAATTTGGGTATACCAGCAAATCCAGCAGTGGTACTGCCACCAGATACAGATATTGTACGTGCCGTTTATCAATGGGGCATGCAACAGCTTGAAAATTCAATTAAACTTGGGATTGATAAGGAACGCTTGATTTTTGATGTCGGCATTGGCTTTGGTAAAAATGCGGAGCAATCTTTTGCCCTCATTAAAAATATCTCTCAATTTCACCAATTAGATATACCACTTTTAGTTGGACACTCGCGCAAATCTTTTTTTAACCCATTTACAAACAAGCCATTTGCCGAACGTGACATCGAAACTGCCGGTGTTTCCGTATTTCTGGCCACCCAAAAAGTTGAGTACTTGCGAGTGCATAACGTTGATCTAAATATGCGTTTGTTAAAAACTAATGCGGCACTTTTATGAAATTTGAATTAATAGCTAAAGAAAATCAAGCTCGACGTGGCCGCATAGTTTTTCCAAGTGGTTTTGTAGTCAACACCCCCGCCTTTATGCCCGTAGGAACATATGGGTCGGTTAAGGCTATGACACCGGAAGAAGTTAAAGCCACCGGCGCAGAGATTATTTTAGGTAACACTTTTCATTTAATGCTTAGACCAGGAACTGAAATTATTAAAGCGCATGGAGGGTTACACCAGTTCATGCATTGGTCTGGACCGATTTTGACGGATTCTGGCGGTTTTCAAGTTTTTAGTTTGGGTGCCTTGCGTAAAATAACTGAAGAAGGTGTTTGGTTCAGATCACCTATCGATGGAGCCAATGTATTTTTAAACCCAGAAAAATCGATGCAAGTGCAATGCGACTTAGATTCAGATATTGTTATGGCATTTGACGAATGTACTCCGTTTCCTTGTAGCTATGATCAAGCACACGCCTCGATGGAATTATCTATGGTTTGGGCTAAAAGAAGCAAATTTGCCCACGGCGATAGCAAAAATGCGCTATTTGGTATCATCCAGGGTAGTGTTTTTCCCGATTTGCGTGATCAATCTTTGGAAGCATTGCTCTCAATTGAGTTTGATGGCTACGCTATTGGTGGTTTAGCGGTTGGCGAACCTAAACCTGATATGCTTAAAATCTTAGAGCGCCTCACCCCGCAAATACCCGAAGATAAACCCCGTTATTTAATGGGTGTTGGCTCGCCAGAAGATTTAATTGAAGGTGTACTACGCGGAGTTGACATGTTTGATTGTGTCATGCCAACACGTAATGCGCGCAATGGACATTTGTTTACCTCTCAAGGAGTAGTGCGGATTCGTAATAGTGTGCATAAAAATAATTTGGCGCCACTAGATACAAATTGCGACTGCTACACTTGCAAAAACTACTCTCGCTCATATTTACACCACTTGGATAAGTGCCACGAAATTTTAGGAGCACGCTTAAATACTACACATAACCTTCATTTTTATCAAAACTTGATGAGAAATTTGCGCCAAACACTAGAACAGGGTAAATTAGCCCCGTTTGTGCAAAACTTTTATCGATCTTACAGGAGAGAGCAAATATGTTTATGAATTTATTTATTCAAGATGCTGTAGCAAGCAGCACAGCGTCCACACCAAGCACAGCCCAAGGTATATTATCGATGTTACCCATGATTGCTATCTTGGTTTTATTTATGTATTTTATGGTGATTCGCCCACAATCCAAGCGCGCAAAAGATCAAAAAAAGTTGCTGGATAGCTTACAAAAGGGTGATGAGGTCATGACCATTGGCGGTATTTTGGGCAAAATTGAAAAGATGGCTGATGATTTTATAGTGCTAAATATTGCTGAAAATACCAACATTACTGTGCAAAAAAGTTCAATTGTAAATGTAGTACCACGCGGAACCATAAAATCCGTGTGATAATTAGAAAAAAGGTCAAACAATGCAAAATCGTTATCCTTTGTGGCAAAATATTTTGTTAATTGGTGCATTAGTAATTGCTATTATTTATGCCATGCCGAATTTATTTGGTGTCGATCAGGCAGTGCAAATTTCTGGCACTGAAACCGCATTAGTTACTAGCGATGTTTTAGTTCAGACAAAAAAAATCTTAGCTGACGCACACATAAAAGATCTTTCAGCGCAGCAACAAGGCGATAAATTATTAATCCGTTTTGCCGATACTGACACCCAGATAAAAGCACGCGACATCATCAAAACTGGGTTGGGTGATGATTATATCGTTGCTTTAAACCTAGCATCACGCACCCCTAAATGGCTACAGACTTTAGGCGCAAATCCAATGAAATTGGGCTTGGATTTATGCGGTGGTGTACACTTTTTACTTGAAGTTGATTTAAACGATATGATAAAAAAGCGTGAAGATGGTGCTTTGCGTTCGGTTGTGACCGATTTACGTGAAGCCAACGTGCGTTATCTGACAATCAATCGTATTCAACCCCACGGTATGTTAATTACCTTCCGCGACAACGAAAATTTAAACAAAGGCTATACGGAGCTATCACACCGTCTGCAAGAGTGCGTACTAACCAAAATCACTGAAAATAATGTTGCCCAATTGAAAGTTGTGATGTCAGAACAGGCTGTATTCAAAGTAGCTGACTATGCTATCGAACAAACAATGAATACTCTAAACAAGCGCGTTAATGAGCTTGGCGTTAGCGAAGCAATTGTACAGCGCCAAGGCAAAAATCGTATTATTGTCGATTTGCCTGGAATTCAAGATACTGCGCGCGCAAAAGACATTATCGGGAAAATTGCAACGTTAAGATTCCATATGGTTGACAGCGAACATGATATTGAAGCCGCAATAGCCGGTGATGTACCACTTGGCTCAAAACTATATAGAGAAGAAAACGGCCGACCCGTCCTGATAAAAGATCACGTCATACTGCAGGGTGATGCTATTACTTACGCGACTGCTGCTTTTTCACAAGACGGTAGACCAGCGGTTTCGGTGCATCTTGGGGGCGGTGGTGAAAGTATGTTTCACCGAGCTACGGCGGAAAACATTGGCAAGCCGATGGCAATAATTTATGTTGAATCCAAACCCACGCAACAAATAGTCAATGGCAAAACCGTCACGGTTAATCGCCAAACAGAAAAAGTGATTAGCGTTGCTACTATTCAATCAGCTCTCGGTAATAACTTTGAAATTACCGGACTGCATACTGAAAAATATGCGCAGAATTTAGCACTATTACTACGCTCCGGCGCATTAGTTGCAAATCCTAATATTATAGAAGAAGTTACGGTTGGTCCAAGTATGGGTAAAACTAACATTAACAAAGGTATACTTTCTATTATTGTTGGTTATGTTTTCGTCCTGTTGTTTATGGCATTTTATTATCGTTTCTTTGGTTTAGTTGCCAATATGGCGCTGCTATTAAATCTAGTATTTGTGGTCGCCATTTTATCTATTTTGGGCGCTACTTTAACTCTACCTGGTATGGCGGGAATGGTGCTTACAGTAGGTATGGCAGTTGATTCGAATGTTTTAATCTACGAACGCATTCGTGAAGAGCTACGCAATGGCATCAGTCCACAGGCCAGTATTTATGCTGGTTATGAACGGGCATTTACTACGATCGTTGATGCTAATGTTGCAACTTTAATAGTAGCAATGGTGTTATTCTCTTTGGGTACAGGCGCAATAAAAAGTTTCGCAGTGGTATTAACAATTGGCTTGATGACATCGATGTTAACTGCAATTGTCTTCACCCGCGCCATCGTTAATTTTGTTTACGGCGGCGGGCGACATACTAAGAAATTGTCGATTGGTATATAAACAATATTATTTCTCATAAAGGTTAATTTATGGAATTTTTTAGTCACAAAACAACAATAGACTTTATGGCTCAGCGCAATCGAGCTTTTTTGTTTTCATTATTGTTATTGGTTTTTTCAGTTGGTACATTGAGTTTTAAGGGCTTGGTTTTGGGCATGGATTTTACTGGAGGAGTACAAGTCGAAGTTAACTATCCGGCTCCTGCTGATTTTAATCTAATTCGCGAGCAACTGGCCAAGGCCGGCTTGGAGGATGCTGTTGCCCAAGCTCATGGCAGCTCAAAAGATGTTATGATTAAATTAAAATCAAAAAAGGATTTAGACCAAAAACAACTAACTAACAAAGTGTTAAATGCGCTTACTGGCGCTACATTATTACGTGTAGACGATATTGGCGCACAGGTTGGTAAGGAGCTCATAACTAATGGTATTCTTGCAGTTATTGTAGCTTTGCTTGGTACCATGATCTACATAGCTTTGCGTTTTGAATATAAGTTCGCCATCAGTGCCGCTATTTCTTTAGTCCATGATCCCATGTTGATTATGGGAATATTTTCGTTTTTCGGCATTGAATTTGATTTGATTGCACTTGCTGCTGTACTAACAGTTATTGGTTATTCCTTAAACGACACCATTGTCGTTTACGACCGGGTACGAGAAAACTTTCGCAAAGTTCGCAAAGCTAATGCAACTGAGATTTTAAATTTATCAATCAACCAAACCCTATCGCGAACTATCATGATCTCTGGTTTAACATTTTCAGTAATATTGGCTCTTTATATTTTCGGCGGACAAGTATTACATGGATTCTCCCTAGCCATGATGATCGGTATTGTTATCGGCACTTATTCCTCAATTTATATTGCCGGTGCTTTAGCAATATTATTTGGCCTCGAGCGCCATCATTTAATGCCTGCAGAAAAGCAAGTTGTTGATAGCATGCCGTAATTATTTAACTGCTGCTATGTCAACATACGTTTTCCAGCGACGGGTCACATCTTCCTGTAATTTTTTTAGTAGTTCTTCTGCATGTTCAGGATGCTGAGATACCAATACCTTAAAGCGCGCTTCATTATAAATATAATCACGCACAGCAACTGTTGGCTCTTTGGAATCTAATTGCAACGGATTTAAATTCTGCTTGGCACGATCTGGATGATAACGATACAGCGGCCAAAAACCGCTATTAACTGCCAGTTTCTGCTGCTCAACACCATTGCGCAAATTATAGCCATGAGCAATACAATGGCTATAAGCAATAATCAATGAAGGCCCTGGGTATTTTTCAGCTTCAATAATCGCACGTACTGCTTGAGCTGGATTTGCACCAAGCGCTATTTGCGCCACATAGACACTACCGTAAGTCATAGCTATCATACCTAAATCTTTACGCGCCAGAGATTTACCAGCTGTGGCAAATTTAGCTACGGCACCACGTGGTGTTGATTTTGATGCTTGGCCACCAGTGTTCGAATACACCTCAGTGTCCAAAACCAGAACGTTAACATTACGATCGTTAGCAAGCACATGGTCTAACCCACCATAACCAATATCGTATGCCCAACCATCGCCACCCATTAACCAAATGCTTTTTTTAATAAAATGCTCGGCCAACATATTTAAATGTTTAGCGCGTGGATCTTGAATTTTTGTTAATTTTTCCCTTAATTCAATGATTCGTTGCCGTTGTAAAAAAATACTTTTTTCATCACTTTCATTTGCGCCTTGCACCAATGCATTAACCAAATCAGAACCCACTTGATCAGCAAATGACTTAAGCATTTCTACCGCCAACTCTTGCTGCTTATCTTCAGATAAACGAAAGCCAAACCCGAACTCAGCATTATCTTCAAATAATGAATTTGACCACGCTGGCCCACGACCAGCACCATCAAACGTCCAAGGAGTTGTCGGTAAATTACCGCCATAAATTGAAGTACAACCAGTAGCATTGGCAACAAGCATCCGATCACCAAATAATTGACTAACTAATTTTACATATGGCGTCTCACCACAACCAGCGCAGGCTCCAGAAAATTCAAAATACGGCTGGAAATATTGCACTCCTCGCACGTTGGAGCTATCAACTTCGCGTCGATCGCTATAGGACAAGGTTTCAAAAAATTCAACATTCTTACGTTCTGCTTCTAAGCGTGGCGCCTTAGGCGAAAGCATCATAGCCCGAACACTGCGATCTGCCTTATTGGCAGCTGGACATACTTCGTGACATAAACCACACCCAGTACAATCTTCAGCATAAATCTGCAATCTAAACTGATCACCGGAAAAATCTTTAGCCAAACACTTGGCTGTTTTGAAAGACTCAGGCGCATTGGCTAGCTTTTCTAGAGCACAACGTTTTGTTCGAATTACACCATGTGGGCAAATGAGGCTACATTGTCCGCATTGCACACATAAATCCTCATGCCACTCTGCAACTATCGGTGAAACATTACGTTTCTCCCACTTTGTCGTACCAGTAGGGTAGGTACCATCATTCGGTATCGCACTCACCGGTAATTTATCACCTTGCTCGGCCATGAGTACTGCTGTAAATTTCTGCACAAATTCCGGCGCTTTAGCACTAACTATTGGCGCCAACTCATAGCTTTGTGGTGAAACTTTATCAGGAACCTTAACTTCAAATAAATTAGCCAAAGTTTGGTCAACAGCAGCAAAATTTTGCTTGATTACCTCTTCACCTTTGCGCTTATAGGTTTTGGCAATAGACTCTTTAATTTTTGCAATTGCTTCTTCACGCGATAAAATACCGGAAATTGCAAAGAAACACGTTTGCATAATGGTATTGGTTCTACTACCCATGCCAGTAGCGGCGGCAACTTTATCAGCATCGATAACATAAAATTTTAGCTTTTTAGCCAGGATTTTTTCGGCAACAACTCGAGGCAAGTGACCCCATACTTCATTTGGACCAAATGGACTATTCAACAAGAAAGTCCCCCCAGTAGCTACATTATCTAAGATAGTGTTTGAATTAATAAAACCAAACTGATGACAACCAATAAAATCAGCAGTGGTAATCAAATACGGAGCACTTATTGGCTCGGGAGAAAAACGTAAATGAGAGACGGTCTTAGAACCTGATTTTTTTGAGTCATAAACAAAATAACCCTGCACATATAGGTTGGTTTCTTCACCAATAATTTTTATCGTATTTTTATTAGCCCCAATTGTGCCATCGGAACCCAGACCGTAGAAAATAGAGCATTTTTGCTTACTATCAACCTCCCCAAAATTTAGGTCATACACTAAACTATTATTAGTTACATCATCATTAATACCAATGGTAAAATGATTTTTCGGACCGTCTTTTTTAAGTTCGTCAAATACCGCCCGAACCATCGCTGGCGTAAATTCTTTTGAGGATAAACCATAGCGACCACCAATAATTTTTGGGTAACCATTTTTGAAAGGCAATTTGCCAAGATTAAAAGTTTCGCTCACTGCGGTTAATACATCTTGATATAAAGGCTCACCCGCTGAACCTGGCTCTTTCGTGCGATCTAGCACAGCAATTGCCTTAACACTTATTGGCAGAGCTTGAATCAGATGAGCAACAGAGAATGGTCTATACAAATGAATCTGCACCACGCCAATTTTCTCACCTTGAGCAATCAACGAGTTGACGGCATTAATGGCCGTTTTAGCGCCAGAACCAATAATGACTATTACTCTTTCAGCGGCCGGATCACCATAATATTGCATCAAGCGATATTGTCTGCCGGTAAGCTTGGCAAACTTATCCATATACTTTTCCACTAGTGCAGGAATTTTTGCATAAAATGGATTTACGGTTTCGCGTCCTTGAAAATATACATCGGGGTTTTGCGCACTGCCACGCATACATGGATGCTCGGGATTAAGTGCCCGCTCGCGATGTTCAAGTACTAAGTCTTCACTAATCATCTCACGAATTTGTTCATCCGATATTTTCTCAATCTTATTTATTTCATGGCTAATACGAAACCCTTCAAAAAAATGCAAAAATGGTACACGCGCCTCTAACGTTGTCGCATGCGCAATCAAAGCTAAATCATGGGCTTCTTGGACGCTACCAGATGCCAGCATTGCAAACCCAGTATCACGGGCACCCATAACATCGCTATGGTCACCAAAAATTGATAATGCTTGTGCAGCTAATGAACGTGACGCTACATGAATTACAGTTGCGGTTAATTCTCCAGCAATTTTATACATATTGGGCAACATCAAGAGTAACCCTTGAGATGCTGTATAGGTTGTGGCTAAAGCTCCCGTCTGCAGCGCACCATGAAGTGCACCAGCAGCGCCACCCTCACTTTGCATTTCGATAACTTGAGGTATAGTACCCCAAATATTTTTTAGTCCATCTGCCGCCCATTGATCAGCAAACTCACCCATTGTAGTTGATGGTGTAATCGGATAAATTACACTAATTTCAGTTACACGATAGGCAATATGCGCCACCGCTTCATTGCCATCCATTATTTTCGTCTTTGTACTCATTTCAGTAACTCCTATTCAACATTGTAATCGCCCCACAGGGACAACCCTTAAAACACTTACCGCAACCAATACATATTTCAGTATCAATTTTATAACGTTTACCTAGTCCCAATTTGGTAATTGCTTTAACTGGACAAATCTTATAACAAGCATCACATTCAAAACAATTGCCACACGAAAAACAGCGTTTAGTTTCAAACAAAACCTCACCCTGATTACAGCCCTGCACTGCCTCAACAAAAGATTTAGATCTAATACCAACATCTAACACTTGCTCTTTAGTTTTGGTTGATTTTGCTTCATTTTCACTGATGTGTAATTGATCAAAAAGCGCCGCCTCATGTCTCGCTGGAAAATTAAAATTCGTACCCTTCAAATAAGCATTAATGTGATACGCTGCGTGCTTTCCTTGACCAACTGCCACCGTAACACTGCGATCATACGGAATCATATCACCGCCAGCAAAAACACCGCTATACCCCGTCATAAAATCTTCATCAACCGTTACAACTCCATTAGTCTGCAACTCTATTCCTGGGGCCTTGCGCAAAAACTCGGAATCAGGAATCTGATTTAACGCAAAAACCAGGGCATCAATTTCGAAATTCTCTATCTTACCAGAATGTTGCGCCCTACCCCTACTATCCAGCTCATTAACACTCAAAGATAAATTATTTTTAATAAGACCAACAATCGTACGTAAAAAAACAAACTTAACACCTTCTTCTGAAGCTTCCTGAACCTCATGTGGAAATGCTGACATTTTTTCGCGCGTACGATGGTAAATAATAGATATATCGGACACGCCTAACCGTTTAGCACTACGCGCAACGTCAACTGCTGTATTACCACCACCATAAATTGCTAAACGCGGACCAAGATGTGGCGCTCTACCAAAAGTTACCTCATGTAAATAATCAACTGCATCAACCATTGGGCACGGATTTTCAACTGGGAAAACAAGGTTTTTCCCTAAATGAGCACCGATTGCTAAAAATACTACATCGAAACCACCCCGCTCTTTTTCCAAAACAATATCTTCAACCTTGCGATTATACTCAATTTTCACACCCATATTTAAAATACGGCCTATTTCACCAGCTAAAACTTCTCGAGGCAACCGATAGGCAGGAATACCAACTAACATCATTCCACCAGCTTGTGGTAGAGCTTCATAAATCGTAACCTGGTGCCCTATTAAACATAAATGGTAAGCGGCTGATAATCCTGCAGGCCCAGCTCCGACAATTAAAACTTTTTTACCAGTTGCAGCTCCTGCTTGCACAGCCCAACCTTCAGCAAGCGCCATATCACCTAAAAACCGCTCAACACAGTGAACACCAACAGACTCATCATATTGAATTCTATTACATTTTGTTTCACAATA
Source organism: Gammaproteobacteria bacterium (assembly GCA_964213355.1). GTDB lineage: Bacteria > Pseudomonadota > Gammaproteobacteria > UBA9339 > UBA9339 > JBAXAM01. The sequence continues at coordinate 231,464 of CAXOVY010000030.1, forward strand.
ATGATAACAAACACGCCCATGAATCGCCGGAAACGGATTGTTTTGCACAATAGTCTCCCAGGCTTCGCGAAATTTTTCTTGCTTGGCTAAATTCAACCATTTCTGAACGTTTTCCCCAGCCGGACAAGCATTATTACATGGCGGCAATCGATCAATATAGGCAGCGATCATTTTAGATTTTGGATGCACAGGATCATTCATGTTTAATCACCTTATTTTCTATAAAATTTTGATTATGTTAAACCCTATTACAAGGACATGTCTACTGAAAAAACATGAAATACTAATAGTTACTTTGCATCTTAAAACACGAATGTTATATTATCTACATAAGAACCAGGAGCTAATTATGGACTGCATTTTCTGCAAAATTGTCGCCGGCACATTGCCAGCAAATATTATCTATCAAGATAAAGAAATTATAGCATTTGATGATATGTATCCAAAAGCACCAGAGCACAAACTAATTATCCCACGCAAACATATCGCAACTATAAATGACTTATCATCAGAAGATGAAAGTTTAGTGGGTCGCATGATTTTTGTTGCGAAAAAGTTAGCCGCAGAACTTGAGATTGCGCAAACTGGTTATCGCATTTCAATCAACTGCAACAAAGATGGTGGACAAGTCGTTTATCACCTACACTTACATTTAATGGGTGGGCGATCTCTCCATTGGCCTCCGGGATAAACGATTTAAAATCCTACAGTACAAATACCTTGAGGAATTTTAGCGATATTGAATACATAAAATATTAGTTTACTGTGTTTCCTGTCATTATTAAAAATTTAGGAGACACTATGAAACAAAATATTTTATTACTTTCGCTACTAGGAATTAATGCTTGTTATGCGAACAATCCAGTTAAAATTGCAAATGCTTCTTTGTACGAAAACACTCACAATGGAGTTTCGATCGTAACTATAGGCGAAGATTTATTCCGTACTAATTTTAGCGCGCCAAGAAAATGTGGTATACCAACCCTAACTATGTTTGATAAAAAAGATGGTAATCCATATGAAAACCAAGATGTGCAACTGACAAGTAAGCCAGCTATTGGCGATCACTTTCCATGGACAATAACAAACTCTATCAAAAATCGTGGGAACACCATTAGCCCTAAGTTTTACAAAATCACTTTTGACAGCAATCTCAACGACTCAGATTGCTTAGAAAAAAGCGGAGCTATATCAGAAATAGAAATGAACCCGCATGTTTTTTCCACAAATGATGAAACCAAAAAAGTCACTATAAAAAATAATTATCCACAAGAAATAGAGATAACCAAAATAAACAATACGGATAAAAACGGACTCGTAATTCCACCCAAATTATCCGAACCCATAAAAATTCCTGCAGGCAAAGCTTATGATTTTGAACTGCAGCCAGGAGTTTGCCCCGAAAAAAACTCGGATTTTCTACCTGAAAATGAAGATATTCAGTTCCATTACAAAACCACGGACAGTGGTACCCCAATAGAAAACACTTTCACTATTAAAGTTGGGATTGCTTGCAACGAAGTACTTGACCAACAAATTGGTGATGAAACCGAAGAAACAGATTTGACAACAGATGCGCGAGAAGAAATGCTTGAAAAAAATATAAAAAACGCTCAAAAAAGACATGAAGAAGCTGTAGCCAATGCAAAGAAAACCAAACAATGGGCAGATATCGCACAAAAAGAAGTATTAGACGCTGCGGTAGAAGCCGCTGTAAAAAAATACGAACAAAAATCAGAAAAAAATAAGCAAAAGGCAATAGATGCCGCAGTAAAAAAGACCATAAAAGAAGAAGCAGCATCGCGCAAACAAGAAGTAAATGCAAAGATAAAAGAATATAAAGAAGAACTTCGACAAAAAAATCTCGAAAAAAAAGCAAAAAAGGATAGGGAATCAAAAGAAGATCTATAACATGTGGTAAACACAGACTCTGTACTGTTGACACAAACAAAAGATTATTAGAGAATGCACGTCGGCATTAATACGTGCCCACTTTAAGTATATTCGCGATTTGTTAATACAGTAACTTCTATCGTTAATAATATGTCAAGTGACAGGATCCCATAGGCAATTATATTATAATAACGGCATGGTTGGATCAAAAAATATTTTTTCAAAAAACAATGGAGATGAAAATGGAAAACTTGAAAGAGACAGAGCATATGTTGGTAAGCGCAGGAGTAGGGGGATTGTGTCTTTGCTATAATTCTGAAAATATTTCAGACGAAAGATGGACTACACAAACCTTCGAGGGATGCAAAGCCGTTTGTTGTCGACCTAATCATTTTAATCGATTATTTACTTGGAGGGAAAGCCCCAACTCGATAACGATAACAGGCCGCTGTCCTACTGAGAAAAAATGCTGCTGTTGCGCCATAATTGACTATCTTAAAAATTTTTTCACTAGGGGTTCGTCCGTGGGTTCGTCCATCGGCTCATCAGTCTAAAGCTATTAATTAGTTTTCTTAACAATAGACGCACAGGCTAAACCCTGCGCTTACGGGTTCTCTCAATTGCAACATGACAACGCATCAGCTCGCCTAGATTAGTTTGTGCGGCCAAAAGCGAAAGCTCTCCACACAAAACTGTTGCGGCAACAATTACGGCAAGACGCTCTGCACTTCCACTCGAAGCACTTAAACAACCAAGAAGCTCCAAGTTCTGCTTTATAAAATCAAAGTCCTTACTGCTACCAACTGTACCAACAATAATATTTGGCAAGGTCACGGTAAAATACAAATCGCCGCTACGCACTTCGGCATAAGTAAAGCCTTGTGAACCTTCAACAATATTGGCAACATCTTGACCCGTTGCTAAATAAATCGCGAGCAGCATATTAGCAAAATGTGCATTAGCAGTTCGAACTGAGCCTGCAATTATAGAACCGATTAGATTCTTTTTGATATTAAGATCGACTATTTGCTCTGGGGTAGTACGCAATTGTTCAATGCAAATTTGGCGCGAAATTAGGCTTTCAGCAATAACATATTTACCGCGCCCTAAAATACCATTAACAGCAGAATTCTTTTTATCAACGCAATAATTGCCAGAAATCGATACATACTTTAGTTCTGGATATTGATTAAGCAACCATTCTTGCAGCAGCTGCGCCGCTTTAGTTGCCATATTGTGACCAGCCGCATCACCTGTTGTAAAAACGAACCGCAGATAAATTAAATCAGCAACTATTTGTCCGTGCCAATCTTTTAACCGCGTAAATCTACTGCTCTGCATCGTAATTTTTTCAAGTTCTGCGCGTTTGTCATTTAAACTATTGACAACTTTCAGCGCATTTGCAGCATCCGTTGCTTGCAATAAAACTGAGCGCGTCATGCAATCACTAACAATAACGGTTTTAATGCCACCAGCTTTTTTGGTTACCCTCGCACCACGATTTACCGATAACCACAGGGGTGCTTCAAAGGTTGCCAGCGGAACTTTTACAACAGCCACAAACTTAGAATCAATAATCTTGATTGGACCAACAATCTTCGTGGGAATAATAGTTTGTGGGATCAAATGCATAATTGTCTCATCTTACAACTTGGTAAAAAATCTCCCCTTTCTTTACCATACCAAGATCGCTTCGAGCTCGATTTTCAATCGCTGCACCGCCTTTTTTTAAAGCAGTTATTTCGTTGGTCAAGGAAACATTGTGTCTTGCAATCTCATCATTCTTCGCCCGCAAATTACTAATCGCATGCTTCGAATGAAAAACGTTTAAAAGACCATCGTCCGCAAACCAAAGGCGATATTGCAAAACAGCAAGAACGACCGAAAGAATTACTAATATAGTTTTCATTACAGTATCCAGCAGACGTAGGCTTTAGCCTGCGTCTGCTGATATTTTCTACTTAAAGCTTCTTGGAAAAGCTTTTTTACCAATGTAAGAAGCCTTTGAACCTAACTCTTGTTCAATACGAATCAACTGATTGTATTTTGACACACGATCGCTACGGCAAAGCGATCCGGTTTTAATTTGGCCAGTTGAGGCAGCAACAACCAAATCGGCAATAATAGTATCTTCAGTTTCACCAGAACGATGAGATACTACTGCAGTATAACCAGCATCTTTAGCCATTTTAATCGCTGCTAAAGTTTCAGTGATGGTACCAATCTGATTAAGTTTAATCAAAATTGAATTACAAACACCAGATTCAATTCCCTTTTTGAAAATTTTGGTATTAGTAACAAATAAGTCATCACCAACGATTTGGATTTTTTTGCCCAACTTATCTGTCATCAATTTCCAACCTGCCCAATCACCTTCGGCCAAACCATCCTCAATATTAATTAGCGCTGGATATTTATCTACCCAATTTGATAGGTAATCGACAAATTCTGCCGAAGAAAGCTTTTTGTTTTCGGACTCTAAAGTGTAAACACCATTTTCGTAAAGCTCAGATGCTGCAACATCCAAACCCAAACAAACATCACTACCAAGCTTAAACCCAGCTTTTTCGATTGCCAGGCAAATTACTTCTAAGGCTTCTTCATTTGAACGTAAATTTGGAGCAAAACCACCCTCATCACCAACAGAAACGCTCAAACCCTTGCCTTTCAAAACTTTGCTTAAATTATGGAAAACCTCAGCACCGTAACGCACCGCTTCGGCAAAGGTAGGCGCACCAACTGGAAGAATCATAAATTCTTGTACATCCATGTTGTTATCAGCATGGGCACCACCATTTAAAACATTCATCATTGGCACTGGCATTAAAAATGGACCATCACCACCTAAATAACGATAAAGGGGCAAACCGGCTTCATTAGCCGCTGCACGTGCAATTGCCATTGATATGGATAAAATTGCATTAGCACCAAATTTACTTTTGTTTTCAGTACCATCGAGTTTGATCATTAAATTATCAAGCTCAGCTTGCTGTGTTGGATCTGCACCAAGTAAAGCGTCGCGTAGCTCCTTATTAACATAGCCTACAGCTTTTAAAACGCCTTTACCCAAATAGCGCTTAGCATCACCATCACGCAATTCTAAAGCTTCTCTCGAACCTGTAGATGCCCCAGATGGTACACAAGCGCGGCCAAACACGCCTGAGGAAAGAATTACATCAGCCTCAACGGTAGGATTACCGCGCGAGTCCAAAATTTCGCGGGCTTTAATATCGGATATTGTTGTTGCCATAATTATTGTCTCCCATTATATGTTGTTATAGAAATTTAGCGCCATTATTAAACAATGCAAAGCAAAAAGCCATAAAATTTTATTTAATATCTCTATCACATTACTTTCACCACTTCACCCAGAATGCATCTTTGATCCATTGCACTCTATCATTAGCTTCGCCAGAAGTGGCAACCACATCAAATCGGCACAAAACCTTGTCGAATAAATTATTTTCCTGCAAATAACAATTCGCAGCTCTAATAATTTTACGTTGTTTAGTTTTGGTAACCGTAGCAAACCCCTTTCAATTACCCACAATTTTCATCGCTAAATTAAAGCCTAATTCGATATCAACTAATCGCGTTAACCCCCTCCACATAACAGCATTACCAGGCGGAGTGTCTGAAGCCCTAGCCAGATAACCTCCAAGTTTAGCAAGCTTAATTAGATAATATGATAAATTTTTTTTCTTAAGATTATTACCCTTTCCACCTTTTACAAGATGACCTAATAATTTAATTTCAGTGGCTGTAAGTGCTAATTTGGGTGGAGCGTTTGGAGATGCTCGATTAAGCATAGTCATCCAAAAGATTCTCCAGCTCAAAATACAAAAAACTGAAATAAGATTTGCTATACGGTTTGCAGTCCTAAGTTTAGATGATTCAGCTTTGCAACCAGACTTGAGAATTTTATGAAACACTTCGATCTTCCATCGCATCGCATACCAGTTAATTTTTTCAATAGCCTCCGCTTTTGAAGAGATTGGTAAATCTGTAAGCAACTTCCACTCAATCCTTTCTCTATTTTTAGGTTTATTGCGTTCTGTAGCATAAACAACCGTTAATTGCAGTTCTGGATATCTTTTTCTTTTCCCGATTGGAGGTAGAACCTTAACACGACGATATTTAATTTCAAGCATCGCTTCGGATACATTACCTTTGCTGTCTCTTACCTCAACACGATGTAACCCCTTAATCTTTACTTCGCCCATCTCATCAGCAATAGTATGACCACCATCACCAGCGAGACGATCAACACAAGTTCTTACAAGAAAATGTGTTTTTGTTTTTTTCGCTTCGCAAAATAGTTCATAAATATCACTCTCACGATCCCCAATGTGTACGCACCGGTTGGGATCGTTCAATAGTGTTGTTGATTGTTTCAGATTCTCCAACCATCTAAAGCTTTCTTTTTTTTCAATTGAAACTCTTGTTGGATTAATTCTTTTTTTAAGTTTGTTGCATCCTTTAAATTTTTTTCTGGTCCAAAACTTAATAGCTGCTAAACCTAGTGGGAGTCCATTTGTTGTAACCACAAGACTTGAATGCATTAAAATACCGCAGGCTGTAAATCGTTTCATTTTTCCAAGTAGATTTTTCTTTTCTGGTAATAAATATGTTAATCCAATCTGCTTTGAATTCTCACGCTTATAGGAAAACTCTGTCGTATCATGTAAAACCAAAATGTTTCCTGTTGTTTCAGAAAAACGATCTTTTGTTGATTGAAAATGCCCTGATAAAATTTCCTCTTCTTTTACTCGGTCATTAGAAAAAAAGCGATAAGCGGCTTTAGTGCCGGCCCAGTCCTGGCAAGCAAAAGGAATGCTCTCACCAATACCATTCCACAAACACTTAAATAACTTCTGAAATCTTTTATCTAGACGCTCATCTCTAAATTTACATTCCGCAAGCTCCTGCTTTACCCAAGTATCATTGCCCCTAATGTTTTTGTTGGTAGATAACTCCAGACTAAAATTTAATTTCTTCGCCATTATCACCCCCTATTTTATATAATATCCTGTTTATATAGCAAAAATTGTGGGTAATTGAAAGGTTTATACCCGCGATGTCGATACAGTAAGAATAGCTACGTTTGACCCCACATATAACAAGATGGTATTGCTTTCTGCCGAAGAAAATGGTTTTTCTGATGGAGCAACAGCATATAAGGTTATCGAAAAGCATAATGTAAGTGTAGCTACAAATGGAGGATTTTTTAATCGCGGAAAATATGGGGATCCTGGATTTTTTGAGAAACTCAAAGAAAAGTTTTGGGATACGCCAGGCGTAACTGGCTATGCTTTTCCGTGTTCTATTTTGATAACTAATGGAAAACTCTTATCAGATGTGAGCCATTATCTACCTGCTGTTGGTATTAACAAAAATGGAGAAATAAAATTTGGAGAAGTAAAAGTAGTATGGTATGCCTCATGCTCTAAAAACGGATCAAAATTTATTTTAGACCGTTTTTCAGAAATAGATCATGAGACTACAAATGCTGTGATTTATTACCAAGATGAAAATAAAAATATTACAGAAGTATCATTGTCAGGTAACAAAGTTACTAATATACAACCAGTTTTAGAAACTGATATTGTTGCCGATAAAAAGCCAAATTCTTTTTATGTGCATAATCCATCTGCAAATATGATAAGTGAATTAAAATCATTAAATCAAGGCGATGATATTAGTATTACTTATGAACTAAAAGCTGCTGTATATACTGAGGTTGGTGAGGCTAATAGTGAAGATAATGAATTAAGTGTGTTCTTTAATAATTGCCCTTATGTGGTTTCTGGCGGTCAACTACTAATGTATAATGGTGCAGTTGATCCTCGTAGTACCAAAATGTATGCTGGACGCGGAAGGGTATATGATATTTTTGGAACCGCCATCTGTATCCATAAAAATAAAAATCAAGTTAGCATTATAGTAGACAAAACAAAAGGGACAACAGGAGGAAGGATACCCAAAGACGCTTTTATTAAGCTCTTAGAAAATGAAAACTGTGACCAAGTAATGAGCTTAGATGGTGGCGGATCATCGACTATGATTACTAAAATCGATGGCAAATATGATGAGGTTGGTAATAGACGTGTAATATCTGATATACTTGCAGTTATGCCTCACGAGGAGCTATCTGCAGTAGTTTCAGATGTGTCTCACAAGTCATCAGATTTGTAGAAGGTACAATTTAAAACATTAATCCAAACGTGTGTTTATAATAAATTATATCTATAGTGTATATAAATCTGTAGAATATAGGGTTGGAACAAGTTTAACTACGTTGGATAAAAAATATGTTAATACAGTTTACTAAGTTAAACATTTGGAAAGTTCTTACTTTCTTTTTTTTACTATTGTTTTTTCCGTCTTTATGGGCTACTGAGCAAGTTGTCAGTAATTATCAGTCTGATTCTATACCTGATAAAAGCCAGTTTGCAATTGCCGGGATGTTGAGAACCTATTTGCGAAGCGATATGTCCAAAATAGAAAAAATCCAGAGATCATATTTTGTAAAAGGGTTATATGGTGGACGTTGTGCTGGGCTTACTACCTTATGGTTATATTCCAAATTGCTATCAATGCAAAACCACGGATTAACAAACATATCGAATTCAGATGCAATAAAAAATGACAAATGGTTCTGGTCAGTCGTAGAGTTAATACTTAATTGGGATGGAAAATATACATTAAATTATGAAGAAATAGCCAGTATTGATTATTTTCTTAAAACTTTAGACTCTTTCCAAAGTGTTGAAAAGCATAAACCTGGTGTCAATACTGGAGAGCTAGATAAGATTATTCATATTATCGATCCAAAACACCAGATAAAAAGAGAGTATGCAATCGGTTCATTATTTACTTTGAAAGAATTCCAAGATATTTTAAAGACCGAAGATTTTATTCGCGAGGGTAGGTTAGTTTTTATTACCTCACATAATCATGCTACTGGTTTATTTAAACTAGAGGATAATTACTATTACTATAATGCAAATAGTTTAACTGGTGAATATATAACAAAATCTCTTGATGATCTTGCTGTTACTATTTTCGTAGCAAATGGATTCGAGGAAAATACCTCATCGCCAATAGGAATTCGTATATTTTATCTTGATCAAGAAACAAAACCATATTTACCTCCTAAGTACTTACTGAAACAGGTGACTCATGATCCAATTTCAAAACCTGGTTATGCTAATAATTATTCTGCGTTGATTATAGCAACTGAGATTGGCAGTGTGGAATCGGTGCAGTTTTTGTTGGGTTTAGAAAAAACCGATCCTAATGCAATTAATGAAGATTATAATACAGCACTTATAATTGCTAGCAGTTACGGCTATACTGATATTGTCAAAACGCTTTTGGATGATGATAGAGTTAAAGTTAACGTAACCGATAAATATGGATATACAGCGCTTATACTAGCCACCTATTTTGGCCATAGTGATGTTGTGAAGGCGCTTTTAGAAGACAAACATCACAGGGTTAATATTAACGCGACTGATAATAATGGCCGGACAGTACTTGAGTATGCTAAGCGCTATAATAGACTAGACATTGTTGAAATGTTGTCATCATATACAGGGTAAGCCGGAATCAGTGACAGCCGGAATAAGCACCTGAAACTCCTATAAGAAAAATCCTCAAATTTTTCCCTACTTTTGTGACCCACTTGCAAAATTATCGCTCTTCTTCTATCTTAATCTTTTGCCTTTGTTAAAAAGCAAATATTCATCGCTTCTAAAATAGTTTTAATTTTTTTGATTAGCCCTTGTAGAAATATATCGTAAAATTGTCATTAAATTGTCATTAAATTGTCATTAAATTGTCATTAAATTGTCATTGAGAGCCTAGCGTTTTTAGCTAGGCGCGGCCTTTCTTCTATTAGTATATTTTTCCTTTTACCAATTTTGCTAAACGGGCTCATTTTACCATCTTACGCACTACTTAAAGTTTGCTTAAAATTTGTTGATTTTTTTAACTAATAAACTTACCATATCATAAATGTGAAGTATATACTTTACGTAAATGGAAGTGTTGCTTTAATTAGTCTTATTGTTTATGACATTGGAGATTAAAAATGAAAAAAAACTTCATTAAAAAATTAGATGCGAAGGCTACTAGTGTAGCAACCGGAGCCAAAAAAGAAACAGTGTGTAGCTGTGGTACTGAAAAAGCAATCGGCGTTGGTATTAAATTCGATCTAACAAATCTTGAAAAATTTCGAGGTCTTTCTGACGAAGAAATTAAGGAAAGATTTAATAAAGCTATTTTGCCAGAGATAATTAAGCGGGTACGTTCCAACACTGATGGAAATTGCCCGGTTTGTAATCCCTGGTCTTACTCTGTATTTTAAAGTTTTTGAATATCTACAAAATTAATGAAAATTGCGCCAGCAAGTGAGAAGTTGTTCAATATTATCATCAAGCTGACTAACCGTTGTTGTTTGGCTTGTGATTATTGTTATATTGAGTCCCATCAATCAAAATATGAAGCAGGGACTGTATCTCTAGACATAATTAAAAAAGCACTAAAGGACTATCTTTTTCTCGTTAAGATGGAACGAGGAGCAGACTTAAAAGGTCAAACAATAAAGTTAACATGGCATGGTGGTGAGCCATTATTAGCGGGGATTTCTTACTTCAAAGAGATTGTAGATTTAGAAAAATCTGTTGTTCCATCGCCTTATCGTGTTGTGAATGCACTCACTACAAATGCTGTGAAGATTAATAATGATTGGATTGATTTTTTTAAAAAAGAAGAGTTTCAAATAGGTGTTAGTATAGATGGTCCCAAACATATTCACGATGCACACAGGAAATGGAAGGGCGGTAACGGTTCATTTGAAGATGTAATGAAAGGAATACAGTTACTTAAAGAGGGCGATATTCTTTTTGGTGCATTGAGTGTTGTAACGACTGAAAGTTATCGTAATGCAGAAGAAATTTTCCGATTTTTTTTACATAACAATATAAAAAATTTAAATTTCATTCCATACACAACTTTTCAAAATTGGTTATCCCCGGAAGAATATACAATGTTTTGCATTAAGTTCTTTGATTTATGGTATGAACTAGATGACCCAAAATTCTATGTTCGTGATTTTGCTAATATTATTGCAAGAATTTTTGGAAGGGAAAGCAACCTTTGTGAATATACTAATTGTTTTGGGAATTATCTGGGTCTTGACACAAATGGGGATATCTATATGTGCGATCTGCTAATAGGGAACAAACAATTTTTCCTTGGTAATATTAAAGAAATGTCTTTAAGTGAAGTAATAGGATCCCCTAGATATATAGAGTTGAAACAGCTGGCTCGTACAAACGCCCCATCTTGTGGTAAGTGTAAGTGTTTTTTAATCTGTACTGGTGGATGTATGTATAGGCGTTACCTTGGAAAAGAAAATCTCCCAGGTAAAGATATTTATTGTAGCACTAGAATTCAATTGATTGATCATATCATTAATGCTTTAAATCAATCGTATTTGTCGCAAGCGGCAAAAATAGAGATCTGTAAATAGTTTTATTTTTCGCATTTACCCAATCATTAAGGTTTAGTCATGGTCTACGTAAGAGTTTATGTACCAATATAAGTTACTAATAACCATCCTGGCTGTTAAGGAATTTGGTTAAAATCAAAAATCGCATTGTTGATGTCATTCTCGATATTAGTAACACCATAGGCTGTTTTTTTAATAGCACAGATGAAGTAAAAAAGATATTTGGCAAAAAATATAAAAATAGTATTCAACTGAAGCATTTTATTATTGGCAAAGAAGCCATTAATTTCATCAATACATTTCCAGAAAAGAATAAAATATATTTATTAGCTGATAAAGAACTAATGAAACAAGATGGCTTAACTGGTATGGATGTTATAAAGCAGACGAATCTTGAACGAGCCACTTTAGTAACGAGCCATTATGCTGATATAGAGGTACAAAAATTTGCTGCTGAAAGTGGAATAGGAATATTGCCCAAAGATAAAGAGAAATTATATTTTTAAAAACAATTTTTCCAAGTAGAAAACTTACAAAACGATATCTGCAAAAGGATATTCTAGTTTAAATTTATAGGTATAATATGAGAAATAAAAACAAAAAAGATAAAATCTTTGATATAAGGCTTGATCAAGAAGAAAAAAGCTTTTAGCATTAGTTGAAGAACGTGGTGAATGGAAAAGTGTACGCAATCTTAAAGAAGAAGTGGATTTTGCAAAGAAAGCCGCTACTAATTTTTTACGTAAAGATGCCAGAATTAATATTAGGATTTCTAGCGTAGATTTAGAGCATTTAAAACACAAGGCTGTTCGTTAAGGGTTGCTATATCAAACCCTGATTGCGAGTATCCTGCATAAGCAGGCTGCTGGACATTTTGAAGGTTGTGAAACTCAAGTGAGGTATTGAAATATGAAAAACTCAATCGTTCAATTAAGTGAATATGAGACAAATAGCGTGTTTGGTGGGGTTAAAGATACCGTGGAAACACCTAACGAAAAAACTACGTATTGTTATGGCGCTGAAATTATGCTATTTGGCGTGATCACTGGAAATATAATTGGTATGGCTATTTATTATTTTATTATGTTGAACCAGATAAATCGATATAGGCTCAACATTAAATAAACTTATGAAAAAGTTTTTTAACTATATTTTTAAAAATAAATACATTTGGTTATTAACATTTTCTTGTATCGTGATTGCTATAGTAAAAACTACTGCGCTTAACTGGAGTCAACTATATCTATCAGAACTATGGAGTGTTCCGCCGAAAACGGAAAACTATTGGTTATTTGCGGTAACGCTCCTAGGTTTTTTGATTGCAGGATGGTGTTCAGATAAGTTTTATAGGCCATGGATGGCTAATGTTTTATTTCATTTAGGAATGTTTCTTTTATTATTAGCCCTTTGGTTAATTCCGATTGTTGATATTGTTCATTGGCATGGGTATTTAGTATACGGTATATATTTTTTTACTTTTGGATTACAGATACTAATATTTATTGCAACTGTTGAGTTGTCACATAAAAAGACACGTGGCACTGCCGTAGGATTCATTATGTTAATTTTTTTTGCAGCACCTGGTTTATCTAATAGACTTCTTTCAAAACCCCATTTTTCGTAGCAAAATATACATGTCTAAGTACAAGAAAGGGGGGAATGATGAAATGGGAATCAATTGCAGAACTACCGTTACCGAAGTTTAGAAGGTTAACTGGAGTTAAGAAACCTACATTTATAAAGATGGTTGGTTTACTTCAAAACGCTCATAAACAAAAGAAATCATTGGGAGGACGACCGAACAAGCTATGTATAGAAGATATGCTGTTGATGACTTTGGAATATTTAAGGGAATATAGAACCTATTTTCATATCAGCAAGAGCTATGATTTAAGCGAGAGTAATGCGTATAAAATAATCAGATGGGTTGAAGATACTCTTATAAAAAGTAGAGCTTTTAGTTTACCTGGGCGCAAGGCTTTGCTAAAAAGCGATATGGAATATGAGGTTGTTTTAGTCGATGCTAGCGAAACACCAATCCAAAGGCCTAAAAAAAACAACGGTATTTTTACTCAGGAAAAAAGAAAAGACATACTATAAAGAGTCAGATAGTAGTAAGCAAAGTTAGTCAGGTGGTGATTTGTACTAATTTTAGCAATGGTAAACGCCATGATTTTCGACTGTTCAAAGAATCAGGAGTCAGATTTTTAACAAACACAGAAGTTCTTACAGACACTGGCTATCAGGGATTAAATAAAATACATGTTAACAGTAGGTTGCCGAAGAAAAAAACTAAGAAACATCCGTTAACTTTTAAGGATAAAAGCGAGAATAAAAAGTTATCGAGTCAACGGGTTCTAAACGAAAATGTTATTGGTATGCTTAAGCGATTTAAAATTATTGCTGATAAATATCGTAATCGACGAAAGCGATTTGGTCTTAGGTTCAATCTAATTGCGGGGATTTATAACTATGAATTGGTACAGCAAGGGTTTTAAAAGAAGCCTAAAATATTGGTAGGCGCAAGCTTTAGCTTGCGTGTTGAGTTTGGAGCAATACTAAAAACGCAGGCTGAAGCCTGCGCCTACCGAAAAAAGGTTTAGGTTTAGGTTCAGTTTAAAATAAACAACTGGCTAATTCATTTGCGCAAGATTTACAAAACTAAAAAATCAAAGTTTTGAAAGAAGTCTAATATACCTATTGGAATGGCAATACAAAATTTTGGTTGGAATTACTTTTTTGCTATGCTGTGTGGAAGCGCTATATTATCTGCATTAGGGATGTGTTTTTGTTATCCTCGAGATAATATTACAACGGCAGTTGGAAAATAAATAATTTAGAGCCCGTTGCTGAGCGATGGAAGATAATCGCATCCAAAGTCATAAACTTTATAATCAATTAATTACGGCAACAGCATAAAACTGTTATATCGGAGTCACGACACTAAAAAAGTGGCTTAATTTTGGCTGAATCTTTAATTCTTTTGGCGTAATAGTTGTTACTAATTTCATCTTACCTCTTTTTCAATAAATGCTGGATCGACAAAAACCCGAGTCGGATTGCCGCGCTCTAGTTGTTGGTGTTTAGCCCATTGTTCTTTTATAATCTCGGTCTGTTTAGTATCATGTTGATTCACAAAAATTGCCACTAGTTTTGCTAAGGCTAATTTTTTATTCATATGCTGCGAGCGCTCTTCTCGTGCTACTGCAGTTAATCCGGTGGGAACATGGATAACTCGTACCGCACTATCAGTGGTATTGACATGCTGACCGCCAGGACCAGTAGCACGCATAGTTTCAAATCTTAAATCTTGCTTGTTAAATTTCGTGTGATTTTCTAGCGTTTTAAATACATCAATGCCAATAAACCAATTTTTCCGCTTATGGTAAGGTCGATATGGACTAGTGGAAATCCATTGAATCGTACCTTGCCAACGCTTAATAAATAAATCTAAACCATCCCCTTGCAGTGATACTAATGCTGAAAGATAGGTGCCAACTTTATTACCGCTTTTTATCTCTAGTAGTTCAGTTTTAAGACCGAATTGCTTAGCTTCTTTGGTTAAATAAGCCGCTACTTTTGCTGTTGCTAAGGCGCATTCATCTGGACCTTGGCCAGCAGTAACTTGTAACCAACAGGAATGTAATTGATTGTTCATTAGTGTCTCCGGGTTTTATAGGTGATTACTGGACGCAGAGTAGCGATAACGCTAATCAGTCCTGCATCAACCATATCTTTAATTACTATCTCAATATTTTTATATGCTTGCGGTGCTTCTTCATACATCAGGTTTTTATCTGTGCAAATTACCCGACCGCCAAGTGCGGTTTTGGCAAAATCAGTGATGCTATATTTAGCTAATTTACTCTTAGCATCAGTGCGCTTCCATTTGCGTCCTGCACCATGCGCCAATGAATAAGCATTTGTTGTTTGCAAGCCAATTGGCTGCACCAGATAGCTCAAGCTGCCACGTGACCCAGGAATTATAACAACTCCTGCTGTTGCGGGAATTACACCCTTGCGATGGAGCCAATAGCGTTTGCCATCTATTTCTTGCATTGTCACAGTATTATGGTTGATATCTAAAATCAGTTTGCTTTGACTATGCAAACACACCAAGAATCGATGTGCAATTAGTGCTCGATTAGCTTTTGCCCACGCAGCAGCTTTGTCATGTGTGGCTAAATACGCTATAGCTTCTGTGGTGTCTTGGTGCAGCCCTCGATGATTATATGCTTCAAGATAATTAGCAAAAACATGTGCGCCCAAGCCACGCGAACCAGAATGTACTAGTAAATAAAAGTTTTTCTTATCCAAACCTAATGCTGTAAATGCAGCATAATCTTCGATGGATTCAATTGCTTGCAGTTCGGCAAAGTGATTGCCACCACCAATGGTGCCGAGTGAGCGATCAAAAACCGAGGATTCTAAATTATAATGATTAAGCCAAGTAGTTACATCTTCAGACCATGGGGCGTCCAAAGCCCCAAGTTTTTTTATCCAATTATCTAAGCTTAGATTTTGAACTTTTAAATCAGTTTGCCATAACCCCATCCCACACCCAATATCATTACCTATTAGCTGCGGATAAATCCACTTTGCAGAAATAAATGCCGCGCCGATCGGACAGTCTTTACCCGGATGCAAATCTGGCAACCCAACCGCCATACGTATACCTGGTAATTCTGCGGTATTTTGCAATTGCTCTATTGCACTGCTTTCTATCCAATTTTTTTTAGAAGCAATTACTTTTACGCATGCTTCTCCATCTTGTGCAAAAATGCCCATAATAGTTTCTCATACTAATATTAATTTGTTTATTTTAAGAACAACAAGAATCCTTGTTTTGTAATTGATACAAACGCAATCTACTAGATTGCTAGCAGTCTATTTGGGGCGATTTTTAAACAAGAAGAGGTGTAAAAAAAGATCAACGACTTACAAGCCAAAAACTAGGCTACAAATGGACGCTCGCTATGTGATTGAAATTGATGCATGGTCTCCTCCAAAATAAAAATTATTTTTAAAATATAAAATATGTATATATCTAAGTCAAATTATTTCTCATATATTTTTACGCAATTAAATTTTGTCTACTCGGATAGGGATATCCACGCCGAACCCCTCATTTTTTCCGATTAAGGAATCGCAACGATCCCTTAGTGCCAAAGCTCTTGGCTTTTTTCTGACTCGCGTTTTTTATAAAGCAAAGATAATATGTGAGAATTATAATAACTTATTGTATTGGCCATGAGTCTTCCGCATTGGTTACTGATTTCCATTGCAAGATCATTCCTTCTGGGCAATTCTTTTTCTCCTCCTATTTGAGCAATTACGACCCGAAGTTGTTAATAAGATTTTATTTGATTTTGTAAACGATGGCTCTTGCGCTCCAGTTGAAGATCTTGGAATATCGAAGTGTACATATACTACGTATTGTTTTATCCGGTTCAAAAATGGCTTTAAATATAGTGTTTTGAATATGCGTATACATTTTTTCGGACTAGATCGCTTTGAGTAATCACATTTTTGCTCTAGTGTTGCAATTATCGTGTCGATATTTTCTTTCTCGTCAATGATAAGTTGACGATCAATTTGTCCTGCTGGTTTGATCAAGTTTGGTTCGCTTATTTTGTTTGTTTGCCAATAGTGATTTGTTTTGCATGCCATAATTCTTTTTTAAAGAGCATTATTTTTTAGCACTTATTTTTTTATATCGAGGGGTTTGTACGCTCGTAATAGTACAAAAATATTTTTTTTGTCCAAAAAACTATTAAAGGTAATGTGTATATAGGCTCTTGCCACGAGAGCCCCACATGTTATAAATCTATACAAAAAATACTTGTTGATTTTCTTATTATCATTGATAGAATCAAAACGAACATTTGAATAGGGATCATTAATGAGTGTGCCATTAAAAAACAAAGTAGTATTGATTACTGGTGCTTCTAGTGGAATTGGAAAGGCCTGTGCTTTGGTGTTTGCTAAGCATGGGGCTAGATTGATTCTTTGTGCTCGGCGTTATGAACATATTAAAAAATTATCCTCTTTTCTAAAAACCACCTACAACGTAGAAACATATTTATTACCCCTGGATGTGCAAGATCGTACAATGGTAGAAAAAGGTATAACTAACTTACCCACCGCATGGAAAGATATTGACATTTTAATTAATAATGCAGGATTGGCTTTGGGTTTAGATAAGATACAGACAGGAGACGTAAGTAATTGGGAGAAAATGATTGATACTAATATTAAAGGATTGCTTTATGCAACACACTCAATATTGCCCAATATGGTTCGTCGCAATCAGGGGCATATTATAAATATTGGATCAATTGCAGGATATGAAGTTGGGCCAGCGAGTAATGTTTATAGTGCGACTAAACACGCTGTCCGTGCCCTTACCAAAGGGATGAAAATAGATTTGCTTGGAACAAAAATTCGTGTTAGTTCGGTCGATCCAGGGATGGTAAAAACCGAATTTAGTGAAGTGCGTTTTGATGGAAATAAAGAAAAAGCAGAAAAGGTTTATGAAGGCATAGAACCGCTTGTCGCAGAAGATATCGCCGACATAGTATATTATTGTGCCTCTCGTCCTCAAAATATCAATATTTTTGAGATAGTTGTTATGCCTGTCGCGCAAGCTTCAGTTAACCAAGTCTATCGCTCTAGCGAATAATTATAAATCTTGCTGAGTTTTGTTTTGTTCGTTATGGATATAAGATAAAAAAAGATAATATCTTGGTTTGTTCAGGAGGTTGTTCTGGCTTATCTCTTGCATTAAAAACATTACTAAATCCAGGGGATAAGGTTTTAATCCAAGATCCAGGTTGGGAATACTTACCTTGTTTAATTGAAAATTGTAATGGACAAGTGAAGAAACTAAATTATTTTAAAGCATATGCATTCACTAAACAGTGGGATAGGCTGATAAAAGAAATTTTTGAACAGATAAACGAAGGCATTAAAGTCTTAGTTATTAATTCTCCTTTAAACCCAACAGGAGAGATTATCCCGGCGGAGCTATTGCAGCAAATTACTATTATGTGCGAAAAGCACAACGTATGGTTTATTTCTGATGATGTGACTACAGATTTTAATTACACTGAGGCTGGAATTCATTGTAATTGTTTTTATAATTCAAAAAACTTTATTTCTGTGAACTCCTTTTCAAAAAACTTTGGCATCAGTGGGTTGCGTTTTGGTTTTATTATAGGATCTGAACAGTTTATAAAACATCTGATAAAATCTCAATTATACACTTGTATGTACCCAAATAGTTTTATTCAAGAAGCTGTAAGGCGGTATTTGGCAATGGGCAAGAATATTTATTTGGGATTTCTTGAAAATATTACCGCACTTTTTAGGCAAAGGGCTAAAAATTATTTTTTACTTTTTAATAGCATAAGTGAGCTGGAGGTGAACCCTGTTGATGGCGGGATGTTCTTGTTCCCTAAATTACGAGATGGCCACACTATAAATTATGACATTTTATTAAACCAATTTGGATTAGTGGTAACTCCTTGTTTTGCATTTAGTTCTGCCTGTCAAAATCATTTTCGGATATTTCTGGGAATAGAAAATGAAACTATGTTAGAAGCCGTACAAATAGAAGCCGTACAAATAGAAGCCGTACAAATTTTGAAAAAATATTTAATAACGAATGTACTTGTTGCTGGAGCTGCTTCTGTTTTTTTGATAAAACACCCATTGTGGCTAATTGCGCAGCGTTGGTTTATGGGAGTAATACTTATTATTTTATCCCTACACCTTGCTCTACCAAAACTATAAATTGTTTAGTTCATGTTTTATAAAAACTGTTCTTAATATGACCCAAGAAGTTTGTTAAGAAAAAGATGGAAAGTTTTGGCTAGTGACGCTAGACTGCTAGGTTAAAATACTAATTTTACCTAGTGGAGTGTATCATGAAATTGTGCCTGCCTTTTTCTGTGCTTAGAACAATATTTTATAGCATTGTTTGTGGCGTGCTTTTATTTCCAATCACTTCATCTGTTGCAAAAGCCGAGGAAAACCATTGTCCATCCCTGGTCTATTTTAATAGTGGGTCATTCTACGACGACCTAAATGACCATAACAGGGCAATCGAAGATTACACTGAATCACTTAAACAAAATGATGAATGGATCAAAAATAATTATTCTATGGTCTATACTAATCGTGGGCAATCTTACAATGATCAGGGCAAATATGATAAGGCAATCGAAGATTACACTACCGCGCTCAAATTAGCGGATAAATGGATCGAAGACAATCGTTCCGCAGTCTATAGTAAACGTGGATCCTCTTACGAAAGCCAGGGTAAGTACGACAAAGCAATCGAAGACTATACTGCTGCGCTTAAAGAAGATAAAGGTATTGAATACAGACGTTCTCTGATTTATTACAATCGAGGGGTCATTTACGATCAGATCAATCAGGCCAAGTATTATGATAAAGTAATCGAAGACTTCACTGCCGCGCTCGAACTAGAGGATAAATGGATCAAAGACTATCGTTCCCTAGTTTATTTTAGTCGTGGAGTCTCTTACTACTTTCAGGGCGAGTATGATAAAGCAGTCGAAGATTTCACTGCCGCACTAAAATTGGAAGATGGATGGATTAGCGCCACCACGCAACTGAGAAGCAGCAGATGGATCGACAACCGTTCTTTGGTTCGTAGAAATCTTGAAAAAGCCCGTTCGATGCCGTTCTCTAAATGAGAGAAATCATTTAAAGGGCGATGATCAAAGCAAATTATTGGAGCTAATCAAGACTGTGGGTTAGGAAGCTTGAGAACCTTCTTCTTGATAACCGCATTTACACTGGCTTTCCGAACACTCAATATATTCAGCGCTCCCAGTCATGCCATCAGCTTTGACATTTTTAGCCGCTTTATTTCCTAGCGATTCTTTGTGCACGTAATAGTTCTTATAATCATCGACGCTTCCTGCAAAAGCTTCTGAAAGAACCCCAACAATCCCGTTCAATAAACTTTTACAGGTACCTATATACCAAAGGCCGCCCATCTTGACTACTGTTGCAAGGCCATAAACAAGTGTTTTTTTCATGATGAAACTGTAATTGTTCTCCCAACTTTCTGGCAAATACTCGCCTTGAGAGCCAATAAAAAAATCGACCCATGTCAATGTGACACCACCAGCAGCAATTTCAACTCCCATGTATTTGAAGTAATAAGGTATGTCATGATCGGATATGTAAGGTTTGCTAGCCGGGATAGTTCTTCTTATTCCCATTTCGAAAACTGCTTTTGCTATTGATTTACCAATTGAATTCAAATAGCTGGTTAGATCGTTTGCAGGAGATTTGCCTATTAGTTGCTCATTAGTAGCTGAATGAATATTTTTCGTTATTAGGGGGATTGGAAAATAGAGCCACTCTTTCACAACACCTTCTTTATCATGAATAAACCTTTTAATCACCATCAGTACATCTTTGTCTAGTTCTTTCGTAAATGAGTTAGCTAGGGGCTTACCGAAATTATCTTTAAGATTGTCATTACTATTCCGTTTAATGATGATAGCTGCTGTAGCTCTCACTTCTTTTTTACCATTGACATCATATGTAACATAAACTGGTACTGCTTCATCTGTGGTATCGTGATCAATGGTTATATCCACTCCACAAGTCTTTCCCGCTTCCAAGTTTGAACAGCTGCTATAATCTCCTATGTGAACACCTGTTTTATTTGGAACCAAATCAATATTTGTTATCTTTATAGCAGATGAATCCTTGTTCTTGTTTGTTATAATTAGTTTTTTTGTTGACGGCTTATCAGCACAAAATTTAGTTTGTTCATTGCTACAGTCATAAGAAAAAATACCAGTTCTATGGCAACGAGAATCATATTCAGGATCGCCTATTGGGTAATATCCCCTCTGTTTGAGGCAAGCTTCAAAATCTTCAGAAGTTTGAGAATAGTCAAATAATAAGTTCCTTATATCAAATTCTATATCATTGTTATAGTCAATTTTTACCCTAAACTCAGCCAATTGATCTCCCTCGACGTCGTCAACTCTATAGACTACAAAAAACTGTGTGCCACCAGGATAGATAGAATTACCAGCGTTTTCTTCCGCCTTTATTTGAAACTCATACCATGCTCTCTCTGGTATTTTAGAATCGGGCATAAATCCTTGTATAGCAAAGCTATGCAAAATGGGGTACAGAGAGAACTGATCTGCATTAAAAAAAATCCTCTTTATTGTTATATCGCTATCCCAGTTATTTACTATTCTTAAAGTCCTAATGCCTGGTTGATCAAACTTTAATGTTTGTTGCTGTAGCAATAGCTCTTGTCGTTCCTTATAGGGCTCTATATATTCACGTTCTAAAAATTCTTTGAATGCGAGCTCACCATTTACTTCATAAGTAGTCAAATCAGGTTTCAAGATAAGGGTATGTACATCTACGGAGTTGGCGTAGCCAAATTGCGCATATGCTAGTATTGCTATAGAAAAAAATATTCTTATCGTTTGGCAAATTTTCTTATTGGTTCTCATAAATTCCTGTAAAATAGTCAATGAGGTTTTACTCCATTAGAAGCGGGAGTATTATGTGAAATTATATAGGGCGCGTATTAAGAGAAGATTAAGTGATTATTAAGAGATGCTTATAGCGGTTTTCTATTTGCTTGGCGCGTGTTATGATCGGTCCTCATAATAGATGTGAGGAAAACATGGCAGCTCCATACTCGTTAGATCTACGATTGAGGGCCGTAAAGGCATATGAAAGCGGAGATAGCTCCCAAAGAGAAATAGCAAGAATTTTTAAATTAGGAATAAGGACGCTTGCAAGATACTGGGAGCAATACCAAAAAACGGGAGATATAAAGACTGCTGAATATAAGCGGGGACGCAAACCGGCGGTAGATGAAAAACAAATGCTTCGTATAAAAGAACTGGTTTTACAGTATCCGGATGCCTCATTGAGCGAATTATGTCGCCATTATAATAAAGCGAGAAATAAAAAAATTGGAATAAGTATAATGTTTCGCGTTATTTATAAATTAGGTTTTAGGCGGAAGAAAAAAAGTTTATACGCAGAACAGCAAGATATGCCAGAGGTAAAAAAAACAGAGAAGAATTTATCGAAAAAGTTAGTCAATTGACTACCGATAATTTGATCTTTATCGACGAATCTGGGGCCAATTTAAGTTTCTGTCGCGAATATGCAAGGGCTTTTGGCGGGGAGCGTATAAAGTGTGCTTGTCCATATCCCAGGGGAAATAAATATACAATGATAGGAGCAATCAGTACTGCCGGCGTAGAGGCGGCAATATATGGAGAATGGTCGGCTGATGGCGAGATATTTTTAGCATTTGTTAAAAAGCAGTTGGTTCCACGCTTAAGTAAGGGGAAAATAGTGATAATAGACAATGTCAGTTTTCATAAAGTAGTTGGGGTCAAAGAAGCGATAGAAGAGACTGGAGCAAGTCTATTTTTCTTGCCACCCTATTCGCCGGATTTATCTCCAATAGAACTGATGTGGTCGAAGATAAAATCTGTTTTAAAAAAGTTCGCACCAAGAACAAAAACCCAATTTAAAAAAGTAATTCGCATTGCATTTAAGTCGGTAGTCAAGCAGGATATGATTTCTTGGTTTAAACATTGTGGATATTCTATGTCAATCAATTAGGAAATTGCTATAAGTGAAAACATGTTGTTTAATTGATGCTTTGTACAGGATGCCTAATAGTGTTCCATGCAAAGTAATTGACGATAATTATTCAATTAACAAAATTGCTTATGGAAGCAAAATAATATAAAGTGCTATAAACATTGATGTTTTTGGGCTTATGGTTATAATTTAAAATGAAGTGTCTTGTTTGCCTACGGGGAAGGTTCTCTTTAATGTTTTTGCTTGTAGTTTGAAAGAAGTCTATTGTAAACAGTAAAACACACCTAAGAATTTTTTAGTAGATGGCTTATGTTTAAACAAGTAACGACTTGGTTTTTTCTTGTTATGGTTTTGAACCCTGCTGGTTTGGTGTTCGCCAAATCATCGCCTGCAATATTACCAGCTTTTGTTGATGCATTGACGGTTCAGCCTAGTACCCGTCAAGACAATGTTTCAGTAACTGGGTCTTTGATATCTATACCAGGTATTGTAGTAAAATCCGAAATTTCCGGTCGTGTCACCAAAATTAGTTTTAAATCTGGAGATACTGTTGCGGCTGGAGCTCCATTAATTGAAATAAACCCAGACCTTATTAAAGCGCAATTAGCACAAGCACAAGCGCAGTTGCAGCTCACTCTACTGCAGTTTGAGCGTGCTGCTAAGTTATATAAAGCCGCTAACGTGTCTAAAAACGATTTTGATATGGCGCAAGCTAACTATAACTCTGCACAAGCACAAGTTGAATATGTGCAAGCTCAATTACGCCAAGCAAATATTGTAGCTCCGTTTTTTGGTAAGCTTGGTCTAAATCAGGTCAATTTGGGAGATTATGTAAATGCTGGGCAGAGCATTATTGTGAATCTGCAATTGCTCGATCCTTTGCACGTGGATTTTAGTATTTCAGAAGCATATTTAAGTAAAGTTACCATTGGGCAAACTGTGTTATTACATACTGATGCTTATCCTAACGAAACATTTATGGGTAAGGTAGAAGCAATTGAGTCTCTGGTAAATCAAAACAACCGGACATTAAACGTACGTGCTAGCGTACCGAATAAAGATGGAAAGCTTCTACCTGGGACTTTTGTTGAGGCAACTCTGCAATTTGGTTTGCAGCAACAATTAATTATTGTTCCACAAACAGCCGTGTTTTATACTCCAGAAGCCAATTATATCTTCAAGGTTGTTAATGGTAAAGCAGTAAGAGTGGCTGTAGTCATAGGAGAACGAGATAGCGATAATATTGTTATCAAATCCGGCATAAAAGCTGGTGATGTAATTGTAACAGCAGGGCAGCTGAAAATACGCGAAGGATCTCCCGTAATTATAGCTGAAAGCAAAAACCATACTAAATAATTATTTGTGTTATGTTTCGACATCTTCTACTTACAGGGTATAAACTAATTATACTGCAATTTATTTTGCTAAGTATTGTTGCGGGAGTTTCTATTTTTGTAAGCGATTGGCGTGGTTTTATTTCGGTTTTGCTAGGCGGTGGTGCTTGGATTGTTCCCAGCCTATATTTTGTGCGCAAATTATTTAAATCGAACATGCGTGATGCGCAAGTGTTGCTAAAAGATTTTCTTTGCGGTGAAGGGATAAAATTATTATTAAGTGCGGGATTGATAATTTTTATTGTGTTCTTTGTTTCTATAAAAACAGGGGCTTTTCTTAGTGGCTATATTGCAACTATTGCGGCGTCGTTTTTTATGCCGTTTTGGTTGTCTCCTTGTTGTATTGATACGGTAAAAAATGACAACTAATTTTTTACATCCAGCTACTAGCGGAGAATATATCCAGCATCATTTGGAGTATCTTCAGTTGGATTTGCATACTTTTACTATGGGGAATGGCGGTTTTTGGACGCTGAATCTTGATACTCTAGCCCTAACAATTATTTTTGGTGCTTTGTTTTTTGGGCTATTTTATTTTGTTGTAACTAGGCTTAGCGGTGAAGTTCCTGGCAAATTACAAAATGCTGTTGAGATGACGATAGAGTTTGTTCAACAATTGGTAAAAGAAGTATTTCATGGTAAGAGTATTTTAATTGCTCCTTTGGCTTTAACTATTTTTGTTTGGGTGCTTTCCTTAAATGCCCTTGATTTGCTTCCTGTAGACTTGTTTACCAGAATTTTATTTTGTTTTGGGTTTGCACATCATTTCCGTTTAGTGCCAACCGACGATCCTAATTTCACTTTTGCTTTGTCGCTTAGTGTTTTTATATTAATTGTCTTTTACAACCTTAAGGCCAAAGGTTTTAGAGGGTTTGCTAAAGAAATGTTGACTGTACCCTTCGGCAAATGGCTTTTCCCATTAAATGTAGCTTTTCGCTTAATTGAAGAATTAGTAAAACCGATATCGTTATCTCTGCGACTTTTTGGTAATATGTTTGCTGGAGAATTAATATTTTTGCTAATTGCTACTATGCCGTGGTGGATTCAGTGGACTGCGGGTGGAATTTGGTCTATTTTCCATATTCTAGTTATTACAATTCAAGCATTTGTTTTTATGATGTTGACTATTATTTATTTGAGTATGGCGCATGAATAGTTAACGTGGTTAACCTTTTGTGTTCTTTATTGTTTTAAATTTTATTTGGGGGATCTACTGTGGAATTGGCTCATTTAATTGCAGGAATACAAAGTATAACAGTAATAGCTGCGGCTGGTTTAATTGCTATAGCTGCGTTTGGGACCGCACTTAGTTTCGGAATGCTAGGTGGAAAATTTTTAGAAAGTATAGCGCGCCAACCAGAATTGGCTCCCATGCTAACCATGCGCATGTTTGTGATGGCAGGTTTAATCGATGCTTTTGCAGCAATTTCAGTAGCAACTGGACTATTGCTTGTTTTTGGTTCAAACCCATTTTTGGTTGCCGTTTTGAGCGCAGCAACAAAGGTTGGTTCGTAATATACTTTATATTTGGACCGGTGTTAGGCGCAGGCTTTGGCCTGCGTTCATAAAAAACACCATATCAGGTGTGGAGTACTGATGGATATCAATATAACTTTATTTGGCGAAATGCTCACCTTTGCAGTATTGGTTTGGGCAACGATGAAATATATTTGGCCGCCCCTAATAAAAATTATGGAGGAAAGGCAAAAAAAGATCGCTGCTGGTTTAGAAGCGGCTCAGCAAGGCCAATATGCTTTAGAAGCGGCACAAAAAAATATAGCTGGGCAATTAAATGGAGCTAAAGCCAAGGTGGCCATAATTTTAGACCAAGCTAACCAACAAGCAAATAATTTAATTGAGGAAGGTAGAATAAAAGCGCAAAGTGAATATGCAAAAATACTAGCTAAGTCCAAGCTTGATATTGAGCAAGAGATAAACAAAACCAAACAGGAATTACAGCAACAAACAGCAAGCTTGGTAATTGCTGCTACGGAAAAAATATTACAGCAAAAAATTGATACAGCCACACAACAAAAACTAATTAATCAACTAATCACAGAAATCTAAGCTCATGACCATAGATTTGACCGCTGCCAGGCCGTACGCTAAAGCAATTTTTGCTCTGGCTTTGCGTGACCGACAATTTTACGAGTGGCAAAATGCATTGAATACATTGGCAACTGTGACAACTGAGTGCAAAAAAAGATTTTTACTAAACAACCCTAGGGTTGGGCGTAAACAAGAATTAGAGTTTTTTAGTGGTACCTCGGAAGATTTTCCGGTGGCTTATAATTTGGTGCGGGTTTTAGCAGAGCGCAAAAACATAGGAATATTGCCTGATATAGCAGCTAGTTATAAGCAGCTGCTTTTTGAACACGAAAAAATACTGGAAGCAAAGGTAGTAACAGCATGCGAGCTTAGTACTGTTCAAAAAGAACAATTAGTAAAAGCATTACAGGAGCGTACTCAGCATCAAATCCTATTACAATGCCAAATTGATACCACGCTAATTGGCGGTGCTGTAGTTTATGTGGATGGCCAAGTAATTGATGGATCAATTAAGGGGATGTTACAACGTTTAAAACAAAGTCTATAATTAAAGAGTGTTTATGCTAAACCCAGTTGAAATTAGTGAAATAATAAAACAGCGGATCGAACAGTTAGACTTAAAAATCACAAGCCAAAAAGAAGGAACAATTTTAAATATTAAAGATGGTATTGTTCAAATTTATGGTCTTGCTGATGCTATGCTCGGAGAAATGTTACAGTTTGCAGATAATACCTATGGTATGGCGCTTAATTTAGAGCGAGATACTATAGGTGCAGTAGTGCTCGGAGCTTATGAAAATTTATGTGAAGGACAAACGGTAAAATGTACCGGCCGAGTATTATCCGTACCCGTGGGTGAGGCATTGCTTGGACGTGTAGTAAATGCTTTAGGCGCCCCAATTGATGGCAAAGATCCTATTAAGGTTCAAGAATTTTCACCAATTGAAAAAGTTGCACCAGGCGTTATTACCAGACAACCAGTTGACCAACCGCTACAAACCGGGATTAAAGCAATTGACACCATGGTGCCAATTGGTCGGGGACAACGAGAGCTAATTATTGGTGATCGTCAAACTGGAAAAACTGCAATTGCAATCGATGCTATAATCAATCAAAAAGATACTGGAGTAAAATGTATTTATGTGGCAATTGGCCAAAAAACTTCGGCACTTGCTAACATTATGTACAAACTCGAAGAACACGACGCAATGAAACATACCATTATTGTTGCTGCGACTGCTGCTGATTCTGCTGCGCAACAGTATATTGCTCCTTATGCTGGTTGTGCTATGGGTGAATATTTTCGTGATCGCGGTGAAGATGCATTAATTATTTATGATGATTTAACTAAGCATGCTTGGGCCTACCGGCAAATATCCTTGTTATTACGGAGGCCACCTGGACGTGAAGCCTATCCGGGAGATGTTTTTTATTTACATTCACGCTTATTGGAGCGGGCTGCCAGAGTAAATACATCTTATATAGAAAGAATTACTCAAGGTAAAATCAAAGGCAAAACTGGTTCACTCACCGCATTGCCTATTATTGAAACCCAGGCTGGAGATGTCTCTGCTTTTATTCCAACCAATGTTATTTCGATCACGGATGGACAAATTTTCTTAGAAACGGATTTGTTTAATGCCGGGATTAGGCCGGCAATTAACGCTGGTTTATCCGTATCGCGCGTTGGTAGCGCAGCTCAAACAAAGATTATTAAGAAATTAGGTGGCGGTTTGCGTTTGGCTTTGGCGCAGTATCGTGAATTAGAAGCGTTTGCCCAATTTGCTTCGGAATTGGATGATACTACTCGGAAACAACTCGAACATGGGCAACGTGCTGTAGAAATTTTAAAACAATTAAGATTCGTTCCGCTAACAGTTGCAGAAATGGCAATCAGTTTATTTTTAGTTGAACAAAACCTACTCCATGATATTCCGTTAAATAAAGTAGTTGAGTTTGAAAAACAAATACATAATTATTTTCACGAAAAGCATGAGAATGTTCTCGATGAGATTAATCAACAGCCAATTTATACTGATGTTATCGAACAAAAATTACGGCAAATAATTTTAGAGTTTAAACGGGGTTTTTTACAAATTATATAATATACATTATTTCAGGATTTGGTAGCCGCAAGCTTTAGCTTGCGTTCAATAATATGGCACGGACTTGGCAATGCAGGCTAAAGCCTGCACCTACCGGGTTTATACAACAAAAACTAGATGCTTTCTTAAAATGACATCACCTAAAGAAATTAAAAACCAAGTTTTAAGTATTAAAAAGATACAAAAAATCACTGACGCCATGCAAAAAGTTGCGGCCAGTAAGATGCGTCGGGCGCACCAAAAAATGGAAAGCTCGATGCCCTATGCAATAAAAATTTGCGAAGTTGTAAAGCATGTTGCAAACAGCAATACTGAATATCACCATCCATATTTACAAGTACGCGATCAGATAAGTCGCGTGGGTTATATTGTGGTCTCTACGGATCGTGGTTTGTGTGGTGGCCTAAACATTAATCTTTTTAAACTGGTGCTGGAACATGCACAGCAATTTCAGAAAGATGGTGTTGCGGTTGATTGGTGTTTGTTTGGTGGAAAAGTTGAAGGTTTTTTCCATGCACTTACTGCCAACGTGGTAGCGCATGTGTCCAACTTAGGAGAATCACCCCAAATTGTCGATTTGGTTGGTAGTATTAAAGTTATGCTTGATGCTTATAAGAATGAACAACTAGATAGATTATTTATAGCACATAATGAATTTATTAATACTATGGTGCAGAGGCCAGTGGTTGTACAGCTTTTGCCCTTGCCTAAGACGGATAGCAAGGCAAAGTATCAATGGGATTATATTTATGAGCCTGAACCAGAATTGTTATTAAATGTTTTAATGATTCGTTATGCTGAAACTCAGGTATATCAAGCAGTGGTTGATAACATTGCTTGCGAACAAGTTGCGCGCATGATGGCGATGCAAAACGCCACTAATAACGCAAAAGAATTAATTGAAGATTTACAGTTGATGTATAACAAAGCTAGGCAAGCGGCAATTACGCAGGAAATTGCCGAGATTATTGGGGGAGCGGAGGCTGTTTGATGTTTGATGAGGATAACATATGCAATCTGGAAAAATAATTTCAGTAATTGGCGCAGTAGTAGATGTCGAATTTCCATCTCAAGCTGTGCCCAAAATTTATGATGCTTTAAAAATTGATGCTACCGGATTAATTTTGGAAACCCAGCAACAATTAAGTGATGGTATTGTTCGTACCATTGCTATGGGTTCTACTGATGGACTACGTCGCAACTTAACCGTAACCAATACTAACAAACCCATCTTAGTTCCGGTGGGCAAAGCAACTCTTGGTAGGATTATGGATGTCTTAGGCAATCCAATTGATGAACGAGGACCAATCAATGCTGAATATTTTTTACCAATCCATCGCCTGCCGCCTTCTTTTGTTGAACAATCAGGCAGTGTAATGTTACTTGAAACTGGAATTAAAATTATTGATTTACTTTGTCCATTTGCTAAAGGTGGTAAGGTTGGTTTGTTTGGTGGCGCTGGTGTTGGCAAAACCGTTAGTATTATGGAACTGATTCGTAATATAGCAATTGAGCATAAGGGTTATTCAGTGTTTGCTGGGGTGGGTGAACGCACCCGCGAAGGTAATGATTTTTATCATGAAATGAAAATCTCCAACGTACTTGATAAAGTATCTTTGGTTTATGGCCAAATGAATGAGCCGCCAGGAAATCGCCTACGTATTGCCTTGTCAGGATTGACGGTTGCTGAACATTTTCGTGAAGAAGGTTGCGACGTATTGTTTTTTATTGATAACATTTATCGCTACACTTTAGCAGGGGTTGAAGTGTCAGCATTGCTTGGTCGCATGCCTTCAGCCGTTGGTTATCAACCAACTTTAGCCGAAGAAATGGGTATGTTGCAGGAAAGAATTACTTCGACCAAAACCGGATCAATTACTTCAATCCAAGCAATTTATGTACCTGCAGATGATTTAACCGATCCCTCGCCAGTAACAACTTTTGCCCATTTAGATGCAACTATTGTGTTGTCGCGGCAAATTGTTGAACTTGGAATATTTCCTGCTGTTGATCCACTGGCCTCAAATAGTCGTCAATTAGAGCCTTCAATTGTCGGGTATGAGCATTATGATACTGCGCGAGCAGTACAAAGCACGTTGCAACGTTATAAAGAGTTGCGTGATATTATAGCCATTCTTGGAATGGATGAGCTCTCAGTAGAGGATAAGTTAACGGTCGGTCGTGCCCGCAAAATACAAAGATTTTTTTCACAACCATTTTTTGTGGCTGAAGTATTTAGTAGTCAAGCGGGAAGATATGTTCCACTAAAAGAAACAATTCGTGGCTTCAAAGGAATTTTAGCTGGTGAATATGATCATTTACCGGAACAAGCTTTCCTGTACATTGGTAGCATTGATGAGGCAGTGGAAAAAGCAAAAACGATGAAGTAGCCATATGACAACCACTACAATTCAACTTGATATAGCTAGTCTTGAAGCCAACATTTTTTCTGGTTTGGTTAAAATGGTTGTGGTTACGGGAGAAATGGGAGAACTAGGAATTTTACCGGGACATACGCAGCTTTTAACCTCAATTAAGCCAGGACAAATTCGTATTGCTTTGCCTGAAAATATCCAAGAGGTTTATTATGTTTCCGGAGGAATTTTAGAAGTTCAACCCTATGTTATAACGATTTTGGCCGATACCGTGATGCGTGCCGCTGATCTGGATGAAGCCGCAGCAATCGCTTCGCGTGAAAACGCTGAGCGACTACTCGCCGATAAAAAAGCCGCAGTTGAATTTACTGGGGTATTAGCTCAGTTAGCACAAGCGGTAGCACAGCTGCGCACAATAAAAATAGCACATAAGGAAAAATAATCATATGTCTTTACATATTGTCATTCTCGCCGCCGGTAAAGGCACTAGAATGTGCTCACACCTACCTAAGGTTTTACATAAACTTAGTGGCAAACCGCTGCTGGAATATGTAATAAAAACTGCATACAGCTTACATCCCCAAAAAATTCATGTTGTTTATGGAGAGGGTGGTTCTTTAGTGCGCGCGCATTTGCAGCAATACGATGTTAATTGGATTGAACAAGCAAAACAATTGGGTACTGGCCATGCCGTAATGCAAGCCCTGCCATTTATTGAACATGCCACCCAAATTTTGATTTTATATGGTGACGCACCACTGGTTGCAGCTACAACTTTAACGCAACTAGTTCAAGGAATGCCTCAAGATGGTATGAATTTACTTACGGCTGAGTTTTTCGATCCTTCTGGTTTAGGTCGCATTATACGTGATGATTTAGGTGCAATTAAAGCCATCATTGAGCACAAAGACGCTTCACCATTGCAATTGCATATTAGAGAAATTAATAGCGGGATTATGGTAACCACATCGGAAATATTGCGTGATTATTTACCTCGGCTAGGTCAACATAATGCGAAAGGTGAATATTATTTGACCGATATTGTTGCTATGTTGGTTGGCGATAGCTTGCCTGTAAATAGCTTGTTAGTAACGAATCCAGCAGAAGTAATGGGCATTAATGATAGACAGCAGCTGGCAGAGCTAGAACGTCAACATCAAAAAAACATTGCTGCCGGGTTAATGCGCCGGGGATTAACTTTACTGGATCCAGCAAGATTTGATGTGCGGGGCGATTTAATTGTTGCCAGTGATGTTGTGATTGATGTTAATGTTGTGATTGAGGGAAAGGTTTCTATTGGTGCCAACACTATTATTGGCCCAAATAATGTTTTAAAAAATACTTGTATTGGCGAAAATGTAGTTATTAAAGCTAATTGCGTGATTGAAGATGCAACTATCGCCAATGACTGTATTATTGGTCCATTCGCACGTATTCGCCCTGGTACGCATCTAGAAAAAGGCGCGCATATAGGAAACTTTGTTGAAACTAAAAACACTAAAGTTGGTATAAAAAGCAAAGCCAACCATTTAAGTTATCTGGGCGATACAATAATCGGTGATAATGTTAATGTTGGTGCCGGTACAATTACTTGTAATTATGATGGGGTCAACAAACACCAAACTATAATTGAAAGCGGCGTATTTATTGGTTCAAACACTTCTCTAGTGGCTCCGGTGAAGATTGGGAGAAACGCAACTATTGGAGCGGGTTCAGTTATCACCGAAGATACGCCCGCAGAAAAATTAACTATTGCGCGGGTCAAACAAGTAACGATAGAAAACTGGAAAAGAAAAAATAAGAAAATATAAATAATACCTTTTACGGAGTGTTTTTATGTCGTCATATATCCAAAAAACTTTACTACCTGAAGAAAAAATTTTGTATTATACGAAACCACATTATGTGGTTTTCTACCCAGTGCTGTTATGGTTGGTTTTTGCTGCGTGGTTTTTAACTAGTAGCATTGTTCCTAAGTTATTTGGTCATTTGTTGATGCTAATGGGTCTGTTTAGCTGTATTGGCGAATTAATTGCTTATAATTGTTCTGAATATGTGATAACCGACAAACGCATAATTATGAAAGTTGGTTTTATTCGCAGAAGATCACTTGAATTATTTATAGACCGTATTGAAGGTGTCTATGTTGAACAAAGTATTATTGGTCGAATTCTTGGTTTTGGTACGGTAATTGTTGGTGGTATCGGTGGCACTAAAGACACCTTCTTTTATATTCCCAATCCAATTGAATTTCGCAATAAAATGCAGCAACAAATACAGATAATAACTAAACGCTAATATGTATGTGAAATCAATAATATAGGAGATACGAGCATGCGTGAATTAAGTGTGAGTGAGATAAATTTAATTACCGGAGGCAACTGCGAATGTTTTTGTGATATTTGGGCAGATGAAGAACCTAAATGCAAAGGTCGTTGGATTCTGCAACATATAAGAAATATGGTAAATTCCAAAGCATGCGAGGATTATTGCGGTGGTGTTTCGATGTATTGTGGAGTAGTCACTTGCGTTAATACAGGTTAAAGCTCAATCCATTACCCACAAATATGGTGAACATTACTTATGGAAGCAAAGTAAAACTAAATTATTAAGCTCTGAAAGAGCGTGATAATGAGTTTATGAAGTGACAGCCATGCTTGTGGGTAATGGACAGGGTTAAAGCTTGCGGCTTAGATTGAAAAATAAAAACAATAGTAAAAAAACACGGTGATATAAGGTGTTTTTTTCTGCTAGATTGCTGGTTTTTGAACTCCAAGAAAGTCAGCAATCAAAATGAGCTATCTATTTCCATCAACCTGTATTCTTTGTGGTGCGGCAAGTAATCGCAAGCTAGATCTATGCACTGCTTGTGAAAACGATTTGCCGTTTTTAAAAAATTGTTGTACGCGATGTGCCCGGCCTTTGCCAGAAGGGCAAACCGTTTGTGGAGCATGTTTAAATAATCCGCTACCATTTCTTATTCGAACATTTGCTCTTTTTTATTACCAAACACCAATTAAGCAACTAATGCTCAGTCTTAAATTTAACAGCCATTTGGTAAGCGCAAAAATATTAGGTGATTTACTGGCGAGCTACTTGTGTCATCAATATAAAAATCAAGAGGAACCAGAAGTGATTATTCCTGTACCGTTGCATTTTACAAGATTACGTGAGCGCGGTTATAATCAAGCTCTTGAATTGGTACGCCCAATTGCAAAAAAACTAAAAATTCCAATTGATAAATCAAGTACCAAGCGCATAAAAAACACCATTGCCCAAGCGCTCTTGCCTGCTAAAAAACGCGTGCAAAACATCAAACAAGCTTTTGATGTTAATGAAGAGGAAATAAGACACTACAAACATGTGGCTGTAATTGATGATGTAATTACAACAGGAAATACAGCCACAGAATTATGTAAAATATTATATCAAAACGGTGTTAACAAAATTGATGTTTGGTGCGTTGCCAAGGCACATTTTCAATAGTTAATTTGCGACTTTACCATCTATTACCGCCGCCGCTATCTCTACTACCACCGCGACCACCACCGCTGCCGCTTTCTCTACTACTACCGCCGCGACCGCCGCCGGAATAACCACCACCTGCGCCACCACGACTACCACCACCGCCAGCGCGACCCCTACTACTACCACCACCGCCGCCTTCCCGACCGCCGCCACCACCTTCTCTGCCACCACGACCACCGCCACCGCCAGAACGACCACCTCTTTCCTCGGCTCTTGCAATACTTACTTTCATTGCACGACCTTGGAAATCTTTGCCATTTGCCGCCAATGCTTGCTGGGCAGACTCTGGGGCGATAAAGGTAATAAATGCGAATCCCTTGAATTCGTTAGAATAACGATCTCTAATAAGGGCGACTTCTTTAATTTTTCCGAATTGTTGAAATTCACTTTCCAACTCTTGATCAGTAGTTTGAAAAGGTAAATTACCTACATAAATTTTGTTCATTGGATAGATCCTAAAAAAAAGCAGTTAGACAAACAATCCATATCTTTTAATAA
Organism: Gammaproteobacteria bacterium; assembly: GCA_964213355.1. Taxonomy (GTDB): domain Bacteria; phylum Pseudomonadota; class Gammaproteobacteria; order UBA9339; family UBA9339; genus JBAXAM01. Next base: position 266,463 of record CAXOVY010000030.1, read on the forward strand.
TCTATCAGAAATACTCAAGCGATAGGAAAAATTTAAAGACATGACTTAAAAAAACATGTGCATAATATACCATTTCCTAAATATTATCTATATACCCTTCGTAAAATGAATTTATGCTTTGTTGCCCAAGGTTTTCGCGCTCCTCATTTAGTCTTACCCTGGAAACTTGGGTACGATGCGTATACCCTCATTTATTTGTGTTTGAAATATAAAGGTCAGTAACGGTGCCAAGAAAAACCTCTGCTGTCATCATTATGGTTTCGGATAGAGTTGGGTGAGGATGAATGACATGGGCAAGTGTTTCTGCTGTCGCGCCGACCTCAATTGCTAATGCTATCTCTGAAATTAATTCACCAGCATTTGGACCAACAATACCTCCGCCCAAAAGTTTTTTCGAAATCGGGTCAAAAAGCAATTTCGTCAAACCTTCCTGTCTGCCTAAACTCAAAGAGCGACCGCTTGCGAGCCATGGGAAAACAGCTTTGGTATAGGCAATTCCTTGGAGCTTGGCTTCATTTTCACTCAAACCTATTACTGCAACTTCAGGGTCAGTGTAAGCAACACTTGGAATGTATTTATTACGGGGATGAGTGTTTAGTCCTGCAATAATTTCAGCGGCCATTCTTCCTTCAGGAACTGCTTTGTGTGCTAGCATCGGATTGCCAACAACATCACCAATCGCAAAAATATGGGAGATATTAGTATGCATTTGTTCATCAACCGGGATAAAGCCCTTAGCATTAACGTTGACTCCTGCTTTTTCGGCAGCAATTAACTTGCCGTTTGGTATGCGGCCAACAGCTACTAAAACACAATCAAAACGTTGTGGCTCAACTGGTGCTTTTTCACCCTCAAAAGTTACCCAAATACCATCGGTTTTCGCTTCTGTCTTAGATACCTTAGTCGATAATAAGGTTTGCGCTATTTTTTTTGAGTTGTATTGTTGTAATGGCTTAACAATATCAGCATCAACACCCGGGATTAGCTGCGGCATTAACTCAACTACAGTAATTTTACTGCCTAAAGAACCATAAACCGTCGCCATTTCTAAACCAATAATACCACCCCCGATAACCAGCATCTCTTTTGGAATTTCTGCCAAATTAAGAGCATCAGTCGAGTCCATGATGCGTGGATCTTTTGGAATAAAAGGTAGCTTAACAGGCGCAGAACCCACAGCAATAACCGCGTTTTCAAAGGAAACCAGAACAGACTCTTCAGCAGTAACAACCTCAATTTGATTAGCAGAAATAAATTTACCAAGACCTGTCAAGATGGTAACTTTTCGCTGCTTGGCTAACCCTTTTAAGCCGGTAGTTAAACGTTTAACAATGCCATCTTTCCAACTACGCAACTTGCTAATGTCGATTTGTGGATCGCCAAAAGTAATGCCGTGCGCATGGAATTGCTTAGTCTCGTCTAAAACACGAGCAGCATGTAGTAGTGCTTTAGATGGAATGCAACCAACATTAAGACAAACACCGCCAAGATTATCATAGCGTTCGATTAGGATAACCTGTTTGCCTAAATCCGCCGCTCGAAATGCCGCAGAATATCCACCTGGTCCGCTACCTAGTACTACAACTTGAGTTTTTAGTTCGCGCATATGCCCTCCGTAAAATGAATTTATGCTTTGTTGCCCAAAATTTTCGCGCTCCTCATTTACGAAAAAGTAAACTTCGGGCGCGAAAACCTTGGGCGCCGCGCCTAAATTCATTTTACGGAGGACATAGTTCCACTAGCGACTTATCCGGAAATCTGAGTGCGATTAGTGTACATGTCCACTATATCAAAACGCCCAGTAAAACCAGCGTCAAAGCCACCAACCAGATAATCAAAGCACGATTAATTAAATCTAGTGCGTCATAATTTTCTTTTGGCGTAGCTTTAGCAACATCAAGATCCAAATCTAAAGTTGCGATACCAGCGTCAACTGCAAATTTTCTTGTTTCAGTTAAACCAGACCATAAGTTTTTATGGCAATAGCCAAATCCTTTATTAAAATTTCCAACCAAAGAATAACTAAACCCAACTAAGCGTGATGGAATCCAATCTAGTACGTCCTGAATCCTAGCTGCCAACTTTGCCAGTTCGACATAGCTAGAATCAATTTTAACGGCGTTTTTGCCTAGCAACACTATGAGAAAATAAACAGACAAACCATAAATTCCGGCAATAATAAACCAAAATAAACCGGTAAAAAGTTGCTCAAAAGAGTTTAATAAAATAGCTTTGGTAACTGCACGATTTAGCTCTGCAGTTGTGTTAGAAGAAACGTCGCCGATAAGGCTAGTAACGGCGCTTGCCGAGGCTTGAATATCACCTTTTTCTAAGTTGTTGAAGTAGTCGGTTAACTTGTTTTTAAAATCACGAGCGTCAATACAGAAAAACAATACAACTGTTGCTAAAATCAAATTAAACAAACCGAATAGTCGCCACGTGAAAATGAAATGTAATAATGCTAAAAGCAATAGAACTGGCGCTATTATCAGCAATATCGCCACCCATTCATTTAGTTTAGAGGCCCATGGGTGCAGATTTTTTAAGTAGAGCTCAAACCATGATGCTTGAAACCAACCACCAATATCAGCAAAACGCTGCAGTGTTAGACAGAACAGAATAGCAATTAACATCATAAAATTAATCTCCCATATAAAATTATGACAACTTATTAGTTAGAACCAGCTCTTAGAAATTATTCATAGCCTCCACATAACATTATGTTGCTCTGCGTCTTAGAACCTGTTCTTAAAAACCATACAAGCTTCTGGTTAACTTTATACCAATTGAAAAATCATTACAATTATCTAATGAATAGATATTAGTGTCGTATATTTAGTCTACCATAATTTTGATTGGATAACGCGCTCCCACAGAATAAGAAGATATAATAAACATCAACATCGTAACCGTTTGCACCAAATATATTACTGAATAACCAACCAATTCATTTTGATAGGCTAAAAGTACCACCAATAATGAAAATTCGCTTAGCTGTCCAAGACGCATACTAACCTCTTGGGCAATATTTTTGGTTTCATTGGCATGGCGCAGTAAAAAATAAAAAGCTATAGGTTTCAAAATCATAAAAAGCGTGGTCAATACCAAGGCGGGCACAAGAATTATATGAAAATATTGGAAGTTGAAGCTGGCTCCAATGATAAAGAAAAATAACACTAGGAAAAAGTCACGAATTGGCTTAAGTTGTTCGTCAATGTAGCAAGCAATGGGACTCGCAGCGATTGCAATTCCAGCGATAAAAGCTCCAATCTCGTATGACAATCCGGTTGCCTTTGCTAGTTCAGCAATTCCTAAACACCAAGAAACAGCAGTGAGCAGCATATACTCGCGTACCCTGGTAAATCTAGCAAAAATTTTACTCAAAATAAAACGTTCAACCAAAAACACAAACAACAAAATGCCAGGCAGTGCTAGAGCAATTATAATAATCTCAGAAATAGATAATTTGCCGTGGCTGGTTGTATTTATGCCAAGTAACACCAGGATAGCGATCAAATCTTGCAACAATAGAACGCTAATCATGACTTCACCGGTGTGTTGGTTGTTTGAGGTTCCAAAAGGAAACAGCTTAAGGCTTACAATAGTGCTGGAAAACATCATACAGGCACCGATAATTAAGCTTTCAGCCAAGCTATAATCGCACCAATAACCGACTAGGAATCCGACCACAAAAAAAACCACAGAACTCACCAATGTAATCCACGCAGTTTTGCCAACCATGCGCATTAAACTTTGCGGCTGCAAGTGTAGTCCTAATAAGAACATGAAAAAAATTATACCAATATCATCGAATCTATGTATTCGATCAATGTTGGCTAGTACCTTGAAACCCCATGGACCAAATACAACCCCAAAAAGCATATAGGCAACCAACAATGATTGCCGTAGGTAAAGCGCCACTGTCGAAAATATAGCTGCTCCAGTAAAAATTATAAAAACGGTAAAAACAACAGAGTGTTCCATAAGGCCAATAATAAAATATTAATAGCGAAATTGCTAACTTAAATGAATATATAGCCGTAGAAAATGGACTTTTTAGGATAAGTTAACTAAGGAGTTTATGGCAGAAAAAATGCGCTGTTGTATGTCTTCGATTTTGCCCACGCCATTAACGCATATATAGTTTGGTGCTTCCGTGATTTTTTTTTCTACTAATTCTTTATAGTAGTTTATTAATGGCTCGGTTTTTTCGTGATAAACGCGCAGACGTTCTCGCACAACCGTTTCTTTATCATCATCTCGTTGAATTAATTCTTCCTTGGTCTCGTCATCAATGCCAAGAACTTTAGATGGGTTATGCCTCAAATGATAAATTCTACCTGATGCTGGATGCACGCGGCGCCCACCTAAACGACTAATAATTTCCTCGTCAGGGACAAAAATTTCAATAATGTAATCGATTGCAATTCCGGCATTACGCAGCGCCTCTGCTTGAGCAAGGGTTCGTGGAAAACCATCCAATAAATAACCGCTCTTACAATCGTCTTGTTGAATACGTTCTTTAACCAAATCAATTATAATATTATCAGAAACCAAATCTCCCTTTTCCATAATTTGTTTTACTTGCAATCCAAGCTGTGTTTGCATTTTAACGGCTATGCGTAACATATTCCCTGTAGAGATTAAGGGTATGTTATAATATGTGGCCAAATGTTGCGCTTGTGTACCCTTGCCGGCACCAGGACAGCCTAATAATATTGCACGCACTTGCTAACCCCGCGCTTTCTAAAATTTAATTTGAGTAAAGGATAATGCTATCAAAACTAATCCAATAAAAAACACCATAATTACCATAGACAATGAAGTTTCCATTGGGTTTTTACGATGCTTGATGTACAACTGTATGCTAAAAAGTATCAATCCAACACCACCCAAAATAGCAAGGGTTTTAATCAGCTGAGCTAATCCGGAAATACTGTTCGCTACCACCTTACTAAGATCAGGGGTGGGGACAGATGGCGACTTAGTAGTTCCTGCAGTTCCTGTTAGTAAACGTCTAGCAATTTCATTTTTTGAAGTGGCATTACCTGCATAAGCAACCAGGTTATAAGAAGCTAAGCCGATAAATAAAAAAACTTTATTAATTGCCGTATAAAATTTCATATTAACTCCTGTTATGTTTTTTTAATTTAATATTACCTACCTATGATAAATCACGCATCAGAAATTACAAGGGATTCTTTTCCCATCACTGGTCTCGGGTGAAACTCGAGCTCTACCGGACGGACTTAAAATAACAGCCAATGCGTTTTTAGAAGAATTTTTAGGACAATAATAGAAACTCCTGTTCTGTCCACCAGCGAACCCATCTGGCGAAAATGTTATGGTGGCATCACGATTCCAACTCAATGTGTCCCCAGCAAAAACTAGCGGCAAAATCCGTAGAACCTTGGGTTTACCTACTGTTGTTACAACAATCGAGCTGTTTCTCCATAAACCATTACACTTCTGATGGTCTTTACTGCAACAAAACATCACGGGTTCTCCAAGCTTAATTGCGGTAGCGCGTGCAAATTGCAGCGTCATCATCAGCTCATTGGTATAAACTTGGGCATGATTTTTACTAACCATCCCTTGCCAGGAAGGTTGAACTACCAACAATATAACTGCAATAAGAACAATCACTAGTAGTAATTCAATCAGAGAAAACGCCTTAATGTAAGTTTTATTGCTTATCATAACGGTAATTATTGATTATAAATACCCTTATTAAAATACCGTGTTTTTAAACAATTGAATTTCAAATTTTGTGCTAATAATCTATAATGTTCTAATTACACAAAGACTAGAGGTATTATGTTTAGCAATCTTTCCGAGCGCCTTACTGGTGTTATCAAAAATTTAATGGGTCAAGGCCGTTTAACCAAAGAAAATATTCAAGAATCTCTCAGCACAATACGTACGGCATTGTTAGAAGCTGATGTTGCCTTGCCGGTAATTAAAACTTTTCTCGATGAAGTTCAAGCCAAAGCAATTGGCCAAGAAGTTCTACAGAGTATAAGACCAGGTGATGCGTTTATTATAGCGGTTTTCTATTTGCTTGGCGCGTGTTATGATCGGTCCTCATAATAGATGTGAGGAAAACATGGCAGCTCCATACTCGTTAGATCTACGATTGAGGGCCGTAAAGGCATATGAAAGCGGAGATAGCTCCCAAAGAGAAATAGCAAGAATTTTTAAATTAGGAATAAGGACGCTTGCAAGATACTGGGAGCAATACCAAAAAACGGGAGATATAAAGACTGCTGAATATAAGCGGGGACGCAAACCGGCGGTAGATGAAAAACAAATGCTTCGTATAAAAGAACTGGTTTTACAGTATCCGGATGCCTCATTGAGCGAATTATGTCGCCATTATAATAAAGCGAGAAATAAAAAAATTGGAATAAGTATAATGTTTCGCGTTATTTATAAATTAGGTTTTAGGCGGAAGAAAAAAAGTTTATACGCAGAACAGCAAGATATGCCAGAGGTAAAAAAAACAGAGAAGAATTTATCGAAAAAGTTAGTCAATTGACTACCGATAATTTGATCTTTATCGACGAATCTGGGGCCAATTTAAGTTTCTGTCGCGAATATGCAAGGGCTTTTGGCGGGGAGCGTATAAAGTGTGCTTGTCCATATCCCAGGGGAAATAAATATACAATGATAGGAGCAATCAGTACTGCCGGCGTAGAGGCGGCAATATATGGAGAATGGTCGGCTGATGGCGAGATATTTTTAGCATTTGTTAAAAAGCAGTTGGTTCCACGCTTAAGTAAGGGGAAAATAGTGATAATAGACAATGTCAGTTTTCATAAAGTAGTTGGGGTCAAAGAAGCGATAGAAGAGACTGGAGCAAGTCTATTTTTCTTGCCACCCTATTCGCCGGATTTATCTCCAATAGAACTGATGTGGTCGAAGATAAAATCTGTTTTAAAAAAGTTCGCACCAAGAACAAAAACCCAATTTAAAAAAGTAATTCGCATTGCATTTAAGTCGGTAGTCAAGCAGGATATGATTTCTTGGTTTAAACATTGTGGATATTCTATGTCAATCAATTAGGAAATTGCTATAAGGTTGTATATGATGAGTTGGTTAAAATCCTGGGGGAAGGCAGCACTGCTCTTAACCTACATGCACAACCTCCTGTAGTGATTATGCTGGTAGGTCTTCAAGGGTGTGGTAAAACTACCACTGTTGCAAAATTGGCTCTCTGGCTAAAAACAACCCAGAAAAAATCCGCACTTTTGACTAGTCTTGATATTTATAGGCCGGCCGCAATTGAACAATTGCAAACTTTAGCCCAGCAAGTTGGTGCGAGCTATTTTCCAAGCAATACTCATGACGATCCAGTAAAAATTGCCAAAGCCGCCATAGTTCAAGCAAAAAATCAATTTCTTGATAGCGTAATCATCGATACCGCGGGTCGTCTCCATATTGATCAAAAAATGATGGATGAAATAAAACGCATTCATTATGAAATTCAGCCAACTGAGACGTTGCTAGTTGTTGATAGCATGATGGGGCAAGATGCTGTTAATACCGCTAAAGTCTTTATGGAAACAGTACCTTTGACCGGTATTGTTCTTACCAAAACTGATGGTGATGCGCGTGGTGGCGCGGCATTGGCAATGCATGTGGTAACTGGACAACCAATTAAGTTTATTGGTAGAGGTGAAAAAATTGATGCTCTTGAACCCTTCCATCCAGATAGAATTGCCTCGCGAATTTTGGGTATGGGTGATATTTTGACTTTAGTCGAAGACGCTCACCGCAAAGTTGATCACGAAAAAGCCAAAAAATTGGCAAAAAAATTTCAAAAAGGAAAAGCATTCGATTTCGAGGATTTTCTTACCCAACTACAGCAAATGCGTAATATGGGTGGCGCTAGTACCATACTGAGTAAATTGCCAGGTTTGGGAAATATTGCGCGAGCAAAAACCATGATTAACGATCAAACATTCATAAAAATGGAAGCAATTATCAACTCCATGACCCCGCGCGAACGCCATTTCCCCGCATTTATCAGAGGATCAAACAAACAAAGAATTGCTCGTGGATCAGGTACTCAAGTACAAGATGTAAATCGTCTGATCAAGCAATTTGAACAAATGCAAAAAATGATGCAACGCTTCAAGGGTGCGAAAATGATGAGTATGATGAAACAAATGCAAGGAGTTTTACCATCTTGAAAGAAAAATCACTAATAGCAGTGCTGGTTTTATTTATCGCTGTTGTTGATATTTCGTTCGCTCTATCTGCGAATGAAAAACCAGCAACCAAGCTGAGTTCTAACTCCGCCATTTGTAAGCGCCAAAATAATGAAAATATTTGCACTTACTTAGGCAATGCTAAGTTCAATCAAGGAGTGACGAATCTACGAGCAGAGCAAATTACTATTTATAGAATACCTAGCGGTAAAATCAATAAAATAGTTGCTTCTGGCGAGCACTCTCATTACAGTACGGTCATGGATAATAGCCAAAAACCAGTTGATGCTGATGCCAACTTGATTACACTTTATCCAGATAAAAGTTTAATGGTTTTGGAAGGCGATGGGCAAGTAATTGCGGGACAGGATAAATATAGTGGACCACATATTGAATATTCTTTTAGATAAACATGGGCATATTAAAAACTGAACACTTAAAAAAAATCTACAAAGGACGGGTTGTCGTCAAGGATGTTTCTTTTACTATAAAAAGCTCTGAGATTATTGGCTTGCTTGGTCCAAACGGAGCGGGCAAAACCACAAGCTTTTACATGACTCTTGGTTTAATTGGTTTGGATGGCGGTAAAATATTTTTAGATGCTAAGGATATTACTAACCTAGCTATGCATGATCGTGCTCGTTTAGGTATCGGTTACCTCCCGCAAGAGCCATCAGTTTTCCGTAAGCTCAGTGTTGTTGATAATATCATGGCGATTCTAGAATTACGTCAAGAATTAACCCAGGAACAACGCCAAATAATTTGTGAAAACTTACTTGACGAGTTTCATATAAGTCAGCTCCGAGATAATGTTGGCATTAGTCTTTCTGGCGGTGAACGTCGTCGGGTTGAAATTGCAAGAGCATTAGCTTTAGAGCCAAAGTTTATTCTTTTAGATGAACCATTCGCTGGTATTGATCCAATTTCCGTAATTGATATTAAGCGGATCATTTATCAACTCCATGAACGCAAAATCGGTGTTTTAATAACCGATCACAATGTGCGTGAAACTTTGGATATTTGCCACCGTGCCTACATAGTTAATAATGGTGAAATTATTGCCCAGGGAACATCAAAAGAAATATTGCAAGACAAGAATGTGCGAGAAGTATATTTGGGGGAAAATTTTAATCTGTAGAGTGTGGTATCAATTTAATAATTAAAGGAGGATACAAAATGCTACCTATTCAATTTTCTGGACATGGCGTTGGGATTACACAAACACTCCACGATTTTACTACTAAAAAATTCGGGCGTCTGCAAAAACACTCTGATCATATTACTAGTATCCACGTTTTTTTCAATGTTAATAAGCTACTGCAAGTCGCCGAAGCAACTGTCCATATTCCAGGTTTTGAAGTCTACGCCAGTGCAGAGTCAGAAGACATGTATAAAACCATTGATCTTTTAATCGATAAATTGATACGTCAAATAGATAAACACAGGGGCAAATAACCCAAACATTTTAGTGTATGTTTAAAAAAATAAAACATGGAGAATAAGATATGGAAAACAACCGTGATAATATTTTGAAACAAAAAATATTAAAGCACAGGATAGCGTTAGAAAAGATTGCAAAAGAAATTGATCAAAAGCAAAAGCTACTTAAAAAGGCTCTAATGCCTAGTAGTACTATGTCTACTGTCGAGCTAAGCAGGTTGGCAGAAGATATAGGAGATTTTGAAAAGCAGGAAAAGGAAGAGTTAGAAAAGCACCTAGAAGAGTTTCATCCGCTTATTGGCATACCAGGTTTAGATAAAGCCGCGCAAGCAGCTGAGGCTCGTGTGTTGAAGCTTCAGGGTAACCACTTGGTTCATTTGGCTGCCAGTCTTAAAGACTTGGAAGAAAAAACTCTACAAAGAGGAGCAGAAGATAAACGAGTAAGTGCGTTAGAGGTAGAATTACGTGCTAAAACACAAGTTATTCAGGCAGAAATTACAAATATCACAAACGATGCTGCTAACCCGGGAAACCTTTCCGTGGAACAACTAGGAGCCTTAACAGCAAGGATAGACAAGTTAGGAGCAGATAGCATAACTTTACAAAAATATAAAGCAGACATAAGTGGAGAAAATATACTGCGTGCTCCATTGCCTGTTGCGACCCAAGACCTACTAACTGGTTTAGATAAAGCAATATTGTTAGCACAAACAGGTTTAACAGGACTGCAGGTTGATACAAAGAAAAAATTAGCAGAGGCAATTGTTAAACAGCAAGAATTAGACAATGGAATAACGGAGTTGGCGAGAGATTTTGAAACAGTTATTGCCAAGATTGAGAAAGATATTCAGACAGCCAATGAAACGATTACAAGTAACGAAAACAAAACTGCTAAGGGGTTAAATACTTTATTAGGAACAATAAATGCTGCTATAAAAAATGCTACAGCTGGCCTAGAAGCACAAAAATTAAATTTTGAGAAACTTGGTGGGATAAGAGCGCCATATAGTAGTGCAGCGATAGCAGCAGCGCTGAGCGCTACTCAGAAGTATTTAGCAACTCAAGAGTTATTAAAGGGCTTAATGCAGCAGCGTACCGACTTGGCAGGTAAATTAGAAGCACGACGGGTAGCAGAGAAAACTTTAGGTGAAAAGATAACTGAGTTAGCAAAATTACAAAAAGGCTTGACAGACACTACGGTAAAATTACGAGACTCTACAGAAAAGTTAATTATAAAATGTCAAACTGCTCTTACTGGATCAGACGACTTAGTTGCAATTACTACCGAAGCTGATCAAGCGACAAAAGACTTGCAGAGTGTTATAGATCTTAAAGTAGTTGAAGAATTACAAAAATTGAGCGATGGGTTATCTAAAGTTCCGACAGAGAAAGTTAAGGATGAAGAAAGCTTGCATGATGTTGCAGAAAAAGCTCTCAATAATGTAAAGTTATTGTTGAATAACTTGGATTTGGGAGCGGGTTTTGCAGATGGTTTAAATGAAATAAAAGTTAAATTAAAACAAATTGGAGAACAAGAATCACTAGGTGCAGTAAAAACAACAGATGCACTAAATGCTCAATTAATTAAAGCGAAAGAATTAATAGAAAGCTTAAAAGACATTAGTGCTGTATCGGTTTTAGTAGCTTCAGCTGATAAAATAGTAAAAGTCCTTGAACAAGGTGATGCTACCGCAGATAAGTTTAGATTAGCAGGTTTGATGGTAGACAAATTACAGAAAGTCGCGGACATTAAAAACAAAATTGAGGATAAAAAACTAGAGACACTAACAAATGGCATCAAGACGCTACCTACAGAAAATGGTTTACAAGCTTTTGCTCAAAACCAATTAGGCTTAGCAAAAACAGTACTTGGAAAATTGGTTATTGCTGATGTTACTGGTGAGAGTTTTTATAACACTGTAAACGAAGCAAGTAATAATTTAACCGCTGTTGAAACGCTAGTAGGCCTAGCGTCGCAAGCAACTCTGCTAGCTGAACATATTAAAGCTTTAGGAGTTCTACCTAGTATTGCCATAGCAGAAACACAACTAGAAGTAAGCGCGGATCAGCTGGTTGTAAACTTCAATAAGATTCTTAGTGGGTTAATTGCTGAACCTAAAGCTACTACAAATAGTAAACAGTTGGATGAGTCGGTAGAAAAAGCAAAGACAGCAGTAGACAATTTGATTTCTGTTAAAGCGCAAGCAGATAGATTACAACCTTTGTTGAAAGAAGCGGAAGGAATAACATCAATTGGCTTGAAAGATGCTGTAAATACTGAAATAGATAGATTGCAAAAATTATTACAAGGTCTGGATATTAGCAATTCTCAATTTAGTATTAAAGAAGCAACAGAAGGCTTAGATAAAGTAAAAGGTGATATTGGTAATTTATTAGTAGTACACAAAGACGCATTAGCGTTTACATTCTTAGCAAAAGAGCTTAACGAGAGTGTTCAAACTATTACGAATGGTTTAGCACAGAAGGCGACCACAACAGAAAATGACCTAAGAACTTTGCAACAACAAATAGATAAAAATCGAACAGAAGTACAAGAAAATCAAGCTGCATTAAAAGAAGCGCTTAAAGCTTTCCCAGGTGATGCAGAACCAGAGGTGAGTATACAAAAACATATAAATGGTCTTTTGGAGCAAAGGATAAGAGATCTTGCGGTACTAGTAGAGATAGAGAAACAGCAACAAGATTTGGTAAAGAGCCTAGGAACTCAAAATACGGTATTAGCTGCAATAAAAGCAAGTGAGGTGGAAGTTAATAAGATTAAGGCTAGTATTGAAACAAAGAACCTGAAGGTCGACGAGTTTATATCAACTGATAAAGACAAGACGGCAGTGAAGTTACAAGGGTTGATTGAAGAAACAACGAAATTTAAAGAAGAGGCTGATGCTTCTTTGCAGACGCAGTTGAAAAAACTGCAAGAACTTGCGAAGCCAGCAGAGTTAGCAGCAGAACTAGAGGCCGCTACAAAACTTGTGACTGAGACTCGAGCCTTGTCGGATACTTTATTAACACCAAAACTAACAGAGTTAGGAGAACTTAATAAAGCACAGGTGATAGAAGATAAGAGAGTGAGTGATCTAATAGTTGCAAGTAACGTTATTATTGAAGAGCATACAAATGCTATACGAAAATCTCAAATAGAAACTGCTGCTATGCTTTTAAATAAAGATGCAACTGAAATGGCTTTAACTAAATTAGTAGATGAAAATAAAGTACTTATTGATAAAGCTTGGCCAGCGTTATTAGCACAGGAAAAAGTGCTATGTGGAGAGCTATTGAATGCCGATGAAGTATTAAAGAAACTAGGTCCGGAATCGGTGTCGGGATTAAAGAAAGGTGAACTAGAGGCTCTGCTCCAGCCCAAAGAAAAAGGTGGACAAATAACACTACCATACGTACCTAATTTTAAGCCAGGTTTGGATGAAAAGGTGAAAGAATCTTTAAGGACAGCTTTAACAGAAGCGTATACACAACGATACAACCACTTGGTACATTTAGAAGCTGGTTGTAGGAAATTACAAGTCCAAGCTTAATTTGATTTGTTCTTAGCCCAGTATAGCACCGCGACCCGCAAAAAACGCTGGTTTTAGGCTGCCAGGATTTGGCCCTTTGGGCATTATTTATTTTCTATTCACCACATTTGTGGGTAATGAATAGGTTTTGCTCATGCATTAATACTTATGAAAAGATTGATACTAACAATAGAAACACATAACAAAATTATTGAGCCGATTGAAAGAGATATAGAAGCTTTAAATCAGGAAATCGCCGCTGTTAAGGCAAGTGCAGATGTGAGCATAGAAATTTTAGATGTTTTGGTTAGTAATATCAGAAAGCTTATCTTCAAAGTCACACCACAATTATCAGAACATAAAGAACTGCTAGATAAACAAAATTTATTACAATACGATTTAGAAATAGCTAAAAAGCGCGTGCTGAAGCTTCAAACAAACCATTTGATACATTTGGCCATTGACCTTAGGAACTTGGAAGCCGCCTTAGTGGCCAAAAAACAAGAAAAGGCTATAGCTGAGATTGAAGATGGAAAGAAAAAGCAATTAAAAATAGATGAAGAAGCAGATAAATTAAAAAAACAAACTGAAATACAAAAACCACAGAAAACAAAACTAAATCCAATCTTTGAAGTGATTCTCAAGAGAAACGCTGATTGTACATGGTCTGTAGAGCCGAAAGATAGTAGCGGACCAAAATGGACAAAACAAAGAAAATTGCCACCTATGCCAAAAGATACAACCCCTGAAGAATTGTATGCAGCATTAAAGAAGCTTATTATGGAACAGCAAGATAATTCAGACGGGCTAGTAAGTATAGATGCTTCTAAACTAGGCGAAAAACCTCCAGCAATGACCCTGCGCATTAGATCACAGGATCCAAAAGAAGTTATGAATATAATTATGGATCTAATGGAGAAAGCCGTTCAATCTCTGAAAGTCAATGAAGCTAAAATCGATATGCCGTAGGAAATGTTACCTTAAAACTCTTACCTATTTATTATTCCCTTTTGGGTTAATTCAAAAGCCAGATTTTTTTGAGAGGTTACTAGTTCATGGTACAATTGGGATAAAGTTTTAATGGGATAGTTATAATGAGCAAAAAAATAAAAAATTCTTTTTGTGTGATTGATGGTAATGAAGCAACTTCTTATGTTGCTTACCGTACAAATGAAATCTGTATTATTTATCCTATCACTCCAGCTTCACCTATGGGGGAATTTCCTGACCAATGGTCGTCTGAGGGAATTAAGAATATTTGGGGTACTGTCCCGCAAGTAGTAACCATGCAAAGCGAAGGTGGCGCTGCTGGGGCGATTCATGGTGCGATCCAAACAGGAGCATTGGCGACGACATTTACCGCTTCGCAAGGATTGTTATTGATGATTCCTAATTTGTATCGTGTTGCCGGGGAATTGTTACCAGCTGTTTTCCATGTTGCTGCCCGTACCGTAGCAGCGCAGGGTATGTCAATTTATGGCGATCACTCGGATATTTATGCAACCCGCGGGACCGGCCTTGCTATGCTTTGTTCGTCAAGCGTACAAGAAGCACATGATATGGCGTTGATTGCTCAAGCCGCAACGCTTGAGACGCGTATTCCGTTCTTGCATTTTTTTGATGGCTTTCGTACTAGTCATGAAGTAGCAAAAATTGAAATTTTATCCGATCAACAAATTCGCACGATGATTCCAGATGATTTGGTTATTGCTAATCGTAATCGGCGTTTGACACCTGAAAATCCAACGGTTCGGGGGCTTGTTTCTGATTCCGATATTTATTTTCAAGGGCGCGAAGCAGTAAATTCTTTTTATGCAGCGTTGCCAAATATTCTGGAAAAAACTTTGCGGCAGTTTAAAGATAACACGGGTCGAGAATATAAATTGATAGAGTACTATGGCGACCCAGAAGCTGAGCGCGTGATTATAATTATGGGTTCTGCCGCAGAAACCGTACAAGAAACTGCAGATTATCTAAGCAAGCAAGGCGCAAAAGTTGGCTTGTTAAAAGTACGGCTATTTCGCCCATTCCCTAAAGCTCAACTTTTACATGCACTACCTAGAACTTGTGTGGCCATTGCAGTTTTGGATCGTACTAAAGAAGCTGGGTCTGCTGGCGAGCCGTTATACGAAGAAGTTGTAACCGCTTTGACTAATAGTAATATTAATTTACAAAATAAAAAAGTTATTGGGGGGCGCTATGGTCTTGCTTCCAAAGAGTTTACACCGGCGATGGTTAAAGGCATTTTTGACGAACTCCAAAAAACTCAAGCCAAAAATAATTTTACTATCGGAATTAATGACGATGTTACTAATACCAGTTTAGAATATGACCCAAATTTCGATATTGAACCAGATGAAGTAATTCGCTCAATTTTTTACGGTCTTGGTGCTGATGGTACGGTTAGTGCCAATAAAAATTCTATCAAAATTATTGGCGAAGAAACTGATCTTTATGCCCAAGGTTATTTTGTTTATGACGCGAAAAAAACCGGATCGCAAACAGTTTCGCATTTGCGTTTTGGTCCAAATAAAATCCACTCTACTTATTTAATTGGTCGCGCTAATTTTATTGGCTGTCATCAGTTTAGATTCGCGGAGCGCATGGCGATTTTAGAAAGAGCTGCACCCAATGCAACCTTTCTTTTAAATAGTCCATTTGCTGCGGATAAAGTTTGGGACAAGTTACCAAGTTCTTTGCAGCAAGCTATTATTGACAAAAATATTAATTTTTGGGTGATTGACGCTTATAGAGTTGCACATGATTTGGGTATGGGAAGTCATATTAATACTATTATGCAAACCTGTTTTTTTGCTTTAAGTGGTGTGCTCGCGCGCGAAGTCGCAATTGCAAAAATTAAGACAGCCATCAAAAAAACCTATGCAACAAAAGGCGAAGCCGTTCTCCAGAAAAATTACGAAGCAGTTGATAATACTTTAGCAAATCTTCATGAGGTTAAACACCCGAATAAAGTTACAAGTAATTTTGATTTGCCCCCTATTGTAAGCGAGCACGCGCCGAAATTTATACAAGAAGTAATTAGCAAAATGATGGCGGGTCGTGGTAATGAACTACCAGTAAGTGTTTTCCCATGTGATGGTACTTATCCCACCAATTCAACTTGCTGGGAGAAGCGTAATATCTCGCATGAACTTCCAAAGTGGTTGCCAGAAAACTGCGTGCAGTGTGGTTTATGTCGTATTGTTTGTCCTCATAGTGCTATTCGTGCCAAACGCTATTCAGAAAATGAGCTCCAAAATGTTCCGGCGACTTTTCAAGCAACTAAATTACTTGGCCTGGATGCAGTAGGCGATTGCTTTACGCTGCAAATATATGCGGAAGACTGTACCAGTTGTGGTGCTTGTGTTTCCATTTGTCCAATAAATAAGGGCAAAACCGGCAAAAAAGCGTTAATTATGCAGCCGAAAACAGCTGTGCCTGAAAATGAGCGTAATAATATTAAATTTTTTGAAGATTTGCCAACTGATCCAAACAAAGTCGACAAACTGAGTGTGCGCGGCATTCAATATGTAACACCGATGTTTGAGTTTTGTGCAGCCTGTGCTGGTTGTGGTGAAGCGCCTTACCTAAAATTATTGACACAATTATTTGGTGATCGTTTAATTATGGCTGATGCTTGTGGTTGTACGTTAGCATATTGTGGTTATTTGCCGACATCCCCTTGGACCGTAAATCATGAGGGACGAGGTCCAGCATTCGGTGCCTCATTGTTTGAAGACAATGCTGAGTTTGGGTTTGGATTTTTATTAACGGCAGATAAACATCGTGAACAAGCACGAGAATTAATGATAGAGCTTGCTGATCAAATTAATGCTCCACAGTTAATTAATACTATCATTAATGCTCAGCAAAAAACTGATAATGAAATTGCATGTCTTCGGTCGCACATTGCTAAATTAAAAAATCGTTTAATAGAAATTGATACTCCACGCACCAAACAATTGCTGTCATTAATCGACCAATTAGTTAGACAAAGTATTTGGGCAATTGGCGGAGATGGTTGGGCTTATGATATTGGTTATGGTGGTTTAGATCATGTGCTTGCAAGTGGTAGAAATATAAAGGTGCTTGTGTTAGATACAGAAGTATATTCTAATACCGGGGGGCAAGCGTCAAAAGCCACGCCACGTGGAGCGGTGGGTAAATTTGCAGCTGGTGGCAAACTAACAGCGAAAAAAGATTTGGGGTTAATGTTTATGACTTATGGCAATATTTATGTTGCCAATATTTCAATTGGGGCTAATCCCACGCAAGCGATCAAGGCTTTTCAAGAAGCGGAAAGTTACGACGGGCCAGCAATTGTAATTGCTTATAGTCATTGCCTTGCTCATGGAATTGATATGCAGCATGGAATGGAGCAGCAAAAACTTGCAGTACAATGTGGTTATTGGCCGCTATATCGCTACAATCCAGATCGAGCCAAAGATGGTTTGAACCCATTGCAATTAGATTCGGAAAAAACCAATGTTGGTTTCAGCGAATATATTAAAAATGAAAATCGCTATCAGATTTTGATGCGTACCAAACCAGAAGCTGCAAACCATCTGATACGGTTGGCGGAAGAAGATATTAATAGAAGGTGGAAGATTTACAATGCATTGCAAAAAATTTGAGGGTAATTTATGACTGAACATCCGAAATTAGAGGTACTGTTTCAAAAGGCAAAAAATTTAAATCCAATTACGGCTGCGGTAATTTGTCCAGAATCTGTTGTGGCACTCGAGGGAGCGATTCTTGCTGCAGAGCAAAAAAGTATTATTCCTATTTTAATTGGCGAAGGTAATAAGATTAAAAAAATTGCTCAAGAAATAGGCAAAGATATTTCTGGCTATCAATTAATGGACGTATCCGAAGAAGATGCGTCCAATCAAGCAGTCAAATTAGTACAAAATGGATCGGTTCAATTAATCATAAAAGGTAGCTTACACTCGGATGAATTTATGCGTTTGATCGTTCGTCGCGAAGGTGGTATGCGCACCGATCATCGTATGTCTCATTGCTTAGTGTGCGATGTTCCTGCCTATAAAAAATTATTTATTCTAACTGATGCGGCACTTAATACTTTTCCTACTTTTGCCGAAAAAAAAGATATTATCCAAAATGCAATTAATTTGGCAATCAAACTTGGTATTGCCATACCAAAAGTCGCACTTCTTTCCGCGGTTGAAAATATTAATCCTCGTATTCCAACAACAGCTGAATGGGCAGAGTTAACTAAATTAGCTGCCGAAGGCGCAATAACTGGCGGCATTGTTGAAGGACCGCTTTCGTTTGATTTGGCTGTTTCCGAGGAGTCTGTCAAAACTAAAAATCTTAAATCTCGAGTTGGTGGCGATGCTGATATTTTAGTAGTACCAAATATTGAAGTCGGCAATATTTTGATGAAAACACTAGATTACTTTGCAGATGCCTTAAGCCTCGGTGTTGTTTTAGGAGCAAAAGTCCCGATAGTTTTAACTAGTCGTTCAGCTAGTGCTGTTTCACGCGCGGGATCATGTATGCTCGCAAAATTTATCCAAAACAACTAAAGCTATGCAGGCAATCCTCACTTTAAATTCTGGTTCTTCATCTATTAAATTTGCTGTTTTTACGTGCGAGGATAAAAAACCGGCTAAGGCTTATAGCGGATTCGTAGATCATATAACCACTACTGAGCCGTATTTAAAAATAAAAGATTCTGCTGCTATTGTTGTTTGTGAAAAAGAATTACAGGTTCCAGAACATGTTGATGCGTACGAAATTGCCATCAATACAATTTTGGAGGAGTTACAAAAAATCGGAATTAAAATAGTTGCTGCAGGTCATAGGGTAGTCCATGGTGCGATGAAATATCGCAGTGCAACTATCGTTGATGATGAGGTTCTCAATTTTCTTGAGAGACTCAGTTCGCTTGCGCCATTGCATCAGCCATATAATCTCAGGGGTATTGAAATTTTACGTACGAAGCACCCTGATCTTTTACAAGTTGCGTGTTTTGATACAGCTTTTCATACTACTTGCAATGAACTGACGCAATTATTTGCTATCCCTAAATGGCTTACCGAAGAAGGGGTGCGTCGCTATGGTTTTCATGGTCTTTCCTACGAGTATGTGGTTTCTCAGTTTAATAAATATTTGCCACAAGAAAAAGCAGACGGCAAAATTATTATTATGCATTTGGGTCAAGGCGCAAGCATGTGTGGTGTGGTAAATCATAAAAGTTTTGCCGTATCAGTGGGCTTTTCTGCGCTTGATGGTTTACCTATGGGGACGCGCAGCGGTAGTTTTGATCCAGGAGCCATACTTTATTTGATGCAAGCTTATCAAATGGATCATAAGCGTTTAGAAAGATTGTTTTATAAAGAGTCTGGGTTGCTAGGGATTTCTGGTATTAGCTCTGATATGCGTGTACTTTTAAATTCAGATAGTCCGGATGCTAGACTTGCAATTGATTTGTTTGCTTATCGTGTTGGTAGTTGGGTTGGAATGCTTGCTGCTGAGATGCAAGGGTTAGATGGTTTGGTTTTTACTGCTGGTATTGGTGAAAATGCTCCAGCGATTCGTGAAAAAATCTGTGAGCGAGCCGCTTGGCTTGGTGCAAAAATTGATCAAAGAAAAAATCTAAAAAACTCTGTTTGTATTAACTGCTCTGACAGCAAACTCTCAATTCATGTTATTCCTACTGACGAAGAGCTGATGATTGCAGCACATACTTTTAGAGTTTGTTCGCAGCAGCTGGTCGTAATTAGCAATTAGCACGAAATGGTTATGTTACCAACAATAGAAAAGTGCTGCTCCTGCTACCGCTACCGCCGCCCCACACTGTCAATTTGCATCGAAATTTGACCCCCTAGTTGCATCGAAAATTGACCCCTCTGCCACGAGCTAAAAACTTCACTTTTACTGATCAATTTTTTGTTGTTTTTCCCTCCCTCAATCTCCAGCTTTTATCACCAGTTTCTAAGATCAAACAGTGGTGAGTAAATCTGTCAATTATCGCCTTAGTGGCTTTTATGTTACCAAAGATATCTGGCCATTCGTTGAATGCTAGATGAGTGGTTATTATTGTCGATACTTTTTCATAAAGATTAGAAAACAGTTCAAATAATAGAGGGCTGGCCTTTGGATCAATCGGCAAATAGCCTAGCTCATCAATTACAACAAGATCGAACCTTTGTAGCTTTGCCATAAATGCTGTTTCGTAGTTGTGAGACTGCGCTTTTATTAGATCTCTTGCTAGCTCAGCAAACTTATAAAACCGTATACGATAACTATTTTGTAATGCTAAGTAAGCAAGTCCAATCGCTAAATGGCTCTTTCCCGCACCACTGCCACCAATGATTAAAATATTGTAGTGGTCTTTTATAAATTTCATGCTTTTAGCATTGTCTAACGTTTCTATTTTAATTGGTAAACCTGTTGGGTCGAAGTTATCTATAGACTTCATTTGTGGTAATTTAGCTAATCCTAATTTGTACATAAAAGATCTTGTTTGTCGATAAGATGCTTCGCTTTTAAGCATAGATAGAAGCATTTGTGGCCACTCTTCTTGTGATTTTAAATCAATCATGTCATCAAAATATTGCAGCATCCCTTTTAATCCAAGAGCCCCAAATTGTTCTTTGATATTTTCATGCGACATAGATTGCCTCCTGAGATACAAGCTGATTGCTTAAAAAAGCATCGTTATAACAACATATATCTTCGCTTGGCGCTTCTATTAAATGCAGCTGTCGTTCTTCTATTTTTTCTTTTGGAGTTGCTGGAGTCAGATATTGTATGACAAAATCTGCATTACTTACTCCTATTTTTAAAGCATTTGTACACGCTTCATCAACTTTATTTAAGCCATGTTTTGATACTTGTAATAAAATTTTAATAACCGGAGTGACGCTAATTTAAGCCCATTATGGCACATCCCTGCTACCATAATGCTAAAATTAGCGTCACTGTTTGAGTTGCCGCGGACGTCCTGCGGCTGGGAAACGCCACAATGACTGGTCGCCGTCGGTCTTCACTCGCAAAAGCGGCTCGCTCTCGACGGCTACCGCGGGCTTCTCGCCATCGCTTCGCTCTCCCTGGCTCGGCGATTGTTTGTCACCATCTTCATGTGCTCTAAGATTATTTTGCATACTTATAAATGATGGTGGTAATTTTAAAAGCTTAAAAGGAGCGCCATTTCTTAATGCTCCAGGTTTGCGCTCAAGCGCTGGTATATAGTGCCACGGATCGTAAATTTTCTTTTTTTTCTCGAAACAACGCTCATGCTCACCTATTGTTTTTCCTTTGAATACTATAATAATTTTGTTGGTATAAGCTCTAACATCGGCAACTTCACCAACGTAATCGCAATCTACACTATACATATTGGTGTCGTAGTTTATTAAGCTGTATGATGAAACTACCGAAGGCTCAAGTTTATAAGCGTCAAATTGGTTGCGGTATTCTAGCAAACTTGGTTTCTCATCTTGATATACATCCCATACTTTTCGTCCGTTTAATTCTGGATGATTTGTTTTTTGAGCCCATTCTATGCATTCACCGAGAAGCTGTTCATTCAGTTCTTCTAAATAATTAATACAACGAAGTGGAGTAAAAAAATTTCTACGCCCAGTGTTAACTTGGCATTCTACCTGACCCTTTTCCCAACCAGAAGCTGGTGTGCATGCAATCGGTTCAAATAAATAATGAGAAGCCATTTCAGAAAAGCGTGAATTAAATTTACGGTCTTTGCCAACAAATACTTTGTTAACAGCAGTCTTCATGTTGTCAAATATGCCTTTTTTTGTAGTTCCTCCAAAAAATTGAAAGGCTTTATTGTGGGCATCAAAAACCATTTCCATTTGCTCATTTCTGTAGACAACAATTAAAAACATACGGCTGTAGCACAGTCGTATATGTGCAACCTTAACTCGCGTTAATATACCTTGTAACTCAATCTCTTCTGTACTCCAGTCAAACTGAAATGCTTCTCCTGGAGCAAACTCCAGTGGTATAAAAACCTTTTTTCCATCAGAATGATTATTACGTCTCCAATCGGTAGTAAATCTATTTATGGTTGAATAGCTCCCCTTGAAACCATTGCTGCAAAGCGTTTGGTATAATTTTTTTGCTGTATATCTTAAACGCAACGGCTGCTTAATATTTTTTTCTAACATGCTTGTTAGCTGATCTTTGAATTCTCCCATTATTGGTAACGTTTGTTTATCCCTCACGTAAGTCTTTGATGTTTTGTCGTCTCGGATAACTTTCTTTACCGTATTTTTTGATAAATTCAATTCACGAGCTATCGTTTTTATCCCCTTGTTTTGTACATAATACAGCCGCCTTATTTTCGCAATTGTTTCCACTATTATCATCCTCTTTTATCCTCTTAAAATTAGTTAAAATTTTAAGAGTAAATTTAGTAATTAGAGGGGTCAATTTTCGGTGCAACTTTATGCTCTAGAGGGGTCAATTTTACATGGAAATTGACAGCTATAGCTATTAAGCGTGTTCCACGCATTAACAAAATTATCTCCATTCCATGTTGGTTGTGCTGCAAATTCACCCAAATTTGTCATGTCCCACTGATAGGTGGGATTTACGGCTGGCACAGATAATGCTTTTGATCTTTTATCTTCCTCGATATATTCAACACTATTATCTTGTTTAACGGTACTGATAAACTGCTCAGTTTGTTTTTCATCTAAGTATTTGCTTAAAATAATAACATGCGCGCCGGTAGCTAAAGGATGCGAGTCTCTTGCTTGAACCCCTGGAATCCCGACTGCTTTTGACAAGGTATCTATCTTTTCGTTTGATATTTTCTCCATCATCTCTGTTTTGGCTTTATTTTCATCGGCGCCACCATGTGCCAATAAAAAAGAGGTTTGAGATTCGTTCGGTTTATACTTTATAATGAATCTATTTGTTGCTATTGCCGACACGTATAAACCGCACGCAAAAATCATTAAGCATGTTTTTATAAATGCTTTCACAAACTAACTAACCTCCGTATTATTAAATTTCCAGCACCTTATACATTAATTGGAGTTTATGGTTGGCCATTGATGATGCTTTTGATCTTTTATCTTCCACGATATACTCAACACTGGTATCTTGTTTAACGGTACTGATAAACTGCTCAGTTTGTTTTTCATCTAATTGGTTGCTTAAAATAATAACATGCGCGCCGGTAGCTAAAGGATGCGATTCTTTTGCTTGAACCCCTGGGATCCCGACTGCTTTTGACAAGGCATCTATCTTTTCGTTTGATATTTTCTCCATCATCTGCGCTCTGATCTCTGCTTCGGCTTTCTTTTTATCAACCGCCGCTTCTAAAAAAGAGGTTTGAGATTCGCTTGGTTTGTACTTTATAATAAATCTGTTTGCTGCCATTGCCGACATGCATAAACAGCACGCAAGGATTGTCAAACTTATTTTTGTGAATGCTTTCATAAAACAATCTCCATAGATAATTATAGTTCTCTGATACTGTAATACCAGCATTTTAATACAACAGCAAAATATTACTTTAAAACTAATCCGGGCATATGGTATGCGATGAGTATAAGGCGTCAATATCTGTAATTTTCCATCTTAAAAGGACCATCGATGTTGATGCCTAAATATTTAGCCTGATCCGTAGTTAACTTTGTCAAATGTGCATCAACCTTAGTTAAGTGTAATCTTGCTACCTTTTCATCTAAAATTTTGGGTAAACAATAAACTTTATTTTCATAGTTGTTTTTATTTTGCCATAATTCAATTTGTGCTAAAACTTGATTGGTGAAGGAACTAGACATTACAAAACTCGGATGCCCTGCCGCACAACCTAAATTTACTAGTCTTCCTTCAGCCAATATAACCAATCTTTTACCATCAGGAAAATGCACAACATCGACTTGTGGTTTAATATTTTCCCATTTGTATTTACGAATTGCAGCAATATCAATTTCAGCATCGAAATGTCCAATATTGCAAACAACAGCAAGATCTTTCATTTTAAGCATGTGTTTATGCGTAATTACTTTCATATTGCCAGTTGTCGTAACAAAAATATCTCCTATGCTTGCTGCTTCTTCCATCGTCACAACTTTATATCCTTCCATAGCAGCTTGTAGTGCACAAATTGGATCGATTTCTGTAACACAAATATTTGCACCAAGCCCTCTGAGTGATTGTGCGCAACCTTTACCCACATCACCATAACCTAAAACTACAGCCGTTTTACCGGCAATCATTACACCAGTAGCACGTTTAATACCATCAACTAAGGATTCGCGACATCCGTATAAATTATCAAATTTTGATTTGGTAACTGAATCATTAACGTTAATTGCTGGAATCTTTAAAGTGTTTTTATTCATCATTTCATAGAGACGATGAACTCCAGTAGTAGTTTCTTCAGAAACGCCTCGAATCTTTGGTAAAAGTTCAGGAAATTTATCATGAACTATTTGGGTCAAATCGCCGCCATCATCAACCAATAAATTTGGCTGCCAATTTTTTGCGCCAAATAATACTTGTTCAATGCACCACCAATATTCTTTTTCGGTTTCGCCCTTCCAAGCAAACACAGGAATGCCCATTGCGGCGATTGCAGCAGCTGCATGATCTTGGGTGGAAAAAATATTGCAGGAACACCAACGAACTTCTGCGCCTAGTTTAACAAGAGTTTCGATTAATACCGCGGTTTGGATTGTCATATGTATACAACCAGCAATACGAGCGCCAGTGAGGGGTTTTTGGTTTTTATACTCTTTTAGCAATGCCATTAGTCCCGGCATTTCATTGTGGGTGATATCAATCTCCTTGCGTCCCCAAGTAGACAAGTTTATATCTTTAACTTTGTAGTCGGTATGTTTCATAACAAACAGCGCTCCGCATTTTGCTTTATGTGTTGCTGCACAGCTTCCATCTTAGCAGGGGATATTTTGTTGCCTACAATTGTAATTTCTAACAGACGAGGGTTTGCCAAAAAGTATCGAACGCTTTGATCTGTCAATCCATTTTCATGGACGAATAGTGACACAAGTGTTTTATTATCACTCAAAATTCTCAGGGCGCTATCACTAAAACTGTTTCCAGCTACATTTAAGGATGAGATGGGTGATCTTAACAACGCTTCTATGCCTCTATCTCCTATATCATTAATTGAAACATCTACCATTTTAATGCTACTGTTAGATAAGCCAGAGGCTAATACTATAGCACCATCATCTTTTATATCATTATCACACAAAACCAGTAAGGATAGGCTGGTGTTTGTTGTTAGAGCATTGGCGAGCTCTTGCATATCACGCGAATTTAGTTGCAGATATTGCGAACTTAAATTTAGCTCCGTTAAAGTTGGGTCATTGGCCGATATACGGTCTAAAAGTTCTTTTGGTATAGACATAGAATTTACTCCATCATTCATATTGCAACTATCACACATGACAAGAAACTAAAAGTACCAGACTTTTTGCACCAATAGTATTAAAATGTACCAGAAGGCGAATTTGTACTGCCTGTACTATCAGATGACGACGACTTTTTTTGTGATTTAGAGGTTTCTTCATCATCTGTCTTTTTTGCAGGTGGACGCTTAAGCTGTAACACCTTCTTTATTCGCTTTGAAGCGTTAAGTAACAACTTTTGTTTTTGAGGGACTTCCTCGTCATCTGTCTCTTTTGCAAGTAGACGAACGCCAAGTGACAACTTTTTTCGTACGCTGGGGACTTCTTTTTCATCCGCCCATTTTACAGGTAGTGACAACTTTTTTCGTACGCTGGAAACTTCTTTTTTATCCGTCCATTTTATAGGTGGAGACTTAATTAGACTTTGAATTGGTGACATATCTATTAGCGCTTTAGATCCGATAATTTGTTTTTGAAGCTCATAGAATTTATCTATTTTGTCTTGCGTTTTCATTGCACTATAATTTATTATTATGTGTTCTTCTGATCGTATTGTCACACTTGGCGTTGCTAAAACAGTATTATCTTCATTCATACTAAACTCGTATCCATTATCTTTTAGCCAAAGCAGCTCATCAATTGTACCACCACACATTTTATAATCATTTATATTATTAATTAACAAAAAATCTCGATTAGAATCAATTGCGCCAGCCCAAAACGCCTGATTTTTCTCATAAGTCCACTTTCTGCCATCTTTTCTTGTAGGACTTTCTGGGTATAGAACACATCCATAGTACATAGAAGAGTCGCCCTCTTTATCAATATCGTTGTAATACTCTGCTAAATCAGGACGATGACCGATGAAAATAGGGCCTTTGCCTTTATTTGCAAAAGCTTCTTTATAATCAATAGCATCACGAAACTGACTTGTATAACTAGAAACAGCTTTTTTCTCATACATCCCCTCATATGAGTTTTGCATACATGCCTCCATATGACAAAAATAAACACGTTTTATTTACGTACAACAACACGCTGAATCGTCCATAAACACTGGATATTTGCCAACTTCACGTTAACAAATACCCGCAGATTTTTTAAGCAAAACCATCTTTGTTAGTACACCGGCGTTCTGCCATTAACATTTCCTGAGGTCAATGTAAAAAAACAAGAAACTGTCCCAATAATATTGTAAATCAATTTGGTACTATCTAATACTGTGAATTTTCTCATTGCTTCGATCATTGTATCATTATTTTTTTCTGTTGCCATTATCTTTTCTAATAGAAGTTCCGGGGTTAGTTGTTCTTGTAATATTATTTCGCTATAGCCACGTTCGGCACTATATTTAGCGTTTAAAATTTGATCGCCGCGGCTGGCAGCTTTTGCTAATGGGATTAAAATATTTGGTTTGTGCAAAGCCAGTAACTCGTAAAGACTATTGGCTCCAGAACGTGAAATTACCAAGTCGGCTGCTGCTAAAACATGCGGAAATTCTTCGTGTAAATAAGCAAATTGTTTATAGCCTTTATAGTTACAGCTGGAATCAATCTTATTTTCTCCGCAAACATGAGCAATTTGAAAGTGTTCGAGAATATCTGGTAATAATTGTCGTACAACTTTGTTAATTTGATCTGCACCAAGACTGCCACCAAAAACTAAAATTATTTTTTTGTTTGGTGTAAAACCGCATATCTCTCGTCCGCGCTCGGCGTTGCCATGAAAAAATTCTTTACGAATTGGGATGCCAGTTATTACGGCTTTTTTCTTGTTTTTAATTTGTTTAATGGTTTCAGGAAAAGCAACACAAATCTTTGTTGCAAAAGGAAGGCATAGTTTATTGGTAAGGCCGATGGTTAAGTCAGCTTCATGGATAATCGCAGGAATACGATTAAGCCAAGCAGCAACAACTACGGGAAAGGCAACAAAACCGCCTTTGGAAAATACAACTGTTGGTTTTAATCTACGCAACAAAATAAACGCTTGGATGGTTCCTAAGATAATTTTGAACGGATCAAGAAAATTTTGCCAGCTAAAATAACGGCGCAATTTGCCTGTTGCAATAATGTGATAGGGCACGCTTGTTTTTGCAATCAATTCTTTTTCAATACCGGTTTGTGAACCAATATAGTTTATTTCCCACTCTTCTTGCTGAAACTTTTTTATTAATGCTAAGTTTGGGGTGACATGGCCAGCCGATCCGCCGCCGGTGAAAACAATTTTTTTTATTTTGTCCGAGCTAGTCATACTATCCTAACGAATATGCCCCAAAATCCCTTCCAGCTCATCTAAACTGTTATATTGGATAACTATTTTGCCCTTACCGCTTTTAGCATGCTGGATACTAACTGGCGCTGCGAGTTTATCAGCAATCTGTTTTTGTAAATGGACTGTATTTGGATCAATCGATCTTTTGGTTATAGCCCGTGGTTTTTGTAATTGACGCACTAAACTTTCAGCCCCGCGAGCTGATAATCCCCGTGTCGCAATTATTTTAGCTGCAGCGAGTTGCTTAGTTAGATCTAAAGTTAGCAATGCACGTGCATGACCCATTTCAAGTTCACCCAGTTGAATCATATTTTTGATTTCTTCAGGCAGCTCTAACAGACGTAATAAATTAGTTATTGTAGTACGCGATTTACCGACAACTGAAGCTGCACTTTCGTGCGTCATGCTAAACTCATTAATCAACCTTTGTAAGCTCATCGCCGTATCAATTGCGCTTAGATCTTCGCGTTGGATGTTCTCAATTAATGATAGTGCAATCGCTTGTTTATCAGAAATATCGCGAATAACCACTGGAACTTCATGAAGGTTAGCTAATTGTGCCCCGCGCCAGCGACGCTCGCCAGCAATAATCTCGTACTTTCCTGCAGTAAGTGCACGTACAATAACTGGTTGGATAATGCCCTGTTTGCGAATTGAATCAGCAAGCTCGGCTAAGGCCTCTGGATTTATAGCGCGCCTGGGTTGGTATTTGCCTGGTTGCAACACATCAACTGGCAAATGTCGCAGGGTTGGTGGTTTATTAGGCTGCTCATTAATACTGACAGTTTTAATATCACTTAACAATGCAGTTAACCCCAGACCTAATCCACGTTTTTTGTTCATTTGCAAATCTCTCCAGCTAATGCCAAATACGCTATCGCGCCCTGTGAATTGCTATCATAAAGCAAGGCAGGTAACCCATGACTTGGGGCTTCTGCTAAACGCACATTTCTTGGAATTATTGTATTGTAAACTTTGCCTGGAAAATGCTGCATTAGCTGCCCAGAAACATCAAGGGTTAAACGATTACGACCATCATACATGGTACGCAATATCCCTTCAATTTGTAATCCAGTATTAACGGTGTGTTGTAATTGTTCAATGGTTTCGAGCAATGCTGCTAGTCCTTCTAAAGCATAATACTCACACTGCATTGGAATGATTACTGATTTTGCGGCTACCAGTGCATTTACGGTTAAAATATTCAATGCTGGTGGGCAATCTATAAAAATAAAATCGTAATTTTCATAGATTGGCTCGAGGACACGCTTAAGAAAATACTCGCGCTCATCCAGTCTTAATAGCTTAATTTCGGTTGCAGTAAGTTGTGAGTTGGCTGGTAATAAATCATAACCAACTTGAGTTTTTTGAATAACATCTGTAATTGGAGCAAGATTCAATAAAACGTCGGCAACCGAAAGTTCAGTTTTTTCTTTGCTTATGCCGCTACCCATGGTGGCATTACCTTGGGGATCAAAATCGATCAATAACACTTTTCTTTTGGTTGCCCCCAAAGAAGCAGCTAAATTCACTGTGGTTGTAGTTTTGCCAACCCCACCTTTTTGATTAGTGACCGCTATTATTTTTATTGCCACGATATACCCTTCGTAAAATGAATTTAACAAATTTTAACTAAGTGTCGCTCTTCATCTAAGTACGGCACCTTGATGCGATATATTTCTCTTGACTGAGTAATTTCCCCAAGCTCTTTTGTTGGATACTTACCTTTCATAACCAAAATCTGACCATTCGTAGCGAGCAAGTGTTTAGTATTGCTAACAACAGCATCTAGTGTAGTAGTGGCTCTGGTTATAATCGTAGCAAACCTTAGAGCAGAAATAAAATTTTCAATGCGTTTAGTTACAACAGTTACATTTTCGATATTAAGCGAAAGTATCACATGATTCAAAAAAACAGTTTTTTTATTGGAGCTGTCAAGCAAAACAAAGTTATATTTTGGCAGTGCTAATGCCAACGGAATCCCCGGTAACCCTGCTCCAGTGCCAAAGTCCAAAACGTTCGGTTGAGCAATAAACGGAGCAGTGGCCAAACTATCAAAAATATGCCGAATCAAAATTGATTTTGGATCGCGTATGGCAGTTAAATTGTAGGTTTGGTTCCATTTATGTAGCAACATTATATATTTAATGATCTTTTCTTGTGTTGTTTGTGCGAACTTTAAATTAAGCGCACAAAGACCGGATTGCAAAATAGATGCTAATTTTTCGTGTTGGTCGGATTTCACTCTAAAATAACGTCCCTAGATTTTGCCCCATCTTTATTGGGCTACCTTTTTGCACCATTTGATTCCACTGCATTGCTTTTTCTGGGAATAATAGAATTACAGTTGAACCAAGTTTAAAGTTAGCTATTTCCAATCCGTGCTCAAAAACGATTTCCCGTTTGGTATAATCCCAGTTCATAACACTCCTTTGTTTGTTTGGCATTACCACGCCTGCCCACGAGGTTTCAATACTGCCAACAATCATAGCGCCTACTAAAACCATGGCCATCGTACCAAATATCGTATCAAATGTAACAATTATCCGTTCGTTTCTAGCAAACACACCTGGAATACGATCAATCGTCTTTGGATTTACGGAAAAAAGCTTGCCTGGTACATAGCGCATCGAACGTAACTTGCCACTAATTGGCATATGAATGCGATGGTAGTTTGATGGTGCTAGATATAAAATTGCGAAATTGGCATTGTGAAATCGTGCTGCGTCTTCATTATCAGCAAACAATTGTTCAAGGGTAAAATTTTTACCTTTGGCACCAATTAATAGATTAGCATTAATTTGTCCGATTTGCCCAATTCTGCCGTCTACCGGCGAAATGATAGTTTTTTGATCGTTGGTAATTGGTCTGGCACCTGGTTTCAGGGCGCGGATAAAAAATTCATTGAAAGTTGGATAATTAATAGGATTGGGTTCAAGCATATCTACCATATCAATACGATAAAACTTACAGTATTGTCGGATAATAAAATTTTTAATTAAAGGCGTGCGACAATTGGCTATATTTGCAACAAGTCGTGATAAAATATGCTGTGGTAGTAAATATTGTAATAGTAAATTTAAACTCATTTTTATATTTTACACAGGTCGAGGGGTTAATGAAAATATATTTGGTTGGTGGTGCTGTTCGTGACCAATTATTAGGCCTATCCGTTAAAGAACGCGATTGGGTTGTGGTTGGCGCTTCGCCACAAGAAATGCTAAAGCTTGGATTTAAGAAGGTTGGTCGTGATTTTCCTGTATTTTTACATCCTAAAACTCACGAAGAATACGCCTTAGCGCGTACAGAACGCAAAACCGGTAGAGGATATACTGATTTTATTTGTTATTCCGATCCCAGCGTTACCTTGGAGGATGATCTTAAGCGTCGTGATCTTACGATTAACGCTATTGCGCAATCTTTGGATGGGAAAATTATCGATCCTTATGGTGGTTGTAGAGATTTAAAAAAACATATCTTGCGCCATGTTTCGCCAGCATTTGCTGAAGATCCAGTGCGTATTTTGCGAGTAGCACGCTTTGCTGCGCGCTTCAATGATTTCAAAGTACATAGCGAAACCAATAAATTAATGCGGGCTATGCTGGCAAAGGGTGAGGTTGATGCTTTGGTTCCAGAACGAGTATGGCAGGAATTGCAGCGAGCGCTCAGCGAAGAGTCTCCAGAACGATTTTTTATGGTACTTAAAAGGGCTCTTGTTTTACAAAAATTATTCCCAGAAATAGCCGCACACTTTACCTCTATCAAAAAAGCATTAACTCGCGGGGTGAAATTAAGCAGAGATGCTGTGGTACGGTTCGCTGCGATAACATATAGTTTGAGCAATGAAGAAATAAAAAATCTCTGTAAAAAATATAAATTGCCGAGTTCTTACAAAGAATTATCGCTATTAGTAAATAAGCTAAAAAACAGCTTGGACAAATTATCTAACAATGCTGATGATTGTATAACCTTGCTTGAGCAGATAGATGCTTATAGAAGGCCTGAGCGTTTTCGGCAATTTTTACTCGTTTGTGAGGCTGGCAACAAAAAGTTAACAAAAATTGCTGAAATATTGTGTTTGGCTTATCAGGCAACAAAAAAAATTAGGTTAACACAAGAAACTATCGCCCGAGTGGATAAAAAAGACTTGCATCAAATTTTACATGATAAAAGGGGAGAACAACTCACACACACAATCAAGTCCAGGAATATTCTAGGAGCTTGATTGTGTTATAAACAGGTTCTAAAAAAGCCTACTGTTTTTTGCAAACATCATGATCGTGGTTGTGGTCGCAACCACAATTACAATGGCCGCTGATTAAATACTTGATTAATGCTCCAACAGCCAAAATCGGTATCATTACATCAAAAAATCTGCTTACAAAGATAATATAAGTTAATCCTTGTTGGTGCCAAATGCTGACTACAATAGCTAGCGCTAAAGCAACTACGATAACTATTGCTGCAATAATCTTTTTACACTTTTTATGCATATCTGCTCTCCATGATTAATTTCGACAAAAGTCCTAAAAACGACTGCTAAAATATACCACATTCGGATAATTTGACCATATTATATTTTATTTCTCTCGCATGCTATAATACCGCTGTTTTTGGGTTTTTTGTATGGTATGTAAAAACTATTAATATAATCATGTAATTGTGAAGGGCTTGTTTGTGAGATATATTTATAATCTATTTTTATATTTAATTTTACCATTTTTGCCGCTAAGACTATTGTGGAAATCAAGAAAAAACGTTGCCTATCGCCAGCATATGCCCGAGCGTTTCGCGTGTTTTGATTTCCCTGCTCTCAAAGATAGTATATGGGTGCATGCGGTTTCAGTTGGTGAGTCAATTTCTGCTGTACCATTAATTCAAGAACTAATACATGACTACCCCCAAACGACTATTGTTGTAACCACCATGACTCCAACTGGAGCGGAGCGTATCCGAGAAGTTTTTAACGGGCAAGTACTACAACTATATGTGCCTTATGATTACCCCTTTGCTGTCAAACGTTTTTTGCGCCATATCAATCCAAAAATTTTAATTTTAATGGAAACAGAATTGTGGCCCAATATTTTGTATTATTCTGCAGAGAGCAAAATCCCAATTGTTCTTGCCAATGCACGTTTATCCGAAAAATCATTTGTTAACTATAAAAAAGTTCACTCTTTCATGCAGTCAATGTTGAGCTGCATTACTATTGTAGCCACGCAAAGCAAACTTGATGCCGAGAGATTTTTAGCTCTTGGACTTGATCCGAAGAAAATATTGATAACTGGTAATATTAAATTTGATGTTAAAGTACCAGACGATCTTTTCGAGCACTCTAAACAATTGCGCCTAGCCTGGGGAAAGGATCGACCAATTTGGATAGCTGCAAGCACCCATAAAGGAGAAGAAGAAAAAATCTTGGTTGCGGCAAAAATAGTCCGTGAGACTTTACCAGAAAGTTTGTTAATTTTAGTACCACGTCACCCTCAGCGTTTCAATGAAGTTTTTGATCTTTGTCTGGAAAGAGGGTTCGAGGCAATTCGGTATAGTGAAAACCAAAAATGCTTAGTATCAACCAATGTGATTTTAGGCGATGTAATGGGCCAACTGTTGTTATTTTATGCAGCCAGTAATATTGCGTTTGTTGGTGGTAGTCTTGTTTCATGGGGTGGACATAACTTGCTGGAACCAGCAGTACTTGCAAAGCCAATTATATCTGGGCAACATCTAAGTGCGTTTCTTGAAATTGGTCAGCTGCTTACTGATGCTGAAGCGCTAATAACAGTTATTGATGAAGTTGCATTGGCTCGAAATTTGGTTCTACTATTTCAAAACAAAACGTTGCAAGAAAAACTAGGGTGCTCAGCGCTCGATGTAGTTGAAAAACACCGTGGTGCAACTAAAAAGACTTTATCCTATATTAAAAGCTTTTTATGAGTATAGCTGAATTATTAGCAACTAAGTTCCTTGCGAATTCAACTACTTCTCGGATTGATGTGGAGCTATTGCTTACATTTGTTTTAAACCAACCACGAAGTTTTTTATATGCACACTCTGAATACGAACTTACAAAAGAACAAGAAAAAAAATTCAGCGGTTTACTAAGCCGCCGCAAGAGTGGCGAACCGATTGCTTATATTTTAGGCAAAAAAGAGTTCTGGTCGCTTGAGTTAACAGTAAACCAAAGCGTTTTAATTCCAAGGCCAGAAACTGAACTTCTGGTTGAGATTGCTTTGAATAAATTGGATCATGAAGTGGCGGTCATTGCTGATATGGGTACAGGTTCGGGCGCAATTGCACTCGCGTTGGCTGCTGCATGTCCCAAGTGGATTGTCGTTGCAACAGACATTAGCACTGATGCTTTAAACCTCGCGCGTTATAATGCTAGGCAACTACAACTAAACAACATTGATTTTTACTGTGGCGATTGGTGCATGGCCCTACCCAGCAAAAAATTTGATTTAATTATCAGCAATCCACCGTACATTGCCCAAGACGATCCGCACTTACAACAAGGCGACGTTAGATTTGAGCCGAAAATTGCATTGGAAGCAGGTGATGGTTTAGTAGCGCTCAAAAAAATTATTATTCAAGCAAAAGAGCACCTCACAATGGGTGGCCTACTAATGCTTGAGCATGGATATGATCAAAGCGAACAAGTACAAAAGCTATTGCGCCAAAATAAATATCAAGCTATAACGCCGTACCAAGATCTTGCAGGAATCTATCGCATCGTTGTAGCAGAAAAAACTTGAGGATAAAATGAAAATAATCATAGCAAGCAACAACAGCCATAAAACACAAGAAATGGTCTCTTTACTCCAATCTAAAAACATTACTGTTGTTTCACAAGCAGAGCTACTAGTTTCGGAAATTGAAGAAACTGGTCTAACTTTTGTGGAGAATGCAATTCTAAAAGCAAGAAATGCTTGCGAGCATGCAAATATGCCAGCAATTGCCGATGATTCTGGGCTCGAAGTTGATGCGCTGGCAAAAAGACCTGGCATTTATTCATCTCGCTACGCTGGTCCACAAGCAACCTATGGTGATAATATTGCCAAATTACTGCAGGAATTGCGCGACGTGCCAAAAGCTAGGCGTGCTGCACGTTTTCAGTGTATAACAGTGTTTTTGAAGTCAGCTATCGATCCCACACCTATTATTTGCCAAGGTACTTGGGAGGGGGAAATTACTTTGGCGCCGGCAGGTACGAATGGTTTTGGTTATGATCCTGTTTTCTGGGTGCCAACGTACCAATGCACTGCTGCGCAATTAGCTCCAGAATTAAAAAACAAGATCAGCCATCGTGCGGTGGCGATGCAAAAAATAATGCATTATCTATAATTTATATCAACAACAAAAAAGCATGAATACTCATACAATCATACATAGCCCCAACACGTTGCTTCGCTACCAGGGACTCAAATTCTATACACCAATAGCGATGCTATTTGTCTCTCTATTTATAGTGGTAAATATTATTACGCAAAAAATAGTTCCTATTAGTAACAACATAATGTTAACCGCTGGAGATTTTATCTACCCGCTAAATTATGCATTAAGCGTGATATTGACAGAAGTATATGGTTACGCTATGTCACGGCGTGTAATTTGGTCAGCTTTTATTTGTAATCTTTGTGTTGCTGCAATTATTATATTTGCCATTATATTGCCGGCTGCGCCTTCTTGGCATGAACAAGAACAATACGCCGCTATCTTGGGTCGAGCCCCCTATTTACTTGCAGCTTCTTTTGGTGCGTTTTTAGTTGGCGAGTTTATCGGCACTTATATTCTAGCCAGAGTAAAAATTTTAACGAAGGGCAAATATCTTTGGTTTAGAACTATTGGCGCCACTTCAGTTGGTCAACTGCTTGATAGTATGGTGTTTACTACGATAGCTTTTGCTAGTGTTGTAAGTTGGCATGATATTATGATTTTAGGAATATCAGCCTATTGGTGTAAAATGATCTACCAGATTTTGATGACGCCTGGCATTTATGCTTTTGCAAGGTTTTTAAAAAAACATGAACAGGTAGACATATTTGATCGAAATACCAATTTCAATCCATTTAACTTGGGATTAAAATAGGCAAAACTTTTTATTAGCAGGGAGCTTTTGTTATGAAAAAAATATTGGTTGTAACGGCAATTTTAATTTTTACTGTCGGTTGTCATAAAGCGCCAACTATAAAGGGAACAATTGCACCGGAAGTAGTAATAGCGCAAAAGTATAATCTACCGCCCTTTAAATCAATAGCATTAAATGGCAATACTACTATAGAACTAGTTAATGGTTCATATGCTGCTAGGGTTGTCGGGTTTGAAAAAGATTTGTATGATAATCGTATCACTGTTACCGATCAAGTATTGCATGTTGCTGCGCCGCTATCTGCGAACAACCCTATCATTAAAGTGTTTTCTCCCGGGCTAAAAAGTATAACCGTTACCGGCAATGCTACGGTAAACGCCAAAGATTTCAAAACCGCTGGTTTAACTGTTACTGCCAAAGGCAACGGAACTATTAATCTAGAAGGTCAGTACATTATCGATAAAATTTATCAAAGTGGTAATGGCAGAATAAATATCAGCTGGATCGATAGCGATAATTTATTTGTTAGTAGTAGCTCTAGTGGTCCAATTTGCCTATCAGGTACAGTAAATAGTATGGTTGCTAGACTAACTCATCGTGCGTATTTTGATGCACGTTATTTGCGCGTGCAAAGAGCATCAGTGTTTACAACGGATAGGGCACATGCAGATATATTAGTGCTTAATACCCTTGGAGCGTTTGCTGTTGATAATAGCAATATTTTTTATTACAAAAAGCCGCATCATTTAACTATCGTAACCAATAATTCTGGTAATGTACTGCAGCCAGGTTGGATACATTAAATATTTTAAATATGAACAAAATCAAACAATCAATGACTGAAGAAGATGTAAGAATAAATCTTAAAACTGTATTGCGCGATGGTTTTTGCCATATTGAACGTTATGAAATGCGGCACAAACTTTTTAAGGGCGAATGGACACCAACCTACGTCAGAGAACTGATGATCAAACCCAGTGTTGCTGCAGCATTACCTTACGATCCACGGCACAATAAAGTAGTATTGATTGAGCAATTCCGAGTCGGTGCTTTAGGAAAAAACACAACTCCATGGTTGATTGAAATTGTTGCAGGAATTATGGATCAGACGCATGAGGAAAACTACGAAGAACTGATTCAGCGTGAAATGCGCGAAGAAGCTTGTCTTGACATCGAGGCGCTTTTACCAATTTATGATTATCTGGCTACTCCTGGCTGCTCAACCGAAAAAGTAAAATTATTTTGCGCTAAAGTTGATTCTATCAAGGCACCAAAATTTTGCGGTCTCGTATCGGAATATGAAGATATTAAAATTCACGTGGTTGAAGCTCGAGAAGCTTTTTCCGCAGTACGTTCTGGCCAAATTAATAATGCTGCAGCAATTATTGCTCTTCAATGGTTGGAATTGAATTTAGAAAGCATAAATAAAAAATGGAAATGATTTATATTTTCATTCGATAGTATTATAATGTATATAGTCTATTTTAAAAAAATATGGAGATTGCCCGTATGGAAAAAGATTACAATAAAGAACCGCAGCAAGATACTCAAGAAGTACAAGAAAAGCCACAAAATGCAGAAGATTTTCTGGAACAGGAGGACGAAGATCAAGGAGCTAACGATGGGGACATGCAAGCATTGCAGGCGTTAGAAAAAGAAGATGAATTGCAATTAGAAAAAAAGCCAGAACAGCCGCAGCAACAAATTCAGGTGCAAAAAGGGCAAGAATTGAGCGAAGAAGTAAAAAAGAAGTTTCTTGCATACGCTGAAGTATGTCGTGGATTAGAGGCTACGGATTCGATTCTTCGCGGCGAAGGTATCGACAGTAAAGTATTTGAAAAACAGAAAGACAAATTAGAGCAACTTGAACGGCAAAAGAGTGCATCGGAAAAAAAGAAGGAGAGTAAGTATGAAAGCACCAGCAAGATAAGGATGGTTAAATTTGGTGATAGTGAGAAGGTTGAAGATGTGTGGGATTTGTTCAGAAAGATAATCTCGAAGCAGATGGCTTCGAAAGAGGTCTTTGGATCAATAAGCCTCGGTGCCTCTGTAACAGTTGCTGTAAATATTCGGGGTAAAATATTTAGAGCTACTTTTTCCGGTGTCAAAAACCCAGATGTTAAGGATGGTTGTTTTCCCAATGTGTTTGATGTACAGCTACAACAATATTATATTGACAAAGAGGAAGGTAAAACATCAGAGCTAAAAGTTGGGCCACCGCTTATTAGCGATGTTAGAGTGAGGCTTAATTCTGGTACTGGTGAGGTAGTCGCTTTCAAGCGCGGAACGAGTATACAGCTTTCAAGCGGTCGGTTCAGAGACCGTATCTATCAAGCAAATGCATTTTTATCAATTATTGGTAAAGGTATTAACGAGAAAGGCGAAATAATTGATAAAATCGATCCCAAAACGAAAGAACCGGTCAAAGTAAAATACCCTCAGATTATAAGAGCTGGAACGGGTACGGGTAAAACCGGCATTCTTGCCAGTGCAGCAGCTGCATATGGCGGCGGCGTTTTTGTCACAAAAAACAAAAAGCTGGTGCAGGAGATGGTCAAGGATATAAATACCTTTATCAAAACCGATGGAGTAGTAGCTACGGCTTTACCAGATGATTTTAAAGGGGATATTAATGAATACCTGAAAGAACATCCATACACTGTAATGACTCATGCTCAGTTACTAAAATATGCTGATAATATAAAGCAAAAGAAGGTATTCATAGATGAAGTGCATGCTTTAATTCCGAAACGTTATGATAAAAGGTTTAAGTCTGTAGAGGCATCATTGCAAAACCTTATGAAGGACAATGATGTTTTGGGAGCTACTGGTACGCCAACAAACGAAGTAATACAAGTGTTTGGTGGGGAGGATGCAGTTATATGCGATATCCCATTACATGATATCCAATACAAAGAACATATGGCGCGTCAAGTACAATGTAATGATATAAAAAAGGAATTCAAAGAAAATAAAGAATTTTACGAAAATAGCGTTGTTGAATTTTTAGCGCCCAATTCTCCAAATAATATTCAACACACTATTGATAGAACCTCACGGCAGCAGGGTCTCTCATTTTGGGACGACTCCGAAAAAGCCAGGAAGTTTTGTGAAGAGTTAAATAATTTTGGTAGCAATAAGCAGCTACAGGAACGAACTAATACAGCTGCTTTGGCTAATGAGCAAAAATTAATTGAGGATACGGAAGGATTGCCAGAATTGCCGGATAAGCGCGATGTCTATGGAGAAATGAGAGAGGAGCAGGCTAAAAATATCAAATATACCGTAATGATTGATATCATTCTTAAACTTGATCAGGTTAAAAAGCAGGAAAAAGATCTACAAGAATTATTGCTGCTTGGGAAAACTGATGAAATAGAGGAGTACTATAAAGATTCAATAACTAAGCAAAATAGATTCATAAACAATCATGATACTAGAATGAAGTGGTTAGAAAGAAATCTTTTTGCTGATGGTATCGATGAGATAAGGAGAGCTGTTGGCGCTGGGATACTGCCAACAAACTATGATATTTTAATGGAAGACAAAGAGTTAAAGAATATAATTGACATTGAGTATAAGAAACAAGCAAGAAAACTAGTTAATGGGGAGAGGAAAGGGGATCTATACAGCACAAGCCTGATGAAAGATTTTAAAGAGGCAATGAGCGCTAGTCCCATCGATGCTGGTAAGTTGCGTACCAAGTATAGAGAGGTGCTTACTTCTAGAAATAACGACGAGCTTAGTAATTTTAAGAAACTAATAAAAGATAAAGAGTTTGATGGGGCTCTTGCAGAGTACAGCAGGGTAATTAATCTTTTAAAAATACCCAAAGAAGAACAAGAGAAAAGAATCAAGGAAGCCGAAATCATAATAGAGACAATAAAAAGTCCTAAAGTCGAGCCTAAGGCAAAACAGGAACCCAAGCCTAAGGTAAAACAGGGAAAGAAAGCAGAAATTGTCGAGGAAGATCCTGCCAAAAAATTGGCAAATATGTACGGAGGGAACAATCGCAAACTGGCTGATGAAATAACAAAAGATGTTACAGATAAGATATTGGCTAGAGCAGAGAACATAAAAAACGATCAACAGACATACGGAAAGCTTAAGGATGATCTTATTTTAAAAAAATTATACAAATATAATACCGAGGATAATAAGACCTCCTACAAACTATTGTATGATTCCTATATGGGGATTGTAAAAAGGAACTGTAGTGATGAAAAGGAAATTGTAAAGAGAGAGAAAGAATTTACAGATATAGTGTTGAACATAGCCGGAAGTAAAGAAGAAAATGTCGCAGAAAGGCTGGAAAAACTAAAGAAAGATTTTATCACAGAGCATGAAAAAAAATATCACCTGGACTGGGGATCTTATGGGACACACGACGCCATAAAAGGAAAGGATGAAAGGGTGGATTTGTATTTCGCTACGCTAGAAAAATATTTTGACATCTCCGCAAACATACAAAAGTTGCAGAAGGAACGTGACGATCCTAAAAAACGTATAGGAACTAGAAGGGGAGTAGAGATAGAGAAAGAGCTAAAAAGGCTTGGTGTAGAAAGTAATGCTTTAATAAAAGCCTTAGATGAAAAAAGTTCTATAGCAGCGCTATTATTAACTGATCCGAACCAAGTCGAGAATGATAAAAATACAGATATAATTTCAGCTTTGCTTGAGAAAGGGCTGATAAGGTTCGTTGTTAGTACGGGTAACCTGGGGACTGGATACAGTAACAATAAATTATTGCGCTTGTCAACAAATGTATCCAAATCTATCAAGGATTTTAACGAAGAAGAGAAGAGCGACATAATTACGTTGCTTAAACAAGAATTTGGAAGGAATTTACGCGGTAAAGGAGACAAAGGAGAGTTGGCTATTACAACAGTAGTGGTAAATAGTCTTATACCGGAGGGTGAGCGCCCCTTTACAGCTGAAGAGCTCAGTGGTCCCGATGCGGATAGTGTATTTTGCACGTTGATGGGTAAGTTTGATGGCTTTCAAATAGAAAAGAGGGAGCAAGCAAAGAGGATTAATGAACACTTATTGAAAGAATTACAGGTAGCATCAAGTGCTTTGCCAGAAAACATGAGTGCTTTTAAAAAAGCAGTGGGTTCTTTAGTTTCAAAAATTGGTGAAGGTGTATCAGATGAAAATATATCACAAAGGACTCCAAACGAAGTTGAATCATATCTGCGGGTGATAAGCGGCAACATCGAACGATTTCCTGAAATAAGAAAGCTTTATGAAGAATTAGATGTGTTGAGAAAGTCAGAAATGCCACCGGGAGATTTTGGCGCGAGAATAAGTAAAAGAGTAGGTGAAATAGAAAAACTGCTCAATGAATTAAAAGTTGATGACATCAAATCTTTAGACGATGACATAGGAAAAGCGAAGGAGAAAATAGCGGCTGTTTCAGCTCTACGCAAATCGAAAGAAGCAGAAAAGCTTTGTGGAAAACTAAAAGAATTGGATGAGGTTATAAAGCGGTTGCCAGAAGGCTTGGCAGAACTGAGAGCATCTGCTGAAAAGTTGCTCAAAGCAGCTAGCGACAAGCTGGACAGTGATGATTATATAATAAGTGACGCTGATATTAACGAAGTGGGTATAGCTATTGAAAATTTAGAAAAAATACAAAAATTATCAGAAGATAAATTCTCCGAGCCTCTGGGCAAGTATTTAGCTGCTGTTAAAGAACCCATTGCCTTTTTGCAGGAAAAGGGCTTGTCTTTTGTTGAGCATCCAGAAAAAGCTTTAGAACAACTGGAAGAGTTGGGTGAAAATATAGCGAGTTTTAAAGACGCATTAGCTAGTAATATAGAAGGGCTAAAAGGTGAGCTGGCACATTTCAGTGATACAAAAGGTGAGTTGGATATGGCTGTACACACATATCTAACAACATTAGCACAAGAGAGAAAATATCAGTTGGTTAGGTATGCAGAGAAATTGGAGAAAGCGCTAGAAGTTAAGATTTGGCCTCTTATATTGGCTAAGAGCATACTTGATAAGTTACAGGAATCAAAAGAAGGTATAGATAATGTATTGCCAGAGGATTTTGGATTAAGAAGTTTTGCAAACGAACGTTTGGATGCGCTGCGTAAATCATTAAAGGATGTGCTGTCAAGGCCTGTATACAAGGAGTTAGATGTAAGTGGTGCCTCAATAACTATAAATGCGGAATTAGAAAGAATACGCGCACTAGAAAAAGCGGGGCCTGCAGCTAAACAGCTTATTGGCAAAATAAGCTTGTTAGAACCAAAAGTTGCTGCAGTAACAATGCAACCGTTATTATCAGACTCAACTAAAAAATTAGTTGAAGGATGGAAAGCTATATTGCAGAAGCTAAAAGATCCATCTGTGGCCATAAGTTTTGCTGGACTTATCCAAGCTACTGCGGATGTAACCAAAGCAACAGAAGGATTAGAGAAAATTACAAAATTAGACGTAGATAAGCGTATAGGAAAAATAGAGAAGGAACTGGTTGCAGGTGGAAAACAGGAAGAGCTACAAAAATCAATAATGAAACTAAAAACAGATTTCGGAGAGTTAACCTTTGGTAAAGGGTTAGCAGAAGATTTTTCTAAATTTAATGACAAGTGTAATGCGATAGAAACTGAATTAACGAGAATTGAGGAATTAGTAGTTTTAACTCAAACACGAGATATAGCAGAAAAAGAAACTGCTAAGAGTATTGAGCAGATTGAATCAATTGGTAAAAAGATTCAAAAAGAACTCATTGCAACACAAGGATCTTTAGAAGCTAAACCCGAGAAGAAAGCAGAAGATCTAGAAAAACTGGTAAGCGACACAAGAAAATTTATAACTAATATTACTGAAGAATTACAGCCGCTGCAGTTGCAGAGTGAAGACATTAGTGTACCAGAAGATTTACGCATGCAGTTAATAGGAGCTCTAGAGCCAGTACAATCGAAGCTTGATGAATTGTCCGACGTATTGACAAAACTGGAAATATTAGCTCAAAACCAACGAAAGATAGAGGCGGCAGCAACAATCCAAAACGCGATTGAAAAAGATCAAATAAAACAGGCTTTTGATATTAGTGCCAAAGAAGTTAAAAAAGCTAGCGAAAGCATTGCAGCACAGAGCGTTGAAGTACAAAAAGCATTGGCAAACATAGAATCGTCGGCAGATGTATTAGAGGCGACGGCAACACAGATAAAAAGCAATCAAGCAACTGCTGTTAATCTTTTGCAAGAACAAAAAACAATATTGGATAGTCTTTTAAGTAAAGCCACTATACTACAAGGTTTTGATCAAA
This sequence comes from Gammaproteobacteria bacterium, assembly GCA_964213355.1. GTDB lineage: Bacteria > Pseudomonadota > Gammaproteobacteria > UBA9339 > UBA9339 > JBAXAM01. The sequence continues at coordinate 309,668 of CAXOVY010000030.1, forward strand.
AAGTGCTAAGCCAAATACAAGAAACTTTAACTGGAGTTATTAGTACTTTGCAAACGACAACGACGAAGATAGCGGAAGAGCAAAGACAATTGGCAGATATGATTGCGATTCGGAAAGTAGCAGAAGACAACGTCAGTAAAAGCGAAAAAGCGATCTATATTATTCTGGAGAGGGTTAAATCCAAGGTTTCAGAGATTCAAACGAAAACAACTGCAACGATGAACGCAGATGCAACGATGAACGCAGATGAGTTAAATATTTTAGTGTCAGATATAGATGCCTTTACAATACAAGCCAACAAAGATTTAGAAAAAGCAGTAGCTATTGGTAAGAGCGAGCTGCCCTATCTAAAAAAGAGATTAGAGGATGCTTTAGATCCTGTTCGGCAGCAGCTAGACATAGACTTAGTAAATGAGAAAAATAAGATAAATGAATTGATTAGGGCGCGAGTTAAAAAAGGCGATGAAGCAACAAACGCAATACAGGGTGTTAATGATGAAGTTAGTGAGATTGAAAAAAGCATTAGGGATGTCATGGGTGGAGTTAATGTTGTTGAGTCCACAAAAGTACAAGATTTGAATGATTTGGTAGTAAATACAATACAGCCGGTTGAGACAGAGGCTGAGGATAATTTAGCAAAACAGAGTGAATTGCTAAAGGGTATTGATAGGATAGGTCTTAGGCAAGAGGTGATAAGCGAATTAGAAAAAGCTGTAATACGAGTGAGTGCAGTCCAAAAACAAAATTTAGTAGAATTGACAAATAAGCGGTTAGAGCTAGAGAGATTAGCGCAAGAACGTGCTTCAAAAGATGAGGAGATGTTGAAGTCGATAAAGACTTTTGGTCAGAATATTAAACAATTTGAAATTGATATTGGTACGCAGGTAAGCACAATTAAAGCAACTCTACTAGATCTGAAGCAGTTGACGAAGGAACAATTAGAAAATTTAGGGGATAATGCCCAAATTTTTGCGAAAGAAAAGGTAGCTACTTTAGAACAGCAGCTAGCAGCTTTGAAAGGAAAAGCGCCAGAAAGTATTAGTGTTGATGCGAAAAAAGCATTAGATATTATTGGCCAGCAGATGTTGACGAGCATAGAAGAGCAACAGAAAGTACTAAATGCTGAGTTAGTAAGGCTAAATGAAGCAATTAAAAAACGACAAATAGAGGATGCGCGTAATGATAAAAAAGCGGCAGATATTGCAGGGCTGCAGGTTGATATTGATAAATTAAAGAGTGGCTTGAATGCTGTGCCCAAAGACGAAAATTTATATGATGCTGCTGAAAAAAACTTAAAAGGAGCAATAGCGTCTTTTGAAGGTTTGAAAGGTAGCCATCTTGAAAATGGTGAGTGGGATAATGAAATAAAAAGAATAAAAGCTCAATTAGATATCGTTAAGGCAATAGAAGAATCAAAGAATGGACAAGCCTTAGCTAGAGCAATAACGAAATTGCGAAAGTTTATAAAACCTGATTCAGTTGAATCATTGCTTCTTAATGGTTGGAGTAAGAAACTTAAAGATCTAATAACGTATGGATTGACGAGTTCTATATCAGCAGAAACTGTTAAAGAAGCAGAAGCAGCCTCGAGTAAACTAAACGATTATCATAAAATATGTGAATACGCCAAAGGAGGTGAACTTATTGAAGCTACTATGAATAAAGCCAAAATCAAAATTGGCGATATTCAATCAGGTAAGCAAAAAAACATATCCAAAGGGTTAAAAGAGCTATCAGAATTGGTAGACTCAATAGGTGAACAACTCAAAGGAGCAATGAGTCAACTAAATTACGGATTATTACTTGAGCGTAAAGAATTGTTAACTTCTTTTGAAAAGATGTTGCAGTCCGGTGTTTTATCTGATGATAAACTTATTGGCAATGCTATAGGTCTTGGGTTGCTAACAAATGAAGATATTGAACAACTCGGGGGTTGGAACGAGAATGTTCCTTCTGCACAAGGAGGTGGGATTGAACCAGAATTTTTAGAACCGCTAAAAAAGTTATTAAAATCTAAAATCGGTCCTGCCATAGATGATACGGTTAAAAAAATAAACAAAGCAAAAGAAATGGTTGTGGATGTTGGTATTTTAAAGCAAACCGTAGATAGTATGAAAACAGCTAACAAACAAGAGTTAGCTGACAAATTAAAAAAAGCAGCAAGCCTTTTAGATGGGTTAAAAAAAGCAAATGAAGAATATCGTGGTTCTACTCTTTTTAAGTTAATTAACTTTGTTTTTGGCTCTGGCATAAGTAACTACTTTTATGGTAAGTCTGTGGAATCAATTGAACAAGAGGATGTAGAGATAAAGAAAAAGGAAGAAGTATTAAGTGAACTTGCTACTATTGATTTAGATAAAGAAGGAAGTGATGTTGCACAAAAATTAGAACAAATGGATCTTCTTGAACAAGAGAAACCGGATGAACAACCACAAATGCCTGGTGATCTAATAAAACCAGTAAATATTGAGGAAAGATTACAAGAAATAGATCTTCTTGAACAAAAGAAGCCGGATGAACAACCACAAATGCCTGGTGATCTAAAACCAATAATTAAAGAGGAAAAGCCAAAAATAATTATTGAACATGATGGTGAGGAGTATGAAGAGGGTGAACAAGAGCACCGTAACGATGGTCCTGGGGGCGGTTAAGATAGAGTTTGATCGTGAAAGCTCGCTCGCGACGTGCGCTCGTTTCGCTTTCACTTCTTCAATCCACATCTTTTTATTTATCAAGTGTCAGATTAAGCCGGAACTAATGCAATTTACACTACCTTTTTAGTCCTTATACCTTGGTGGGGGTGTTTTTTTCCTCCTCCTTGGCTTTTAGTGCGTTGCTAGCTTTCTCTACCAGACCTGCAGCTATTTCAAGAGCATCTTTGGTATTCGTGGCTCTGATATGTATGATTATTATCGGAGGAACAGCAGTTAATTTAGACTCTATACTTACTAATCCATCCGAGAGATCTGTTGGTTTCAATTTAAGGTTCTTTAATGCTTCAAACAAATCTTCAGAGGTTGTATCCTCTGGCATATTCGGGAGTTCTCTACATTTTGTCCAGCTCGGTGTACCGGTAGGATTGTTCGACTCCAATGACCATTTGCCCGCTGTATCTTTCCTGATAGCCAATTCGAAAGTTGGATTTAGCTTTTTTTCTGGTGGTTTTTGTTTCGTTTCTGGTTTTTTTTCTAGTGGTTTTACCTGCTTATCTTCTTTTTCTCGTATGTCAGCCAATTCTCTTAGCTGTTTTGTAGCATCCTCTATGTCTTGCAAAAGTTCTTCCTCTTCATCTGCAATCTCCAAAACATGATCTATTTTTTCCTTAATAGTAGTATCAAAGATTTTTTGTTTTTCTGCCCCCAGCGCTTCCTGTTGTTCTGACAAAGTTAATCTTGCCTGTGCTATAAGCTGTTCCGTATTGTCTGCCAACTCCGTTAATGCAGCAGCTTTTAGCTTTATATCGCCTTGTGCTTTTTCTACCTCTTTTTTGGTATTTTGCAGATTCAGCATCAACTCTTCAACCACTAGCAATCCTTTTGCTGCGACCTCTTCAGCAGCCTTTTCTTCCTTCCTTCGCGTTGCAGATAACTCTTGTACCTTTATTAATCTCTTCCCTAAATTTGGTAACTGTACTTTTCGAAGATCTTCTGCTTTTATTATAGTTTGATCTAGAAGATCTTTTGTATCTATGCTAAGACTTGGTATCGCTGGGAGCTGCAATTCCTCTAGATGCACCCCTAAAACTATATCTTTTTCTTTTATAAATGTGTTTATCTCTTCTACCAATGCGTCTAACTTATCAGCGCTGTCGGCATTCTCAGGTTCTAGAGTGGCAGTAATTGCTTCGAGTGTTTGCGCGACTTCATCTGCAATTGCATCTATTTTTTGTTTAATTATTGTTACTTGCTCTTTTGTTTTGCTATCTGCTAAATCCGCTATTCCCTTATCTTTTAAAGCGCGTTCTTGCCATAATCTCTCTTGACGCTTTCTAAACATGTTTTGGATTATTATTGCTGCCTCTGTCTCTCGTTGGTTTTGAGCTAATATTTTTAATGCATCGGACAATTCATCAAGATTTAATCGTACCGGCTTTATGGCTTCTATTAACTGTGCGCGTAAATCTTTTGGTACGCTAATGTTTTCGCTCTGAGGTTGCAGGGAATCTAGTTCTTCAGTAATATCGGCTATAAACCCTGATGTGTTGGCTATTAATTCTTCTAGTTCTTTTGTTTTTTTTTCAGGTGCACCTAAAGCGGTTTGTACTATAGCGAGCTGTTGTTGAATCTTTGTGTCAATCAGCTTAATCTGCTCAATACTCTCAGCAGTTTTTTTTTCTGCTGTATCTCGTGTTTGGGTTAAGGTTTTTAATGCTTCTAGGCCACGATTCAAATGGTCTAAGTGGTTGCCTTGGAGCTCTGATACGCGCTCTCTAGCGTTCTTCAAATCATCTTGCACATTTTGCGCCAAACTTGGTTTTGGTTTTCCACTGGGTAACTCTTTATCTAGTAGAACTTTTTGTGTTGATAACGGTAGTGAGATTTCGTCAATAAGCGTTTTGACCACCTTAGCTAAAACAGCTAAAACTTCTGTGCTTGCCCTTGTATTTAGCCTCATCTCGTCTATTTCTTTATTTAGGGCTTTTGCATCTTTTTAAATCGGATCAACTACTTTGTTGTTTGCTGCTATTAAATCCATTACCCGCTGATCTTCTATTCCTTGCGCTTTGGCTAATTCTCTTAAATCTTTTTCTCCGCTATCCAATGCTTTTAATTGTTCTGTCTGCATATTCTTAACATTTTCTATTGCAGCTTCTACACTGGTTCTTACCCCTGCATCAAGGTTTAATGGCACTAACAACTTACGCAATCCTTCTAGTTGATCGTTAAAGTTTTTATTAACTGTCTCCCCTAATGCCTTTATTTCACCCGCTAATTTATTTAACTCTATGACGTTCTTAATCCCGGATTTCAAAGTGTCTTTAATTTCTTGTATCTTTGGTTCAATATTCTTTTCAATAAACAGCTTAATCGCGCTAAGATGTTTTTCTATTTCAGCTTTTACATCTTTGTCCTTGAGGCGTATGGTTTTTGCCAATTCCGCTAACCTAATTTGCTCATTGTGCATTTCCAACAATGCTTTCTGCTCAAGCCCGTCAACCTCCTCTATAAGCTGCCGCATATCTGCAGCTCGTGCTTCTATTTTTCTAGTGCCCTCAAATTCTTTTCGTTGTTTTTGTAAATCACTAATTTTCTTTTCACTATCTTGTATCTTAATTACTAACTCGTCTAACTTTTGTGCTGGCAGATTTTGTGCATTTCCAATTTCAAGTTTAGTTGTTTCATCAAACTGCTTGAGTTCAACTTTTGTCGTATTCGCTAATCCTTTTATTTTGTTGTCCTCTTCTTCCCATTTTTGAATTGCTATTTTTAAATTTTCCAATTCAGCAGTTAATGCCTTCCGTTGTTTCTCTATACTCGCTAACATTTTCTGTTCAGCAAGTTTTAATGCCCCTTGCGCAGCGACACTAATGCCTTTTAGTGCTTTTTCTTCCAAAGCTGTTAACTGCTGTTCTAAAGTAGCTATCTTTTCTTCTGCAGGTTTTTGGGCATTATCCCTTAACTCTTCTAATTGTTTCTTCGGCTGATTCGGATCTTGTTGAGCATTTGCAATTGTTTTTACTTGCACACCAATATCTTTCTCAAATTCTTCAATACCATGCTCAAAATCACTTATCGACTTCAACATCTCATCGTCTTTGTTGGCTCGTGCCAGATGTGCTTTGTTTAACGATATCAGCTGATTTTTTAAGTCTTCTTGAGCCGTTGCCACTGGTATTAAAGCAGTAACTAATCTCTCTTTGATATATGGAAGAAGATCTGCACGATCTCTATGCTCTTGTGGTACCCTTAACCTTTCAGTAATAGTTTTTTCAAATTCTCCTGTTGTTTTTATCTCTTTGGCCAAATCTGCTTCTGTCATCTCCGAAACTTTTAATTCTTTATTTGTAGTAACTTTTGCTTCTATGTTTTGCTGAATCTCTGCAATTATTTTCTCGCTCTCAGTAGCTTCTTTTTCCGCCGCTTCTCGTTGTTCTGCCAATGCTGTTAATTTTTTCTGTCCATCTTCTAGTGATGGTAAGGTTGTTTGCAGAGTCTCCACTTCCTGTATGGCTGTTTTTAACTTGCTTAGCTCTGCTGTATCAAAGTCTCGTAACTTCTCCACTGCATTTAATAGCTTCTCCAGCAATTCTTTCTGTGCTTGCAACTCGCTAGCAGCTGTCTCTCTAGTATGGTTTATTTCTTCTGCCACATCTTTTAACTCAGATGCTTCTAAGTTGATATTACCTAAGGCTTCTTTAATCTTAGATTCGGCTTCTTGAATATGTGTCTTATTTAAGTTAACCACATCTGTACTAACAGCAAGCGCATTCTTTATCTGCGATTTTCCAATTGCATTTTGGAAGGTTATTGCCATTTCTTCTTGTCGCCGTTTTGTGATCAATTCCCCTAATTTTCCCAAGTTATCTAGTAACTCCTTTCTAAGCGGCTGCACAGATTGTAAAGCACTATCTAATTGTTCTTTAATATCAGGTGGAAGGTTGGGTCGTTTGCTATGATCTAGCAATTGTCGTAGGGGGGTTGCAATACCCAGTTCGAATACTCCTCTTGCCAAAGCGCTTAATTCCGCTGCTTTCTTGTTCGGGTCTTCTAGCGCTATTTTGATTTCATCTATTTTTTCTTGAATAACTTTCCTAACCGATACAATTTGAGCAATACTCTCAGCAGCTTTTTTTTCTGCTGTATCTCGTGTTTGGGTTAAGGTTTTTAATGCTTCTAGGCCACGATTCAAATGGTCTAAGTGGTTGCCTTGGAGCTCTGATACGCGCTCTCTAGCGTTCTTCAAATCATCTTGCACATTTTGCGCCAAACTTGGTTTTGGTTTTCCACTGGGTAACTCTTTATCTAGTAGAACTTTTTGTGTTGATAACGGTAGTGAGATTTCGTCAATAAGCGTTTTGACCACCTTAGCTAAAACAGCTAAAACTTCTGTGCTTGCCCTTGTATTTAGCCTCATCTCGTCTATTTCTTTATTTAGGGCTTTTGCATCTTTTTAAATCGGATCAACTACTTTGTTGTTTGCTGCTATTAAATCCATTACCCGCTGATCTTCTATTCCTTGCGCTTTGGCTAATTCTCTTAAATCTTTTTCTCCGCTATCCAATGCTTTTAATTGTTCTGTCTGCATATTCTTAACATTTTCTATTGCAGCTTCTACACTGGTTCTTACCCCTGCATCAAGGTTTAATGGCACTAACAACTTACGCAATCCTTCTAGTTGATCGTTAAAGTTTTTATTAACTGTCTCCCCTAATGCCTTTATTTCACCCGCTAATTTATTTAACTCTATGACGTTCTTAATCCCGGATTTCAAAGTGTCTTTAATTTCTTGTATCTTTGGTTCAATATTCTTTTCAATAAACAGCTTAATCGCGCTAAGATGTTTTTCTATTTCAGCTTTTACATCTTTGTCCTTGAGGCGTATGGTTTTTGCCAATTCCGCTAACCTAATTTGCTCATTGTGCATTTCCAACAATGCTTTCTGCTCAAGCCCGTCAACCTCCTCTATAAGCTGCCGCATATCTGCAGCTCGTGCTTCTATTTTTCTAGTGCCCTCAAATTCTTTTCGTTGTTTTTGTAAATCACTAATTTTCTTTTCACTATCTTGTATCTTAATTACTAACTCGTCTAACTCTATCGCCGTTAGGTCTTTCTCATTTTCAGCCTTCTTAGGTTTGTTCTCAATTGCATCTTTTGTCGCATTTGCTAATTCTTTTATTTTGTTGTCTTCTAAAGCTCGTTCTTTTGCTAATAGTTCATCTAATATACCCAACTGCTCTTTTTGCATAAGCGCAACTTGGTTTATCGTATCGTTTATCTTTGCTTTTACTTCCCCACCAAATCTTGGCTGTAATAATTTACGCAATTCTTCTAGTTGTACTTCAAATTTTTCTGTAACTTCTTTTTTTAGCGTTGTTATCTCGTCTGCTAATTTATTTAATTCTACGGCTTTCTTAACTTCAGGCTTTAAAGCATCTTCAATTTTTTTTCTCTTTGGTTCAATAGTACTCATAAACAGCTCGATCGTACTAAGATGCTTTTTTATCTCCCCATCTACATAATATTGATCCTCGATGCGTTGGTTAAATGATGTTAATTCTTTGAGAAAAGCTTCAACTTCTGTACCTGGAATTATTGCAAAATTAGTAAGCTTGTCGTTAATTTCTGTTAAGAATTCATCGGATAATGCTTTTAATTCGCCGTTTCCCTCTAATTTCGGTTGTAATTTTTTTAACTTATCTAATTCAGAGCTTAGTCCATTTAAATTGTCTAAATAATACTGGTCAATATTTATTAGCTTTTTTATGTAAATAGATGTAGCGTCTTTTCCGAAAGTCTCTTCGCTTGTTAAAATTTGTTCTTCTTTGGGCAAGTTTTTATTTATGACGCTTGCTATAAAGGAAATCCCTTCCTCACTGCGAATCGCTCTGCCATATTGTTGAATACACTTGATTATCAGGTTTATATCTGGTGGAGAATCGCGTATGGATTTATTTTGTACAAGTACTGTATTTTGTAAATTAGGATTGCTATATCCAGTGCCTAATAGCCCATCACTTATGACAAACATCCTTAGCCCTTTTTTTAGTAAGGCTTTTACTATTTGTTCTCTGAGGTTATTTGTTTTTGCCGCTTCTTCTTCTCTTGCTTTTGCTTGCTCAGGGGTGTCTCCTTCAACAACCTTTGGTTTTTCTAACAGTAGCAATTCTGATGCGCGATTTTCCTTTTGTAACCCATTAATTATTTCTTTTTGTTGGCTCTTTACAATACTTTCTCGAATTTTATCGATATTTTTTTGCTCATCATTTATGGTTTGTTGAAGTTGTTGAATGTCTGTAGGCTGTAGGAGTTTGTCGTGTGTTGTTAATGTCTCTTTTGCCTTTCGTATTTTTTCTTCTGATTCACGTATTGTTTTCTGAGCCCCTTCGTTTTTTGTTAGTTCCAATTCTTTATTATAATAGTTCACTACAGCACTATAATAATTAATTAATACCGGGGACTCCTCCTTTTCATTTTCATATTCAAAGTTTGCTATGGGTATCTCTTTTCCTATTTTAACCAATTCTGCATATTTCTCGTCGTCACGTAATAAGGTGTCGATTTCTTCTACATTTGGAGCCAGTTCGCTTTTTACTTCTTGATATTTTTTTCGTTTTTGTTCGAACTTTATACGTTTTTCTAAGGACTGTTTTTCGTACTCTTTTATTGATGCGTCATCGGGAGGAGCTTGTTTTCTTTCTTCTTTTAACTTTTCTTCTATTGTTTTTATTTCTGTTAGTATCTCTGTAATTTCTTTAAGTTTTACATATTGTTCTTCATTACCCACTAATGCACTAATTTTTCCTACATCCAAGTCTTTTTGATTTTTTAGCTCTTCCAGCTTTTTTTTGTATTCTTCAGATTTTTCTTGATAGGCTTTAAATTCTGCTGTTTTTTTGTCGTAGTCAATTATTATTTGTTCATCAGGATGAGGCAAATCTACAGTTTTTTTTGTTTTTTCTATTTCTATCAAAATTGCGGTAATTTCTTCATTTTTTTTACTTGATGTTTTTTCGTTTTCAAGAATTGTTTTTACTTTTTCTTTGTGTTCTCCAGATAGTTCTTTTTGTTCTAAGCTCTTTTTTTCCTTGAGCGTTTGTTCTTTAAGATTGCTTAGTGTTATCTCTGTATTTTTTCTGGTTTTCTCAAGCTCTGTAAGTTCTTTCTTATGACTTACAAGCTTTTCTTCATATTCTTGTATTTTTAGGTTTATTTTTTTTCCTGGAATTGCTGCTTTGGCTAAAGCTTCTATTTCTTCATTTTCTCCAGCGGTAATTTTTTCTTTTAACTTGCTGAAGTTATTTTCACTTTCCGTATGTTTTTTTTCAAGCAAGTCGATGCTGTTATTAATTTCCTCTAAGTTTTTTTCATATCCCTTACGTTCTATGTTATGTTCATTTTCACGGAGCGCACATTGATCGGGATGGTCCCGCATCGCTTTTGCCGAAGCAAGTACGTTGGATATCCACTTAGTTATAGCTTTAGGTCCTGCATTGAAAGTCGTTAGCGGGATGAGTTTTTGTAAAGAAAGAATCTTTTGTAAGGCTTGTGTGTCTTTATTGCATAGACTATTTAGATCGTATTTTTTTAATAAAGAGTTAACAATTTCTTTGTAATCTTTTATTGAATTTTCATACTTCGTATTTTCTTCTTTTTCATGTTCTTCATATTTGGCATCACATTCAGCAATCTTTTTTTCACAGGCTGTTTTTTTGTCTACAGCTTCTTTGAGTTTTTCATCATAGTTTTGTTTTTCGCTTGTATGTATTTGGCTTATGCCTGCTTCCAGTTCCTTATTGTGTTGCTTCAGAAATGTTTCACTTTGCGGTTTTGAAAGTGTTTTGATTAATTCTAGTTTTGCAATAGTTCCTGAGACTTCTTGTTGTGCTGCTTGTAGTTTTGTGATTTTTTCTTCAGTGGATTTTAGATTGTTTTCGCACTCTATTTCTTCTGTTAGGCTTTGATGTATCAATTTTATCGCTTCTTCATTTTTTCTTAATTCCTTTAACTTTTCTTGATTTTTTTCGTACTGTATAACACTTTCTTCATAGTCGTTTTTTATATTAGGAACTGGCTCTATTTTTGGAGTTTGTAAGTGTTTTTCTAGGGTGCTGGTAGCTTCTCTTATTTCTGTTGCTATTAATTGGTTATTATATATTTTTCTTTCTTCTGTAATTAATTTGTCAAAATCTCCTTTTTTTGCTAGATCACGAAATTCTTTTATAACTTTCTCTTCCGTATTTGTATAGTATCCGCACATTTTTCTTATGCGAATATCGGTGTCATGTTCTTTGGCCTCTTTGAAATCCCACCTGAATGTAGCTATTAATTTTTCTTTTGCCTTTTCTATACCGCTATTTGTTCTTAAGGCTTTTACATACTTTGATAGGGCATTATATACAGCAGCAGAGTCATTCTTCAACGAAAACTGCACTCCAGAACGAGCCATATTACTCACAGTACACCCAGATAGGTTCTCGCAAGTAATCTGTTCTTTGAGTTTTTTATCAATTTCACTTTGTAAGTTTTTCTCATAAAAGTGCTCAAAACTGGGGTTTTTCATCAGTACTTGAGAAAGCTTCCAATTGTTTTTCTTTTCTTTGTATTTATTAAAAGAGCTTGTATATTCCGCATCTAAATCTTCATATTTTTTATTGCGCGCTAACTTTTCCAATTCTTCTCTAGTTAAGAGGGAGGTGTTTAGGCTAACAATAATGTCAATTTTTATATTGCATTCGATAATTTTTTTCTGAGCTTCTACAATGTTTTCTTCTAATGTATTGTCGGTAAGATTTGCCATTTCCGCAGTCACAGCTTCTTTTCGTCGATTTAGCCTCTCTATGTCTACGTTTAGTTGTTTTATTTTGCTTGCCTCTCTTCTTAGATCTGGATCATCCGTGTTTGGGTTTTTGTTTGATTCTTTTAATAGTTGCTGGGTATTTTTTCCAATGTCGGTTTCAATTTTTTTAATTGCACTAATGTTTTCTCGGATAGCTGCCTTTTTGCTATTTATGGCTTTGTCATTGTTATTGAGCTGTGCCAAATTATCGTGTGACAGGTTTTCATATATTTCTTGGGCAATTATTGGATCATCAGTGAAAATTAATCCTTGGACTTGGGAGGCTAATCTGTAGTTTTTTTCTAATTCAGTGTTTGAATATCCCTTCATCTCTGGTTTTATTTCAGTTTCTCTCATTAGCAAATTCTCAACCGCAGTCTTGCTAAGATCTTCGCTATTTTTTAGGCTGTCTTCGGTAGCTACTGGACGCACCATTTTTTCTTCGTGTTGAGTTCTGTATAGTGAAAAATCTTCTATTTTGACAGCGCGAGCTTCTAATTCACTTGTAGGCGTTGCTGTTGTATAGAGAGTTATGTTGTTGTTTTCTATACTGTCCAGCGCTTCGCTCACATTTCTTTTGTTTTCTTTTTCAAAACTTCTTGGAACTAGGGTGTGGGCTTCGTCTATAAATACATGGCGATTTTTTATCACCTTGGCGTATTTGATGAGCTGCTCATGGGTCATTACAACGTACTTGTGACTCTTCAAAAATTTTTCAACATCAACATCTTCTATATTTTTTGGAAGTTTTACAGTAAGCGGATTTTTGCTTTTATCTTTATCTTTGATAAAATCATTTGCATCCTTGCACATTTGATCCACTAAAGCATCTGATGGTACTGCGAAAATTCCATCCTCGTACATGAGGGCTGTTGTAAGAATAACGCCAGTTTTGCCCACTCCGGTTCCAGCTACTATAAGTTGAGTTTCAGACGGTTCTTCTTCGGTTTTTTTGATCAGACCTTCTTTGGTCATTTCCAAGCCAACTGTTTTTAGCATTAAGTCGGCTTGATAGTTACGGTCTATAAACTGGTCTTTAATAATCTCAACTTTTGTTTCATGGCTATATGCTGATATCAATCCATCTTTTATTTTTACTTCGATAGGTTGATCTTTGTTCAACTCAATTATATGGCGATTGGCATTAGGCCAGTCTGGACGAACGTATGCGTTTTTAGCCTCATTCCACTCCTTTTCCCACCAATATTGCGATAATCCTATAATTTTAAATTCTTCCGGTGTATTGTTGGTGCCGGGTATGATTCCGCTATTTGGATCTTTTTTTATTGTAACTTCTAAAAACCTGCCTTGAACTTCAACAGATATTGTGGCAATGCCGTCTTCATTAAACTCTAACCCTTCTTCTTTTTTTAGAGCAAGGGTCTTCTCAAGGATGTTGAATATAGACCATATATTATCTACTTCATTGGCATCGTTGTTTTGGAGTTTCTTTAATTTTTCTAAATCAACTTCATCTGCCTCGGCTAGGAAGCTATAATATTTATCGCGGTTAAGAGAATTTTTCGCTCTTTTTTTAAAGATTTCGTTTGCGGAATTTATGGCACGAATTTGTTTTACATAAGCAATGGCTTTTTCTTGTTCTGTACTAAAGTCTTCTTTTGATGTTTCTATTATTTTTTGTGATTTTGTGTTTGGAATCATATCAATAATCCTCCGTGCTATTTGCTTTTTGTCGCAATCCCAATTGCTCTTTTAATAAATGACGATTTTGATTTTGAGGGTAGTACAAAAGATTAGTAGCCGCAGGGCCGCCTGCGGCTACCGGCTTGCTACCGACACAGTATTTTACCGCATCTTACTTATGGTTGCCACACAAAGTTCATGTCTTTAGCTGCCTTTACATCATCAAGACGCTTGACTGGCATTGTGTATGGTGCGTTCTTAACCAGATCAGGATTGGTTTTTGCTTCGGCTAAAATTTTTGCCATTACTTCGGCAAACGCATCCATTTCTTGCTTGCTTTCGGTTTCGGTTGGTTCGATTAATAGACATTCGGGAACGAGCATGGGGAAATAAGTGGTTGGTGCATGAAAACCATAATCAAGTAAACGTTTACCAAAATCTTTGGCGGAAACACCAAAGTCTTTGTTTTCCTGTTTTAGTGTCACAATAAATTCATGTGAAGCGCGACGTTCGGGGTAGGGCACCGCAAACCCAAGCTTTTGCAAAACCTTCATCAAATAATTGGCGTTCAACGTTGCATACTCACCGACGCGCACAAGTCCAGCAGCTCCGAGCAATCTAATATAAATATAGGCACGTAGCATAATTCCAGCATTGCCGGCAAACGCTGAAAGCCTGCCAATAGTTTGTGGACTATCTTTTTCTGTAAACCAAATATACTTGTCGTCGTTTTTAGCAATAATGGGTATCGGCAAGAATGGTAACAAAGTATTGTTTACAGCAACTGGTCCAGAACCGGGTCCACCGCCGCCATGCGGCGTACCAAAGGTTTTGTGTAGGTTCATATGCATTACATCAAAACCCATATCTCCTGGACGAGCCTTACCTAAAATTGCATTGAGATTAGCACCATCGTAATAGAGCAGGCCACCGGCATCATGTATAATTTTGGCAATGTCTTTGATTTTTCTTTCAAATACTCCAAGGGTTGACGGGTTAGTTAGCATGATTCCAGCAGTTTGGGGTCCAACAGCTTTTTTTAAAGCTTCGAGATCGACATCGCCATCGGGTAAGGTTGGAATTTGATGCACGATATAATCGCACATTGCAGCTGAAGCTGGATTAGTGCCATGAGCTGCATCGGGAATAATAATTTCCGTCCGAGCCACGTCGCCGCGTGCTTTGTGATAAGCATAAATCATTTCAACACCAGCAAACTCACCATTTGCTCCCGCACTTGGCGTGAGCGACACTCCTTGAAAGCCCGTTATATCTTTTAGGTATTCTTGCAGCTCATACATACATTGCATAAATCCCTGGCTCGATTCTTCTAGCGTATAAGGATGATGATTAACAAAACCATTTACACCCGCTAAATTCTGCAAGATATGAGGATTATATTTCATCGTGCAGGAACCAAGAGGATAGAAATGCGTATCGACGGAAAAATTTTTCTGCGATAAACGTGTATAATGCCGAACCACCTCGAGCTCAGAAACTTCTGGTAAAAGGGGGGGTGTTTCGCGCAAAAACTTTGTCGCAATATTTGTTTTTGCCGATTGTTTTGGGGCGAGCGCAGAGGCTCTGCGCCCCTTGCAGGATTTTTCAAAAATTAATTTTGTCATAGTATTTTCTCCAGTTGGTGCGCATAAGTTTCAAGATCTTCTGCTGATTTAGTTTCAGTAGTACAAACGAGCAAACTATTACCAAGCATTGGATACTCAAAGGTGAGATCAAAACCACCTTGAGTTCCATTGGCCGCCAATTTATGTAAGATTTCCGCTACGGGCTTATGAAAGCGCACTACAAATTCGTGGAAAAAAGGCCGATTAAATACTGCCTCAACACCCTTTATTTTAAGCAATTTTTCGTATAACAGATTAGCATTAGTGTGGCTAGTTGCCGCAATACGCTGCATGCCTTCTGCGCCGAGCAAACTCATATAAATTGTTGCACTGGTTGCAAGCAATGCCTGGTTGGAACAGATGTTTGAAGTTGCTTTAGCGCGACGAATGTGTTGTTCCCGTGCTTGCAGTGTTAGAACAAATCCGGTTTTTTCATCTTTATCTATCGTACGGCCAACAATTCTTCCAGGTAATTGGCGCACATGTTCCTTCTTGGTGCAAAGATAACCAAAATACGGGCCACCGCAAGAAAGTGGCGCGCCAAGAGGTTGACCTTCTCCCGAAGCAATGTCTGCGCCTTTTTCACCCCAGTTTCCCGGAGCTTTTAGCAAAGCCATTGCCATTGGGTTAACATTAGCAATAACCAATATTCCATTTTGATGTGCCCAATTTGTTAGTTCATCAACATCTTCCAGAGTGCCAAAAAAGTTTGGCTGAGAAATTACTAAAGCAGCAACATCTTTACCAGCATATGGTTTAAGCGCATCCAAAGTTATGTGGCCAGCATGAGCATCATAAGGAATTTTTACCAATTCGAGATTATGCGTTTTGGTAACAGTTTTGATTACCCTGCGATATGCAGGATGAAGCGCGTGCGGCAATAAAACGGTTTTTGCTTTGGCATTTTTATGCAAACGTATGGCCATCAAAATACTTTCAGCTAAAGCAGAAGCTCCGTCATACATCGAGGCATTAGAAACATCCATCTGCATTAAATGACACATCATGCTTTGATATTCATAAATAACTTGCAAAGTACCTTGGCTGGCTTCGGCCTGATAGGGTGTATAAGCAGTCAAAAATTCACCGCGACTAATAATATCTGTTACCACTGCGGGGATATGATGCTCATAAGCGCCAGCGCCAATAAAATTTAAGCCCACATGATCTTTGGCAGCACGTTCATTTATTAGTCTAGTTACTTCAGCTTCAGTCATGCCCTCTGGAATGTTTTTCAACCTCGAAATTTGCAAGTCTTTGGGTATTTCTGAAAATAAAGCATCAATAGAATCGATACCTATTTGAGCAAGCATTTCTTTCTTATCTTGCTCGGTATGGGGAATATATGGCATTTTAACCTCTGTATAATAAAATAAATGTTTTTATTTTTAATGAGCGTTTTCCGCTAAATATACTCCATATGCTTTAATATCCATTAGAGCATCTAGTTCTTTTGGATTAGATAGGCGTATTTTAAATAGCCAGCCTTCTTTTTCTGGGTCTTTATTTATGATATCTGGAGTGGCGAGTGCAGTGTCGTTTACCGCAATTACTTCGCCGCTAAGTGGAGCATAGACGTCAGATGCTGATTTTACCGACTCAACCACTGCGCAATCTTTACCGGTAGCAATCATTTCTCCTATATCTGGCAATTCTACAAACACCATATCACCCAGCGCATGTTGCGCGTGGTCAGTAATACCAATGGTAACTGTATCGCCCTCGACACTAACCCACTCGTGAGTTTTGGTAAATTTCATATCAGCCATAACATTCTCCTTTTTTAATAAAAAAATTAAAAATTCTTTTTTCCCAGGCGTACGAACGGTGGTTTAATCACCCGCGCAGCCAGTTGTTTATCACGTATTACAATAAAACAGCGTTCACCGGTATTTATTGGGACTCGCGCCAAGGCAATACCTATATTTAACACTGGTGAAAAACCGCCACTTGTGGTTTCACCCTCACCAATATTTGGAACAATAACTTTTTGATGGCTTCGTGGAACGCCTTTTTCTTCAAGTACCAGACCAACTAATTTACGTTTTATTCCAGCTTGGCGCTCGTCCTCAAGTGCTTTGCGACCAATAAAATTGCGATCGGTCGGCTCAAAGGCAACTGTCCAGGTCAAATTAGATTCTAGTGGGGTTACTTTTTCATCCATCTCAGAACCATAAAGACTCATCCCGGCTTCCAAACGCAAACTGTCGCGAGCTACTAGGCCGCTTGGTTTGATTCCAATAGCTGTTAACTTATCCCAAAATGCTAGGGCTTCATTTTGTGGAATCATAATTTCATAACCATCTTCGCCGGTGTAACCAGTGCGTGCAATCCACCAGTCATTAACCTCGACACCATAAAACACTTTCAGGTTTTCAGTGGCTTGAATTTGCTCTGGGGTGAATGCTGCTTTTATTTTTTCTCGAGCATTCGGGCCTTGTACTGCCAACATCGCAAAATCAGTGCGCTCGGTTAACTTTACATCAAACTTGGGAGCTTGTTTGCGAAACCAGGCAACATCTTTGTCGTGGGTGGCAGCGTTAACAACAACGCGATAATCTTGCTGAGTTTTGCGATAACAAATCAAATCGTCAACCACGCCACCTGTTTCAGTTAACATGCAGCTGTAAAGTGCGGCGCCAGGAACTTTGAGTTTATCAATGTCATTAGCAAATAAATAGCGCAAAAATTCGCGCGCACCTTTGCCTTCAACATCAAGAATGTTCATATGCGCTACGTCAAAGATACCAACATCGCGACGAACCATGTTGTGTTCTTCGATTTGCGAGCCATAGTAGAGTGGCATTTCCCAACCAGCAAAATCCACCATTTTAGCGCCCAAGGCATGGTGTTTCGCATTAAACACGGTTTTTTTTACGGTCATAAAGTTTTCTCCTTTTAAAACAATCCGGTAACCTTACCGCTATTAACATCAACATCAATACGACGATATGCAGGATCAGATGAGGTTCCAGGCATTAGCTTTATGGCACCTGCTACCGGGCAGATAAACCCCGCGCCTTTGTAAATCAAAAAATCCCTTATAAATAAGCGCCAGCCTTTTGGCACACCTTTTTTATTCGGATCTTCGGTTAAACTCAAATGAGTTTTGACCATACAAGTACCTAATTTGCTAGTTTCAGGGTCATCCTCGATCGCTTTTAATTTTTTGCGTGCATCTTCTGCATAATCAACGCCATCAGCGCCATAAACTTTTTTCGCGATTAGTTCTATGCGTTGGCTCATTGGCATCTCTAAATCATAAAGCAGCTGAAACTTATTTTCTTGATTGCATGCGTCAATTACTGCATCCGCCAAATCTAAAGCTCCTTCGCCACCTTTTTCCCAATGCTGTGACCAGGCAAATCTCGCACCGGCCGCTTCAACAAGTTTCTTAACTGCAGCTACTTCATTTTTGGTGTCATCTTTGAATGCATTCAAACATACCACCGGATTGATTCCTGCAAGTTTTACAATACCGATATGATGCACTAGATTTTCACAACCTTTTTCTACCCAACCAACATTTTCGGTTTTGTATTCTTCAGGAACCGGACGTCCTGGAACTGGAATCGGTGCGCCACCATGACATTTCAAGGCACGAATCGTAGCGACAATTACTGCAGCATTTGGTTTGACCCCGGAATAACGACACTTCAAATTCCAAAACTTTTCAAAACCAATGTCTGCACCGAAACCAGATTCAGTTATTAAATAATCGCCAAGTTTTGCTGCTACTCTATCCGCGATAATTGAAGATTGGCCGATAGCAATGTTGGCAAACGGACCGGCATGTACAAAGACTGGTTGTCCTTCAATTGTTTGTAGCAGATTTGGATTTAGGGCTTCTAGCATCCAAGCAGTCATCGCACCATCAACCTCAAGATCAGCAGTAGTAATAGGTTTTCCTTTTTTATCATAAGCTACAACGATCTTTGCCATTCTTGTGCGGAAATCTTTAAGGTCAGAAGCCAATGCTAAGATTGCCATGATTTCTGAGGATACGGCAATAGCAAAACCAGATTCCATCATGAATCCTTCCATTTTGCCGCCAATGCCAATAACCATTTTACGCAAAGCTTGAGCACAGAAATCTATAATCCAGTTAAATTGAACGTTATGTGGGTCGATATCTAACCGGCGTAAGTTTTTCTTGGCGAGTTCTGCGTCATCATAATTAAATTCATGCTGCATTCTGGAGGTCAAAGCTACCATTGCCAAATTATGTGCATTCATGATCGCATTAATATCACCGGTCAAACCCAAGGAAAATGGTGTAAGTGGAATAACTTGCGATAGCCCGCCACCGGCAGCAGAGCCCTTGATATTCATTGTTGGACCACCGGATGGTTGGCGTAGAGTAGCAATCGGTTTTTTACCACGTTTGCCCAATCCTTGGACTAAACCAATACTTGTGGTTGATTTTCCTTCACCTAGTGGTGTTGGATTGATAGCGGTAACATCAATATATTTCGCATCAGATTTATTGGCTAATCTACTTAAGATTTTTTGATAATCTACTTTTGCAACATAGTTTCCATGTGGTAATAATTCTTCACGCAAGATTCCAAGTTCGTCTGCTAAAGTATAGATTGATTTCATTTGAGACTCAGCTGCTTGAGCGATTTCCCAGTCAGCATGAGATTTTGGATCGGGTAATGTAGCCATAATTATTTCCTCTTTATATCATTTTATAAATTAGAAAACTTTTGCAGGCAAAAAACATTGTGCATTGTAGAAGTTTTATATATAAACTCAAACGAAAATTAAATATTTTTTTTATAAAATAACAATAAAAAATATCAACAGTATAATCAACAGCATAATCAATTGATTATGCTTGTGGCGGAAATTTTGAGTTATTATGCTAAATTGTGATACAGTTTTTTTGACCGTTTTAAAACACAGTCTTGACTAACTTAAAAAACATGAAGCAATCTAAAATTACTTTCCTCACGAGCCTAGGTACAGGATTGGAACACTACGATTTTGTTATCTATAGCTTGCTTGCCAGCTTTATCAGTCAACAGTTTTTTCCGAGCTCTAACCATGTTGCCGCTTTGTTTGCTACTTTTGGATTATTTGCTGTTGGTAATATTGTTCGCCCTCTTGGAGGTATTGTGTTTGGTATACTTGGCGATCGCTTCGGTAGAAAAAATATTTTTGCTAACACCTTGTTGTGGATGGCGTTTGCTACGGTTTTAATGGGTTTGATCCCAAATTTTGCCGCCATAGGGTTGGTCGCTACTGTCCTTTTTAGCCTGTGCCGAATTTTACAAGGAATTACCTTTGGTGCAGAGTTTCCAGGAGCAGTAACTTTTCTTTCGGAACATGTTCAGGAAAAACGTCATGGTCTCCACTTTGGATTTATGGTCTCAGCTGTTGGATTTGGAGTGGCCTTTGGTTCTTTTATCATCTGGATTCTCACAAAAATTTTAACCCATGCGCAAATGCTTGCTTGGGGTTTTAGATTACCGTTTTTACTTGGTGGTGTTGTTGCAGTGATTGGTTTTTTTATTCGTAAGCATTTACCAGAAACGCCAGCATTTTTAGCTCAAAAAAAACCGACTTTAAGGGCAATGATACTTTTGGGTAAAGATCATATCGGTCAAATTTTTCATGCTATCGGTCTTGCAATATTTCCTACTTGTCTCCTTACTTATTTCTTAGCTTTGCCAGTTTATTTAAATGATATTTATCATTACTCTATTTCTGATATTTATTTGGCTATGACTTTTGGTTATTTGTGGTCAGCAATTTTGTTTCCGATTTTCGGTTGGATTTCCGATTATATCGGCAGGAAAGTTTTGTTTTTTTTCACCGTGTTAATATTTATTCTTTTTGGGTTTTCGCTTTTTTCGTTATTACAGTTAGAAACACGTTGGGCGCTTTTTTGCTTTGTTATTCTTGGTAAAACTATTAGCGCTGCAATGGCTGCTAGTTATTTCTCTTTGCTCTCACAAGCTTTTCCTGTGGCAATTCGTTATACGGGAACAGCGCTTAGTCACAATATCAGTTATTCCATAGCAACACTAATCCCATTAGTTGCTAATTACATTTATGAAATACTCAAGAAGCCTAATTACATGGTAGGATTGTTTGTAGTGCTTGCTGTCATTACAGCGATAAGTATAGTGACGTTTAAAAGTAAGCAAGACAATCAGCTCGCCTAAATTAAAGCCATTGCAATTTTATGAACTATCTATTATTGTTTCTAAGTCGGACTTGATCCATAAATGACAGGTACCAAACGTGAAACAATCGAAAATTACTCTTCTCACCAGCCTTGGTGCTGGGCTCGAATATTACGACTTTGTTATTTACAGCCTTCTTGCAAGCGCAATTAGTCAGCAATTTTTCCCAAGTTCTAACCATGTTGCCGCTTTGTTTGTCACCTGGGGAGTATTTGCTATTGGCAATATTATTCGTCCTCTTGGCGGTATTGTTTTTGGTATATTTGGCGATCGCTTTGGCAGAAAAAATGTTTTTGCCAATACGTTGCTCTGGATGGCTTTTGCTACTTTTTTAATGGGATTTATACCAACTTTTGCCACTTTAGGATTGGCTGCCACTATTATTTTTAGTCTGTGTAGGATTTTGCAAGGGGTTACTTTTGGCGCAGAATTGCCAGGCGCTATGACTTTTCTTTCGGAGCATATTCATGCAAAGCGTCATGGTCTCCACTTTGGCTTTATGGCTTCAGCTATTGGGCTTGGGGTGACTTTTGGATCATTTGTTATCTGGATTCTTACAAAAGTTTTAACCGATGCTCAAATGCTTGCCTGGGGTTTTAGATTGCCATTTTTACTCGGGGGTCTTTTAGCTTTAGTAGGTTTTTTTATTCGCAAGCACATACCAGAAACCCCAGTATTTTTAGAGACAAAAAAATCGTTCTCGAAGGCAGTATCAATTTTTGGTAATGATAATATTTGGCGAGTTTTTATTACTATTGGTATTTTAATATTTCCTGCTTGTTTCGTTATTTTTTTCTTAGCACTGCCAGTTTATTTAAATGACGTTTATCAGTATTCTTTTTCTGATATTTATTTGGCTATGACTTTTGGCTTTTTGTGGTCAGCAATTTTATTGCCTATTTTTGGTTGGATTTCTGATTATACCGGCAGGAAAGCACTGTTATTTGCGACAATATTGCTATTTGTTATTTTTGGTTTTCCGCTTTTTTCATTATTGCAGCTGCAAACGCGCTGGGCGCTTTTTTGTTTTGCCATACTTAGCAAAACTATAATTGCTGCAATGGCCGCTTGTTACTTCGCATTGCTCCCGCAAGTTTTTCCAACGGAAGTTCGCTATACGGGAACTGCATTTAGTTATAATATAGCCTACTCTATCGCAGCATTAATTCCACTGGTTGCTAATTACATTTATGAGGTGCTTAAAGAGCCAAAGTATATAGCGGTATTATTTATAGTTCTTGCAGCAATCACCGCCATAAGTGTGTTAGCGCTTGAAAACAAGCGGGGTAACTATGCAAAATAAGAACATAATTCTTGGTATTACTGGCGGAATTGCCGCATATAAAGCCGCGGAATTAGTGCGTATGCTACAAGTCCAAGGCGCAAAAGTTCGCGTTATTATGACTAAAAATGCTTGCGAATTTATCACTCCGTTAACTATGCAAACGCTTTCGGGGCATACGGTTTATACCGAAATGTTTAGCCAACACTTAAAAACCAGCCTCGAACATATCGCATTAGCACGCTGGGCGGATGCAGTTGTAATTGCTCCAGCTAGTGCCAATTTTATCGCCAAATTAGCACATGGCTTGGCCGATGATTTACTTGCAACTACTTGCCTCGCCACAACCGCTCCGATTGCAATCGCGCCGGCAATGAATAAAGAAATGTACAGCGCTGCTATTACTCAAAAAAATATTATGGCTTTAAAAAACCGCCAAGTTTTTATATTTGGTCCTGCGTCTGGTGAGCAAGCCTGTGGCGAAGTTGGTTTTGGTAGAATGCTTGAGCCACAGCAAATTTTGGAACTAATCCCAACAATGTTTGCCTCACAACTTTTTTATGGCAAAAAAATTGTTATTACCGCTGGACCGACGCGCGAAGCGATTGATCCTGTGCGTTATATCAGTAATTATAGTTCTGGCAAAATGGGTTATGCGCTCGCCGCAGCCGCTTTAGAAGCGGGAGCCAATGTGGTTTTAATCAGCGGTCCAACAAATTTAACCGCGTCGGCAAAAGCAAAGCGTATTGATGTGCAAACTGCAGAAGAAATGTGCCAAGTGGTGATGCAAGAAGTTTCTGCCTGTGATGTTTTTATTGCCGCGGCTGCAGTTGCTGATTATCGACCAAAAAATGTTTCTGCACAAAAAATAAAAAAGCATACGGTGACAGTTTTGCTTGAATTACAGCGTAATCATGATATTTTGGCTGAGGTTGCAGCGCTTGCATATCGGCCGTTTGTTGTTGGTTTTGCCGCTGAAACTGAAAATCTTGTGGAAAATGCCAGGAGTAAATTAGAAAGTAAAAACTTGGATATGATTATTGCTAATCAAGTTGGCGAAAATTTGTGTTTTGCTAGTGATGAAAACTCAGTGATAATTTTGTGTAAAAATACTAAACCGCTAGAACTGCCAAAAATGCAAAAAACCAAACTAGCGCGGCAAATAGTTAAAATAATCCATGAGAAGATCAAGGGTATACATGGCAACTTATTGTATCGGTGACATTCAAGGTTGCTTCGATGAATTAGAGTATTTGCTGCGTGTCATTAATTATGATCGCAGTTGTGATTATCTATGGTTTGTTGGGGATCTGGTTAATCGCGGGCCAAAATCATTAGAGGTTTTGCGTTTTATCAAACAATTACCAAACGCCAAAGTTGTTTTGGGGAATCATGATTTACATTTGTTAAATTTTTACCATAAGATTGTCGATTTTGAAGTTGGACATCTTGAGCAAGTTTTAGCCGCGCCTGATGGTTTAGAATTGATCGAGTGGTTGCGCAAGCAGCCATTGCTTTACCAAGACGTCGAGCGTAATTTTGTTTTGGTGCATGCGGGAATTTATCCTGGTTGGGAACTTTCGGAAGCAATTGCCTATGCGCGTGAGGTTGAAGCAGCTCTACAAGGAAAAAACCATATAGATTTTTTAAAAAACTTGTATGGTAATACGCCAGACAGTTGGAGCGGCAATTTAAGTGGTTGGGAACGATTGCGTTTTATTACTAATGCTTTTACGCGAATGCGTTTTTGTGATTTGCGAGGAAGATTAGAGTTTGTTGCTTCTGGCGGAGTTGACACCGCTCCACGGGGTTTTTTACCGTGGTTTAAAATTCCATGGCGTAAAACCAAAAATGTGAAAATTGTTTTTGGGCATTGGGCATCTTTAAAGGGTCTGACAGATGAGCAAAATGTTTTTGCTTTAGACACGGGTTGTGTGTATGGCGAAAGTTTAACTGCCATGCGGTTAGAGGACGGTATTAAATTCAGTGTAGAAAGCTTGCTTTAATATCATAGTGTCTCTTGGCAGAAGCAAGATTATTTGCTAGAAAAAACCAGCAATAAATTGTATAATTCTGCGGTGGTTTTTGCAAGGGCTGTAGACGTACTATGGAATCACCTGACCGCAATATTAAGAAATAACATGGAGATGTTGTTATGCAAACACGAATTATTCGTACAGATTCTACTGGAGAAATTATAGGAATTACTGAAAGGGCTGTTTGTACAGAGTATGAGATTCGCAAGCAGATCTTAGACGAATTAAAAAACCCAACAACAAAAAAAGAATTGCAATGTCCTCTTTATGCAGAGACATATATGAAATTGCGCAAGCAATTGCTAGAAGAAAAAAAAGAATTGGTTAGGCTGCAAAAAGAAAAGAAAGAGCTATCAAACACAAAAGACAGTTTTATTAAATTGACAAAAGCACAAGAAGTTTTATTTGACTTGCGGAAAGCACAAGAAAAAGGAAAGAAAAAGAAGCTCTCTCTCAATGAGCAGCTAGATAAGTCGATAGAGGATAAAGACAAGTTGAAGGATGCTAAAGATGAGGTGGATCGTTTAAGTAAATTAGTTGAAAACCAAGAACGACCAGAAGAAAAAACCATTGATAAACTTGACAAGTCCATTAAAGAACAAACAAAAAAAGTCGACAACGCTAAAGAAGCATGTACAGAGTATGAGGAAAAATATCATCAAAAAGCCAGAGAGTATCTGAAGAAAAAAAAAGAAAAACCTAAAGATGGACAAGAAAATATTTATTCCAAACGAGACGATATTTATAATAATGTCACAAATGAAGCCAAGTATCGAACGGAAACGAGAAAAGCTATATTGAAACAACAAAGAGAAGTATTTAAACAACAAAGAGAACTAAGAGCCAAACAACTAAAAGCCGAAAAAAAAGAAGCGAAACGATTAAAAAAACAACCGCCACCAAAAACACCGAAAGAAAAAGAAGCAAGAAAAATAATAAAAAAAGCAGCAAAAGAAAAAGAACATCTTGAGGAAGAAACACAAGATTTTTTAGCCAATCTACCTAAAGTATTAAACACTGCTCTTGAAACTGCAATAGATGCGCAAAAGAAGGGGGCTTTTATAGGAGTGCTTGCTAACTTAGGTGGTATATTGTCAGCAGCAAATATTGGCTTAGATTTTAAAAACATACTGGAAGGTGAGCTACATATTCCATCAATAGGTGATTTAGCAAAGGCTGATCCAAACCTTATTGTGCAGAGTAATGCCGTAGGAAAACTACTGACATCAGAACTTACCTGGGATGCAATACGGCTTGTTCTACCTAAACTCTTAGATGTTATTGAACGCTATCAAACGGAGATAGATGATGGAATTTGGAGCGTTATTAATGAGAAGCCATCTATTGATATTAATGATAAATCTAAAATGCTTCTGGCTAAACTGATATTAGGTAATAAGCAAGCTCTAGACGTAATTATCGAAATTGTTAGTGGCGCAGGAACAGATGTAATACTTGATTTTTTGCGTAACAGTGCAACTCTTGCTCCGTATATTGAGAGTTCAGGAGTAAGTAGTGATAATATTGATAAAGTGGTAAGAAGCCTTATTTCAATTTTACCTTTTTTGCTTAATTCTAATCAGAAACTTTTGGCCTTAATAAGTACCGAAACAAGTCTTGAAGAAAAAATCAAGAATGGTCTTCTTATTGCCAAAAATGAAGAGCTAATAGGTGGATTATCTCAACTAGTGTCAACGTTTGTAGGACCGGTTATTGCTGAAGTACTTGCAAAATATAATAAAGAATTAAACCCTTTTAAATTGAATCCAGTCGACGTACAGCCGTTGGTACAGGGTGTCTTAACATTTGTTTCTGGTGTTATAAAAAAGCTACCACAAATAGCCACGCTCTTAGAAAAACACATAGGGTTGCTTAGTTCTATTATTGGACATGGTAGTCTTACAGAGCTAAAAAAACTAACTGCTGAAGATCAAGCAAAACTTATTGATGACGTATTTTCTATTATAAAAGCAATGGATCCTGTTACCCTGTTACAAAATAAAGAAGCTCTACAAACTGTAGTAGGTGGTTTGATACATTCTCCATTTTTTAAGGCTAATGTTTTGGACAAAATTACTAAAGCATTAGGATTAGGAACTCCGGATAAAGTGGAAGCACAAACAAAAGTACAGAGTTTGATAACAGACTTGATTACAGACACTCTTCCTGTTGTTCTCGAGGCTGCCAGCCTTTTATTGAAACAAGAAACACTTGGAAAAATACAAAAAATTGTCACACAAGCATTGCCGCTTCTCTCAGCAACTGCAACAGATAAAGAGAAAGAAAAAGCGATGTCTGAGATCATGAGCAGTGCTCTTAGTTTGCTTGCTGAAAAAGAGGGTGTGGTTGCAATTGTAGAACAAATACTGCCAATAGTGTCAAAGCATGCAGAATCTATCGTTGCTACGGTACTCGAAACAAACCCAGAAATATTAGCGCATTTTGGCCAGGGCAAAGATGAAAAAGATAAACAGGCAATAAATTTACTAGTAAAAAGTGGCGTGAAATTTATCTCTGAGGCTTTGAAAAAGGCTCCGCAAGTGATAGCAATTTTGCGAGAGCATAGTGAAATATACTCAGCATTAATGAATTCTGCTGTTGTGTCTGGTATGCATGGTTTTTCACTTGCTGGTTTACTTGGGGTAATAAAAAATGAGCATTTAGTAGTTATTGCTGATGACGTACTCTCCATTATAAGAGCAATAGATCCAGCTACTTTATTGCAAGAGGAAAATAAAGAAGCTTTAAAAACCGTAGCTAGTGGTTTTATACAATCTCCATTTTTCAAAGAGAAAGTTCTGGATACAATTCCTAAAGAATTAAAAGAATTAGGAGCGTCAGATGAAGCAGTAAAAAAGTTAGCCACAGAAGCTGTTTCGATTGTTCTGGATGCTGCTGGCTTTTTATTGGAAGAAAAAACACTTAAAACAGTGCAAGAAATAATTGAGCAAGTACCCTTGCTTCTATCAAAAGATGAAGGAAAAAAAGCAGATAAAGAGAAAGTAGAAACGATGTTCAAGATCGTAGACAGTGTTTTTGGGTTACTTGCCGATCCAAAGATAGGAAAGGTGTACACAGATGGGATAATAAAGCTTATTAACGATAAAGATAATTGTAAAGTTTTGAAAACAATTATTCAATCACAAATAGATAAAAGCCCGCTGAAAGGTAAAGTTGATCTTACTGCCAAAAACATTCTGGATGTTATATCAAACCCAGAAGCGTTGAAAGTAGTACAAGAAGCATATGAATTATATCGTAAAGGCTATACATGGAGAGCTATATATACGGCAGTCACAGGTGTTATGGGGAGTCGGGTTCCAGAATTAAGAAAGGTTGCTTTGCATATAATGTATGATCTGTTAACTGGACTTGTATTTCAAGAAAAAATCATGCCTAATTTTTTAAGAAGATGGTCTGTCGGCAGTAGTATAAACGACGCAATAAAGAATGTACAAACAACAAACAAAAAAGATGGCGTCAAAGACTTAGCAGACATTCTTCTTAAGAGTAAAACAAGTGCTACTGGAACCGTAGCCAAATATTCTATAGAGAATAAATTTTTAAGTGGATTAAATTTTGAAGATACAAAATTTTCCAATCTAAAAATCGATGGCTTTAATTTTAATGGTGCTACATTTGGCGAAACATCTTTTGCTAATAGCATTATTACTGAGACTAATTTTAAAGATGTCAACTTTAAATCAAAAACTTTAGATTTTACTAATGCTATAATCGACTTAAACTCACTAAAAACCCTTGCCAAGTTTTTCAAGCCACCACGAGAGATAAAATATGAAGACATGAAATTACTTTCTCCGAAGATAATGCCGAAGGATAGAGAAGAACTAAAGAGTGCTGGTTTGGATGAAAAAATGCTAAATGAAGTAGTAAAAAATACTAGAGTTTCTGTGCTTATGGAGTTGATCAAAAAAGAATTAGGAGGAGAATTATCGTCAGAACAAAAGAAAAATATTGAATTAATAGTAAAAGTAGCTGGAGAGGATAAGTTTGACAAAATTGCTGCTCCTGATATGCTCAAAAGTTTCATGAGCCAGCTACCAAAAGGTATTGACGCATTAAGTTCTCCAAAATTTAATGAAGGTCAAATATCAGAAGCTCTGACTAAACACTTTGAGATTATAGAAAGAGTTAATCAGCCTGTTAAAGCGATCCGTCTCGAAATGTAGCTCTATAGAGGCAATAGAGCATTACATAGTACAAGATTCATTTAAAAATAGAAATCATTTATGGGGGCAAGGATATCGTTTTAGTAACAGCAATATTGTTGATAAAAACCTCATCATGCGAAATCACGATCATTGCTCCTTCATAACAGTTCAGTGCGCTTTCAATTGCAGCAATACTAGTTAAATCCAGGTGGTTAGTTGGTTCATCAAGAATCAACAATTGCGGCGGTTGTTTAGCCATTAGAACACATGCAAGCATCACGCGTGTTTTTTCACCATTGCTTAAATTCATTACTATTTTTAAGGCATCACGATCACGAAATAAAAATCTAGCCAAGCAAAATCGTGCCTCAGTTTCTTTAATTTGCGGATTAAATATTTCAAAATTATCGAAAATAGAAAGCTTTGGATCTAATAAACTCATATGCTGATCCAGATACCTAATATTTTCAATTTCGCGTGTTATCTTGCCGGTTGCTTGGATAAGCGTACCTGTAATTAATTTAACTAACGTAGTTTTACCGCTGCCATTAGAGCCAACAATCGCGATGCGCTCCGGGCCAGTAACGGTCAAATCGAAGTTATCAATGATTTGTTTGTTGCTGTTTGAATAACTAAAACCAACTTGTTCTAGACATATAACAATTTTCCCATTTGGAACTTTAGTTTCCGGAAGTGAAAATTTAAACTCTTCGCTTATTTCAATATTGGCTTTTGCTTCGTTAAGAGATTTTTGTGCTTTGGCCAACATTTGTTCTTCTGATGATCAAAGTTTTTCTATAATTTGTGATTTTTTCATAAAGTAACTGCCTGGTAGTAATGTCGAGATTGTTGGTGGGCTCATCCAGAATTAAAAAATCAGCATTGGTAGCAAAAATGTCAATTTGCATCGAAATTTGACCCCCTAGTTGCATCGAAAATTGACCCCTCTGCCACGAGCTAAAAACTTCACTTTTACTGATCAATTTTTTGTTGTTTTTCCCTCCCTCAATCTCCAGCTTTTATCACCAGTTTCTAAGATCAAACAGTGGTGAGTAAATCTGTCAATTATCGCCTTAGTGGCTTTTATGTTACCAAAGATATCTGGCCATTCGTTGAATGCTAGATGAGTGGTTATTATTGTCGATACTTTTTCATAAAGATTAGAAAACAGTTCAAATAATAGAGGGCTGGCCTTTGGATCAATCGGCAAATAGCCTAGCTCATCAATTACAACAAGATCGAACCTTTGTAGCTTTGCCATAAATGCTGTTTCGTAGTTGTGAGACTGCGCTTTTATTAGATCTCTTGCTAGCTCAGCAAACTTATAAAACCGTATACGATAACTATTTTGTAATGCTAAGTAAGCAAGTCCAATCGCTAAATGGCTCTTTCCCGCACCACTGCCACCAATGATTAAAATATTGTAGTGGTCTTTTATAAATTTCATGCTTTTAGCATTGTCTAACGTTTCTATTTTAATTGGTAAACCTGTTGGGTCGAAGTTATCTATAGACTTCATTTGTGGTAATTTAGCTAATCCTAATTTGTACATAAAAGATCTTGTTTGTCGATAAGATGCTTCGCTTTTAAGCATAGATAGAAGCATTTGTGGCCACTCTTCTTGTGATTTTAAATCAATCATGTCATCAAAATATTGCAGCATCCCTTTTAATCCAAGAGCCCCAAATTGTTCTTTGATATTTTCATGCGACATAGATTGCCTCCTGAGATACAAGCTGATTGCTTAAAAAAGCATCGTTATAACAACATATATCTTCGCTTGGCGCTTCTATTAAATGCAGCTGTCGTTCTTCTATTTTTTCTTTTGGAGTTGCTGGAGTCAGATATTGTATGACAAAATCTGCATTACTTACTCCTATTTTTAAAGCATTTGTACACGCTTCATCAACTTTATTTAAGCCATGTTTTGATACTTGTAATAAAATTTTAATAAATTGTTTGTCACCATCTTCATGTGCTCTAAGATTATTTTGCATACTTATAAATGATGGTGGTAATTTTAAAAGCTTAAAAGGAGCGCCATTTCTTAATGCTCCAGGTTTGCGCTCAAGCGCTGGTATATAGTGCCACGGATCGTAAATTTTCTTTTTTTTCTCGAAACAACGCTCATGCTCACCTATTGTTTTTCCTTTGAATACTATAATAATTTTGTTGGTATAAGCTCTAACATCGGCAACTTCACCAACGTAATCGCAATCTACACTATACATATTGGTGTCGTAGTTTATTAAGCTGTATGATGAAACTACCGAAGGCTCAAGTTTATAAGCGTCAAATTGGTTGCGGTATTCTAGCAAACTTGGTTTCTCATCTTGATATACATCCCATACTTTTCGTCCGTTTAATTCTGGATGATTTGTTTTTTGAGCCCATTCTATGCATTCACCGAGAAGCTGTTCATTCAGTTCTTCTAAATAATTAATACAACGAAGTGGAGTAAAAAAATTTCTACGCCCAGTGTTAACTTGGCATTCTACCTGACCCTTTTCCCAACCAGAAGCTGGTGTGCATGCAATCGGTTCAAATAAATAATGAGAAGCCATTTCAGAAAAGCGTGAATTAAATTTACGGTCTTTGCCAACAAATACTTTGTTAACAGCAGTCTTCATGTTGTCAAATATGCCTTTTTTTGTAGTTCCTCCAAAAAATTGAAAGGCTTTATTGTGGGCATCAAAAACCATTTCCATTTGCTCATTTCTGTAGACAACAATTAAAAACATACGGCTGTAGCACAGTCGTATATGTGCAACCTTAACTCGCGTTAATATACCTTGTAACTCAATCTCTTCTGTACTCCAGTCAAACTGAAATGCTTCTCCTGGAGCAAACTCCAGTGGTATAAAAACCTTTTTTCCATCAGAATGATTATTACGTCTCCAATCGGTAGTAAATCTATTTATGGTTGAATAGCTCCCCTTGAAACCATTGCTGCAAAGCGTTTGGTATAATTTTTTTGCTGTATATCTTAAACGCAACGGCTGCTTAATATTTTTTTCTAACATGCTTGTTAGCTGATCTTTGAATTCTCCCATTATTGGTAACGTTTGTTTATCCCTCACGTAAGTCTTTGATGTTTTGTCGTCTCGGATAACTTTCTTTACCGTATTTTTTGATAAATTCAATTCACGAGCTATCGTTTTTATCCCCTTGTTTTGTACATAATACAGCCGCCTTATTTTCGCAATTGTTTCCACTATTATCATCCTCTTTTATCCTCTTAAAATTAGTTAAAATTTTAAGAGTAAATTTAGTAATTAGAGGGGTCAATTTTCGGTGCAACTTTATGCTCTAGAGGGGTCAATTTTACATGGAAATTGACAGCAAAAATTTTAGCCAGCCATAACTTGGTAATTTCGCCGCCACTTAAAGTGTTAAGTTTATGCCGCAGATCTAGTTTCTTCAAATCAAATTCTTTTAATTGTTTTTGAATACGTTCTTGAATACTCCAGTCGTCATTTAAAACAGCAAAATCATTTTCGAGGGCATTACCTGCCGTTATTTTCTCCAGGGCATTTAGTTTTGCGGTCGCATTGAAAACATCTGCAATAGTGCTATGTGCAAATGCGTTAAGATTTTGTGGACAAATAGCCACCGTCCCACTTAGCTTAATAGATCCCGAGCTGGGCGATAGTTCGCTCGCGATTAATTTAACTAACGTGGTTTTACCGCTGCCATTTTTACCAATAATAGCAATTTTGCCAACACCAAAGGCCAACGTTAAATCTTCAAAAACTGATTTATCGTCTGGGGTTTTATAGGAAAGATTTTGAATTATTATTTGGGAAGTATGCTGCATATTAAAGCCTCGAAAAAATTAAAAGTGTGCTCGTAAATATCGAGCATCCAAGAATTTTAAGCTTTAATTGCGCATTGGTAGGCTAAACCTCTCAAAAAATACACTACTCGGGTTATTGTAGCAGGTATAATTTATTTTGCATATTTTTGTGCTACACTGCAGGGCTGTCGCATTAAAAAATGCTGCTAATGGAACATAAAATATTTATAACCAATAAGCCATCGGATTGGCGCGATCAAAATGCCCCGAAGGAGGCAAAATATCTATAGCTCAAGGTGACGAAACTACGAAGTAGTGAGGGGGGGGTAAACCCTGGGTATTTAGTTATCCTTGAGCCAGCCATATCCTTTTTGCTCTAGTTCATGTGCCAATTCTTTAGTTCCAGATTGTACAATCTGTCCATGATGTAAAATATGAATATAATCAGGAATAACATAATCTAACAAACGTTGATAATGTGTGACTAAAATAATTGATCTTTCCGGATCGCACAGGGCGTTGATTCCTTTAGCTACAAGTCGCAATGCATCAATATCAAGTCCTGAATCTGGTTCGTCTAAAATCGCTAGTTTCGGTTCAAGTACTAGCATTTGTAGTATTTCATTGCGTTTTTTTTCGCCACCAGAAAACCCTGTATTCACCGATCTTTGTAAAAAACTCTCATCCATTTCAACAATTTTGCATTTAGATTTTATTAAATTCATAAAATCAAAAGCATCAAGCTCAGGTTGCTTATTGTGTTTGCGGAGGGTATTGAGCGCAGTTTTCAAAAAATACATATTATTTATGCCGGCGATTTCAACTGGGTATTGAAAGGCCAAAAATAAGCCACGATTAGCTCGTTCTTCTGGAAGCAGTGCTAGCAAATTTCCCCCAAAGTATTCTACCGTACCAGAAACATGTTCAAAGTTTTCTTTGCCAGCAAGAACATTGGCGAGTGTGCTTTTGCCAGAGCCGTTTGGTCCCATAATGACGTGAACTTCACCTGTTTTGATTTCGAGGTTGATACCGCGAAGAATTTCTTTGTCTGCTACTTTTATGCGTAAGTTTTTTATTTTAAGCATGATTGATCCTGTTTTTTAAATTATATTTCGGCATTTTCTAAACTAACCTCCATCAACTTATGTGCTTCCACGGCAAATTCCATCGGTAATTTCTGAAATACGGCGCGGCAAAAACCATTAACAATCATGGTTACAGCCTCTTCTTTTTTAATGCCGCGTTGGCGGCAATAAAACAATTGCTCTTCATTAATTTTAGTAACAGATGCTTCATGTTCAACTTGCGCAGTTTTATTTTTTACTTCAATTTTGGGGAAAGTATGCGCGCCGCACTTATCTCCCAAAAGTAATGAATCACATTGTGTATAGTTGCGTGCCTTTTGCGTTTGGCGTGCTACTTTGACTAAACCACGATAAGTGTTTTGTCCATGTCCAGCCGATATTCCTTTGGAAATAATCGTGCTTTTAGTGTTTTTTCCAATGTGAATCATTTTGGTGCCGGTATCTGCTTGCTGAAAATTATTGGATAAAGCTACGGAATAAAACTCACTGGAGGAATTGTCGCCTAGCAAAATGGTGCTTGGATATTTCCAAGTGATAGCCGACCCGGTTTCTACTTGGGTCCAAGAGATTTTTGAATTAATACCACGGCATTCACCACGTTTGGTAACAAAATTGTAAATTCCACCTTTGCCACTTTTGTCGCCCGGATACCAGTTTTGTACCGTAGAATATTTTATTTGCGCATTATCAAGTGCGATTAGTTCTATTACTGCAGCATGCAGTTGATTTTCGTCACGCACTGGGGCAGTGCAGCCTTCTAAATAGCTTACATAACTATTATCATCAGCGATTATCAAGGTTCGTTCAAATTGTCCGGTTTTTGCCGCATTGATACGGAAATAAGTTGAAAGTTCCATGGGACAGCGCACGCCTTTGGGGATGTAGACGAATGATCCGTCGCTGAATACAGCGGCATTTAATGCGGCAAAAAAATTATCGTCATGAGGTACAATGGTACCCAAATATTTTTGTATAAGCTGTGGATGCTTTTGCACTGCTTCAGAAAATGGACAAAAAATAACTCCCGTTGCTTGCAATCTTTCTTTAAAAGTTGTTGCTACGGAAACGCTATCAAAAACCGCATCAACCGCAACTCCAGCAAGCTCTGCGTGTTCGTGGAGTGGAATCCCGAGTTTTTTATAAGTGTCGATTAATTTAGGGTCAACTTGCTCAAGAGTTTTTTGTGTGTCTTGTGCAGATTTTGGTGCGGCATAATAAATCATGTTTTGGTAATTAATTTCTGGATATTTAATATGCGCCCATTTTGGCTCAGACATTTTTATCCATTTGCGATATGCACTGAGGCGCCAGTCAAGCATAAATTCTGGTTCGTTTTTTTTAGCAGAAATTAAACGGATAATATTTTCGTTTAATCCAGCAGGCAATTGTTCACTTTCAATATCGGTGACAAAGCCATATTGGTATTCTTGATTTATTGTAGATTTTAAATTTTGTTTTGACATTGGCATCTTCATTTCTATCGAACGGGGTATTATACAATTAAATGGAGAATTAAGAAGAGCTAGAATACATATAGATGAGGTATTTTTCGACGAAATATCAATCAAATACAGAACTTACAGAAAGCTTTGATTTTATTACTACAGATTACAGATAAGTTAAG
Source organism: Gammaproteobacteria bacterium (assembly GCA_964213355.1). Lineage (GTDB taxonomy): Bacteria > Pseudomonadota > Gammaproteobacteria > UBA9339 > UBA9339 > JBAXAM01. The sequence goes on from CAXOVY010000030.1 coordinate 344,622, forward strand.
GTATTATTTGCTAAGAGGATAAATTTACCGAGGAATTGCTATGCGCATTGAAGAAGATATTAAGCTTGATTTTAAAGATGTACTAATTCGACCAAAGCGCAGTACTTTACGCTCGCGAGTTGATGTTGATCTGGTTCGTGAATATAAGTTTTTGCATAGTGAATATAAATGGAGTGGTGTGCCTGTTATTGCTTCTAATATGGATCATACTGGAACCTTTGCTATGGCTGAGGTTTTGGCAAAGCATCAGATGTTAACGGCGATTAATAAGTTCGCTACAGTAGAAGAGTGGCAAGATTTTAATACCAAATGTCCAAATTATAGCAAATATGTTTGTGTCACAGCTGGAAGCAGCGATCATGACTTTCAAAATTTATGTAACGTATTAAAGGTGGTTGATTATCCTATTATTTGTTTAGATATTGCTAATGGTTACTCGCAACATTTTGTGGACGCTTTAAAAAAAGTACGTGCGACCTTTCCCAATAAAATAATTATGGCCGGCAATGTAGTGACCGGTGAAATGACTGAAGAATTGCTGCTTTCTGGAGCTGATATTGTTAAAGTAGGGATCGGGCCTGGTTCTGTTTGTATTACCCGCAAAAAAACCGGCGTTGGTTACCCGCAGTTATCTGCAGTTATTGATTGTGCCGATGCTGCCCACGGACTTCATGGGCATGTGTGTTCTGATGGAGGTTGTACGGTACCTGGCGATATTGCCAAAGCATTTGCTGCTGGTGCTGATTTTGTAATGCTTGGCGGTATGTTTGCCGGCCACGATGAATGTGCTGGTGAGGTTTTTGAAGAGCATGGCAAAAAATGTAAACGTTTTTATGGCATGAGTTCGACTGAAGCAATGACTAAATATGTAGGCGGCGTTGCCGATTACCGCTCGAGTGAAGGGAAATCAGTCAATGTTTCTTATCGTGGCGCGGTTGAAAATATAGTGCTTGATGTTTTGGGTGGCCTGCGTTCAACTTGTACCTATGTTGGTGCTAAAAGGCTAAAAGAACTTTCGAAATGTACGACGTTTATTCGTGTAACGCAGCAGCTGAATGAGATTTATGCGCAACAGGAGCACGATGATTGGAGATAACTCATAAGGTCTACTATGCTGGGCAGAAATCATAGGTTTTTTGTGACTTGCTGTCCACCTACTAATAACGTATGCAAGATTTTTGAAAAATCTATGGTTTTTGCCTCGGCCTAGCGAGTTTCTGAGCTCAATATGAAAATAGTGATTGTTCACATCGTTAGCGCTTATATCATACTCTTGGCGGTTGCTTACTTTTTTTCTGACTATATGATTTTTTTTCCGCCGCGGATGCACTACCAGGACACAGCAGACTTTTTAAAATTAACTACTGCTGATGGCGAAACTATTTTTGCCATTTATTTACCGAATAAAAAGGCTAAGTATACAATTCTTGTCAGTCATGGTAACGCTGAAGATTTAGGTACGATGTTGCCATTTTTGCGGGCAATGCATGATCATGGTTTTTCCGTATTTTCCTATGATTATCATGGTTACGGTTTAAGCAGTGGTAAGCCTACGGAGCATAATGCTTATTTGGATGTCAATGCAGCTTATGCTTACTTGACAAAAAATTTACATATTGCGCCGGAGAATATTATTTCTTATGGGCACTCCATTGGTGGCGCTATCGCTTTGGATTTAGCAATGCGTGAGCCCGTGGGCGGAGTAATTTTACAAGGGGCTTTTGTTACCGCCTTTCGTGTTGTAACACGGATTCCAATAATTCCGTTTGAGAAATACAATAATCTTAAAAAAATTACGCAGCTCAAATGCCCCTTACTGATTATTCATGGCACTGCTGATAGTATTATACCTTTTTGGCATGGGCAAAAACTTTATGCGGCAGCCCACGAGCCCAAGCAGTTTTATCAAGTAGAAAATGCGGGGCATAATGACGTATTAATGGTTGCCGAAGAAAAATATTGGGAAGTGATTAATGATTTTTTGAAGGTAGATATATGAAACAAAAGAAATCGGTAATATTTAGTGGTATTCAGCCATCAGGCAATTTAACTCTTGGTAACTATATCGGCGCTCTTAAAAATTGGGTGGAGTTACAAACACAATATGACTGTTTGTTTTCACTGGTAGATTTACATACAATTACCGTGCGCCAAAACCCAAAAGAATTTTATCAGCATTGTTATGATGTTCTTGCAATATATTTAGCCGCAGGTCTTGATCCTGAAAAAAGTGCTATTTTTTTGCAATCACATGTGCCGGCGCATTCGCAACTTGCTTGGATTTTAAATTGTTATGCTTATGTCGGTGAGCTTGGTCGTATGACGCAGTTCAAAGATAAATCAAAAAAGCATGAATCCAATATCAATGTTGGGTTGTTTGCTTATCCGACATTAATGGCTGCTGATATTTTGCTGTATCAAACAAATTTAGTACCTATTGGTGCTGATCAAAAGCAGCACTTAGAGCTTGCGCGTGATTTGGCGCTTAGATTTAATAATATTTATGGCGAAGTTTTTACGGTGCCAGAAGTATATCATCCGCCGCTTGGTGCTCGTATCATGTCGCTGCAAGAGCCAACAAAAAAAATGTCTAAATCCGATACTGATTCTAATGCTGTTATTTATATATTAGACCCACTGGATGTTATTGCCAATAAACTCAAGCGTGCAGTTACCGACTCTGGTAAGGATATTTGTTTTGATGCTGCGAATAAACCGGGTGTGGCGAATTTATTAACTATTTTAGCGGTTGTTACCGGCAAATCAGTTGATCAGTTAGTTAATGAGATGCAGGGGCAGGGTTATGGCAAATTAAAGGCTACAGTGGCTGAAAGTTTAATCGAGTTTTTGCGACCAGTGCAGGGGCGTTATAAAGAGCTGCGAGCAGATCAGGCTTATTTGAACCGGGTTTTAAAGCTTGGCGCCGAGCGCGCCATAAAGCTTTCCCAGCCAACTCTTGCAAAAGTTTATGAGGTCGTTGGGTTTGTTCCGACTCTTGTTCGATAGCCAGGCTTTAGCTTGCAAGATGCGGTACAAACTCGGCAACGCAGGCTGAAGCTGTCAATTTGCATCGAAATTTGACCCCCTAGTTGCATCGAAAATTGACCCC
>CAXOVY010000031.1:0-8707 GCA_964213355.1 Gammaproteobacteria bacterium
CCAAAAGAGACAGAGCCGCATAAAGAAAGACCAGCGAACCGGTAGAAATGTTCACCAGTTGGTTGCCAGATGGTACTGGAGCGAATCTATTAGAAAAGTGTATCAAGCTTATGTATCAGAAGGCACAGAACTAAGGAAAAAGCTGCTAGAAGAAACCTTTATTGATTTGGTAAAGAAGCATTATGCAGAGAGTTACTTCAAGACCAAACCGGATATTGCTTCGGTAGCTGGGCTGCAGGATTTTATAAAGAGCGATTATATTGCCGAGCCAAAAGAGGCTGCTGTAGTTATATTCCAAAAAAAACGGTTTATGGTTATTGACGGTTTTGGCGAGCGTTATGGCATTACGTTTGAGTATAGAGACGGGCAGCTGATATACGATAATATCTATGCCGATGCAGTTTTTGACGATATCTGGGACGATATAAACTTGATTATGGAGTTTGTAAAAGAAAATTCCGGAGGCATGACTAGAGATAGGGCGGAACTATTTAGGCAGTATTTAATAGAAGATGCAGACGATTACGCAAACAGCAATGATTTAAAGCAGCAGATAAGAGAGATTTTTTTGAGGTTTGATATAGAAGAGCTAAGACAGCAGGTAGAGGAAGATATACTCGAAGATATCAAAGAAAAACGAGGCGTATCAGAGGGAAAGGCGGGAAAAACCGCACTGGAGGTTTTTGCTAAAGAACGCTTTAGCGTTGCCGCTGTTGGAATTGCTCCATACGAAGATACGAGGCAAACGCTGATACAGCCATTTGTTGAGCAGTATGGAGTTAAGCTATGGACTACCCTATATGAAAAAGCTCCGCTGCCTAAGAAGTCTATAGAGCGAATTAGAAGGTTTTTAATGAATAACTATTATGAGCTATTTTTGCAGCTTGTTCCTTATGAAATATCACACTCTAAAAAGCTGGAAGAAGATATAGCAGCTGATAATAAAGATGCAATGGAGTTTAAAAGCGTTATGACGAGATTTCTGGAATCGCTTAAAGGGAGCTTATTGGTTACAAGCGGCGGATATGGCAAAGCTTCGTACGTATGTACCAAGGACAATTTAGCAATGCTGTATGCTGATGAACTAGCCTTGAAAGAAGTATATAAAAAATATTCATCTGCCTACCCAGAAGTAATGGCGCTATTTAAAAAGATGTATCGCTGGACTAAAGATTGCGACGCAGAAATCGAATTAGAGCAGGAGCTGCAAAACAAGAAGGATAGGGCGCTTGAGCAATATCTATATTCTTATGAGGAAGAATTAGCACAGGCAGATGCGCCGCCAAGAAGCTTGCTAAAAAGAGAAATAACAAAGAAAAAAATACCAAATAAAGCAATAACGCCAGAAGACGAAGAACTAGCAAATGCGCTTATCAGAGAGGGCTACCAGTGGAATCAGCAGCAGATCGCTATATAAGGTTTAATAAGGTAAAAGAAAAAGCATCCGTATGGCGTTCAAAGCTGGCGAGCGTTTATAAGTTTGTTTTTCCATACAAGAACTTTTTCAACAAACGCATTCCTGATTCTTCAGAAGTCTACGATATGACAGCTGTAGTTGCAGCGCAGGATTTTGCAAATAACTTTCAGACAATAATGCTTCCTCCATATCGCCGCTGGGCTAATCTAACCAATGGAGCTATGCTTACCGAAGAACTAGAGGCTAGAGGGCTTGATGAAACAGAAGTTAAGAAAAAGTTTCAGGAAATAACAGAGACGGTTTTTAGATGTATTCACTCTTCTAACTTTGATTTAGCAATTCACGAAGCTATCTTAGATTTTTGCGTTGGTACTGGCGTTATTTTAATCAACGAGACCAACGACTCGTCAATCATTGACGTACACTCTGTTCCTGTTAACGAGGTATATTTTGAAGAGGGGAAATTTGATAATCTGGAAAACTTTTGGCGCGAGCAAAAACTCACAAGCAAGCAGATACTTAGAAACTGGCCGAGTGCTTCTATTACTGAGCAGATGAGCCAAAACAATAAGGACAAAGAATTTGAATTGATAGAAGGAGTAATTTATTACCCTGAAAGAGAAGGATATGCACAAGGGAGGCAAGAAGGACGGGAAGAGCAGGAAAGACAAGAAAAACACGCAGGTAAAGAACCAAATGCTTATTACTACTATATTCAGGATAAAGAAAGCCAAAAAGAAATCTTTAGCGAGTGGAAAGATTACTGCCCATTCATAGGATTTCGTTATTCCAGAAGCTCAGGCGATCTAGTAGGACACGGATTAGCTGAATTTGCTTTGAGTTTTATCAAAGTAATTAACGAGATTGCCAAGCTTGATTTACAAGCGTTGCAGTTCAAAACCCAACCAGCATACCTGTACAACCCCAAGAAGTTCCAAATAAATCCCAACACCTTTAGCCTTGAACCAGGATCATTTTTTCCGGTTGATCTGGATGGAGGAATGCCTGTTGCTCCTTTTCCTCTGCCCAATGAGTCTCGCTTTTCCAGATTATCAATTGCAGAGCTTCAAAAAACCATCAAAGATATATTTTTATCGAGTTGGTTAGATAATAGTCTACGCACTCCAAACATGACCGCAACAGAAATAGCTATCAGGCAGCAGGAGTTTATCAGAAGGATTGGCGGAGCAATAGGTCGGTTTGCCCATGAATTTATTAAACCGTTTCTGACCGCATGCTTAAAAATATTAAGGCGTAAGGGAAAACTGCCCTACTTAAGCATTATTGGACAAGAAATAGGTTTAAAAATAGACGATCAGTTTATAAACATCGAATATGACTCGCCCCTTATCACCCTACAAAACCAACAAGACGTAGATAGCGTATTAAGCTTTATCGCAACCAACGTACAGCTATTCCAGGGCAATGCAATGCTTGCGCTAAACATGCCGGAAATACCAACATGGCTTGCAAATAAAAAAGGAGTTGATTTAAAGTTGGTTAATAAACCGGAAGAGATTGCAAAACTGTTTAGAGATATGCGCACGCAGCTTGAGCAACAAGCGCATCCGCCTGAGCCACAGGCACCGCCACTGGGACAATATACCGCGCAATTGGCAGCACAATCAATACAGCGTCCTATGCCTGCTATAGATGTTGGTTAATGAGAGGATATATGGAATCAATATTTGAACTTCACCCAACAGTTCAAGAAGAACTAAACAAAAAGGCTAACGAAAAAGATAATCGCAGAAAAACCGAAATACTTTATTTGGCTAATAAACTATTTGCTATGAATAAAGACGGCAAGAGGTTTTTAGATCTAATGAAAGAAGATTTAATATTGCGTAGGGAAACAGCCAGCCCCAAGCTAGATGCAGCCCACGCTTACTATACGGAGGGTGAGAATAATGTAATAAGGCGCATGAGTCTTTTTGCAGAGCTTTACCCGATCGTTCTTGAAAGCGAAAGGGTAAAAGCGTTGGGGAATAATAAACATAAAAATACAGGTGATACATGGTAGATACAATAAATGACGCAAACGAAGCAGTTGAAACAAATAATGAATCTGGAGTTAAAACCTTGTTTGACATTGAAGATACTGGGGATCAACAGAAATTTACTTCTAAGGAGCAAAGCTCTAATGCTCCAGCTAAAGAGCTATCAGAGCAATCCGAATGGTATATTACGACGAAAGGATAAAAGGCAGTGGTATGCCACCAGAATGGTTTAATCGAGGGACTTTTAAGAATATTACAGAACAAGCCCGAGCATATAACGAAGCCCGCAAGCAAATTACTGAATATTCTGAGAAACTTAAAGCATTTTCCGGTGCGCCAGAGCAATACGAAGAAGAGGGTAATAGTGATAAAGATAATATATTTGCTGTAGGTCTTAAAGAGCTTGGCAAAAAAATAGACCTAAACCAAACCGGATTTAATGAGCTTCTTAATGTCTATATCAAGACCAAAGAAATCGAAGCAGAAAAGGAACATAACAATTTACTCCATAAGCAAAAAGAAGAGTTGAAAAAGATTGGTGGTGTTGGCAAGCTTAAAGAATTAGAAACTAAATTTATTGATGCTTTTGGTGATTCTACAATCGGTTGGCTAAAAAGTTCTATTAAGTCGTATGATGATTATGCTAATTTAGAGAACATAGTGTCCTGCGTATCTGGTAAAACCAGATTGCCAATAAGTAGTATGGAATCAACCATATCAACCAGAGAACAAGCAGAAGAGTTAATACGCGATCCAAGGTGGGGTAAGGACAGGGAGTTTACAAAAAAAGCAGATAAAGTGTTAAGCTATATGCTGCAAAACGGGTAGGTTATAATGCCAAATTCATTTAAAATTGACGTTGATTATAGAATATGTAACATAGGATGTATCCTTAAATTAACTTAAAACAGAGGCTACATGAATAAAACAGAATTGGCGCAAGCTCTAGCAAAAAAGTTTGAACTTTCCATTAACAAAACTACTGAGATTGTATCTCAAATTCTTGAGTTGATAACCAAATCTTTGGTTAAAAAAGAAACTGTGCAATTAATCGGTTTTGGTTCTTTTTCTATAAAAAAGAGAAAAGCGAGAAATGGCCGAAATCCAAAAACTGGTGAAACGATTAAAATTGCCGCTTGTAATGCAGTACGCTTTTCTGTTGGGAAGGCTCTAAAAAAAGCAATTAATAGCAAAAAGTAGTTGCTATAAATTAAACACGGATGTGAATGCGTATTTTACTGGTTGAAAATGATGAATTGCTTGGTGAGTGTATACGCTGTGGTCTGAGTTATTATCGTTATGATGTTGAGTGGATAAAAGACGGATCAGAAGCATGGCGCGTTTTACAAACAAAGTATTTTGACATGGTAATTCTGGATTTTGATTTACTAGAATCTTCTTGTGAAGAAGTTTTGAAAAATATGCGGTTAAATGGTATTACTACACCAGCTATTATTATGAGCAGTAATTGTGATATTCATAATTGTGTCAAATGGTTGGATGTTGGATATGATTACGTTAGTAAACCGTTTGAGATAGAAAAATTATGTGCGCGTATTCGAGTTGTACATAAACGTACAGCTCAAAAAAGGGGTGGCAGGACGGGTTAATAGGGTTTATGTTTTAAACTGGTTAACAATTAGCCAGTCTGTCGCTTTCTGTGATTTTGCCACAAAAAGTAGCCTTAGCGTCTCATCAGAAAAATGGTTGCGTTCGGCGTAGAACCCCGAGTAACCATCCCCTAGTATCTGATATTGCACTCAATTTATTAGTATTAATTGGTACATAATTTTGTTTTGTGTTAGACTGATTTTGATAGTGAATGTAAGTACGGACTAGAGAAACACCGCTAATTTTTAGTTGGTAACGCTTGGAGTAATAAAGTTTTTATATAACATCAGGAAGATTTGTGAAATTGAAGATTAAAAATAGCAAAGATGCTACAGATAGTCTTAAAAAAGAGGATGTAGTTGTTGTTGGTAATAGTAAATTACGTATAGATTCCATAATGTTATCTTCACTTTTTCAAGGGGAAGCAGTAAAAACATACTATAGCTCAGAGCTGTTTTTAGAAAATTTACCACGGTATGCTAAAGATGCTAAAATCTGTATAGACAGAGACCTTATAGATCAAAAGGATAAGAAAGGATTTGCTAAGCAGTTACATGAAGCTGGATGTACTAATCTTCATTGGTTCTCAGGGAGCAATTTTAGAGAAGGGGAATCTCCAGAAGTAACTGCTTTAATTGGTTGTACAGAGGGTGATTTTCGTTGAAGCGGGTGAATGATGTTATACTATACATGCACTACTGATATTTAACTAATAGGTGTTATATGAAAGAGCAGCTTTTAAGGTTGTCGTTGTGTTTTATGATGTGCATTTTTGCATTGAACAGTTCCTTTGGTATGTCGAAAATTGATACCGCTCCTCCGGTTGAAGTGGTAAATTTTACTAATGACATTTTAATAAGAGATGATGCTAAAGAAATAGTTGATAATAATGAAATCCCCTATCAAGTTATTGTTGATATTTATAACAGGTTAATTAACAGAGACAAAAACTTAATGGATTTTTATAATGGGGATTCCATGGTCTTTGGCTCAATGTATTATATGAATAATAATACCACTAGGTGTTTAATAACTGTCGGAGTTATAAAAAAAACAAATGTTATTAAAGAGGTTCGAGTAGATTATGAATAAAAGAATCATTTTCGGCTTTTTTTCGCTTGCTGTTTTATTTTCCGTTTTTTTAGCAGAAGTAGCTGTTGCTGTGCCGGATAATTCTGGATATAAATATGGGGTATTTTTTTGTACGAGAGATTTATCATCAGAATTATATAAACAGATCGAAAAAGGTAAGATAGCATCATCCATTTTTTTAGGGACGACATCTTCATCAGCTATTGCCTCTAGCTTAATGACTTCATTAACTTTTAAGGTTGTTTTGCCTTCTTCTGTTATTCTTGGCGCAGGCATAGCGTATTTATCTACGGATTTTGTTCATGATTGGTACAAGAAAGGTATTTATGAAAAGGCAACGGAAAGTTTGGCTTCCATCAGTAGTATAAGCACGAGCAGCCTTCAAGGTAATTACCTTAAAGTAAACGATACTGCTGTCGATGGTGATAATACTTATAGACACTGCTCGATTTTGTCAGCTCAATATGTTGATGACAAGGATGGATATATTCGTCTAAAAGGATTTGATACAAAAGGGTTTTTTCAAAATGAAAAGCAGTTATATCCATCACATGAACAAGATACTGCCGTAGATAGGAATGACCAAATAGATAGTTCTACTGTATGCACTTTAGTGAAGCAAGCGGAAAATAAAAGGGAATACGTTAAGTTGACGAACATAATTTCTGAATTTTTTGCTTTTGAAACAGATAAGGGTTATAGCGTGACGGAACATAATTGTTGTACAGTTGCTTATAATGCTGTTAAAAAGATAAATGGCAATACTGATGTAATTGATAGATCCAATTTTAATCATGGTATTGGGATGCCTAGTAATTCTTGGTTTTCTTTTCTGGCGGATTCAATAGAAGAAAAGCAAGAAAAAAAAGATAGTGAAGATTTATAATTTCCAAGTGGGTCACTATAATTTCTTAAATAGTTTCAGTTAAGCTGGGATTGAGTTGTTGGCTGACTAAAAAATAAGGCTAATATAGAATATCTTAAGAAAAGCTTAAATATTTGTTGACATGCGGATCTAGTTGGCGTTAAATTCAAGAGCTGTTTATCATAAAGTCAAGCCTCCTTTTGTCATGGATGACGGAGGCTTGATGTGGTGTAATGGCCTTGTTGAAGTAGAAGCGAAACAGTGGTTTTATGAAGAAACCCGCCTGGACTAAAGGAATTGAATTGTAAAGGGATATCAAACAAATGTTCAATTATGGGAGCATATATTTTGTAGTACAACTGATAAGAAATAAAATTAAAAAATGGTTTGAGTTAGCAAAAAGATTTTTTTGTAGCGTAAAAAAATGGGTTAAGATAAATCTTGATGAATACAATGAAGCTATTTCCAAACGTAACGACTATGATAATTTTTGATAATAAGAAGTTTTTCAAAATTTAGGGTGTGCGTTAATTGTGGTGCAAGAGAGGTGGTGCAACTGCATTGATAAGTGTGGTTATTGCGATAACTACACTAAATTTTTATAATGAATGTAAGTTGTTTATTGCCGGATTTGGTATCATCAAACCTTAAGGAAATCTTAAGTTTTTGTTGGCATGCGAATCTAGTTTATGTCAAATTTATGGGTAGTTTGTCGTAAAGTCGTGCCTCCTTTTGTCATGGATGACGGAGGCTTGATGTGGTGTGATCTGTAATTATTGAATTTATGGGAGGATTAACATGATTGTACAGATGGTGGAGTTTGAAATTGAGACTGTGTCTGGCTGTGGTTGTTCTTGTAATTGCGTTTGTAGCTCAACTCCGGATTGTGAGCATGGAGTTCATCCTGTTGGAGTTGCTGCAAATATCTTAGACTGTGCTGAGGTGTGTATATCCGTAGAAGGATATTTGTGTCGGTGTACTCAGGCTAGTCTATAAAACATAAACCTAAGAGAGAGCTATTTAGTGCTTATTGGTTTTATTTATGAATGGAGGTTGTATGAGTAGTAAAGATAGCAAAGTAATATGCAAATTAGTTGCGTTATCTGATTATGAAATTGATTATATCTATGGAGGAGCTTGCACAGGTGATTGCGTATGTGATTGTGTGTGTTCTTCTACTCCTGACTGTGAACATGGTAAGCGCGAGGTTGGAATTGCTCCGTCTATTTTATACTGTGCTAAAGCATGTGTTCATGCTGGTGGATATATATGTCAGTGCACTCCAATTACTGAGGAATTCTAATAAAGTTGTGTTATATGGAGGATATTAATATGGGCGCTTCTGAGTTGCGTATTCTTGCAGAAGATGAATTGTTTTCTGTAAGTGGTGGTGACTGTTTTTGTAATTGCGTTTGTAGCTCGACTCCGGATTGTGCACATGGAGTTCGTTCTATTGGAAATGCTCCTTCTCTAACGGAATGCCAACAAGCTTGTACATACAGCGAAGGTTTTTTGTGCAAATGCTTACCTTTGCTAGAGACAGAATAGGTCTTGGTGTTCTCATCAGTTAAGACATTGATAATATCGTTAATATATTCAACTACTTCCAGTAAAATTAATCAAGACCAAATATCTGGCGCAAAAAATAATCGCCCGGGGCTTCAATTAGCATTAGAGGTGCTGAGAAAAGGTGATACCTTAGTAGTGTGGAAGTTGGATAGA
>CAXOVY010000032.1:0-312196 GCA_964213355.1 Gammaproteobacteria bacterium
TCATTTGCGCAAGATTTACAAAACTAAAAAATCAAAGTTTTGAAAGAAGTCTATTCTTTGCTTCATGTGGTTATTAACATAGAGCATTTTTACAAAATTATCGCTTTTTTCTAGTTTAGGTGTTGCCTTTATTAGAATTTTTTTGCAATTGTGTTAGTTCAGCGCTTGCTTTACTTAGGTTATTTGTAGTGGAATTTGCAGCGGGATTTGTCTGATATTTAGATGAGAAAAAATGCGAAAGTTTTTTTATGGCTCCAGCCGAAATCATAGTCGAGTATTTTGCAGCTGTAAATATCCCTTTTGAAATCAGAAGCTGCGAAAATAGAAGAGAAGATCTAAGAAATAAAACCGACACTTTCACTATTTCGATTCTTTCACTTTTTTCGCTTGCTGTATTAAAGTGTGCTTGCATACGACGTATAGCGTTTCTAAGTCCAACTAACGATAATATATAATCGATCCCTTTATCTAGTTTAGAGATAGCAGCTAAAACTATGCGACGTGCTTCCAAAAATTTTTTGGCTGCCGGTGCATTTTTAATAAAACCGCGCTCGACCCTTTGTTCGCGATATTCTAACTGTACCTTTTTAAAGGTGTCGTCGCCAATTTCTGAATATTTTTTAGGATCCATCCCTTTCAAACTTGGCAATCTTTGTAAGGCTTCTAGCCTATCTTTTAAGGTAACTTTGTCGATAATTGGATAATCTGTAGAATCTTTCCCTCTTAGTAAGCTTTGCAATGTTGGCAGTTTTTGTAACGTACGGGCTAAATCTTCATCTTTAATATGTGGGTCTGGATAATCTTTAGGATCTATCATTTTTAATAAGGTTAGCAGTTTTTGTAAGTCTTCTTTCGGAACCTTATCTTGTGGAACCTTATCAGGATTTACTCCTTTTAAGCTTTCTAATATTTTTAATTCGTCTAAAATGTCTTTTACGCATAAATCATCTTTATCCCTCAATTCATCTACATAGATTCTATCATATTTTTCAAAATCGTTCCTTGCTTGGTCATAGCATTGCCATAAAATTAATTTTAGACACTTTCCTCCTTGTAGTACATTCCAACCACCTTCTTTTATTGATTGCCATAATCCATGGTTTGGTTGTTCAAGATCTAGGTTTGGTTGTACTTTTAATGTTTTATCTCTTGCCTCATCTATCTCTTTTTTAAGTCCGGTAAACGTTTCTGGATAGGTAGCTGCTAACTCAATATACGCACCCATAAAGATACCTGAAAACAATGGATAGAAAGTGGTTTCCCAAAGAAAATTTTTACAAAAGTCGCCAATATCTTTTACCACTGACATACCCTCAGCAAAGATGAAAAAGCCGAATAACATAGCTCTTACCATATAAGGAAAAACTTGTGGGGCAAAGCGAGTAAGAAGTGCTTCACCCCCAGGAAGTTTTCTTAAGAAGTCAATTCTTGTGCATATTCCGATCCAAATCGATCAATGATTCCAGTCCAAACCGATCAGTAATTCCAGTCCAAATCGATTAACGATTCCAGTTCAAATCGATCAAAACTTTCATGTCGAATGACCCACAATAATCAGATTTAAAACCTGATTGTTTTTTCAAAATAAGTTGTACTTCCAAGATTAATTAAAATTTGGAGATACAAAATGAGAGGTCATATAACAATGAGAAAAATTCGGGAAATATTACGTTTAAAATTTGCTCTTGAAATGGGAAACCAAAAAATCGCCAATAGTTTGGCAATTAGCAGCAGTACTGTACATGAATGTTTGCGCAGGGCTAATTTAGCTAATCTTAGCTGGCCGCTGCCAGATAACATAGATGATGAGATATTGGAGAAACAGCTTTACTCTCCGCCAAGACAAGCAATACCAAAGGAAGAGCGAGGTGAGTTGGATTGGTCTAAAATTCATGATGAGCTAAAACGCAAACACGTAACGTTAATGTTACTGTGGAACGAGTACAGAGAATCGTATCCAATGGGAATAGGCTACAGTCGGTTTTGCGATCTTTACTTGCTATGGAAAAAGCCATTAGACACATGGATGCGTCAAGATCATAAAGCTGGCGAAAAAATGTTTGTCGATTATGCAGGAGGCACTATTCCTATAAGCGATGGGCAAGGCTATATACATCAAGCACAGATTTTTGTTGCTGTGCTTGGCGCGTCTGGATACATCTACGCTGAAGCGACAATGACACAATCTTTGCAGGATTGGATAGAGTCACATTGTCGAGCTCTTAAATTCTTCGGCGGTGTTCCAGAGATATCGGTGCCTGACAATTTAAAAAATTGCACTGTCCTTGCCCATCGCTATGAGCCAGATATTAACCCAACTTATCATGACCTGGCAAAGCATTATGGGTTTGTAGTTATGCCTGCGCGCGTAAGAAAACCAAAAGATAAAAGTTTGGCGGAAAAAAGCGTACAAATTATACAGTACCAAATTCTAGCAAAATTACGCGATCAAACTTTTTTTAGTTTGGTAGAAGTAAATGAACCGATAGCAATTTTATTGAAAAAAATTAATTCGCAAGCTTTCCAAAAATTATCAGGATCACGGTTAAGCCAATTTGAGAAGTTAGATAAACCAGCTTTAAAACCACTACCAAGCACGCCCTACAAATTCGCTGAATGGGCAAAGGCAAGACTGGGTCCTGATTATCATATTGAATTGGATAAACACTTTTACAGCGTTCCGTATACTTTTATTAAAAAAATTTTGGATGTGAGATTTACTGATCAAACAGTTGAAATTTTTTATCGTTCAAAAAGAATAGCGGTTCACATGCGCAGTTACATACATAGACGACATACAACATTGAAAGAGCATATGCCTAAGGCTCATCAGAAATATGTCGAGTGGACTCCGGAACGAATTATTAATTGGGCTCGAAAAATAGGAATGGCAACAGCGCAATTAGTTGAGAAAGTTATCGAAACTAAAGAGCATCCACAATTAGCCTTTCGTGCATGCCTTGGGATCCTGCATCTTGGTAAGAGCTATACTGAACTACGGTTGGAAGCAGCATGTGTCCGCGCTTTAAAAATAGGAGCCTACAGTTATCACAACATAGCGTCTATTCTAAAAAATAATTTAGATAACGTGCCAGTAAGTTCATCGGAAACTTTAACAGCAACAAAAGAAGAACATGAAAACATTAGAGGAGGTGATTATTTTGAATAAGGGGACGCTGTCCCCTTAAACCCCTGAAGTATTTAGAGACGTAACTTGTAATTGATGAGGCGGGATTAGCCGCCTCAAGTTACGTCACTGTCATCAGCGCTTCCGCCTGTACAGTAATTTAATAATATAGGAGAAAAAATGTTAATACATCCAACAATTGAAAATTTAAAAAAACTACGTTTACTAGGAATGGCTAAAGCATTAGAAAACCAGCTTGATCAACCGCAAGTAGAAAGTATGAGCTTCGAAGAACGATTAGGGTTAATAATTGACCGTGAAATTTGTGATCGTGAAAATAGAAAATTACAAACAAGGCTTCGCAATGCAGCTTTAAAACAAACAGCGTCAGTAGAAGATATTGATTATCGCGCATCACGTGGTATTGATAAAAAGCTCGTATTTACTTTATCTAATTGCCAA
This sequence comes from Gammaproteobacteria bacterium, assembly GCA_964213355.1. Classification (GTDB taxonomy): domain Bacteria; phylum Pseudomonadota; class Gammaproteobacteria; order UBA9339; family UBA9339; genus JBAXAM01. The sequence continues at coordinate 3,590 of CAXOVY010000032.1, forward strand.
TGGATAAAAATGCACCGCAATGTTTTAATTATTGGTGCAACTGGTACAGGCAAAACATATCTTGCTTGCGCTTTGGCACATAAAGCTTGTTTAGAAGGAAACTCTGTTTATTACAGTCGCCTCTCAAGACTTCTGCCAGATTTGGGTTTAGCACGAGGCGATGGTAGCTATAATAAAAAAATGAAACAGCTGGCAAAGGTCGAGGTTTTGATTTTAGACGACTGGGGACTTTCTCCTCTTACAGATGAGCAACGTCGTGATTTATTAGAGCTACTAGACGATCGTCATGAAAAATGCTCTACTATTGTTACCAGTCAACTGCCAATTAAACTCTGGCATGAAGCCATTGGAGATAAAACTTTGGCTGACGCTATTATGGATCGACTGGTACACAACGCTTATCGGTTAGAATTAAAAGGTGACGACTCTATGCGTAAATTTCGTAATGAAAATCTGAATAAGAGGGATAAATAACTAAATTATAACAAAGGTCTTTCGCTTTGATTTTTTTGATCGGTTTGGATCGGAATCGTTAATCGATTTGGACTGGAATTACTGATCGGTTTGGACTGGAATCATTGATCGGTTTGAATCGGAATGATTGATCGATTTCATCGGAATACGCATTCTTGCTAAAGCTTTACAAATACCTACATTTAACTCAGCAAGTTCTGCGCCAATAGATTGGCCTATGCTATCTACAACAATAAAGAATGTGCTGCAAGTTGTTGAGTAAATAGCTGAAGCATATTCGAGGTCATAGTATAAAGAATCTACAACATAAGCATATACGCCATCTTTTCTATTTTTAGGTGGTTTCATACGCAGCGCTTTTAATCTTCTTCCAAGCGAGTTAAGGTTTTCAGTAGGTGCAAAAATGAAATCATCACCGGTGAGCAAGCTGCTCTTATATTGTTCTACGGCTTCTATTTTTTTTAAGTGTTCATTGAGCGCCGCTTTAAAATCGGCGATAATGCTTTTACCTTTAGCTAGTGCTCTTTGTAAAATTCCTTTTCCTACCTTATCATGAATACGATTAAGTATTGCTTGACTAGCTCCTGCTTTGCCCATTTCGTCTATATGATTATCAAAACCCACGGCTATAGCTTGGATAAAATTTTTTAAAACAAAAGCTTTAGTGTCAAGTTGATAATATAAACGGTTTTCTACAATGTTGGTTTTGCCAGTAGCCTCATCTTTAACTGGTTGCTTAACTACGCGACCAGAGGAAATTCCAACGCCATTTGCATTCGCGTAGGGATAAGGAACTATGCCATCAGATAATGTTTCCGTCTTGTTTAGTTTAAATATCATTGCTTGGAAGGCATAGTAGAGACCACATGCATCTATCGCAAGCTGTGAAGTACCCTTTACAAGGTCGGATACTTCTAGTTTTTGTTGTTCCTGTTCCTGTTCCTGTTGTTGTCCTGCTTCCATATATTTTTTACTCCACCTTACATAACTCTATTGTTAGAATTATTTATTTCGTTAATTTTTCTTCTTGACTAGACAGATTTTTTTTCATAGAGTCTATGACCATCTTATATGTTGCTTGGTCTATTAATGCTTCTCTGAATTTTTCTACTTCTTTTTTTATTTCCGGGTTTTTGAGAATATCTTTTCTTACTGCTCTTAGGTCTGCTAAAATTTGGTTATAGTATTCAACGGCCTCTTTTTCTTTTTTTGGAAAAGACTTTATTTCATCAATAAAGCTATTTTCTACTATTTCTTTATATTCTTCGTCGTTAAGGTTAAGCAAGCCTTCCCAGAAAAATAATCCTTTCATTGGAACTGTAGCAAAAGCCATTCTCAATCTTATGATTGAATCAGTTGATGTGGTCATAGAAAAACTCCTTTTACCTTCGTTTAAAGGTATTATACTACTAATATTATAGTAATATTAGATATTTTTACAGATCCATATGAATATTGAAAATCTCACACTGGGCTCATTATGGGCTTTCTCCGTCCATGTTTTTGTTTTTTTCGGTAAAAATTATTTTTAATTATTTGTCATAAAAAAATAGCAAATACGGGCATGATTTTAGTTTTTTTGTGAAAAACATGTAGCATCAGATCTGAACGGAGCTGTGTTTCTTGGTCGGGGCAGAGGGATTTGAACCCCCGACGGCCTGCTCCCAAAGCAGGTGCGCTACCAGGCTGCGCTATGCCCCGATGTTCCAATAAACAGAAAGCGTGGATGATACTCAGCACTTTTGCTCGCGTCAAATGTTATCACTCATCGTTCTTATATTTTTATGACAATTACTATTCACGCGATTGCGTTAATACCAATTATAGGTTAGTCTTTGCAGTGTTTTAAAATTGGTTAGTATACAATATATACAAGGTAAGCATATTGAAATCAAATAGATATAAAATTAGATAGTCATTTGCGCGAGAGTGGCGAAATGGCAGACGCGCTGGATTTAGGTTCCAGTGGGGAAACCTGTGAGAGTTCGAGTCTCTCCTCTCGCATTTCATAAAATATATTTCAGGCGGCTTGCCGCGGAAACAAAGCAATGGGGGAGGCGCGAACTTATCTCCCTTGGGCGAGCATGGGGGTTCCCTGTGCGAAGTCAAACAGTTAAAATAAAATTCTGACAATTTGCGGGGAAACATATGCAAGTAATACTTGAAAATTTATCTGGTCTAGAACGTAAGCTTAATATAGTAATACCAGCTGAGCGCGTTGAAAAGGGAGTTCAAGCAAAATTGCACAAACTTGCAGCGACAGTAAAGATACCGGGCTTTCGTTCTGGTAAGGTGCCATTTGCTATGGTGCAGCAACGCTACGGAGATTCTGTTCACAGCGATGTTATTGAAAATTTAATTCGCGAGACTTACATCGAAGCAGTTAAGCAAGAGAAGTTAGATCCGGCTGGTCTGCCAAGGGTTGAAATTGTTTCAGCCAAACCAAAAGAGCCTTTTAGTTACAGTGCTGTTTTTGAAATATATCCTGAAATTAAATTGGCAGATTTTGATCAGATTAAAATTGAAAAAGCTGTTTCAGAATTAACCGATGCTGATATTAATGAAATGCTAGAAAAGTTGCGTAAAGAACACGTGCAGTGGAAAGAGGTTATTGAGCCAGCGCGCAAATCTCAAGCGGGCGATCAAATAACGGTAGATTTTACAGTTAAAGCTCTTGATGATCCCGCAGCAGAAACAAGTACGGAAAAAAACATTAAGTTTGTACTTGGTGGTGGTTCTATGTGGCCAGATTTTGAAAAACATCTTTATGGAGTCAGTGGTGATGAGAAAAAGAAATATACTTTAAAGTTTCCAGAAACACATGTGGATAAAGAGCTTGCTGGTAAGGATGCAGAATTTGAAGTGGAAATATGCAAAGTTTGTGAACCAATTTTGCCACCCTTAGATGATGAATTTGCTAAAAAGATGGGTATCAAAGAGAATGGTTTGAAGGGGTTAAAAGAGGAGGTGCACAAAAATATGGAGCGCGAACTACAGACAGTTCTTAAAAACTCGTTCAAGCACGCTATTATGGAAAAATTATTAGATAGTAACCCAATTGATGTGCCAAAATCTTTAATTGAAACTGAACTAGATCGATTAGCTAAAAACTGGCGAGAGCACTTTGCTACGCATAAGCAAAAAGTAGAGAAAAATATCCCAGAGTTCCCGCGAAAGGATGCTACAAAACAGGCGCAGCGTAATGTGTCTTTAGGTTTATTATTATCCACTGCGATTAAGGAAAATAAAATTCAAGTTGAGCCACAAGACTTGCGCGCCAAAGTCGAGGATTTGGCTTCTGTTTATGATGATGCGAGTAAAGTCATCGATTGGTATTTTTCTGATCAAAACCGTTTGACGGAAATAAAATCGCTTTTACTCGAAGAAAAAGTTGTTGATTACATTGCCTCTAAAGCTAATGTGGTGGAGAAAAGGGTAGATTATAAAGAAGCAGTTGCCAAAAAATAATATTCGGAGAAAAGCAATATGAAGAATCAAACTCTAGTGCCAATGGTAGTTGAACAAACTGCGCGTGGTGAGCGCGCATATGATATTTATTCGCGCTTATTGAAAGAGCGGGTGATTTTTTTAGTTGGTGAAATTGAGCCTCACATGGCGAATTTGATCATCGCGCAAATGTTATTTTTAGAATCAGAAAATCCTGATAAAGATATTTCGCTTTATATTAACTCTCCTGGCGGGCATGTAACTGCGGGGCTGGCAATTTACGATACGATGCATTATATCAAGCCTGATGTTAGTACTGTATGTCTCGGCCAAGCAGCAAGTTTTGGTGCATTGCTATTGGCATCTGGTGCCGCAGGAAAGCGTTTTTGTTTGCCACATGCAACGGTAATGATTCACCAGGTGCTTGGTGGCTATCAGGGGCAGGCAAGTGATATTGAAATTCATGCACGCGAAACGTTGCGGGTTAGCGAGCAGGTTAATACGATTTTATCTAAGCATACTGGAAAATCGATAGATCAAATTAAAAAAGACGTCAATCGTGATAATTTTATGACAGCAGAAGAAGCAATTGCTTACGGGATTACTGATGGAGTTTTAGAGAAGAGACCACAGCAACTTCCTGGTAAACTTTAGAATCTGCTGTGTGATAGATCCTCGCGGTTTCTTGCCGCGAGTAATGTATTTTAAAGTGATCTCAGATTTTGGTGTTACATAGACATTTTTTGTTTTTTCTGTTTTCCTCATAAGCAACAATTCCTAGCAAGATTACGCCGCAAGCTATGGCTAAATAAAGCACTTCAAAGGTAGCATTCCAGCCGTGTAATAGATGACCAAAAATTGTTAATCCTGTAGATTTTGGATCGGCAATAACTGCAAGCCCAATTTTTGCCATTGAATCACCAAAAAGATAGCCAAAGGTTCCACTAGTTCCACTGGTGACCGTAATGGCTTTCTTAGGGACAAAACAGATGGTTGATACGTTAATTAGTAACTGTGGTCCAAAAATTAAAGATCCTAAAAGAACTAAGAACAGGTTGACTGTAAGTGGCGAACTACTATGATGATAACCCCATACCCCAACAAAAGTGACTAAAAGACAAAGTGCAGCAACCAAGGCGGGTCTTCCTCCCATTAAATCTGAAATATATCCCCAGGTTAAAGACGCAATTAGGGCACCCATTTCAAAATAGAAAATTGTATTTACCTGTTGTGATGGAGTGAAATTAAACATTTCTTTGGTGTATAGCGGCGCCCAGTTATCGACGCCTATTCGTACTACATAGACAAAAATATTGGCAGCGCAGAGTAACCATATCCATTTATTAAATAAGATATAGGTAGTAAATACCTTCCATTTTCTTAGTTCAGTAGCATCGAGATCCTCCTTAACAATTGGTTCACCAAACAAAATTTCAGAGCGTTCCATTCCCATTTCTTCTGGAGAATCATGACCAATGAATAATGTGGCAATTCCTATTCCTAATGCGATGAGCGCTGGAAAGATAAACATTCCATAAACATGTCCAGCGAACAGTAGATTGGCGCCCCATAATGCTATAATGCCGGCAATCGCACCTCCAATATTGTGAGATGTATTCCATCCGCCCAACCACCTGCCACGTTGCGATCGTGGTGCCCATTTTGTGATGGTAGCATAACTAATTGGTCCACCGGCAGATTGAAATAAGCCATTTAATCCCCACAATAACAATAGAAATCCCATGGCATGTCCATGAGTCGACAGAATAATTCCCATAATCAAGACAGTTAATGCAGATAAAATTAGCAGGGCAGAGATAAGGCGTTTTGAATTTTTTCCATCTGCGAAATAACCTATAAGGGTTTTGCCTATACCATAGGTTATTGAAAACGCAAGCCCGATTTGTCCTAGCTGAGTGGTAGTAAAACCTAGTTGATCCTTAAGCATGCCGGAGCTAGCTTTAAAATTATTGCGAATCAGATACATTGCCATGTAAGCAATAAGTACCACACCAAATGCCTTGAGAAAATTAACCAACCACATTTTACGTTGCTCGGCAATTGGTAGGTTCAATTTAGGTGGGAAATAAACAGAAAAAAACCTGAATAACGATGTCATTATAAACTCCTCATTTTTTATTAGGGTTTTAAGAAAATCTATTTTTCAGTTTTTGCCAGCTATTTCTAAATGAAAGGCACATCATAGGTCTTTTATCTTTTGAAGTAAATACAGTATTTTATGATATTTAGTTTTGAGTTTATTGCATTCTTTTCAACCGGTTAGCGCTAGTATTTATCAATAGGTTCTTATTTTTATCTGCGCAAAAAATTCGCAATGGTTTCCATGTGACCAGTATGTGGAAACATATCAACTATGCGTGCGCTTTGTAATTTATAACCGTTGTTGGTTAATTCCTTGGTGTCACGAGCAAGCGTTGCATGATTGCAGGAAACATAAACTATTTTTTTTGCGTCAAATTTTTTAATTTGAGTACAAATTTCTATCGCACCAGTGCGTGGTGGGTCGAGCAAAATTTTATCGTATTGCTGCTTGGCCCAGGGTAGGGCGGATGATTCTTTGGTTAAGTCGAAGCAGTAAAATTCTGCGTTTTTAATATTGTTATATTCAGCATTTTGTTTGGCACGAACAATCGCATATTTATTGCCTTCTACCCCAACAATCTGATTACACTTGGTTGCAAGCGGCAAAGTAAAATTTCCAATACCACAAAATAAATCAAGAATTTTTTCATTTGATTGCATATCTAGCAACTCAAGAACATGAGCAACCATTTGTTGGTTTATTGCTTGATTTATCTGCGTAAAGTCGGTTGGAGCAAAAAACATCTCAATGTTTTGTTTTGTTAGTTTATAACTTAGAGAAATCGGAATTTTATTTGTAGCAAGAGGTTGGATAGTTTCCATGCCACCTGCTTGCAGATAAATTTGGAAATTATGTTCTGTGCCAAATTCTTGTAAAAGTTCAAGGTCTTTATCAGGAAATTTTTGTAGATGGCGAAATAAAAGCGCAGTAACATTATCACCGCAGGCTATTTCAATTTGTGGAATTTGGTTGTAGATAGAAAACTCCGCGACTAAATTGCTAAGATCTAAAATTTTCTTACTAACTGCCATATGTAAAATTGGGCACTGGGTAATTTCAGCCACATACCTGCCATTTTTTTCATGAAATCCTACCAGCACCTTTTGTTTTTTTTGCACATATTTTACCGAAAGTCGCGCTCGGTTACGGTAGTTCCAAATCGGGCCGGTAATTGGTGACAGAATATTTAGGGTGTCCAGGTTACCAAAATGCTTCATCTGCTCTTGAAAAGCCAGCGTCTTAAAAGAAATCTGTTTGGTGTGACTTAGATGTTGCAAACTGCAACCACCGCAAATATCAAAATGTGGGCACTCAGGAATGACCCGGTCAGGGGAGGGATGCAAAATCTCTACAACTTTTGCTTCATCAAATTTATTATGCCGGCGCACATAAACAAAAACCACTTTTTCATTTGGCAGGGCATTTTCCAAAAACACAATCTTGCCATTGATGTGTGCAATGCCCCGCCCGTCGTGGCTTAATGACTCTACATGAGTTTCGTTTAAAGCCTGATTATTTATCATGTAGTAATGGTTTTATAACCAGCAGCCTTCCATAGTGGTAAAAGCAACAGAACAGATAATACAGCACATATGCCTATGGTGACAAAGAAGCCATGCCAGCTAAAGTGCTCTATTATTAATCCCAAAGGGTAGCCTGATAAAGCTGCGCCAAGGTAAGAACATAAGCTAACAAACCCGGTTGATGTTCCAGCAGCTTCTCTATGTGATAATTCAGCAGCAGCCGTGCAGATTAGCATTTGCGGGCCAAAAACAAAAAATCCTATTCCTGCCATCAAAGCAGCATGTATGAAAAAATGTGTTCCTGGTATTAGCCAAAAAGCCATTAATGCACCGATAATTCCTATGCAAAATATCACATTTGTTTGACCTCTCATGCCGTGAAATATTTTATCGGAACACCATCCAGCTACTAAACTGCCAGCAAATCCGCCAATTTCAAAAAATGACATGCAAGTTATGGCTAGTGGTTTTGTATAACCATGTTCAGCTAAATAAATCGCACCCCAATCATTTACTGCAGTTCGTACTACATAAACCAAAGCGTAGGAAAATGCTAGTATCCAGATGTATTTATTTTTTAATACGTAAGTTACAAACAATTCCCACATTGGTTTTTTCATTGTTTGTTGATCTTCTTTTTCTCCGCCCGCATAATCATTTCTATATTCTTCGATTGGTGGTAGTCCTTCAGATTCTGGAATGCTCCTTAATCGGTTAATTACGAATAAGGCCACAATCATAACGAATACTCCTGGGACAAACATGGCCATGCGCCAATTGCCAAAATAAGCAACACAACCAGCAACAACAAGAGGAATCAGTGCACCACCTACATTATGTGAAGTATTCCAAACTCCCCACCATCTACCACGTTCAGATCTAGAATACCAATGAGTTAGTAAACGCGCGCAAGGAGGCCATCCCCAACCTTGGAAAAAGGCATTGATTAGCCAGAATATTGATAAGCAAGCAAGAGAGGAGGAAAAACCAAAAAATATGTTTGCTATGCCCGTCGCAATTAAACCAAAAGCCATGAAGTAGCGTGGATTTGAGCGGTCAGATAGCATGCCACTGATAAATTTGCTTAAGCCATAAGTGATATAGAAAATACTTCCCAATAAACCCAAATCTGCTTTAGTAAAATGAAGATCTTGCATCATCTGTGGCATAGCAAATGTAAAGCTTTTGCGAGTGAGATAAAAACCAGCATAGCCAATGTACATAGCATACATAGTTCTGATGCGCCAATACCGATAAGTTTTATCAACTAATGCAGGATCAGTAATCCTATCGGCATGTGGTGTTTTAAAGAAATTTAAGAATCTATCCATTATTTCCCCCTATGTTTTTCTATACAAATCATCGTCCATTTTCCAACGGGACAACAGATTTGTCGGTCTATGAGTTGTGTTAATTTTTCCCTGGTTGCAAGTCATCCTCTTCCAGTTTTGCCAGTGTAATGCTTTTTGCTCTAGGAGCAATACAGTAACAAAAAAATAACTTACTTTTTAAATAATTTTTTACAAAGTTTTATAATTTCAATGCGATATGTTACTGTCAAACCATATTATATTTTGTTACAATGAGTTACTTTTTTTAAAATTATGAGGTAGATATGAAGTTACGTAATTTGGTTATGAGTATCGTATTAGTTATCAGCTTGCCTCTATTGAGTGGTTGTACTGCTCTCAATCCTTATACTGGGGAGAAGCAGGTTAGCGATACTGCGATTGGTACCGGTGTTGGAGCGATTGGTGGTGCTTTAGCGGGGCAATTAATTGGTGGTAACACTGCAAGTACTTTAATTGGTGCTGGTCTTGGCGCTGTAGCTGGTGGTGTAATTGGTAATGTTATGGATCGTCAAAATGATGAGCTTAGAGCGCAGCTGCAGGGAACTGGAGTGCAAATAGAGCGCTTAGGTAAAGACATTCGCTTGATTATGCCAGGCGATATAACTTTTGAGAATGATCGTGCTGATATCAGGAGCAATTTTTATAACACATTAAATTCAGTAACTATTGTTTTGAAGAAATATAATAGCACTACTATCAAAGTTGCTGGTTTTGCTTCAAGTACTGGTGATGCGATGCACAATCAGGAATTGTCTGAGTCGCGTGCTCGGTCTGTTGCTGATTATTTGATTTCACAAAAAATTGATCCAAATCGTGTAATGGCAGTTGGTTATGGTGCGTGTTATCCAGTTGCAAGTAATGCAACTTTGGCGGGACAAGCAAAAAACCGTCGTGTTGAAATTACTATTCATCAGTTAAATAAAAAATAATTGTTTGAGTGAAAGTCAGTGGTGAGCACGTGGTCACCACTGATTTAATATGCTTACCATCTTATACATTTCTGCTTTTCTTTTAGCCATTTTTTCTTTGGTATTAATTCATGAGTTTGGTCATTTTTTAGTTGCTCGTATATTTAAAGTAAAAATCGAACGTTTCTCTATTGGTTTTGGCAAGCCATTTTATAAATGGAAACACAAGAAGGGTAGTACTGAATATGTTATTGCGCCGATTCTTTTAGGTGGTTATGTTAAGTTTTTGGATACGCGCGAAACTAAAGTTGTGGCAGACTCTGACCGGCATTTTGCATTTGATCATAAGCCAATTCTCGAGCGCCTAGCTATTATTGCAGCTGGACCAGTTGCCAATATTATTTTTGCATTATTTGCGTTTTGGTTGATGTTAGTGATTGGATTTAAATTGCCTAAGCCAATTATTGGTAAAGTCCTGCATAATTCAATCGCAAGCCGCGTGGATATGCGCGCGGGCGAAGAGATCGTAAAAATTGATCAAATCAATACACGTAATTGGGAAGAAGTTATTGTTGCAATGGTCGCACGTGTTGGCGATGCCGGTAATTTAAGTATTACCACGCAATCATTGCCTCTGCTACCAGCACAAACCTATCAACTTGATTTGGCTAATTGGCGGATTGATTCTTATGATCCCAATCCATTGCTTGATTTTGGTCTGGTTGGTTATGAACCACGGGTGTTACCGATTATAAGTAATGTTACTAGAGATTCGCCCGCTGCAAAATCTGGATTACGGATAAATGATCGCATTGTTGCAGTTGAAGGGCAGCCAGTTAATGATTGGAAAGATTTTATTGAATTGATTAAAAAATACCCTGAAAAGCAAACCAAATTATCATTGGAGCGTGATGGAAAAGCTATTAATTTGACTGTCACAACTGGCTCTAAATTTGGTGCAGGATGGAAGAAAATTGGGTTTTTAGGCGTTAGTTCATTGTCAGTGGAATGGCCAGAGCAAATGTTGCGTAAGTACCAATATACTATGTGGCAAGCGTGTGGAGAGGCCTGGCATAAAATGCAGCTATTTGTTGGTTTGAACAATATTATTTTAACGAAGCTGTTTATTGGTAAGATTTCTTTTCATATTTTAGGTGGTCCAATTGCTATTTTTACCGCATCCGGGCAAGCGCTCGATCAAGGTTTTATAATGTTTCTGGATTTTTTAGCGGTGCTCAGCTTGTCGCTTGCTTTAGTTAATCTATTGCCCTTACCAGGTTTGGATGGTGGGTATGTTGTTTTGCTTTTCATTGAAGCTATTATGCGTCGTCCTATATCAATGAGAGTGCAGACGCTACTTTTGCGTTTAGGCATTATCTTTTTTATTGTTTTAATTTTGCAGGTGACGATTAATGATTTAAAGAGATTGTTTTAGAACTACATTCTTATCTTGTATGATCTAAGTTTTTTTGTTTAAATATGGTTGCTTGTTATTTATGAATGCCGGGGTGGCGGAATTGGTAGACGCGCCAGACTCAAAATCTGGTGGGGGCAACTCCGTGTCGGTTCGATTCCGACCCTCGGTACTTTTTCAATATAGGTGTATATGGCACGAGCATTTATTTTACTAATGGATTCGTTTGGTATTGGTGCACTCCCTGATGCAAAAAAATTTGGTGATGAAGGTGCCAATACATTTTTGCATATTAAAGAATATTGCGCGCAAGGTAAAGCTGATGTAAACGGTTTGCGCCGGGGGTCGCTAAAGCTCCCAAATTTAGATAGATTAGGCTTAAGCGCAGCTGCTTCTTTAGAAACGAGTAGCAAGCCAGAAGGGTTGTATGGCCTAGCTAAAGAAATAAGCCTTGGTAAGGACACACCAAGTGGCCACTGGGAAATCACCGGTGTGCCAGTATTGTTTGAATGGGGATATTTCCCGCAGAGTTATCTAAGTTTCCCCGAAGAGCTAGTTAGCGCTTTTATCAAAGCAGCTAAAATCCCCGGTATTTTAGGTAATTGTCATTCCTCAGGAACTGAAATTATAAAACAACTTGGCGATGAGCATGTGAAAACTGGCAAGCCGATTTGCTATACTTCTGCTGATAGTGTTTTGCAAATTGCTGCGCATGAAGAAGCTTTTGGTTTAGAGCGCCTATATGAAATTTGTAAAATAGCATATGAGCTGGTTAAACCTTATAACATAGGTCGTATTATTGCGCGGCCATTTACTGGTACTTCAGGCAATTATCAGCGCAGCGAACATCGGCGCGATTATTCAGTGCCGCCGCCGGCACCAACTTTGCTCGATAAATTAGTCGTTGCTGGTGGTACCACAGTTGCCATTGGGAAAATTGCCGATATTTTTGCGCATCGTGGCATCAGTAAACATGTTGATGCACATGGTCATGATGAAATTTTTGCTGCGGTTTGCGATGCAGCAAAAACAGCGCCGGATCGCAGTTTAATTTTTGCTAACTTTGTTGATTTTGATATGAAGTATGGTCATCGTCGAGATGTTGCGGGTTATGCACATGCACTCGAACAATTTGATGCGCGTCTGCCAGAACTCGAAAAATTAATGAAGCAGGGAGATGTTGCAATCATAACAGCTGATCATGGTTGCGATCCTACTTTTAAAGGAACTGACCATACACGTGAATATATTCCGATTTTGGTTTTCGGTCCGGGAGTTAAATCTGGTTCTATTGGCATGCGTGATACTTTTGCTGATATTGGACAAAGTTTGGCGCAATATTTTGGTTTAGAATTATTGCAGTATGGAAAATCTTTTTTGTAATGTTTGGTAGGATATTTTTTCTTTTACTTCAAATATGGAGAAATAATATGTGTAATTTAAAATTTGTTGTTGGCATTGTATTATTGTTTGGTTTGGCTGGATGCGCTGATATGAAAGGACGAGATATCGGAACTATCAGTGGAGCAGGTCTTGGTGCTGCTTTGGGTAGTCAAATTGGTGGTAGTACTGCGGGTAATATTGCTGGGGCAGCTGGTGGCGCTGTTGTTGGTGGTCTCGTTGGGCGCACAGTTGGTAAAAGTATGGAAAAAGACGACTAAAGCAATGTGTTTTTAAATCAAGTGATTGTTTTTGTAAAAACAGCCTCATTTCGAGGCTGTTTTGTTTTTCCTATACTACCATTCAAGAAAATCAAAGAGAGTGTTCACCCAGCTGTGTCAGCGCCTTGATTAAAATTAAATACCACTTCAGACGACCCCACTCCTCTTACTTAACTTGACGCGTATGATGGTTCAGTTGTCCTTTAAAAGTGGTTAGAGACGGGTCTAAATTGATTTTCTTGTTCCTGCTCTTCAGAATTTTCAACTTTTTCGCCTTTTTTATTTGGCCATGCCCAGTTGAGGCTGCCATCTGCGTTCATCCCCGTTGCTTTAAGTATACCTGTCAGAATTGACTTATACTCATTTGACATATTTTCAGTATTTGCCGCACCAAGCGCATGTCTAACAAGATTTTTGACTTCCATTTCAAATTCATCTTTTGAAATAACGTCTTTTCTTTGTGCAATTAAAAAATCCAGTCCTATATTAAGCGTTTCAGCTGCGACGGCCGTTGGATCTTGTTTGCCACTTTTTTTATCGCTTATTTTTGATAATTTTATCAATTCTTCTTTTTGCATCTCAATTTTAGCAACCAGATCCATTTCTTCCGTTGCCGCAGGATGTATATTATCGAGCCTTTTACCAGCAAGAGTGATATTTTTTAGATCGGTTTTTTGAATTGCTTCACTCAAAGAAGTGGCAAATTCTTTCGTTAACGCTAAATTTGTGTGCGCGCCATTTGAAACCATGAATGCTGTCGCGTTTTTTTCCTTATTGGTTTTTAATTTTTCATTAAGTGCCCTTACTGCTTTTTCTTCTTCCTCCTTGTTCTTTTTGTTCTGCCTTTCCTGTTTAGGAGAAACATCGTTAGGATCAAAATCTTTAACTTCTTCGTGTTTTCCTTTAATGCCTTCAACATCAATACTCTGAGAGCACCGATTAATAAGTATTTTTTCTTTTTTTAGCTTTTCATTTTCATCACAAAAAGCAAGTGCTCCACCAACTGATTTACTTCCATCCATCTTAAGCGCCTCTGAATTACCCCTATCCTTAACGAATCTATTAAACTCTTCTTCACCATAGTTTTTTTTCATTCTACTAAGGTCTGTAACTCTTGATAACGCTATCCAGGACAAACGGGCAGAATCAGGTTTTAGATTTTCAACTGCTGTATTTTGAAACTCGTCAATGAAGTCTTTAATAGACATCACTTTCATTTTTTCTTTAAGGTTTTCTATGTGTGCTCTAAAAGCGTCCTTATCAACTGTTTTTTCTTTAAAAGTTATATCAAATCCCTTGTTATCATAACCCTCTAATATATTCTCGCTTTCCTTAATTAATTGATCTAAATATTCCTTAAAATACTCCATTTTGTTTTCGGCGATGCAAGTCAAAAGTAGTGAAAACAAAGATGCTGAATCAGTACAGCCACCATCACCACGAATATTTATAACTCCACCGATACGGTCTTCTATATTATCTAATATTGGCTTTCCCATTCGGGTAAGTGAAAGAGCATCACTCATGCCATTTTTGGAGGACACATATCTGTTACTATCTGTTTCAGCAATTTTACCAAAGAACGATTCCAACGTTGATTGGACATTATTGTCGGTTTTTACAACATGCTCTTTTTGCATAAACACTTCCTTGGTCTACCCATATAAGCACGCAATGCAAAGTTGTTCGCAGCCTGCATAATACCAAACTTTATCAACTTTCTAACTAGCCTATTTTCCAACTCATCCACTGTGTAAATTTTGTATAAGTCCATTTATTCGAGGCTATTTGTATATGTAACTCATTGGTAAATATGGCGTCCCTAAGGGGATTCGAACCCCTGTTACTGCCGTGAAAGGGCAATGTCCTAGGCCTCTAGACGATAGGGACATATTAAATAATGGTGGAGCTAAGCGGGATCGAACCGCTGACCCCTTGCATGCCATGCAAGTGCTCTCCCAGCTGAGCTATAGCCCCAAAAAAACATTTACATAAACAAACAAAGATGGTGGATTCTAATGAACTTGGAGTCACACGTCAATATTTGTTACGAATAGTGTTTTTTAGTTAGAAACACTATAGTGCTTTGGCTATGTGTGTTACGATTGGATCATATGTTTTGGGGCTTAAACTTTAAATTTGGAGGTGTTTTGTGGCAGTTGAAAGAACTTTATCTATTATCAAACCAGATGCAATCGCAAAAAATGTTATTGGAGAGGTTATCTCTCGATTTGAGAAAAATGGGCTAAAAATTGTAGCGGCAAAAATGCTGCAGTTAACGCGTGCGCAGGCCAATGATTTTTATGCAGTTCACAAAGAAAAACCGTTCTATCAAGCATTGGTGAATTTCATGATTTCTGGTCCGGTATTGGTGCAAGTTTTAGAAGGCGAAAACGCTATTCTTAAAAATCGGGAGATTATGGGAGCTACCGATCCAAAAAATGCAGCAGTTGGAACGATTCGTGCCGATTTTGCCTCGTCAATCGATCTTAATGCAGTGCATGGTTCTGATGCTCCTGAAACGGCTAAGCAAGAAGTGACATTTTTTTTTAAACCAGAGGAAATTTACTCTCGTTAGATCATGACCAAAACTAATCTGCTAAATTTTACCAGTAGTGAACTCGAGGAGTTTTTCCGCATGGCTGGCGACAAGCCATTTCGAGCCGCACAAACCATCAAATGGATCCACCAGCTTGGTATGATTGATTTTGCCAAAATGACTAATTTGAGTTTGCTCTTGCGTCAATATTTAACCGATAACTGTGAGATTAAATTTCCGGAAATAGTTAAAGAACAAATAGCAAATGATAGTACGCGTAAGTGGCTCTTAAAACTGGAAGACAATAGTTTTATTGAAACTGTTTTTATTCCAGATGGAACAAGAGGTACTTTGTGCGTATCTTCACAGGTTGGTTGTCCTTTGGCCTGCGTTTTTTGTGCTACTGGTAAGCTTGGCTTTAAGCGCAATTTAACGGTGGCAGAAATTATTGGGCAGCTATGGTTGGCAGTGCGCAGGTTATCGCCCGATCAAACAACACGTATGCATGCTGTTACTAACGTTGTATTCATGGGTATGGGTGAGCCACTTTTAAATTATGACAATGTGCTTAAAGCCACTCAGTTGATGCTCGATGATAATGCTTATGGGTTGTCAAAATATAAAGTTACAGTTAGCACTTGTGGACTGGTTCCGGAGATATTGCGCCTATGCACGCAAAGTGAAGTAGCGCTTGCCGTTTCATTGCACGCACCAACCGACGATCTACGCGATCAGCTAATGCCAATTAATAAAAAATATCCCCTCAAAGATTTGATAGCTGTCTGCGATAATTATTTTAAAGATCATCGTCGCCAAGTTACGATTGAATATATCATGCTCGATGGCATTAATGATAGCGACAAGCAAGCGAAACAATTGGTGAAGTTATTGTCACATGGTAGCTATAAAGTAAATTTAATTCCTGGAAATTTGGTAGCACATTGTGGTTATAAGCCATCTCCAATGACAAGAATAAATGCATTTCGTGAGGTTTTATTAGCTGCTGGTATTACCACGATTACGCGTAAATCGCGCGGTGAAGAAATAATGGCTGCATGTGGGCAGCTAGTTGGTAATAGATAACCCACATCAATACTAGCAATTTCTTAATTTGTAGTTTATTGCTTAATCTCAAATATGCTACGTGATAATTTAGGTAGTGGATGTTGCTTCACAAGACGTAAATGTAGTTTGCAACTTTTTGGAATATTTTTTTTCACCAGAAGAAAGAGCTGGGTTACCAATTCTTCAATCAATATAAATTTCTTATTTCCACAAAACTCTTGGATTTTTTTAACCAGCATTGCATAGCAAATGGTGTCAGAAATTTTTCTAGTAGTGCAAGCTAGAGGAGGTCTGGGAAAAACAATTTTGATTTGTAAGAGTACGGTTTGTTTTTTGCTGCGCTCAACTTTTTTAACACCAAGATGTAGTTTTAATTTAAGATCTTCGAGAATTAGTGTGTGGCTATACATATAATTATTTTTGCAATAAACTCAAAAACTCATTGCGGGTCACTGCAGAGTTACGAAATACACCAAGCATCGATGAGGTTTTTACTGCAACATTTTTCTTTTCGACACCACGTGCGATCATACATAAATGTTCAGCTTCAACTACTACGCCTACACCTAAGGCATTAGTTACTTTCATCACACATTCAGCAATCTGGGTCGTTAAATTCTCTTGTACTTGTAGGCGGCGTGCAAACATATCAACAATGCGAGGGATTTTTGATAGACCGATTATTTTGCCATTGGGAATATAGGCTACATGGCATTTACCGATGATTGGTAGTAAGTGATGTTCGCAGAGAGAAAATAGTTCAATGTCTTGGATTAGCACCATTTCGCTATTATCGCTCGTAAAGAGAGCCCCTCTAATTATGCTATCAAGCTTAGTTCTATAACCTTGGGTTAAAAACCGCAATGCTTTGGCTGCCCGATGCGGCGTTTTTTGCAAACCTTCGCGCGTGGGGTCTTCTTCGATGGCGACAATAAGATCGCGATATGTGTCAGCAAGCTTTTGTGTTAGTTCATCATCAAAAGATAATTGATTTTTCATTATATGTCCTATCGAGTATTACGGTTGCGGCGCATTTTAGCCTATTAATAAAACCAGGCCAACATTATTTTCTTTGCAAGATTACAAAACGGTAAGGGTATAAATGCGATTGAACTGCGCATTCTTCAATGGTTTCCCACTCACTTGCTTGCCATCCGGGAAAATAAGTGTCACCATCAAATTGATGGTCAATGAAAGTCAAATACATTTTATTAACAAATGGCAAGAATTGGCGATAAATAGATTCACCACCGATAACTATAACCTCAACATCGTTTTGATATAAATTTAAAACATCAGCAACAGAATTAATTACTCCACAGCCAGCCACTTGTAGAGAGGGACTGTGTGAGAGTATAACATTGGGCGAATTTTCTACGGGTTTGCCTATCGACTCATGAGTTTTGCGTCCCATGACCACTGGTTTACCATAAACTAGCTTATAAAAATGCTTGAGTTCTTCAGGGATGCTCCAAGGGATTTTATTGTTTTTACCAATAACATTGTTGGAAGCAATAGCGGCGATTATAGAAAGAGACATTATTTTATTTAGCAAACTTGCCAAAAAAATCTTTTATTGAATCAAAACATCCTTTCGACATTGGGCTGTGTTTTTTACGGTCTTTAGCTAGCAAATCATCGAATTTACGTAATGCGTCTTTTTGCTCTTGATTTAAGTTAATTGGAGTTTCTACGATAATTTTGCAGAATAAATCGCCATGACCACCATGCATACCTTTAATCCCTTTGCCAGATAAACGTAGCAAGTTGCCAGACTGTGTTTCAGCATGAATTTTAAGCTTAACCTTTCCTTCTAGAGTTGGAAGTTCATACTCATCACCTAGTGCTGCGCTTACAAAAGTTACGGGGACATCACAATACAAGTCTAAACCTTCACGCTTGAAAAACTTATGCGGCTTGATTGCAATTTGTACATACAAATCTCCTGGTGGTGCACCATATGTACCTGCATTACCTTCTCCGGCTAAACGAATACGATCACCATCATCAATTCCGGCCGGAATTTTAACTGACAAAGTTTTTTGTAATTGAATC
Source organism: Gammaproteobacteria bacterium (assembly GCA_964213355.1). Classification (GTDB taxonomy): domain Bacteria; phylum Pseudomonadota; class Gammaproteobacteria; order UBA9339; family UBA9339; genus JBAXAM01. Next base: position 22,132 of record CAXOVY010000032.1, read on the forward strand.
AGGCCATTGCCATGGCATTTGTCACAAGGATCACCAATAGTTTTGCCCACGCCACGACAGGCATGACAAGTCTGTTGAATAGAAAAAAATCCTTGTTGTATATAAACTTGTCCGCTACCACCGCAAGTTTTGCAAGTTATTGGTTTGGTTCCTTTGCGTGCGCCAGTGCCACCACATTCTTCGCAATGAATCATTTGTGGTACTTTTATTGTGGCTGTGGTGCCATGAACTGCTTCTTCTAAGCTGATTTTTATATTAGTTACCAGGTCATGACCACGTTGGGTACGTTCTTGTTGTCTATGTCCACCGCGTGCATTGCCAAAAATATCTCCGAAAATATCTCCGAAAATATCGCTGGCATTGCCAAAGCCATTAAATCCTTCAAAACCACCGTATCCGCCAGCACCGCCGCCACCTTTGGTTGCATTTTCAAAACCATCAGGTCCTAATTGGTCATACAGTGAACGTTTTTTGTCATCAGATAGAATTGTATATGCTTCTTGCAGTTCTTTGAATTTATTTTCGGCGTCTTTGTTGTTCGGGTTGCGATCTGGGTGATGCTTCATCGCCAAACGACGATAAGCTTTTTTGATTTCCTCAGCAGATGCTTCTTTGGAAATGCCTAGAACCTCGTAGTAATCTTTTTTTGCCATAGTATTTATGTTATGCTTTATTTCTTATCTTCGTCTTTAATTTCTGTAAATTCCGCATCTACCGCTTTTTCTTTGCCTTCTTTTTTAGGTTCGGATTTGGTATGGTCACCAGTTGCAGCTTCTGCACCAGCTCCATGTTTCGCATAGACGCGTTCTGCCATTTTTGATGAGACCTCAAGCAAGTCTTTAGTTTTTGCTTCAATCGTGTCCTTGTCATCGCTATTCATTGCATCTTTAAGGGCTTGAACAGCACTTTCAATTTTAGATTTCTCGTCTGCCTGAACTTCAGCACCTAAATCTTTTAGGGATTTTTCGGTGGCGTGAATCAGATTGTCGGCGTGATTACGCGCTGTTACTAACTCCTGGAATTTGCGATCGGCTTCTTTGTTCTCTTCCGCATCTTTAACCATACGCTTAATTTCATCTTCCGACAAACCGCTTGAGGCTTTTATCACAATTGATTGTGCTTTACCAGTAGCTTTATCTTTTGCAGATACATGCAAAATACCATTGGCATCAATATCAAATGTAACTTCGACTTGTGGGACGCCACGTGGTGCTGGCGGGATATCAGCAAGATCAAATCTACCAAGTGATTTGTTTTGCGAAGCTATATTGCGCTCACCTTGCAATACATGAATGGTGACTGCAGTTTGGCCATCGGCAGCAGTTGAAAATATTTGTGATGTTTTGGTTGGAATAGTGGTGTTCTTCTCGATTAGCTTTGTCATCACGCTACCCATGGTTTCAATACCAAGGGAAAGTGGTGTTACATCAAGTAACAACACATCTTTAACTGTACCAGCCAGTACTCCAGCTTGAATTGCCGCTCCTATTGCTACCGCTTCGTCGGGGTTAACATCATGCCTCGGTTCTTTACCAAAAATTTGTTTTACAATTTCTTGTACTTTCGGCATGCGAGTTTGGCCGCCAACTAAAATCACCTCATTGATTTCTTCAATTTTTAAACCTGAGTCTTTAATTGCGGTCTTACAGGGTGCAATTGTTCTTTCCAGTAAATCTTCGACTAAGGATTCCAATTTCGCGCGTGTAATACGAATATTAAGATGCTTTGGACCAGCAGCATCTGCGGTAATATAAGGCAAGTTCACATCAGTTTGCTGGGTTGAAGAAAGTTCGATTTTGGCTTTTTCCGCAGCTTCTTTTAACCGTTGCAAAGCTAATGGATCATTGTGTAAATCAATACCGCTTTCTTTTTTAAATTCATCTGCTAAAAAGTCAATAATACGCAAATCAATATCTTCACCGCCTAAAAAAGTATCGCCATTTGTAGATAGTACTTCGAATTGATGTTCTCCATCAACCGCGGCAATCTCAATAATAGAAACGTCGAAGGTGCCACCACCAAGATCATAAACTGCAATTTTAGTATCGCCTTTTTGCTTATCCATGCCATAGGCTAGAGCCGCGGCAGTTGGTTCATTGATGATTCTTTTTACTTCAAGACCGGCAATCCGACCAGCATCTTTAGTAGCTTGTCGTTGTGAATCATTGAAATAAGCTGGGACTGTAATTACAGCTTCTTTTACTTCTTCGCCCAAATAACTCTCAGCGGTTTTTTTCATTTTAACTAAAACTTCAGCGGAAATTTGCGGTGGTGCGGTTTTTTTATTTTGTGCCTCTACCCAAGCATCACCATTGTCAGCTTTAACAATTTTGTACGGTACCATTTTAATATCGCGCTGTACTACTTCGTCTTCAAATTTGCGACCGACTAAACGCTTAACCGCATAAAAAGTGTTTTTAGGGTTAGTAACTGCTTGGCGTTTGGCTGGTTCGCCAACGATGACTTCATCGCTTTGTGTAAAAGCAACAATCGATGGTGTGGTGCGATGACCCTCACTATTTTCAATTACGCGTACATTGCCGCCGGCTTCTAAGATTGCCACGCATGAGTTAGTCGTACCCAAATCTATACCAATAATTTTATTTGATGCCATAAGTTTTATTCTCCCAATGTGTTTTCTCTGATAATACCTATGTGGGGTGAAGTAGATGCGATTTCAAGAAAAAACTTATATAAATAAAAAATCTTTAAATAATCAGTTTGTTGTAGCCATGGCAACTGTATAAAAAATTTTTTATTTGGTGCCAAACATACGATCGCCAGCATCGCCAAGACCGGGCAGGATATAGCCTTTTTTGTTAAGCTTGCGATCGAGTTTGGAGGCAAATACAGGAACATCAGGATGTGCTTGACAAACTTTCTCTACTCCTTCTGGTGCCGCCAAAATACAAACAAAGCTAATTCTGCGAACCCCGGAAGCTTTTAATTTGTCAATGGCGCGTATTGCTGAACCGCCAGTTGCGAGCATTGGATCACAAATATAAAACTGTCTATCTTTGCTACTTGAAGGAATTTTAAAATAATACAAATGTGGCTCAAGTGTAGTTTCATCACGATAAAGACCAATGTGTGCAACTCTTGCTGATGGCATTAAATTCAAAAAACCATCTACCATGCCTATACCCGCTCGCAAAATTGCCAAAATCACCGGTTTTTTACCAGCGAGAACCGGCATTTCACATGACTCTAAAGGAGTTTCAATCACCTTTTTTGTCATGGGTAAATCTTTTGTAACCTCATAAACCAATAAAGTACTAATTTCAGATACCAACTCTTTGAACTCTTTTTTGTTGGTGTTTTTGTCACGCAACAAAGATAATTTATGTTGCAATAATGGATGTTGCACTTCATAGAAGTTGGTAAAAGTTGGATGTTGTTTAATTGTCATTTCTTGTTACCACCTTAAAGTTAGTTGGTTGAACGTCTTGCATTTCCCACATACGAGCATAAAGCAAAGTTATACTTGTAGTTTGCGGAACAACAAAACCTGAAGATTTAACGCGGAAAGTCCATTTTTCATATCCTGGTGCGCCCACCAGTTTTTTATCAGTGGGCGGATAAAATTTGTGGCTAACTGGAGAAATTAAAGTTGCATCATAACTTTTAAGTAACCACGAATATCCAGTAGTTGGATTTGACTGTATAACGATACTGAATACTGGATTTGATTGTTCTACTATAATTGATTTCGAAGGATCGGTAAATTCCACGTTTTTATTACTACTCCCAACACAAATACCGGTAGTAAGTGATAACAGCCCAAACAACAAAACCTTCATATATATTTTTTTAAACATATTTTTTACTCTCCCAGATAGCGACTTTTTTTGCCAGAACGCAAATTTGCTTCAATACGTTCCAAAGTGATTTTTTTAGTTTCTGGAACCAAAAAGTATACAAATAGCAGGCTTAAAAAACAAAAAACTCCATATAACCAAAATACTCCGCTTAGATGTAACGACTTAACCATAGGTATAAATGTAATGACGACTAGCATATTAACTCCCCAAATGGTAGCTGTAGCCAAACTTGTTGCCAAACCGCGAATTCGCAGCGGAAACAGTTCAGTAATCATAAGCCAACCGATAGGGCCAAAACTAACAGCGAAACTAGAGATATAAACTATCACAGCTAGCCACGACAGTACAGATGCATTTTCAGGCGGCCATCGAAAAATAGCACTTAATACCAACAAACTTAAAGTCATACCAGATGATCCCAATAGTAGCAGGGGTCTACGTCCCCATCTGTCAATTAAAGGTAACGCGATGATGGTAAAAAACACAAGTAATATACCTATGCCGAAAGTTGTAAGTATAGCAGTGCTTGCTTGATCTCCACCGTTATACACAAGAATTGCTGGAGAATAATAGATAAAAATACTAATACCAACTAATTGTTGTAATGCGGCAATACCAAAACCAACAATGGCTGCTGGTAAAACCCAAGGTTTGAAAAGAACTCGCCAGTCGTTGCGTTGCTCATTTAGGCTTTCTTTAATTTCAAATAACTCAAGTTCAACATTAGTGTCAGCATGTGCCATTTGTAAAACTTCTCGTGCTTCATGATCTCTATCATTGGCAACAAGCCAACGTGGGCTTTCTGGCACAAACAATAGACCAGCAAATAGCATTAGAGCTGGAATAGTCCCTATACCAAACATCAAACGCCAGTGTCCACCAAAAGCAAACACGTAATCAACTGCATAGGATATAAGTATGCCGATAACAATAAATAGTTGAGCAAAGCCAACCATGATTCCGCGCCTACGAAATGGTGCCAATTCAGATATATATAACGGTGCCACATAAGATGAAATACCAGTCGCAAAACCAACCATCGTTCTGCTTATGATCAACCATAGTACTGTCGGTGCAAAAAAGCTACACAAACTTCCACAAAAAAATAGAAGGGCATTAAACATCATCAGCCGGCGTCTACCGTAATAATCGGCTATTCTGCCGCTGATCATAGCACTAACGAACGCTCCAAAGAGTACTGAGCTTACTATCAAGCTGACATTAAAAGCTGTGAGTGGAAAGTCTTTTTCGATAAATAAGATTGCTCCTGAAGCAACGGCTGTATTGAATCCCACGAGTAATCCACTAAAAGCTGCTACAAATACGACCAAATATATGGAGTATTTGTTTTGTTTAATTAAAGACAACATTTGCATATGACTTTATGCTCCTCGTATCCATGCTACCTCTTCGCGTAGATACATTGGTAGTGCTTCCTTGGCTGAAACCGTTAAACCTTTAACAAAGTCAGCGGCCGCAAGTTCAGCCATATATTGTGCTTGTGGATAAATTTTAGATTCAATTAGTGGTATATTACAACGCTTTGTCAAAATGTCATCATAAATTTTCCATCCGTTGCCAACCCCAGTAAAATCAGCATCGGATATTGTTTTGGTGTGTTTGGGTGCAACCAATCGATCGGGCACAATGGCTTGCATAATACCAGCATTATCAATTTGATATTCACCCCAATAAATTTCTTGCATTCTTGCGTCCTGAGCGACCAAAACTTTTTCTTTGCCAAATTCGGTAAAAACTTCCTGTGCTAAAGCGCGTAAGCACGAAATTTTTATCACAGGAAGGTTTGCCACAAATGCAAGTCCTTGAATTATGCTTGCAGCTAGACGAATGCCAGTAAAGCTACCGGGTCCTGCGCCAAAAGCAATGGCGTCAAGTTGATTTAAATCCACTTGCGCTTCAGCTAAAAGTTCGTAGATCATGGGTAGAATAAACTTGGTGTGCTTTTGCGGTGTGACCATAAAGCGATGAGAATTTTTATTATCGCACCATAAAGCGGCGGAACAAGCGTCAGTTGAAGTATCAATAGTAAGAATTTGTATCATGTGCTTTTATTTTTAGGTTTAAATCCCAATGCCTGTAAACGATCAGCCAGTGATGGATGGGTGGAGAAGATAGAACTTATTGACTGTTGCATAGAAATACCCATTTGTTTCGGATCAAAAATATAAGCAGCACGCCTAACCTCTTCATGTGGGGTAGCGCCATAAGCCGCCGCATATGCTTCCTTATTGGCCATGTGATCGCTACTAATTTTAATTAATGCTTTTGCTAAAGGTGTATTATCACGCGTTAGTTCCACTGCGCCAGCATCAGCCATAAATTCGCGTTTGCGACTTAAGTACAGTATTAGTAAAACTGTAATAATTGGCAGTAAAAACCGCAGTAAAATTATGATGATAACAATGCCACCGCTATTATTATCAGTGCGTCGCCTACTGCGGTTGCCAAAAATGACTGCGCGAAACATTATATCCAATGCTATTAACATAATGTTACTAAGTACTGATGCCATCAGAGTGAGTTTTATATCGTGATGGCGAATGTGGCTTAATTCATGCGCCATAACTGCTTGTAGCTCACTACGCTCAAGTTTGCTTAGTAAACCGCGTGTAATAGCAACCAGTGCCGACTTTTCACTATAACCACTGGCAAAAGCATTCATGTAGTCGGCTTCAATCAAATAGACTTTAGGCATGTAACGCAGACCCGCGGCAATTTTTAATTCTTCGATAACATTGTAAAGTTGCTGTTCTTTAATGGATCGGTGATTGTTCAGAGTAATTTCGTGATATTCAGTACCAAGCAACATAATACGATCATACAATGTGAAAGTAATTAATATCGAGATAACTGCAACTCCGCCCAACACTAAGGTGGCTACGGGGATAATTTTAAAGGTAAGCAATATTTCTAGTGCCTGGGTAATTGGAATTTGGTCCAGTTCCGGGTGGATATATAAATCAATAACTAGACCAACAATAATATAAATTAAAATAAAAATCGAAATTACAGCATAGGTACGATGCTCGTTGCTGCGCAGCTGTTTACGCCAGTCGACATTAGTGGAAGTATAATTTGATGGTTCGTTCATATAAATATTTTGTGGTAAACACAAACCCGGTAGGCGCAGGCTTTAGCCCAATCCATTACCCACAAGTGTGGCTGCCAATTTCATAAACTTATCCATTACCCACAAGTGTGGCTGCCAATTTCATAAACTTATTATTACGCTCTTTCAGAGCTTAAAATCTTTGCGGCATTTTACCCAGGGTTCCCGTAACCACTTTGTGGTTCGGTCACCCTGGGTAAGATGTCCCAAAAATTTCAAGCTCTGAAAGAGCGTAATAAAAACAATTACATTTTAACTTTATAGTCTTCTTGGGTTTTTCTTTGCTCATCCGAAATACCCCAATAAGGAAATTCCTTCATAAGTTTTTCGGGAAAGATACCAACAAGAAATGATTCAAACAAAGACTTACTTTTGGCTTTATATTGTTCAACACTGTCATTGTATGACTGTTTCGCAAAAGTGAGTTTGTTTTCGGTATTAACTATTTCTTCCTGCAACTGCAAAGCATTTTTATCTGCTTTTAAATCAGGATATTGCTCAAATACCAAATTGAGATTAGCGCCAATTTTAGAAATTGCTTCCTCAGCATTTATGCGCCCACTTTGATCACCACTGGCCGAAGCTTTTTGTGCTTGCGCGCGCAAAGCTACTACCTCTTTTAGAGTGGTTTTTTCATAATCCATGTATTTTTTCACCACTTCAATTAATGATTCATAAACTTTATAGCGTCGATCTAGTTGTACATCTATTTGATTTTTGTTGTTATTAGTTGCTTCAATCAAATGAATTAATTTGTTATAAATTATTATCGACCATAACGCTACTACTACGATAGCAATAACGAAAATTGTTACTATACTCATAAATTCCTCCATAAATTCTTAATTGTCTACACCACTGTAACCAATTTTACCAAAATCAACATTTTATATCTACAACCAAATACCCATGGCGCCTAAAAAAAAATTATGCTATATAGCGGTCAGGAATTCATATCAACAAGAGGAACTCATGTTCGGTTTAATACCCAAAGAAGAAAAATTTTTCCCAATGTTTCATGAAATGACCAAAAATATAGTTGCTGGGTCAGTTGAGTTAAAGGAAATGCTTGATAATTTCAACCAGCCACTTGTTAGCCAACAATTAATTAAAGAAATAGAACATAAGGGTGATTTACAAACCCATGAAATTATTAAGACACTCAATAAGAGTTTTATCACTCCATTTGATCGTGAAGATATCTATTCGCTTGCTTCAGCCTTAGATGATGTTATTGATGCCATTGATGCATTGGCTCAACGGCTCATAATTTATCATATCGACAAAATCACACCGGAGGCAAAGGAGCTTGGATTTATTATCCTCAAAGCTTGTCAAACTGTAGAAAAAGCGGTGGCGATGCTTGAGAATAAAACGCAGCATATTTTGGAATATTGTGTTGAAATAAATTCATTAGAAGGTGAAGCTGATCGTGTGCGTGCAGATGCAATTAGTCGGTTATTCGATGAAGTGCAAGACCCAATTTTTCTGATCAAATGGAAAGAGATTTATGAAAATTTAGAACGCGTAGCTGATAGGTGCGAAGATGTTGCCAATGTTTTGGAAAGCGTGGTAGTCAAAAATGCCTGAAACCAGCCTTTTAATTTTAATTCTTGTTATTATTGTCGCGTTGGTTTTTGATTACGTTAATGGTTTTAATGATTCCGCTAACGCTATTGCTACCTGTATCTCGACGCGTGCGCTTTCAATTCGCAGTGCCGTTATTATGGCAGCTGTGCTAAATCTTATTGGGGCTTTAATCTCAACTAAAGTAGCAACGACCATAGGTAAAGGCATTATTAATGTTGAAAGCATAAATCAATTAGCAATTTTTTCGGGTATTAGTGCTGCTATTATTTGGGGTATAATCACCTGGTATTTCGCTATTCCTTCATCCTCAACTCATGCTTTAATTGGTGGTATTATAGGAGCATCGGTAGCAAGTGTCGGTTTTTCAGCTCTACATTGGTCTGGTATCAAAGTAATTATATTAGCATTAGTGCTATCGCCAATTATTGGCATAATAGTCGGTTTCTCGTTAATGATTGCCTTGCTTTGGATGGTTCGTAGTTTTCCGCCTGATAAACTCAACAAAAATTTTCGGATCTTACAAATTGTTTCTGCTGCCTTTACTGCTTTTTCGCATGGAACTGCAGATGCGCAAAAATCAATGGGTGTGATTACCATGGCGCTCGTTAGCTATGGCACTTTAAGTAATTTTTCCGTGCCATGGCTTGTAATGATTGCTTGTGCTGTAGCAATGGCACTTGGAACAGTCATGGGTGGTTGGCGCATAATTAAAACAGTCGGTAAGGATTTCGTTAAATTGCAACCTATTCATGGTTTTTGCGTACAAACTTCCGCCGCAGGCGTAATTCTTGGTACAGCAGCTTTTGGTTTGCCAACAAGTACATCACATGTCATTACTTCTGCTATTCTTGGTGTGGGTTTATCAAAGCGATTGTCTGCAATTAATTGGAAAATCGCCAAAAATATTTTTTGGGCATGGATTTTAACTATCCCAGCAGCAGGGATAATAGCTTTTTTATTGCAAGTAGTTCTTGATGCTGTTTTAAAAAAATTTTTATAATGCTTCGGTATAATTTTAGGATTGTTTATGTCTACCATAGCTAATATATTTTATAGTATGCCAAATATACTGTTGTTTATAATTATGTGTGTTATTGGGGTTGTGTTCACAGTAATTGGAATACACCTTATTAGAATTATTATTCCAATGGAGTTACGCCTAAAGGACAATGTGGCAATTGGTTATATAAGTGCTAATACCGCCGTTTTGTTCGCGGTGCTTGCTGGATTTATCATTTCATACATGCTTAACAATTTTAATAGAGCTCAAGAAATAACTCGTACTGAAGTTAATCAATTAAATGATATTTGTCGCGACGCATCCAGACTAGATAAATCAATGGCTAGAAGCATTCAAGAGGGGGTAATGGATTACTTAAAAACAGTCGTTACCAAAGAATGGCCAGCGATGAGCGCAGGAAAAAAAGTTGACCCGTATGGTGAAAAGGTTCTAATCAACCTAAGAATTAAGTTAATCAGCTACAAAGCTAAAAACATTAACCAAAGCTTAGCGCTAGTAGATCTTCACAAGGGACTTGAAGAATTATATAAAGCTAGGGGTGAGCGCCTGTCCATGGACAAATCAGTTCTAGGTACTGATATTTGGATAATGCTAGTAATTGTCACTCTGTTTACGATAATCATTAATTTCTTATACGGAATGGAACATTATCTGCATGTAATTTTGGCTCCTTTTGTTTCCACTATAGTAATTTCACTTCTGTTTATGATTATAATTATGGACCGACCATTTCGTGGTGGATTTTCGATTAAACCAGACGATTTTCAACGTGCTCTTGCGTCTATGCAACTTGAAGAGGATATCTTGGTTGAAAACAAAGCCAAGTTAATAAATATGCAACTATAATAGTAATTACTAAAAAGCTAGTAATTAAATTTTATCTCCATATAATAAAACCTCGTGTTATATTTAGCTTAAAAAAATATGTCCTATCAAGTACTCGCTCGAAAATGGCGACCAAAAAATTTTGCCGAAGTTATTGGCCAGGAACATGTGTTGCGTGCGCTGATGAATGCGCTAACACAAAACCGGTTGCATCATGCTTATCTTTTTGCTGGTACCAGGGGTGTTGGTAAAACCACAATTGCACGTATCTTGGCTAAATGCTTAAATTGCGAAACCGGCATTGTGGCAACGCCTTGTGGCAAATGTGATGCTTGTGTCGAAATCGATGTTGGAAGATTTATCGATCTTATAGAAGTAGACGCTGCTTCACGTACTAAAGTTGAAGATACGCGCGATTTATTAGATAGCGTACAATACTTACCTGCAAAAGGACGCTTTAAGATTTATATTATAGATGAAGTGCACATGCTATCTGGGCATAGTTTTAACGCGCTCTTAAAAACTTTGGAAGAACCACCTGAGCATGTAAAATTTTTACTGGCGACCACTGACCCACAAAAACTACCGATTACGGTTCTTTCACGTTGTTTGCAATTCAATCTAAAAATTCTAAGTTCCCAGCTGTTGCAAAAACAGTTGCAACATGTTCTGGCTGAGGAAAAAATTGAATTTGAAAGCGAAGCTTGTCGCAAGCTAGCGCTTGCTGCTGATGGTAGCGCGCGCGATGCTTTGAGTCTATTAGATCAAGCAATTGCATTTTGTCAGGGTAGGATTGTTGCAACTGATGTTAATGCTATGCTTGGCGCGATTGATACCGGCAAAATTTTTGTATTACTTGAAGCGCTGCTGTCTAATGATGCCAAAGCGGTTTTGGAAGTTATTGCAGAATTAGCGGAATTAGCCATAGATTTTACTAATGCTATAAATGATTTATTAGAAATATTTCAGCAAATTGCAGTTGTACAGCTAGTGGCAGATGTAAACACAACTAATTGGCAACATCAAGAGTTAATACATAAACTAGCAGCTCAGCTCAAGCCTGAAGAAGTGCAGCTCTATTATCAGATTGGCCTAATTGGTAAACGTGATTTGCCATTGGCTCCGAGCTTGTGTTTGGGTTTTGAAATGGTAATGCTACGCATGCTTGCTTTTCGCCTTGAAGCAGATATTGTTTTACCGACAAGTAAAGTTACAGTTTCGATGCCGGCCAAACCAATAATAAATAATGCACAAACAACATTGTTCACATCTAAACCCATGGTGGCTACGAATCCTGTTGTTGATAATCAAAATACCGATATTTTGAAGCAGCTGAATGTTACTGGTCCAACCCAAGCTTTACTGCGTCACTGCGTTATTACGAAAATTGATCAGAACGAAGTTGAACTTTTACTTGAGGCCAAACAATCTCTTTGGCTTAATAAAAAACATGAAGAAAGAATTAGCCAAGCTTTGAGCGAACATTTAAAGCGCCCAATCACAGTAAATATCAAACTTGGTACTCCAGCTATGGATACGGTTGCGAGCGTTGAAAAACGCGAGGCTCTGCAAAAACAGACCCGAGCTTTGCAATCTATTGAAAAAGACCCTAAAATAAAAGAGCTAATGAGCAGGTTTGGTGCAAAAATAATTTCCAAGCCTGTAAAATTGGAAGAACAATAAAACCTAATGTTATATACACAGCTTATTGATCAACTAATAAACGCTTTGCGCTTCCTTCCTGGGGTTGGGCCGCGTTCAGCACAACGCATGGCATTTTATTTATTACAACAAGGTCGTGATGATGGTTTGCTTTTGGCGAAAACTCTAGAACAAGCGCTGACTAATGTTGGCCATTGCAAGCGGTGTCGTACTTTTAGTGAGCATGATTTATGTAATATTTGTTCTAGCCCACGGCGCGATAATTCGCTTTTATGCATTGTTGAAACTCCGGCAGATATTATTGCTATTGAACAAACCCATAGTTATCATGGCCTGTATTTTGCACTGATGGGGCATCTGTCGCCGATTGATGGTATTGGTCCAAATGAAATTGGAGTTAATGACTTGGCTGATTTACTTATACGAGAAAACACTATTAAAGAGGCTATAATTGCCACTAATCCAACAGTTGAAGGTGAGGCTACAGCTCATTATCTTGCCAATTTAATTCATGTCCGGCAAATTAAATGTACTCGAATTGCGTATGGGATACCTCAGGGGGGAGAGTTAGAGTATATTGACCTTAATACTTTAGCACGAGCTTTGGCAGGAAGAATAGAAATAATAAATTAGGAACGCAGGCTAAAGCCCGCGGCTATCGAACTATGTTTATTAGGAAATTATTATGACTTGGCTCAAAGATTTTTTATTACTTACATTAGTTATTGGTACCCTTTTTGGTGCGACACTTGGTAACTATCCTATCGATGCGCCTGATAGTGCACGCTACGCTGAGATTCCACGAGAAATGGTGGTAACCGGCGATTACATCACTCCGCATCTTAATGGCATAAAGTATTTTGAAAAACCCCCTCTGTTTTATTGGCTCCAAGCAATCAGCATTAAAGCTTGTGGCGCAAATGAATTGGCGGTGAGCATTGTTAATGCATTGATGGCACTTGGCTGCTGCCTTCTTATCTATTTTACCGGGCGGAAATTATATGGCCGCCTAAGTGGTATGCTTGCAAGTTTTATCTTTGCCACTAGTAGTTTAGTTTTTGCGCTAACTCGTGTTGTTACCTTGGATATGGCTCTTACTTTTTTTCTTACTGGCAGCCTTTGCTCTTTTTTATTGGCAACCCAAGAGCCTGCAGGAGGCAAGTGTAGTTTATATCTTTGGCTAATGTATATTTTTGCTGCATTAGCAGTTATGACCAAAGGGTTAGTTGGAATTGTTTTCCCTGGTATAATTATTTTAGTGTGGACTATAGTTTTTAATCAGTGGCGCGATATAAAAACTTATCGCATTGTGAGCGGCATATTTATTTTTCTGTTAATTACCCTGCCGTGGCATATTTTGGTACAAATTAAAAACCCCGAATTTTTTCACTTTTATTTTTTTGAACAGCATTTTTTGCGTTATTTAACTGATTACGCCGGTCGCACGCAGCCATGGTGGTTTCTACCAGCACTGTTTCTGGGCGGATTATATCCATGGGTAGTATTTTTGCCACAAGCAATTATGCATCATGTACCAAAACAGTTTAGCCAGTGGCAACAATCTAAGCTAATTATATTTCTACTAATTTGGGCAGTAGTGATTTATGTTTTCTATACTTTTTCTAGTTCACAATTAATACCCTATATTTTGCCGATACTTCCACCTATTGCAGTATTACTTGGAAATTATCTCGCAACTTATTGGCAAAGTAACCAACACCGACCAATTACCATGGGCTTCAATGCATTATTATTTTTAAATATCTCACTAGGAATTGGTGCTATTGCTGCTATTTTTATGCTTAACTTTGATGAACAAACAATTACGAGGCAAAATCTTTATATTGCTGCAGCTGGGGTAATTATAGGAGCTATTGTTAGTGTTCTATGCTATCGGCGGCGTGGATTATTCTTTGGTTTTACAGCGATGTTTTTAACTATTTCTGCTTTATGGTTATATATTAGTCCAATTATTACCATTATTAATAAACACACGATTAAGCCTTTAATTATAACGTTGCAACAAAAGCTAAAACCTGAGGATGAAGTAATTTGTTATGGCGCTTACTATCAAGACCTACCATTTTATTTGAAGCGGCTAGTTACGGTTGCAAACTATGATGGTGAGTTAACTTTTGGGATGCAGCATCAAGATGCAAAAGCTTGGATGATTGATACCAAAACTTTTTGGGAGCGGTGGAACAGTAATAAGACCGTTTATTTAATAGTAAGTGCAAACAATTATCGCTCATTGCAAGCTACCACAACAACAAAAATGCGCATAGTTGATAGGCACCTAGATGAGGTGCTTGTAGTTAATGCAAAATAACATGCGAAGGACTTTATATTTATGAACCCAATAGTATTTGCTCTGATTCTGCTTGCTGTTGTTTTTAACACAGTAGCTCAGCTTGCTTTAAAAACGGGTATCGATCGAGTGGGTGCATTTGTTTTTCACTGGTCAAATTTTATTCCTATTGTTTTGAAGTTAATGGTTTCCCCATGGATTATTGTAGGGCTGTTTATTTATGTCGGTAGTGTTGGGGTATGGTTAATGGTGCTGTCACGTACGCCAGTAAGCATTGCTTTTCCAATGTCTAGTCTTGCTTATGTAACCAGTGCTATTGCGGCTTATTATTTACTGGGTGAAAATTTATCCATGCTAAGGATTGTGGGAATTATTGTGATATTAGTTGGTGTGTATATGGTGGCGAGAAGCTGAGTTTTTGTGATAGACTTTTTTATGAGGTTCAGACATGACAGATAAATTCTTAAAATTTACAACTCCAGCAATCGACCAAGCGACAATTGATGAGGTGGTAGCATGTCTCAAATCTGGGTGGTTGGCGACTGGTCCAAGAGTTAAACAGTTAGAAGAGAGGTTGGAAAGATATTTTGGATCGCCACATGTGCTCGCACTTACTTCGGGCACTGCGGCTCTACATCTTGCGCTGAAAGGTTTTGGGTTTAAACTAGGAGATGAAGTAATTACCACGCCGATGACTTTTATTGCAAGTCTTAATACGATTGTACATGCTGGTGCTAAACCAGTGTTAGTTGATGTTGATTTAAAAACTCGTAACATTGATGTTACTAAAATTGTAAGCAAAATTACCCCGCGTACCAAAGCTATTCTGCCAGTTCATTTTGCTGGTATTCCGGTTGATTTGGATCCGCTTTATGAAATCGCGCAAAAATATAATTTGCGCGTACTTGAAGATTCTGCCCATGCGATTGGCTCGCGTTATAAAGGGAGAGTTATAGGAAGTTTTGGCGATACCCAAGCGTTTAGTTTCCATCCAAATAAAGTTATGACGACCGGCGAGGGTGGTTGTATCTCCACTCGTGATAGTAAGTTAGCACAAGACATTAGGGTGCAGCGTTTTCATGGTATTGATCGCGAAGCATTTAATCGCCATGAAAAAGGTGGCAGTCAAGATTACGATGTTATCCAACCAGGCTATAAGTATAATATGCTTGATTTACAGGCTGCAATTGGTATTCACCAGCTTACAGAGCTTGAAAGTTTTATTGCTAAACGTCAATTATTAGTGGATCGTTATAATGAAAAATTAGCTGATTGGCCGGAGTTAACTTTGCCCCAGCTACCAGGCTATGATTGTCGTGTTTCCTGGTATGTTTATGCACCACTAATTAACACTGAAGCTGCTAATATGAGTCGTGATACTTTTATGGAGCAGATGAAAGAGCATGATATTGGTACTGGTCTGCATCATCATGCAGCGCATTTATATACTTATTATCAAGAAACTTATGGCTATAAACGTGGACAATTTCCTCATGCAGAAACAATTTCTGACCGTATTGTATCTTTGCCGCTTTTCGCTACTATGACGTTAGATGACCAGGATCGCGTAATTGCCGCGATGAAGCGGGTTTTTAAAAGGTAAACTATGAAACCATACATTAGCATTGTTATTCCGGTTTACAATGAAGCCGGTAATCTAGAAAATTTATTTACGCGTCTAACAACCACCCTAGATAAATTAAATACAACTTATGAAGTTATTTTTACGAATGATGGCAGTAAAGATAATTCGATGAGGATTTTAGAGGAACTTCACAACCGTCGTCCCGTCCAAGTGAAAGTCATAGATTTCCGCCGCAATTTTGGTCAGCACATGGCCGTGATGGCTGGGTTTGAATTATCCCAGGGTGAGATAGTCGTAACTTTAGATTCCGATTTACAAAACCCACCAGAAGAAATTCCAAAATTATTAGCGTTAATGGAACAAGGCCATGATTTAGTGAGTGGTGTGCGTTTGTATGAACGCAAAGATAGTTGGTTTCGTCGCAATGTTTCAATTTTGGTAAATAAAGCTCGTGCCGTTATTACCAATCTCAACATGACTGATCATGGCTGCATGCTAAGAGCTTATAGCAGAAATGTTATAGACTTAATGATTGCAGGTAGTGAATCTTGTATTTTTATTCCAGCGCTAGCACATACTTATGCTACTAGCCCGGCTGAAGTTAGAGTTGATCATGAAGCTCGTTTTGAAGGAGAGTCTAAATATCGTTTGTATGATCTCATCCGCCTAAATTTTGATTTAATGACTGGTTATTCACTCATACCACTACAAATTTTCACCTTGTTTGGTTTGGGTATCGCTTTTATAAGCGTAGTTTTTGTTGCTTTTTTATTTGTGCGGCGTTTAATTATTGGTCCGGAGGCAGAAGGTGTATTTACCTTATTTGCCATTTTATTTTTCTTAATCGGTGTGATATTAACTGGGCTTGGTATTATGGGTGAGTACATTGGTCGCATTTATAAAGAGGTGCAACACCGCCCGCGGTTCGCTGTTAAAACAGTTTTAGGAGCAAAAATTGATGAAAAAAGTTCTTATTCTTGGCATTAATGGTTTTATTGGTAATCAATTAACTAAAAAAATTCTCGCAAGTACTGATTGGGAAATTTATGGTATGGATGTTGCCACGAATAAACTTGGACTTAGCCTTAATAATCCACGCCTCCATTTTACTGAGGGTGATATTACGATTAACAAAGAGTGGATTGCTTATCATATAAAAAAATGCGATGTGATTTTACCATTGGTTGCTGTTGCAACACCTGCTGTTTATGTTACGGATCCGCTACGTGTGTTTGAACTTGATTTCGAAGCTAATTTACCGATTGTGCGTCAATGTGTGCAATGGAAAAAGCATCTGGTATTTCCTTCTACATCAGAAGTGTATGGTATGAGTACTGAAGCAGAATTCGACGAAGAAACTAGCATTCTCATGCAGGGTCCGATCAATAAAGAGCGCTGGATTTATTCTTGCTCGAAACAATTAATGGATCGAGTAATTTATGCTTATGGCAAACATCAGGATCTAAAATTTACCTTATTTCGGCCTTTTAATTGGATTGGGCCAACGCAAGATGATATTCATAGTTTGCCTCCAGGTGGAGTGCGTCTTGTAACGCAGCTTATCAGCAATATTTTTTATGGTAAGGATTTTCAATTAGTCGATGGCGGTGAACAAAAACGGTGCTTTGTTTATATTGATGATGCAATCGAGGCATTAATAAAAATTATTGAAAATAAAAATGGCTGCGTCGAAGGTAAAATCATCAATATTGGCAATCCAAAAAACAATGCATCTGTGCGCGAAGTTGCGGAAGCAGTTTTGCGACTTGCCAAAAAATATACGAAATATAAAGCTCAAGTTGGAAAAATAAAAATCGTAAGCACGCATTCAGATAATTATTATGGTAGCGGTTATCAAGATGTGCAAAATCGTGTTCCATCAATTAAACGCGCGCGAGAAATTTTGGGTTGGAAGCCTAAGACTGATCTAGAAACGGCGCTGCAAAAAACTATGGATTTTTATTTGAAATGACAATACTTGCAATTAAAATTGATGTCGATACAGAAATTGGTACGCGCATTGGTATTCCAAATTTGCTGGTTTTACTAAAAGGCTTGCAAATTCCCGCAACATTTTACTTGTCTCTTGGTTCGGATAATACAGGACGTGCTATTAAAAGAATTTTTCGTAAAGGCTTTTTTAAAAAATGTGCGCGTACTAGTGTCATCAGTACTCACGGTCTGCGTACTTTGTTAAACGGCGTGTTACTTCCAGGACCACATATTGGTAAGAAACACGAACAATTATTGCGTACTATTAAAGGGCAAGGATTTGATGTTGGTGTTCACGCTTACGATCACCAAAAGTGGCAGGATGGCGTTACGCAGATGTCACAAGAAAGAATTACAGAGGAATTTAAAAAGGCCTTAAACGAATTTCAGCGTATATTTGGTACATCAGCTACAACAGCAGCAGCTCCAGGTTGGCAAGCCAATGAAAAAACTTTAGCAGTTTATGATCAAGCTAGTTTCATTTATGCGAGTGATTGCCGCGGTGCGTCGCCGTTTTTCCCGAAAATTAGCGACAAAACATATAAAACTCTGCAAATTCCAACGACATTGCCGACGCTAGATGAGCTTTTAGGACGATCCGAATTTCCTTTAGAAAAATTAACTGCACATTATTTATCTTTGTTAAAACCAGACGCGCTAAATGTTTTAACTATTCATACAGAACTTGAAGGGATGAAATATTTAGCCTGGTTTCGTTCATTTTTAGTTGAATTAAAAAAACAAAACATACAATTCACAAATTTGAGTGATATTGCAAAGTCCGCTAAATTTCCAGTGTGCGAATTAGTGCAAGCAGGAGTCGAAGGCCGATCTGGAAAGCTAGCTTGGCAGGGTAAAACTACTGTTATAGTTTAAGGAAATATTATGAAAAATATCATTTTTGATTTCGGTGGGGTTTTAATTGCGTGGGATCCGGATATTATTTATAAAAAACACTTTGCTAATGATTTAGCTAAAGTGCAAAATTTTTATGAAGAAACTGGTATTAAAAAAGTGAATGCGGAATTAGATTGTGGCAGGCCTTTTCAAGAAGCATTAACCGAATTATCTGCTAAATTTCCTCATCATCATGAGCCCATTCATCTTTGGAAAAAACAGTGGCTCGATATGATTGGCGGTCCCATTGAAGATAGCATTAAAGTATTAGAATCTTTGTATGCACAGGGTCATCCTCTCTATGGGCTAACAAACTGGGCTGAAGAAACCTTTTTTTCACACATACGATATAGCGATGATTATAAGTTCCTTAATTATTTCAAAGATATTGTTGTTTCAGGAGTAGAGCGCGTAATCAAACCAGATCCGAAGATCTATAAAATTCTATTGCAAAGAAATGAGCTGCATCCAGAAGATTGTATCTACATAGATGACAACCCAGACAATCTTATTCCAGCGCAAAATTTAGGCATGTCGACCATAGCGTTTACTTCGCCAAAGCAGCTTATTAGTGAGCTCGAGTTGCATTTAATCTTGTAGCCACAAGCTTTAGCTTGCGCTCTACATGTCATTTTTTCGCGATCAATTTTTTTAATAAGTTCAATAGTGCATCGGCATCATCTGCGATTTCCCATGGCTTAGTTTTTTTTATCATATCTTTGTACCACGAATACTTTGCATGTGTACCGCCTAAAAATCCTATGACCGGCATTTTGGCTGCTTTTGCTGCGGCAATGCCAGTAGTGCTATCTTCAACTACCAGGCAGTTTTTGGGTTTAACTTTCATTTGATCAGCGGCATGTAAAAATAAATCTGGTTCTGGTTTGCCTTGTTTTACCATAGAGGCACTGTATATATGTTCTTTTTTAAAATAACTATCCAATCTTGTGATTGCTAAACTCGAATTTAACTGACTGGGAGTGGCGTTCGAAGCAATGCATTTTCGTATTTTATTAGCAGCCAAATATTGCATGACGTAGTGGATATTTGTTATGGGTTGTAATGTATCTTGATAACTAGCAGTAGTTTTGCTTTTTAAGTCATGAAAAAAATCGTCCGATATTTTTTCACCATATTTTTCCTTTAATAGTCTGTTGATTTCATCATCTGGTAAGCCGGTAAACGTTTTTATGGATTCTTCTACAGTTATAGAATCACCAAAATGAGCGGTTTCATAGACACCAATGCGGTGCGAAATTATCTCACTATCGACTAACACCCCATCGCAATCAAAAATTAACAGATCAATTTTCATCTATTTTTTTTCTTCGTATTATGTTTAATTAAATTATTCCAGTACTTTGCTTTTTCGATAATGGCATGCTGATCACATGTGAGTGGTATGCTATCTTGTAGGAGTAATTGGCCATTAACTAGCACGTTTGCTACATCTGATGCTTGCGCTGCATATACTAGGTGTGAATAAATATCGTAGATTGGTACTAAGTGTGGTTGTGTTAAATTTAGCGTAATTAAATCAGCAACAGCATTTTTAGCTAAGAAACCTAGATTTTGTAAACCAAGTGCTTGTGCGCCATTGCGAGTAGCCATTAATAATGCACTTTTGGCGTTAAGTATAGTGGGATCTTTGTTAATTGATTTGTGAACCTTGGCGGCAGTAGAAATTTCTGAAAACATGTTCAAATCATTATTACTGGCTGCTCCATCTGTGCCAAATGCGACATTAATTTGTGCTTTTAGCATTTGAGCTATGGGTGCAATTCCAGAGGCAAGTTTTAGTTCACTTTCGATGCAATGGACAACATTGACCCGGTGTTTTGCTAATAGTGCAATGTCTGCATCGTCACACCAAACACAGTGAGCTGCGATAGTATGCTCATCTAAAAGCCCACAGGCTTCCAAGTGTGATATGGGAGTTTTATTGAATTTTTTACGAATATCTTCAATTTCCTCGGCGGTTTCAGCAACATGAATTTGTAATTGGATATCGTATTTTTCTGCTAAAACTTTGGCTTTTTTTAGTGTTGCTGCTGAACAAGTGTAGGTAGCATGTGGTGCTACCGATGGAGTTATAAGTGCATCATTTTTCCATTGCAGAATAAAATCTTCTGTTTGGGTTAGATATTCGTCAGGGTTTTTGGCAACTTGTGTTGGAAAGTCAAAAATAGCATTACCTATTGTAGCGCGTAGTCCAATGCTTTTAGTTGCGGCTGCAATGTCATGACCATAAAAATACATGTCAGCAAAGTTCGTTGTTCCGCCTTTTAGCATTTCTAGGCACGCAAGTTGCGTGGCATCATGAACGAATTCTTCATTAAGCCATTTTTTTTCTGCTGGCCAAATGTATTGCTCTAACCAAATTTGAAGTGGTATATCATCTGCTATGCCACGAAAGTATACCATAGCCGCATGGTTATGGGTGTTGATCAATCCTGGTAATACGACGTGCCCTTGTCCCCCAATTATTGGAGTATTGGGGTATTGTTTAAAAAGTATTTTTTGTGGTGCAACATCGACGATTTTGTTGCCTAAAACAGCAACCGCACCATTTGCTATGACGTCTAGGTTAGCATTCATGGTTACTACGTAATCGCCGCAGACAAGGTAGTTTATAGACATGATTCTTGCATTATAACACTCGCTTTGTTACCTACCAATACACTACCATAATCAAAAGAGTAATCATAACCATTGCCCGCAATTTTTTTGGCATACTTATCAATTGACTCATAACCATTAAATATTTGGCGATAGACAAAATTTTTATACTTAAGCTTTCTTTAATATAAACCATCTAGTGAATATGATATATTGATCTTAGTAGTACCGGTTTGAATATGGGAGCGTGTATTGTTTTTTATGGCGGCCATATTTTATAGTAAATAGTAATTGGTTGTTGTTATGAGGAGGTTGGTGCATGTTTAAATTTTTGCAGTTCTTTCGTCCAGCGCCGCATATTGCTAGAGTGCCAAAAGAGCAAATTGATGCAGTTTATAAACAGAAACGTTGGCAGATATTTTCTGGTCTTTTTATAGGTTATGCTGGTTGTTGTCTTCTGCGTAATAATTTTTCTCTTGGTATTCCCTATCTGGTAGAACAACATGGATTTACTAAGGCGTACTTAGGTACAGTTTTTGCCGCCCTCCCACTTGGTTATGGACTGAGTAAATTTTTCATGGCCACAGTTTCTGATCGTTGTAATCCTCGTTATTTTATCGTTGCAGGTTTAATCGGAGCCGCAATTTGTAATGCTCTTTGCGGAATGAAGATGGCCTTTGACAATTTTGCTTTGATGTTTACATTAATATTTTTAGATGGGTGGTTTGGCGGTATGATTTGGCCAGCTTGTGGTAGATCAATGGCGCACTGGTTTGTAAGCAAAGAACGCGGGAAAGTGATGTCTGTTTGGAATATAGCGCATAACCTTGGTTCTGGTGGAGTAGCTCCACTAGTTACTCTGGGTATAATGATTTTTTCTTTTTGGCATTATGGTGTTTTTTATTTTCCATCAATTTTGTGCGCACTTTCTGCTATTTATGTGATTTTTACGGTACGAGATACACCGCAGTCTGAAGGGTTACCCCCGATTGAAGAGTATAAAGGAGAGCACAAGGTTGGAAGTAATAAGGCCGAAAAGGAATTGACCACTAAAGAGATCCTATTTAAATATGTTCTAAATAATAAGTATTTGTGGTATTTGGCTCTTGCTAACATATTTGTGTACCTAGTGCGATTTGGTGCGCATAGTTGGGCTCCTCTTTATTTAACCACAACCAAAGGATTTTCGCATGCTGACAGTCGTATAGCATTTATGCTATATGAATGCGCTGCTGTTCCTGGAATACTTTTTTGTGGATGGATCAGTGATAAGCTCGGTGGCCATCGCGCACCAGTCTGTATTGCTTGTATGATTGCTACTGCCATTGCAATTGCTTTTTATTGGCACACTCCATTTGGTGATAAGTTCTATAATAACGTAACGCTAATGATGATTGGGTTGTTTATCCATGCTCCAATGGTGCTGATTGGTGTGTATGCCATAGATTTAGCGAATAAAAAAGCAGCAGGTACTGCTGCTGGTTTAACTGGCTTATTTGGCTATGTTGGCGGTACTACGCTGGCTGATGCTGGTATTGGTTGGGTCACAACTCTTTATGGTTGGGATGGTGGTTTTGTAATGCTTTTGGTGTCATGTGGACTGGCGGCGTTCTTTTTAATGTTGACTTGGAATGCTGCTAAGGTAAGGTCAAAGCAGTTGGAGGCCGAGGCTTTATACGCAATAGAGACTGAGTAGTATGGCTGTTGTTGTAACTATTAAGCTGAATATATCTTGGTAGGCGCAGGCTTCAGCCTGCGTTCCATGAACTGGTAGATGTTATAGCAACGCAGGCTAAAGCCTGCGTCTACCGAATTTTAAGGTTTTATTTTTTGACTCTTTCTCCAAATATTGCCGATCCAACCCTAACAATAGTTGCTCCGGCTGCGATCGCTGCTTCAAAGTCGCTTGACATGCCCATGCTTAAGGTATCGACATCAATACTGTGGTTTTGTAGATTTTTGAACTCCAAGTAAAGTTCATTAAAAAGTTTAAATTGTAGTTCGAATTCTTTGAAATAAGAAGGGATTGTCATGAGGCCGCGCAATTTTAATCTAGGCAATTGTGCAATTTTTTTGGCAAGTGGTAAAATTTCTGTGCGCGAAACCCCAGCCTTTTTTTCGTCATTGCTAACATTAACTTGGATACAAATGTTAAGCTTTAGGAGATGAGCAGAGCGGTGTTTATTTAATAACTCGGCTATCTCTAAACTTGCAACGGTTTCAACCCAAGAAAAGTTTTGCGCGATTAGTTTTGCTTTGTTTGATTGAATTCTGCCAATATAATGCCAAATGATATTTTGGTTGACGAGTTCTTTAATTTTAACCAAGGCTTCTTGTAAATAACTTTCACCGAAGTGGGTTTGTCCCTGGATAGAAGCTGCTTTAATTTTTTCAACAGGTTGTGCTTTTGATACGGCAAGTAAAGCTACTGATCCTGCAGCACGGCCATATTTATTTTCTGCCGTAGTAATTGCCGTTTTAATTTTAGCTAAATTTTCTTGAATGGTTTTCAATTTTAGTGTTTTTTTGTAGTTGGAAAAAGATGTAGTATAGCGAATATTTGCTATAATAAAAATTATTATGAGCGATTACACCTACAAAGTTGGTTTTGTTTTTGCTATGATGCTACATGTAGTGCTAGTGCTTTTTTTATTGGTAAAATTTACTACTTCGCGGCCAATAGCGTTAAAATCTGCAAGTACTTTTATTAATGCAACGGCAATTAGTGAGCACGATCTGAGCAATCAGGCGGTAACTAAGAAGGAAGAGGTTGCTAAACCTCTGCCACCACAACCAGTTGTCAAGCCGCAGCCAGTTGCTGCCAATATCAAGCCACAAATAAAGCAGCAAGTAAAAGATGCTTTGCAAAAGAACTTATTAATGGAGCAAGCTCGTGAAATGGCAGAGTTGAAAAAAGAAAGACAAATATATCAAAAAAATATAGCTAAAAAGGAGCAGCAACAAAAAATGCAGAAGCTGTTGCAGGAGCAGGCAAAAACAGAACAAAAAGAGTTAGCAGCGGAGCAAGCTAGTGTACAGGGAGAGGTAGATAAGTATGCTGTGATGATTAAGCAGGCAGTATCTTCGCAATGGATTAAACCTGATGAGGTTGATGCAAATGCTTTTGTTTGGTTGTTGGTTACAATTGCTCCTGGTGGTGTGGTGCTTAATGTGCAGGTGTCAAGTAGTAGTAATAACGCGGCCTTAGATCGTTCCGCGCAAGCAGCGGTGTCAAAAGCATCACCACTTCCAGTGCCAGAAGACCCGGTGTTGTTTGATAGATTTCGTGCTATAAAATTGAAGTTTAATTCCCAGGGCATTGTTGGTAGTTGAAAAATATTATTTTTTAATTGAAAGGTAATCAAAATGATCAAGTTATTTAAAATACTTACTGTAAGTTTATTGTTTTATCTCAGTGATGTTTTTGCTGTTTTAGAGATTGAAATTACTCAAGGTGTTGATAACGCCATGCCAGTTGCAGTTTTACCTTTTGTTGGGCAGGAAGCAATCAAATCAGCTGATAGTCAAATAACAGCTGTGGTTAGTAATGATCTAAAAAATAGTGGTAAATTTCGTTTGGTGGAAACAGCAAAACAATCGGCGAATATGGAAACAATCGATTTTGAAGTCTGGCGCGTTCAGAAAGTAGAAGGAGTAGTTACTGGTCAAATTAAGGCATTAGGTAGCGGACAATTTCAGGTTGCTTTCAAATTATTTGATGTTTATAACAAAAATAAATTATTGGAAAAAGAGTTTACAGTTAAAACAGAGCAATTACGTAAATTGGCACATCACATAAGCGACATGATTTATCAGCAATTGACGGGAGATCGGGGAATATTTTCTACCAAAATTGCTTACATCTTAGTAGGTGAGCGCCATGGTCGTTATGCCAAATATAAATTTCAGATAGCAGATAGCGATGGATGCAATCCACACACTTTATTGGTTTCTAACTTTCCACTAATGTCGCCTGCTTGGTCTCCTGATGGCAAAAAAATTGCCTATGTTTCGTTTGAAGGTAATCGTGCAGCAATTTATGTGCAAGATATTGCAACTGGATCGCGTCGAGTTTTAAGTAAATTTCCTGGCATCAATGGAGCACCTGCTTGGTCACCTGATGGCAGAAACATGGCATTGGTTCTTACGCAAACAGGATATCCAAAAATTTATATTTTAGATGTAGCGACAAGTCGGTTAGAACGTATTACCGATGATTGGTATGCAGATACTGAGCCAAATTGGGCTCCTGATGGTAAATCGTTAATTTTTACTTCCGATCGTGGCGGTATTGGCAGTCCGCAAATTTATCGGATTGACATTGCGAGCAAACAAGTTGAACGTATAACATATAGCGGATCATATAATGCTCGTGCGGCATATACATCAAACGGCAAGGCAATTGTAATGTTGCATAAGGATGGTAATATGTTTAGTATTGCCGAGCAGGATTTGCAATCAGGTCGTGTTACGGTATTGACCCAATTTGGTTTGAATGAATCACCGAGTATTGCGCCAAATGGTAAAATGGTCGTTTATGCAACTAATCACAATGGACGCGGTATGCTGGCAGAAGTTTCAATCGATGGGCGTGTGAAGTTATTGCTACCAGCGGGTGAGGGTGCGGTACAAGAGCCAGCTTGGTCGCCCTTTATTAATTAGTAGAATTGATATTTTGTGGAGATAAAAAATGAAAACGTTTAGATTGTTAGCAATTGTTATAGTGTCTTGTTGTGTTGGTGCGTTAACCGCATGTAGTCATTTTAAATCGGGCGGAAGCCAAGATGGCGCGCAAGCATTAGGTATGGGTGATCAGGATGGTTTTGCTGATGAAAATTCGCTTAATAGGTTAAAGGCCCCATATAACCAAGTATATCACTTTGGTTTTGATAAATATGATGTTAACCAAGATGATATTGCTTCAATTAATGTACAAGCTGGTTATTTGATAGCACATACAGGCGCTAAGGTTCGTCTTGAGGGTAATGCTGATGAACGTGGTAGTAGAGAATATAATATTGCTTTAGGTTGGAAACGCGCAAAAGCGGTAGCTGCAATTTTAAAGCAACAAGGTGTTGGTGATGCACAAATTGCAGTGGTAAGTTATGGCAAAGAAAAGCCAGTTGCCGTTGGACATGATGAAAGTGCTTATAGCCAAAATAGACGTGTGGATCTTGTTTACGAAGCCAAATAAATGATTAAAAAATTATTAATTAATGTTAATGGTGTTTTCTTATGATAAAAAAAATTGTTGTTGTGTTAGTTTTTAGTTTGGTTACTTCTTTTGCATTTGCTGAAGTTATGGTGGTTGATTACTCTTCAGATGCTAAAAATGTTAAGGGTAGTGCAAAATCATTTGCGGTAAAGTCAGAACCTGAATTTATAGCTGCACCTGTGCCTGCTATTTCTACTAGTGGTTTGAGTTCTGATCAACGCATCAATAAATTAGAGCAGCAGATTAGTAATCTCAATGAACAAAGTTTAACAACTAAAATTGATGAACTACAACAACGCTTTCAAAAACTAAGCGGTCAAATTGAAGATCAGAAACATCAGATTGAGCAATTGAACTCTCAACTGCGTAGTTTTTATCAAGATTTAAATCAGCGTTTGGAAAAGCCAGGTTCGGAAAAAGCAGGCCTGGGAAAAGCAAAGACAAGTGAGTTAGCTGTTGTTGATACTGCGAGCAATGCAAGCATAGCGCCAGTTACTACCACCGGTGAAGTAGTAGAAGTAATACCTAATAGTGCTGGAGCTTCTTCCACGACCATGACTGCTGATGTGGCTGCTACTAAAAAAAATGATGAAGCAAAACCCAAGACTGATAAAGCATCTCTCAAAGAACAACAAATGTATCAAACTGCAATTGACCTGTTACCAGATAAAAAATATGAAGCTAGTGGAAACAAATTGCGTGATTACTTGAGGATCTATCCGAAGGGTATATATGTGGCCAATGCGCACTATTGGTTGGGCGAAATAAATTTTTTGCAAAAGAACTACGATGCGGCTGAAGAGGAATTTAAAATAGTAACTGATAAATATTCGAAGTCGAAACGTGCTTCAGATGCGATGTTTAAGCTTGCATTAGTCCATCAGAATCAGGGTAGAGATGCTCAAGCCAAGCAAGAGTTAAAGCAAGTTATGAAGCGCTATTCTGGTACTTCAGCTGCGCAGTTGGCAAAGTTGCAGTTGGAGGGGAATTAGGATTATTATGCATCTATTTTTCTTCCATAACCCAATAGCCATCCCAAGAGGTTGGAGGCGTATCAGTAAATTGTATGCATCGATTGATAAATACTTTTGGCAATTTGTCATTAGGATATTTAGTTGCTAATTGTCTAAAAGTTTCTAATGCTTCCTGCCAATTAGCATTTTCGTATTTGGCAAAAGCATTGTTAAATAAATTGGTGTACTCTGAAGGCATATCAGCATTACCTAACAGTTCATAGATGTAAATTCCTTTGATTTTACCTTTTACCCTAACTTTGTCCAACAAACGAAATTTAAAAGAGTCTTTTACAATATTATAAGTAAACTCACTGACTAGAGTGTAGGTGCCATACGTTTTGTTTAGTGGTTCCAGTCGGCTGGCTAAATTAACTGGATCCCCAACGACAGTATAATTTAATCTATCTTCAGA
The DNA here is from genome assembly GCA_964213355.1 of Gammaproteobacteria bacterium. Lineage (GTDB taxonomy): Bacteria > Pseudomonadota > Gammaproteobacteria > UBA9339 > UBA9339 > JBAXAM01. The sequence continues at coordinate 50,225 of CAXOVY010000032.1, forward strand.
ACCAACATTACCAACGATTACTTCACCAGTATTAATTCCTATCCGTGTCATAAGTTCTGGTTTTCCCTTTAAACGCCAGCTGGAATTCAGTGTTTTAAAGACTGTTTGAAGTTCTAGAGCTGTTTTACAACAATGTAAGGCGTGTTCTGAGTCATCGATTGGCGCACCCCAAAAAGCCAAAACTCCATCTCCTATATATTTATCTACTGTGCCGCCATTACTAAGAATGGTTTTTGTAACAACTTCAAAATATTCAGATAAATAATGCATTAGATCACTAGGAAGCATTTTTTCTGATAAGGGTGTAAAGTTTTCAATGTCGGAAAACAGTAGAGTCACTTTTTTATTTTCACCGCCAACTTCAGCAATCTTGCCGCTTAGTATTAAATTTTTAACTAAGGCAGATGGCATATATCTCTTAAAAGAACTTAGTGCTGTTTTCATTTTAGCAAAAGCGTCCATTATCAAAGATATTTCCGTGATATGCGAGACTGTGTTTTTTATCTCATTAAACCGAAATTTACAAAATAACCTGGCATCTTCAGCTAAGTAAATTATAGGTGCGCTTAAACCTGAGGAAAGAATAATAGCTAAAACGATGCCGATGCTTACAGCGATTATTAGAGCTAATAAGGTGTATAAAATATCAACTTTTAACGGCGCAATAACATCATCTACAGGGGTAACTATACCTACTTGCCATAGAGGGTCGTCTTTTACTATCTTATGCTGAATGTCTCTATAAACAGCAATATATTTTTTTCCTTGAAAGTTGAAAAAAAATAATGGTTGTTTGTTTTTAAGGTATAAATTATATGATGTTTCTACCCATGGTACGTTCAATTCAAACAAGAAAGGTATACGATAATCTTTATCTAAATCGTTTTTCGCTGAATAGGCCGATAGCACTTGTTGCTTTTCGTTACAGACAAAGACAAAGCTGTTGTCTGTAGGTTTAATTTGGTTGACAAAATTGTGTAGTTTGTTGAGAGGCATACTTACACCAAAGACACCACGTACTTTTCCAGTTGAGCTATAAACAGGATGCAAGGTGGCAACTACAAAAGGTGCATTTGTGTGTACAGTGCTCGCTATAGGCGTAGGATAGGTAAGCCAAGTATATGTCTCTTGATTAGTGGTTGTTTGTTGATACCAGGGTTTTAAACGTAGATCTGTAGTATGGGTAATGGGTTCAGATCTAATATATACAGGTTTACCCAAAGAAACATTAAGATTACTATCACTATAGAGATCTTGCATTACTTTAGTGCCGTTAATAGAGTAGAGTGTGGAGTTGATACTAAAATGATTTTTATCATCGGATCGTTGAATTCCAATGGCATCGCCGTTGGTGTTAACAAAAAAAATTGTGCATATATCCTCAGTAACGGTTACCAAACTGTATAAAAAGTTAACAAATTCTGGTGAGTTTTTGGGAATGACAGTATTGTTTTGAATTGCATAAGCACCAACATACGATATATGATGTAAAGGTAGCAAATATTTTAGAATTTCTTCGCTGATGTGCTCGCTTGCCTGTTCTAAAGTGTTTTTTGTAGATGTAATCAAAATATTGCTAATGGTATAATGGTAGATAGTAACAATTGCTAAGGTAATGCTAATCAACAAAGATAATACAAGACTAAGTATGCTAAATTTAATACTGAATTTCATAGAAGGCCTCACAATAAGTTATTTCCACGGTTACAGTTCCCTTCTTTGAGTCTTCTAAGATCATTGTGCCAAATTATATTAGTTCTAACTGGTTTTTGCCACCGGTTTCTTACAAGACACAGCAAGGATAAAACCGAGGGTAAGCATATCGCCAGCAATATAGAGGCTAGATCTTTTTTTGTGTAAAAACCGGAGAACCAGTGCAGCTTGGCTCTAGCTATTGTGACGATCAGAAAAATAACACCCGAAATATAAAACGTATTTGCTATATCGATCTTAAAATGCCGGTTTGCAATGATCCCTGTACTATAACGTTAATGTACTGCCATTTAGTTTAAGCCAATTTTTTTGCTCTTCATAATTGGGCAAAATTGTTTGCACTCTATGCCAAAATTGCTTAGAGTGATTTTTCTCAACCAAATGAACTAGTTCGTGTACAACCACATAATCTAGGATATTTAATGGGGCTATAATTAGTCGCCAATTGATATGTAATGATCCTTTATGACTACATGAACCCCAGCTTCTTTTGGCGCTGGTAAGCTTAATAGCCTTATATTTTAATTGAGTAATATTGGCATAATGGTTCACCCGTTCAATGATCTTTTTTAAAGCTTGATTTTTGTACCAGATGGTTAAATTCTGTTTCGCCTGAGGTAGAAGTTTTTTGGGGAAGTGTAAAACGCTAGATATACCTATAGCGTCACAATTACCACATTGTAGCTTATAAACATTACCCTCAAATATAAATTCCTCTCCATCTACAAAATTTTTGGGTAAAATGTTTGTATGGTTTTTTTTTACAAAAGTCTTTTTTCTTTCAATCCAAGATCTTTTTTCGGCAACAAATTTTTCAATGAGACCTAAAGAAGCACTAAATGGCGCACGTACTTCTAAAGTTGCATCTTTGGTTATAACCAAAGCAATGGTTCGTCGTTTTGATCTTATAATTTTATCGATTAAATCTGTCAAATTCGCTATCCAGATGAAGTTCACTAAATGAATTCAATCATATTTAGTGTTCTTAATCTACTAGATGTTTTTACTATAGTTTTTTGCAAGAAACCTAATTTTTGATGAATGCCAGTTGTGCATATTATAAATTGAACATAAGGTTAAATCTAATGCTTGATTCTAGTGTGATGGCTAAATAGGTGCTAATGGGTATTGAGAAAAAGCTTGATAGGCATTATTATTGTTCTATATTGTGCGGAATCGGTATGTGGGTGATTTTAGAGTGAAAAAAAGATAAAATCATGCATGAACGCTTAATTGCTAGTTAGGAGAGGTTAACATATGGGTATCGAAAAGCACAAATTCCCTTTTCCGCCGAGCACTGCTTTGAAGAAATTTATGTCAAAGCTTCTCGGTCATCTCGGTTCTACTCGGCAATCAAGATGGGTGTTGGAAGGAATAGTGAAAGACCTCAAAAAGAAAGGTCGAAATGCGGAAGCTACTGAGGTCTCAAAGATTATAAAAAAAATAACAAAACACGAAAGAGCCCTAGTAGAAAAAAAGAAGCAGCTGCTTGCTGAGCATTACGAACTAAAACTCAAGGAATTAGATGAGTTGTTAAAGCAAATAGAATTATCCGAAAAGAAAACAAAAGAGTTTATAAAAGAATTCGCAAAGTTTTTTAAAGAATTTAATGATCCAGTGTTGAAAGAAAAACTTGATCATCTGGCAGAGCTTTACGATAAACGTAACCAGATATTGGCAGAGATTACCGAGTGCAAAAAAGAAATCGAACAATGCCAAGATAAGATTAAGCAAAATGAGGTACTAATTGACGCAAATATTCAGGCAGGTAATGAAAAAGTTTGCATTATAGATAAGAAGAAGGAAGATTTGGTATCTGATTTTGTACCCGAGATTGAAGCTCAGTTTAAACTCTTCTTAGAAGAAAGCGGTATAACTATTTCATTATCAGATAATCTAATTAGCAAACTCTTAATCGAATATGTCGATAGCCATCATGATTTTAAGATGGGTGATAAGGAATGGAATGATGATTTTGTACGATTCTGTGTTACAAGTATTATGCCTTTGCTTATAATGGACCCCGAAATTTAGACCACTAGTTAAGGAATAAAAGTAAGATATAATCCTCCCTAAATTTTTGGAGGAATAGATGGGAGATATAAAGAAGAAACGTGATGCTAAAGAAAAGGCTTTTATTGCTATAGAGGCAATAAAAGGTGAGCTGACTGCTGCTCAGATATCATCAAAATATGGCGTTAATGCTGGCCAAATAAGCACTTGGAAAAAACAATTGTTAGATGGAGCTATTGATATCTTTTCCGGCAAACATGTTAAAAGGGATAAGAGTAATGATGCCCTAGTTGATGATCTTTATAAGCAAATAGGCCAGCTTTCAGTAGAAAGAGACTGGTTGAAAAAAAAATCTAATTTGTTCAGTTGAGTATAGAGGTGGTCTTGTTGATTTTAACGTTGATCCGCTAATCGTTAGACAACAGGGTGAATTGTTGGAAGTTAATATATCGAGCTTGTATTACAGACCCAAAACGGTGGGCGGTAAAACGATATTGCTGATGAATTTAATCGATGAAGAGTTTACTCGTCACCCATTTTATGGAACGCGCAGAATGACGGCTTATTTGCGCCATTTGGGACATGAGATAAATCGTAAGAGGATTCAAAGCTTATATAGATTGATGGGATTGGAGGCTAATTACCCAAAACCAAATTTAAGCAAAAAACATCCTGAGCATAAGATTTATCCCTATTTATTAGAGGATGTAAAGATTGATCGAGTTAACCAAGTGTGGAGCACGGATATTACGTATATCCGCCTAAAAGAAGGCTTTGCTTACTTGATAGCAATTATAGATTGGCGCAGTCGTTATGTATTAGACTGGCAATTAAGTACTACACTGGAAGCTGATTTTTGTATTGAAGCCTTAGCGCGTGCATTAGAACAAGGCCAATGTGAAATTTTTAACACTGATCAGGGTTCGCAGTTTACAGCTATTGATTTTGTAAGTTTATTGCTCAATAGAGGGATTCAAGTCAGTATGGATGGCAAGGGACGAGCGTTGGATAATGTGTTCGTTGAGAGGCTCTGGCGAAGCTTAAAATACGAATTAATTTATCAAATGGAATATAGGTCAGTACGTGAAGCTAAAAAAGGTATCGGCGAATATTTTTTGTTTTATAATGATGAGCGCTTTCACCAATCATTAAATTACAAAACACCCAGCGAAGTATATTTTTCGTAGATTTGGGGGGTTTTTAAGGTCGCCTTCGGCGATTGATTTAAGCTGGGCTCTGCCCAGACCCGGGATATTTGAAGATGTGATTCAAACAAACCGGGGACTTATAAGGATTAGGGCAACCGAAGTTGCCCTGAATCACATCGCGGTCATCGGCGTCCCCGCCTGTACCGCAGATGAATATTAACACTAACAGGTGAGGTTTTGTATCTTGAATTTATTTCTAGATTTATTGTAAAAATGGTCTAGACAATGGGTCCACCATAGCTGCCATATGAACAAAGAGAGACATTTGAGGAAAAGTTGGATGAATTTTTACAGGAGCAATTGTTGTTACATAGAGAACAAGCACATGAATTAGGCAGAAACTTAGACGCATTAAAGGAAGAGAAAGAAGAGCTTGAAGAGAAGCTTAAGCAAAATAACGATAATTTGACAAAAGAAAACCAAAATATTAGAGAAAAAATTAAAGGACTAGAAGCAGAAATAGAACCACTTCAAAAGGAATTGGAGGAGGTAGGGCAAGAGATTAAAGAATTTGAAAGAACAGAAGAACTAACTGAACATGCTGATTTGGAAGCTTCAGTTGGTACAATCCAAACAACGAGTGCGAACCTAACTGAAAAAGTATCAAATATTTCCCGCGAATCAACTGAAGTAACTAACTTTGAAAAAAACTTAGATTTTACCGATGAAGTTAAAAAAATTGGACAGATGCAGAAAATTGGTAGCGATAAGAGGCTACGGGATCCCCATCCTAATTGACAGGTACTGCAAGGGCTCGGATAATTACTCATGTCAAATTTATTCCATGTAGCTTGTCGCGTGACAAAGCAATGGAGACTGGTTTAGAATTGATTGGCTGATACGATTTTTATGTTAAAAAACTACACATCTATTTGCGAAGATAAACGCAGATGGCTAAGGAAGTTAATCCATGCAAAAACCAGAGCAACTATATAGTGAATTGTTAGACCAGCTGAGCCTTTACAAAAAAAATAATTCTCCTTTTTCTAATCCAGTTCAATTATTATCTTTGGATATTTTTAAGAGGCTGCAGCAAGATCAAATTTCAGTGCAGCAGTTGGGTGAATTGGTGCAATTGTTGTGTGTGCAAGGGTTGCATGCAAAAACTAAACAGCTGCAAAATTATATTGGTGAGTTAGATTTTGCTAAGAACGTTGCTATTATAAAAAAACTTATTCACCAAATGGCGGATAACTTGCCTTTTGCCAAGTTCGCTGCGCAAATTGAAAAAGCTATATTTGGTGTGGTTATTACCGCGCATCCGACATTTTCTATTTCAGAAGACTTGGCAAAGATGTTGGCGCAAATGATCTTATCGTCCCATGAGCTAACCGAGGCAAATCATAATATTTCTCATCAACCAGACAAGCAGATTATGCTGGATTATGAGCACAAAGCATCGCTGCAGGTAATTGAAAATATTCAAGCAGTTTTGCATGAAGTTTATACTTGTATTTTTGCGATAGCACAGCGGCGCTATCCTAAGCGGTGGCATAAATTAACCCCATCTTTGATAACAATTGCCAGTTGGGTTGGTTATGATTTGGATGGTAGGGTGGATATTACTTGGTGCGATACTTTGTACGTGCGTATAGAATCGGCAGTTTTGCAATTGAATCGATATATTGAGCAGTGTGAGCAAGTTTTGGAAGACTTTAAGAATGAGGCCAAATACAGGAGTACTTTCAAAAGAATCTATACACAATTATCCACTACGCGTGATACGCTAGCCAATGAAATGCTATTGGTAGCTGAGTATATAAAAAACCCAGGCAATCTTGATTTGTTGCTGCAATTGAAATTAAGCAATGATAAAAATAATAGGCTGATAGAGTTATCCGCTTTGGTAGAGCAAATTAATCGAGTTTGCAAAAAAACAAAAAGCCAGAAGATTTTACCCAAGATTTTTATGCTGCGTGCTGAAATGATGAACTATGGTTTGGGTATGGCTCATGTTCATGTGCGTATTAATGCGGTATCGTGTCACAACGCTATTCATGAAAAAATTCATATAGAGCGATTGCCGGAAAATGCTGCGGAGCAGCAGTACTACACGGAAGCTTTAAATAAGCTGTTTGCTCAAGTAACCCCAGTGATCACTAATTTAGGCAACATCATTCAAGAACAAACTTCAGTAAAACGTTTGTTTATGGTGTTAGTATATATTTTAAAATACATTGATGTTACGCCAATTCGGTTTTTGATTGCTGAAGTGGAAAATGCCTGCAGCGTGTTAATTGTGCTTTATTACGCTAAACTATTTGGTGTCGAAGATAAAATTGATATTTCGCCACTATTTGAGACAGAGCATGGAATACACCGCGGTGCAGATATTATAGAAACGCTTTTAAATAACCCGACCTATTATGCTTATATTAAAGCACGCAAGAAGTTATGCATTCAAACGGGATTTTCCGATTCGGGTAGATATGTTGGCCAAGTGACTGCAACTTTAGCGCTAGAACGTTTGCGTATAAAAATCGCGCGCCTATTCACCAAATATAATTTAGATGATGTGCAGTTAATTATTTTTGATACGCACGGAGAATCAATCGGTCGAGGTAGTAATCCTAAAAGCATCTGTTCGCGTATTGACTATATTCTTTCGCCGGTTAATCGCAATCTATTTAAAGAGTTAAATGTTTCGTTTACTCACGAAACTAGCTTTCAAGGTGGTGATGGCTATTTGTTTTTTAAAAATAAGGAATTAGCATTGGCAACCGTTACCCGTTTGTTGCAAAACAATCTTCAGCAAAATTATAAAAAAGACAAAACTCCTGATCCGTTTTACGCCGACAGTGCCTACGCTTTTTCTTTTTTCTTTGCCATCAAAGAATTCCATGAGCAGTTATTTAATGATCCAGATTATGCGGTGTTATTAAATATTTATCGCAGTAACATGCTATATGCAACCGGTTCGCGCGCAGGCAAAAGGCAGCACGAGTTAACTACTAAAATTGATTACAGTCATCCATCACAAATGCGTGCGATCCCACATAATGCTATTTTGCAGCAGCTTGGATTTTTGTTGAACACTGTTTCTGGCCTGGGGCAAATTGTGCAAAAAGATCCAGAAAAGTTTATTGCCATGTATAAAAAATCTAAGCGTTTTGCTAGTTTAATGTCCATGGTAGCGGCTGCTGATCAGCTTAGTAGTTTTGCCGTGCTTGATTCTTATGTGGAATTATTGAACTCGGAATATTGGTTACATATTGCCGAGGAAACCAGTGCATATAAAGAAAAAGAATATTTGTTAAAGTTAGCCGCTTTGCTAGAAACAGATCGACGCTTTGAGTCATTAAAGCGTGTTATCAGAAAAATTAAAATGGATAGAGTAAAATTTTATAGTATTTTCAAAAATATTTCTGATGAAATTAAAGGGCAAATTTTCCCTCCAAAGCATCGCAAGCATTTAGATTTATTGCATGCAATTAGACTAGCACTAATGCAAAATATTTTCTTATCCATTACCCATTTGCCGCGTTTTGCCTCTAGTCCAAGTAATATGACACAACAGGATATTGCGGAGATGATTTTGCGTTTAGAAATTTCTCCAGTTTTAAATATTCTGCGTTCGACATTTCCAGTTAGCGTTACCTCTATATCTTATAAAGCATTTGGTGAAACTACGTATACGGCAGACAGTTATAGTAAAGGTTACGTAATAGAGCATCAAAAGCTTTTCGATCCTATGGAAAAGACCTATGACTTGATCCGCCAGATTAGTACTGGTATCAGTTATTTCAATGGCGCGATTGGTTGATTTTTAATGTTACTTTCAAAGCGTAAATTCAGGTCGTTGTATAAATAAATACTGATGATTAACTGTAGTGGTGTCCATATTAATGTCATAGTTGTAAAAATGGAAAATATAGCAAGTGCAAAGACAGCTGTGATAGCGATGGATAATTTTAAGCAAATCCAATAAAACAATCCCATTAAAACAACGGTTGGTATAAAGACCAAAAGGGTGAGAAGTATTGCTACTATTAGTAAGTACCACATTCTAAATATATTTTTAATTCCAATAGATATTCTCAGCGCTTTTTTCATTGCGGGTAAAATCCCAGCATTTTTTAAGAGAACTTCCATGGAAAAAACTATAGAAAAGCAAAGAGTAGTAGGAATAAATATTAGGACAAATATTGCTATTGTTAACGTTACAAAAGCTGAATTCATCGCAGGTAAAAAATTAGTTATTGTTTCCCTAAAAAAATATATTGCTACAATGAAGCTAGTCATTGTGATAAATAAAATAGAGCTGAAAATAAATAAGCGTAAGATTTTTTTCGCATTATTCTTTAAGACTGTTCTATAGTTGGTACCTTGTTTTGTTAGGATGTCATAGACAAAGCATATTCCATAGCAAACACAAAAAATCCCAAAAAACGCAATTAAGGTGTTGCACCCAGATATCCACAGTTGGTCTGTTTTGTCCGAAATTTTGTCCAAGATACGGCTGGCTATGTGTATGGTGCTTAGTACGGCAGATATTGGTAATAATGCTACAAAACTTTCTTTATAAGGTTTTATACTATTAAAAAATATACTCATGATAGATTGTGGTTTTGTAGGAAGCATATATTTATCCTTATTTATTCGATTTTCTAATTATGGTGTTTTAAATATACCCCACAAAAAGCATTACTGCAAAAAAGTCAATATTTTATTGTTTTAGTTGTTTATTTTTGGTTTTTATCCTCAACCAACCAAGTTGTTCCATTTGCGGTATCTTCCAATGTAATTTTCATAGAAGTTAGTTTGTTGCGAATTCTATCCGCTTCAGCCCAATTTTTATTTTTGCGGGCAGCATTACGTGCGGTGATTAAAGCTTCAATTGCACTCGCATCAATTCCGGTTTTTAAAAATTTCTCTGGGTCATCTTGCAAGATTCCAAGAACCCAGCCGAAGTGTTTTAACAATGTTCCATATTGCGCCGCTTCTGTTAATTGTTGAGCGCTACGCAATCTATTGATTTCGCGTGCTAGATCAAATAAAACTGCTAATGCTTCGGGAGTATTGAAATCATCATTCATGGCAGTGCGAAAACGCTGGTTGAATTGGTTTTCTGCGCCTAGGTCGTTTATGTTAGCAAGCGGTAAATCACGCAGTGTTATATAAAAGCGTCGTAGTGCAGCGTGAGCATTTTCTAAATTTTCTTCAGAAAAATTAATGGGGCTGCGGTAGTGACTTGCTACCACAAAATAACGCAAAATTTCTGGGCGATATTTTTTTAATACTTCTTTTAAGGTGAAAAAGTTTCCCAAAGATTTTGACATTTTTTCTTGATCAACTTGGACAAAACCCATATGCATCCAATAATTAACAAAACGGCAACCATTGGCCGCCTCAGATTGCGCTAATTCATTTTGGTGATGAGGAAATTGCAGATCGTTGCCGCCGCCGTGAATATCGAAATTTTCTCCTAGATATTTTTTTGACATCGCTGAACATTCGATGTGCCATCCTGGCCTGCCATTACCCCAAGGCGATGGCCAAAATGGTTCGTTTGGTTTAGCAGCTTTCCATAAGGCAAAATCAAGTGGGTCGCGTTTGCTTTCATTTGCTCCAACACGTATACCTGAGCGCAAACTATTTAGATCTTGGTGTGCTAGTTCGCCATAAGATTTAAATTTCGCCACTTCGTAATAGACATCACCAGTGGTAGTTGTATAAGCAAAACCCTTATCAACCAAGGTTTGAATTAGATCTATAATTTGTTGGATATTGTCAGTTACGTGCGGTTCAAAGTCTGGCGGTATAATGCTTAAAGATTTTTCATCGGTGTGCATTGAAGCGATTACATTTGCAGTCAAAGTTTTATAATCAATGGTTAATTCTTGCGCGCGTTTGATAATTTTGTCATCAATATCCGTTATATTGCGGATATAAGTTACTTGATACCCAATACTGCGTAAGTAACGTACAACAACATCAAACCAAATAAACAGCCGGCCATGGCCAATATGGCAATCATCGTAAACAGTAAGACCACAGACATAGAGACCGATTTTAGGTGCAGCAATAGGCCTGAATAGTTCTTTTTTCTTGGAAAAAGTATTATAAATGTGTAGCATGATAAAGAGTATTATATATCAAAACTAATAAAAACATGAATAGAGCAGAAATTATTTTACAAGATCGAAAAGAAGCGGGTCGGAAGTTGGCTGAAGTGCTTAGTAATTACATGGTAGAAAAGCCAATTATACTAGGTATGCCACGTGGTGGCGTAGTAGTTGCATACGAGATTTCCAAAGCACTTAAAGCGCCGCTTGATGTTATTGTAACGCGTAAAATTGGGGCACCTTCGCAACCGGAATATGCAATTGGGGCAATTGCTCCGGGAGATATCCGGGTTTTTAATGTAGAGGCAATTTCTTCACTTGGTCTTGATAATACCGAAATAAAAGCTATAGTTGAGTATGAAGAAAAGGAAATGGAGCGCAGAATTAAGCTTTATCGAAGTAATAAACCGTCCCTCAATCTCAAGGATAAAGTAGTGATTATTGTTGATGATGGTGTAGCAACTGGTCAGACAGCAATGGTTGCGATTCGGTCGGTGCGCAAGATGCAGCCACGAAAAATTGTATTTGCCTGCGGTGTTTGTGCGCGTGATGCCGCAGCAATGCTTGAGCAAGAGGCCGATAAAGTAATTTGTTTGAGTTTGCCTGCGGTGTTTTATGCGGTTGGTCAGTGGTATCTTGACTTTGCGCAAACCACAGATGCAGAAGTGCTACAGCTACTAAAATCAGCAGAGTCGATATAGTGCCAACAATGCCGCTTTCTCTTTATATTCATTTTCCATGGTGTTTACGCAAATGTCCTTATTGTGATTTTAATTCTTATGTATTACCAAAATCCAAAATAGAGCCGCAAGCGGGTTATGTTGATTTGCTGCTCACTGATCTTGGGAATGAGGCAGAACGAACACCAAGTTTTAATTTAAGAAGTATTTATTTTGGTGGTGGTACGCCAAGTTTGTTGCCACCAAGTGCTGTCAAAAAAATTATTAATCGTGCGAGGGATCTTTTTTCTTTTGCGCCTGATATTGAAATTACCCTGGAAGCAAATCCAGGAACAATTAATTTGGAATTGTGCGTGGGTTTTAAAGATGCAGGAATTAATCGAATTTCTTTGGGAGTGCAAAGTTTTAATGATGAGAAACTAAAAAACATTGGTCGTATTCATGATGCCAAACAAGCCAAAGATGCAGTTTGCGCGATAAAACAAGCAGAATTTTGCAATTTTAATCTTGATATGATGTTCGGTTTGCCAGGGCAGAGCATTGATGATGCAATGAATGATCTCCGAATTGCTTTGAATTTTGCACCGCCACATTTTTCTTGGTATCAATTAACACTTGAACCAAACACTAAATTTGCAGTCGAGCCGCCAATTTTGCCACATAATGAAGCATTATGGAATATACAGCAAGCAGGGCAAGATTTGCTGGCACAGTCGGGTTTGTCACAGTATGAGATATCTGCTTATAGTATGCCAGGATTTGAATGTCAACATAATGTGAATTATTGGCAGTATGGTGATTATTTAGGAATTGGTGCTGGGGCACATGGCAAAATTACGCTTGCCAATGGTTTAGTGAATCGTTACTTCAAGATCGCAAATCCAAAAAAATATTTTCAGGAGCGAGACATATTTATCGCTGGCGAAAAAGTTGTTACATTTGAAAAACGTCCCTTTGAATTTATGCTGAATGCTTTGAGATTATATCGACCTATAAGCCATACATTGTTTCATGAGCGTACTGGAGTTACAATCGGTGCTATAGCAAATGAACTGCAGCGGGCTGAAAGTTTAGGTCTAGTTGAATTGCAAAGCGATGCGGTTGTAACGACAGCTCATGGTCGAAATTTTTTAAACGATTTACTCGAGATTTTTTTGTAATTGGTGTAGCGATGAATAATAAAAAACAATATCTAAAAGAAATGGAAATCGAACTTTGGCAAAGCAAGAGAACCACTGCTGCTAGTTGTTTGGCGACATCTGGTTGGTCAGAGCTTGAAAAGCAAGTTGCCACCTGTGCTTTATGTGGTTTGCATAAAACACGCACGCAAGTGGTATTTGGTGTTGGTAATAAAAATGCTGAAGTTATGTTTATTGGTGAAGCACCTGGTGCTAATGAAGATTTGCAAGGCGAACCATTTGTTGGTAGAGCAGGGATGTTGTTAAATTCGATGGTGCAGTCAATTGGGTTAAAACGCAGTGATATTTATATTGCCAATATTTTAAAATGTCGTCCGCCGAATAATCGTGATCCCGAGCCGCAGGAGGTAAAGCTTTGCACCTCTTATTTAGAGCAACAAATTGCTTTAATTCAGCCGAAAATATTAGTTGCTGTGGGGCGTATCGCTGCGCATTTTTTATTAAATACCACTGAGTCTATGGGTCACTTGCGTGGTCGAACTTATCAGTATGGATCACAAAACACCCCACTAATAGTTACCTATCATCCTGCTTATTTATTACGCTCGCCGAGCGAAAAACGCAAAGCCTATGTAGATTTTTTGCTAATCAAAAAAATGATTGGTGGGATTGCTGACTAAAGCTCGCGGATGCAGGAGTCTTAATCCGCGCCGCGAGCAAAGTCCCTATAGCTGATTTTTTATATTTAATGAATTTGATTCTCTATATCTCGTTTGATAATTTCGACATCTTTTGGTAAAAGCTTGTTAGTAAAGTAAACAATACAACCTAGCACTACAAGATTTTCAACGAAATCAACGAAAGAACCACCATTAATGATCGATACTTCTTTTGGGCTCAATTCAACAATGTTATTCATAGCTATACACTCCTCTATTTTTAAAATTAATATGGAATCGCATGAATAACATATTTTCTTAAGACTAATATTAAGAAATGCTTATATTACATTAAGTTTTCCTTAAATGATTTGTGGAATATCAGCAGATGACGTTGCGTTACTTGCTAAAGCTACAGGGTTTTTATGAAATATAGGGTTAAAGTTCTGATTCCGAAATCTCTACCTTCTCTAACCCCATAGGAGTAGATTCTTTCTCCTTATTTAATTCGTAATAAGCAATCAAAAGTGCACTGGGAACGATTAAGCTTGCACCCACAATTGTAGGGATTTTGATTATTTCATTAAACAATACATACCCCATTATGACTGAAATAATAAGTTCAACATACTTATATGGGGCAAGCGATGAGATTTCGGTTGCATTCGCTGCTTTTAGGATGCAATACAATATAGATGCTCCACCAGCGCCCATGATGAATAAATAGAGCACTTCCGAGCAACTCATTTGTTTCCACGTTAATAACGCTGGAATAAGACTAATTAACGCTGTTCCTAGGCAAAAATAAAATAAAAGTGAAAAAAGATTTTCAGTGGCTAGCATTTTTTTATTTAAAACATCGCTCATGGCAAATAATATTGCACCTAAAAATAAAAATACTACGCCAGGATGAAAAAATAAAATTTCCGATGTTTTTGCAATTGTGGTTTTTTCAAAAAAAGCAATGATCACAACTCCCATGAAACCCATGCCAACCGACAGTAATCTTTTCCAATCGGATTTTTCCCCCAAAAATAAATAGGCTAAAGGTAGGACCAAAATAGGGCAGGCAAATGATATGGTTGTAATAGAAGGAAGGCTGGTTTGGCTGGCTCCATAAATCCAACATGCGATAGCGCCAAAGCCAATTATTATTCTTACCAATTGCCACGATTTATTTTTAATAACAAAAGAAGATTTTCCCTTATACACGGATCTTCACGCTGTAAATTAGTATAGAACAATACCGCTTCTGCCTAAACGCAACGTAATAAAGTTTATATGAATCAACATGTTATCGTCACCAGGATTTTTCTACCAGCAAAAAACCTCTATTAATAAATCCTATTTATTATCATCATGCCATTTTCAAAATCATTCACTATACTTGCCATAGCCGTAAACGATGGCTTAAATAAAAGGATTTACGCATAACGCGCTTGACATGTTCATATTTTAACCAGTATAATACTATCGTTTCACGGTCGAAATTAATATAGGTTTATAACTATGGATACCACTTATAATTTTTTTGATAATCCCAATTATCCTTTGCACAAACAGTATGAAGCGCTGCGCGCCTATTTTTATGAAAAGCTATCAGCGCGTGAAATAGCAAAACGATTTGGTTATACGGAAAATTCCATATACTGCTTTGCCAGCGCCATCAAACAACTCGACACAAAACAGCTTGAAGAGCGATTTTTTGCACCATCAACCATTGGTCGACCGGCAAAAGAATACGGAAATAATATAGATCAACTTATCATTGCGCTGAGGAAAAAATATCTTTCAGTGCCAGATATAAAGACCATTTTGGACACGCAAAAACAAAACATTTCTGAGACCTATATTTACAAATTAATAAACAAGGAAGGATTTGCCAGATTGCCACGAAGGAGTAAAAGCGCCAAAGTTGAGAGTTTATCTCAAGCTAAATTACCAGCTCCAACGGCAGTTTTACTCGGAGATAGTGATGAAATATTTAATACAATGAATGTTGGCATATTATGCTTCATTCCATATATTATTGATTTAGGGCTTGATAAAATTATTACCAATTCATTATTTCCAGAAACAAAAACAATTCCAAAAATTAGCGCAATATTGAGTTTCATTGCCCTGAAATTATCTAACGTGAGGAGATATACTACTGATGATTTATGGTGCATGGATAGAGGTAGTGGTTTTTTTGCTGGATTAAATGTTTTGCCAAAAACCGCATGGTTTTCTTCCTATTCTCATCGCATAACGCGAAAGATGAATATATCTTTTTTAAAAGAGTTATATCAATTATGGCAAAAGACAGGGCTTTTGGCGGATACAGCGAATTTAGATTTTGTAGCGGTTCCCTATTGGGGAGACGATTCTCACTTAGAAAATAACTGGTCTGGCACGAGACATAAAGCATTATCCAGCATTTTAGCTGCTATAGCACAAGACCCTGATACTGGTATCATCACATATGGAGATACAACGGTTAGGCACGATAATGAATCTGATGTAGTTGTAGAATTTTTAGATTTTTATAAAGAATCAGGAAAACAGAACATCAATTATCTTGTATTCGATAGTAAATTCACTACCTATGAGAATCTGAGCAAACTAGACGACAACAAAACTAAATTTATCACCATTAGAAGAAGAGGAAAAAATATTGTCGATGAGTTAAATCAGCTTCCAGCAGATTTATGGAAAAAAGTACGAGTTCAATCCTCTGGTAACAAAACCAGAGAATTAAATGTTGCAGACCAAACCATTTTATTAAAAGGGTACAACAAAAATATCAGGCAAATTGCAATAACTGGACATGGAAAGATAAAACCAGCATTAATTATTACCAATGATTTTAAATTAGGAGTAGAACAAGTATTGAGAAAATACGCAAGGAGATGGTTGGTAGAAAAAAGCATTTCTGAACAAACACATTTTTTTCATTTGAATAAAGTATCATCTTCGATGGTAATTAAAGTTGATTTTGATTTAACGATGTCAATTCTCGCTTATAATCTATATCGTGTTTTGGCCAATGACCTAACTGGATATGAGCATAACACTCCTCAGACACTGTATGAGAAATTTATTAATAACAACGGCAGTATAGAAATCAAGAATGGTAATGCGTTAGTTTTTATGAAAAAGAAAAGAAATTTACCTGAATTATTATCAGCAATGAAAAGATTTGAAAAAATAAAAATACCTTGGCTTGATGGACGCGCCCTCACAATTACCGCCGCCAGCAACACATAAAATAGACTTCTTTCAAAACCCCATTTTTCGTAGCAAAATATACATGTCTAAGTACAAGAAAGGGGGGAATGATGAAATGGGAATCAATTGCAGAACTACCGTTACCGAAGTTTAGAAGGTTAACTGGAGTTAAGAAACCTACATTTATAAAGATGGTTGGTTTACTTCAAAACGCTCATAAACAAAAGAAATCATTGGGAGGACGACCGAACAAGCTATGTATAGAAGATATGCTGTTGATGACTTTGGAATATTTAAGGGAATATAGAACCTATTTTCATATCAGCAAGAGCTATGATTTAAGCGAGAGTAATGCGTATAAAATAATCAGATGGGTTGAAGATACTCTTATAAAAAGTAGAGCTTTTAGTTTACCTGGGCGCAAGGCTTTGCTAAAAAGCGATATGGAATATGAGGTTGTTTTAGTCGATGCTAGCGAAACACCAATCCAAAGGCCTAAAAAAAACAACGGTATTTTTACTCAGGAAAAAAGAAAAGACATACTATAAAGAGTCAGATAGTAGTAAGCAAAGTTAGTCAGGTGGTGATTTGTACTAATTTTAGCAATGGTAAACGCCATGATTTTCGACTGTTCAAAGAATCAGGAGTCAGATTTTTAACAAACACAGAAGTTCTTACAGACACTGGCTATCAGGGATTAAATAAAATACATGTTAACAGTAGGTTGCCGAAGAAAAAAACTAAGAAACATCCGTTAACTTTTAAGGATAAAAGCGAGAATAAAAAGTTATCGAGTCAACGGGTTCTAAACGAAAATGTTATTGGTATGCTTAAGCGATTTAAAATTATTGCTGATAAATATCGTAATCGACGAAAGCGATTTGGTCTTAGGTTCAATCTAATTGCGGGGATTTATAACTATGAATTGGTACAGCAAGGGTTTTAAAAGAAGCCTAAAATATTGGTAGGCGCAAGCTTTAGCTTGCGTGTTGAGTTTGGAGCAATACTAAAAACGCAGGCTGAAGCCTGCGCCTACCGAAAAAAGGTTTAGGTTTAGGTTCAGTTTAAAATAAACAACTGGCTAATTCATTTGCGCAAGATTTACAAAACTAAAAAATCAAAGTTTTGAAAGAAGTCTAATCTATACTAATTTATAACCGTGAAGATCTGTGTTATATAACAATAGCGGTAAAAGAATCAGAGTTCCAAAAAAAAAGCGGAAAAATGCAATCTGCATGGCCGGCAAATTATTTCCTACTAAACGAATGGATGTGTCATTTAAATTACTAAACAAACTAGCGCATACTATCCAAAAGATCCCCTGGGGGAGGCCTTTGCCATTTATCCATTTTATTGCATTTGATTTCATGTTTTGTATAACCCAATGTTTTTTTCAGGAGACCGATTCTAGCAAAAATTATTGCTTTGATCTAGTTAATGGAACTATTGCAATCCGAGTGCATATTCCGATCCAAATCGATCAATGATTCCAGTCCAAACCGATCAGTAATTCCAGTCCAAATCGATTAACGATTCCAGTTCAAATCGATCAAAACTTTCATGTCGAATGACCCACAATAATCAGATTTAAAACCTGATTGTTTTTTCAAAATAAGTTGTACTTCCAAGATTAATTAAAATTTGGAGATACAAAATGAGAGGTCATATAACAATGAGAAAAATTCGGGAAATATTACGTTTAAAATTTGCTCTTGAAATGGGAAACCAAAAAATCGCCAATAGTTTGGCAATTAGCAGCAGTACTGTACATGAATGTTTGCGCAGGGCTAATTTAGCTAATCTTAGCTGGCCGCTGCCAGATAACATAGATGATGAGATATTGGAGAAACAGCTTTACTCTCCGCCAAGACAAGCAATACCAAAGGAAGAGCGAGGTGAGTTGGATTGGTCTAAAATTCATGATGAGCTAAAACGCAAACACGTAACGTTAATGTTACTGTGGAACGAGTACAGAGAATCGTATCCAATGGGAATAGGCTACAGTCGGTTTTGCGATCTTTACTTGCTATGGAAAAAGCCATTAGACACATGGATGCGTCAAGATCATAAAGCTGGCGAAAAAATGTTTGTCGATTATGCAGGAGGCACTATTCCTATAAGCGATGGGCAAGGCTATATACATCAAGCACAGATTTTTGTTGCTGTGCTTGGCGCGTCTGGATACATCTACGCTGAAGCGACAATGACACAATCTTTGCAGGATTGGATAGAGTCACATTGTCGAGCTCTTAAATTCTTCGGCGGTGTTCCAGAGATATCGGTGCCTGACAATTTAAAAAATTGCACTGTCCTTGCCCATCGCTATGAGCCAGATATTAACCCAACTTATCATGACCTGGCAAAGCATTATGGGTTTGTAGTTATGCCTGCGCGCGTAAGAAAACCAAAAGATAAAAGTTTGGCGGAAAAAAGCGTACAAATTATACAGTACCAAATTCTAGCAAAATTACGCGATCAAACTTTTTTTAGTTTGGTAGAAGTAAATGAACCGATAGCAATTTTATTGAAAAAAATTAATTCGCAAGCTTTCCAAAAATTATCAGGATCACGGTTAAGCCAATTTGAGAAGTTAGATAAACCAGCTTTAAAACCACTACCAAGCACGCCCTACAAATTCGCTGAATGGGCAAAGGCAAGACTGGGTCCTGATTATCATATTGAATTGGATAAACACTTTTACAGCGTTCCGTATACTTTTATTAAAAAAATTTTGGATGTGAGATTTACTGATCAAACAGTTGAAATTTTTTATCGTTCAAAAAGAATAGCGGTTCACATGCGCAGTTACATACATAGACGACATACAACATTGAAAGAGCATATGCCTAAGGCTCATCAGAAATATGTCGAGTGGACTCCGGAACGAATTATTAATTGGGCTCGAAAAATAGGAATGGCAACAGCGCAATTAGTTGAGAAAGTTATCGAAACTAAAGAGCATCCACAATTAGCCTTTCGTGCATGCCTTGGGATCCTGCATCTTGGTAAGAGCTATACTGAACTACGGTTGGAAGCAGCATGTGTCCGCGCTTTAAAAATAGGAGCCTACAGTTATCACAACATAGCGTCTATTCTAAAAAATAATTTAGATAACGTGCCAGTAAGTTCATCGGAAACTTTAACAGCAACAAAAGAAGAACATGAAAACATTAGAGGAGGTGATTATTTTGAATAAGGGGACGCTGTCCCCTTAAACCCCTGAAGTATTTAGAGACGTAACTTGTAATTGATGAGGCGGGATTAGCCGCCTCAAGTTACGTCACTGTCATCAGCGCTTCCGCCTGTACAGTAATTTAATAATATAGGAGAAAAAATGTTAATACATCCAACAATTGAAAATTTAAAAAAACTACGTTTACTAGGAATGGCTAAAGCATTAGAAAACCAGCTTGATCAACCGCAAGTAGAAAGTATGAGCTTCGAAGAACGATTAGGGTTAATAATTGACCGTGAAATTTGTGATCGTGAAAATAGAAAATTACAAACAAGGCTTCGCAATGCAGCTTTAAAACAAACAGCGTCAGTAGAAGATATTGATTATCGCGCATCACGTGGTATTGATAAAAAGCTCGTATTTACTTTATCTAATTGCCAATGGATAAAAATGCACCGCAATGTTTTAATTATTGGTGCAACTGGTACAGGCAAAACATATCTTGCTTGCGCTTTGGCACATAAAGCTTGTTTAGAAGGAAACTCTGTTTATTACAGTCGCCTCTCAAGACTTCTGCCAGATTTGGGTTTAGCACGAGGCGATGGTAGCTATAATAAAAAAATGAAACAGCTGGCAAAGGTCGAGGTTTTGATTTTAGACGACTGGGGACTTTCTCCTCTTACAGATGAGCAACGTCGTGATTTATTAGAGCTACTAGACGATCGTCATGAAAAATGCTCTACTATTGTTACCAGTCAACTGCCAATTAAACTCTGGCATGAAGCCATTGGAGATAAAACTTTGGCTGACGCTATTATGGATCGACTGGTACACAACGCTTATCGGTTAGAATTAAAAGGTGACGACTCTATGCGTAAATTTCGTAATGAAAATCTGAATAAGAGGGATAAATAACTAAATTATAACAAAGGTCTTTCGCTTTGATTTTTTTGATCGGTTTGGATCGGAATCGTTAATCGATTTGGACTGGAATTACTGATCGGTTTGGACTGGAATCATTGATCGGTTTGAATCGGAATGATTGATCGATTTCATCGGAATACGCATCCGAGATTTTAGCAAATATTTTCTTTGCTAAATCCATGCCCGAGGAGATAAATATAACAACTTAGCCTAAGACCCGCATTTTTGCGGGTCGCAAAGACAATTACTCTATATGACAACTTTTTCCAGTTCTTTTACAATTTCAAGCTGATTGTTTGATCTAGCAATATCAAGTGCGGTATTGCCGAGTTTGGTCGTAAGATTACGATCTGCACCTTTATCAAGAAGTGCTTTTACAATTTCAAGGTTACCATTACTAGCAGCAAACATAAGAGCGGTCCAGCCATCATCATTATCAGCTAGATTAAGATCTGCACCTTTATCAATAAGTGCTTTTACAATTTCAAGGTTACCATTACTAGCAGCAGACCTAAGAGTGGTCCAGCCATTTTTATTGGCTAGATTAAGATCTGCACCTTTATCAATAAGTGCTTTTACATGTCAATTTGCATCGAAATTTGACCCCCTAGTTGCATCGAAAATTGACCCCTCTGCCACGAGCTAAAAACTTCACTTTTACTGATCAATTTTTTGTTGTTTTTCCCTCCCTCAATCTCCAGCTTTTATCACCAGTTTCTAAGATCAAACAGTGGTGAGTAAATCTGTCAATTATCGCCTTAGTGGCTTTTATGTTACCAAAGATATCTGGCCATTCGTTGAATGCTAGATGAGTGGTTATTATTGTCGATACTTTTTCATAAAGATTAGAAAACAGTTCAAATAATAGAGGGCTGGCCTTTGGATCAATCGGCAAATAGCCTAGCTCATCAATTACAACAAGATCGAACCTTTGTAGCTTTGCCATAAATGCTGTTTCGTAGTTGTGAGACTGCGCTTTTATTAGATCTCTTGCTAGCTCAGCAAACTTATAAAACCGTATACGATAACTATTTTGTAATGCTAAGTAAGCAAGTCCAATCGCTAAATGGCTCTTTCCCGCACCACTGCCACCAATGATTAAAATATTGTAGTGGTCTTTTATAAATTTCATGCTTTTAGCATTGTCTAACGTTTCTATTTTAATTGGTAAACCTGTTGGGTCGAAGTTATCTATAGACTTCATTTGTGGTAATTTAGCTAATCCTAATTTGTACATAAAAGATCTTGTTTGTCGATAAGATGCTTCGCTTTTAAGCATAGATAGAAGCATTTGTGGCCACTCTTCTTGTGATTTTAAATCAACACGGATCTTCACGCTGTAAATTAGTATAGAACAATACCGCTTCTGCCTAAACGCAACGTAATAAAGTTTATATGAATCAACATGTTATCGTCACCAGGATTTTTCTACCAGCAAAAAACCTCTATTAATAAATCCTATTTATTATCATCATGCCATTTTCAAAATCATTCACTATACTTGCCATAGCCGTAAACGATGGCTTAAATAAAAGGATTTACGCATAACGCGCTTGACATGTTCATATTTTAACCAGTATAATACTATCGTTTCACGGTCGAAATTAATATAGGTTTATAACTATGGATACCACTTATAATTTTTTTGATAATCCCAATTATCCTTTGCACAAACAGTATGAAGCGCTGCGCGCCTATTTTTATGAAAAGCTATCAGCGCGTGAAATAGCAAAACGATTTGGTTATACGGAAAATTCCATATACTGCTTTGCCAGCGCCATCAAACAACTCGACACAAAACAGCTTGAAGAGCGATTTTTTGCACCATCAACCATTGGTCGACCGGCAAAAGAATACGGAAATAATATAGATCAACTTATCATTGCGCTGAGGAAAAAATATCTTTCAGTGCCAGATATAAAGACCATTTTGGACACGCAAAAACAAAACATTTCTGAGACCTATATTTACAAATTAATAAACAAGGAAGGATTTGCCAGATTGCCACGAAGGAGTAAAAGCGCCAAAGTTGAGAGTTTATCTCAAGCTAAATTACCAGCTCCAACGGCAGTTTTACTCGGAGATAGTGATGAAATATTTAATACAATGAATGTTGGCATATTATGCTTCATTCCATATATTATTGATTTAGGGCTTGATAAAATTATTACCAATTCATTATTTCCAGAAACAAAAACAATTCCAAAAATTAGCGCAATATTGAGTTTCATTGCCCTGAAATTATCTAACGTGAGGAGATATACTACTGATGATTTATGGTGCATGGATAGAGGTAGTGGTTTTTTTGCTGGATTAAATGTTTTGCCAAAAACCGCATGGTTTTCTTCCTATTCTCATCGCATAACGCGAAAGATGAATATATCTTTTTTAAAAGAGTTATATCAATTATGGCAAAAGACAGGGCTTTTGGCGGATACAGCGAATTTAGATTTTGTAGCGGTTCCCTATTGGGGAGACGATTCTCACTTAGAAAATAACTGGTCTGGCACGAGACATAAAGCATTATCCAGCATTTTAGCTGCTATAGCACAAGACCCTGATACTGGTATCATCACATATGGAGATACAACGGTTAGGCACGATAATGAATCTGATGTAGTTGTAGAATTTTTAGATTTTTATAAAGAATCAGGAAAACAGAACATCAATTATCTTGTATTCGATAGTAAATTCACTACCTATGAGAATCTGAGCAAACTAGACGACAACAAAACTAAATTTATCACCATTAGAAGAAGAGGAAAAAATATTGTCGATGAGTTAAATCAGCTTCCAGCAGATTTATGGAAAAAAGTACGAGTTCAATCCTCTGGTAACAAAACCAGAGAATTAAATGTTGCAGACCAAACCATTTTATTAAAAGGGTACAACAAAAATATCAGGCAAATTGCAATAACTGGACATGGAAAGATAAAACCAGCATTAATTATTACCAATGATTTTAAATTAGGAGTAGAACAAGTATTGAGAAAATACGCAAGGAGATGGTTGGTAGAAAAAAGCATTTCTGAACAAACACATTTTTTTCATTTGAATAAAGTATCATCTTCGATGGTAATTAAAGTTGATTTTGATTTAACGATGTCAATTCTCGCTTATAATCTATATCGTGTTTTGGCCAATGACCTAACTGGATATGAGCATAACACTCCTCAGACACTGTATGAGAAATTTATTAATAACAACGGCAGTATAGAAATCAAGAATGGTAATGCGTTAGTTTTTATGAAAAAGAAAAGAAATTTACCTGAATTATTATCAGCAATGAAAAGATTTGAAAAAATAAAAATACCTTGGCTTGATGGACGCGCCCTCACAATTACCGCCGCCAGCAACACATAAAATCTATACTAATTTATAACCGTGAAGATCTGTGATCAATCATGTCATCAAAATATTGCAGCATCCCTTTTAATCCAAGAGCCCCAAATTGTTCTTTGATATTTTCATGCGACATAGATTGCCTCCTGAGATACAAGCTGATTGCTTAAAAAAGCATCGTTATAACAACATATATCTTCGCTTGGCGCTTCTATTAAATGCAGCTGTCGTTCTTCTATTTTTTCTTTTGGAGTTGCTGGAGTCAGATATTGTATGACAAAATCTGCATTACTTACTCCTATTTTTAAAGCATTTGTACACGCTTCATCAACTTTATTTAAGCCATGTTTTGATACTTGTAATAAAATTTTAATAAATTGTTTGTCACCATCTTCATGTGCTCTAAGATTATTTTGCATACTTATAAATGATGGTGGTAATTTTAAAAGCTTAAAAGGAGCGCCATTTCTTAATGCTCCAGGTTTGCGCTCAAGCGCTGGTATATAGTGCCACGGATCGTAAATTTTCTTTTTTTTCTCGAAACAACGCTCATGCTCACCTATTGTTTTTCCTTTGAATACTATAATAATTTTGTTGGTATAAGCTCTAACATCGGCAACTTCACCAACGTAATCGCAATCTACACTATACATATTGGTGTCGTAGTTTATTAAGCTGTATGATGAAACTACCGAAGGCTCAAGTTTATAAGCGTCAAATTGGTTGCGGTATTCTAGCAAACTTGGTTTCTCATCTTGATATACATCCCATACTTTTCGTCCGTTTAATTCTGGATGATTTGTTTTTTGAGCCCATTCTATGCATTCACCGAGAAGCTGTTCATTCAGTTCTTCTAAATAATTAATACAACGAAGTGGAGTAAAAAAATTTCTACGCCCAGTGTTAACTTGGCATTCTACCTGACCCTTTTCCCAACCAGAAGCTGGTGTGCATGCAATCGGTTCAAATAAATAATGAGAAGCCATTTCAGAAAAGCGTGAATTAAATTTACGGTCTTTGCCAACAAATACTTTGTTAACAGCAGTCTTCATGTTGTCAAATATGCCTTTTTTTGTAGTTCCTCCAAAAAATTGAAAGGCTTTATTGTGGGCATCAAAAACCATTTCCATTTGCTCATTTCTGTAGACAACAATTAAAAACATACGGCTGTAGCACAGTCGTATATGTGCAACCTTAACTCGCGTTAATATACCTTGTAACTCAATCTCTTCTGTACTCCAGTCAAACTGAAATGCTTCTCCTGGAGCAAACTCCAGTGGTATAAAAACCTTTTTTCCATCAGAATGATTATTACGTCTCCAATCGGTAGTAAATCTATTTATGGTTGAATAGCTCCCCTTGAAACCATTGCTGCAAAGCGTTTGGTATAATTTTTTTGCTGTATATCTTAAACGCAACGGCTGCTTAATATTTTTTTCTAACATGCTTGTTAGCTGATCTTTGAATTCTCCCATTATTGGTAACGTTTGTTTATCCCTCACGTAAGTCTTTGATGTTTTGTCGTCTCGGATAACTTTCTTTACCGTATTTTTTGATAAATTCAATTCACGAGCTATCGTTTTTATCCCCTTGTTTTGTACATAATACAGCCGCCTTATTTTCGCAATTGTTTCCACTATTATCATCCTCTTTTATCCTCTTAAAATTAGTTAAAATTTTAAGAGTAAATTTAGTAATTAGAGGGGTCAATTTTCGGTGCAACTTTATGCTCTAGAGGGGTCAATTTTACATGGAAATTGACATTTTACAATTTCAAGGTTACCATTACTAGCAGCAAGCATAAGAGCGGTCCAGCCATCATCATTATAGCAATTTCCTAATTGATTGACATAGAATATCCACAATGTTTAAACCAAGAAATCATATCCTGCTTGACTACCGACTTAAATGCAATGCGAATTACTTTTTTAAATTGGGTTTTTGTTCTTGGTGCGAACTTTTTTAAAACAGATTTTATCTTCGACCACATCAGTTCTATTGGAGATAAATCCGGCGAATAGGGTGGCAAGAAAAATAGACTTGCTCCAGTCTCTTCTATCGCTTCTTTGACCCCAACTACTTTATGAAAACTGACATTGTCTATTATCACTATTTTCCCCTTACTTAAGCGTGGAACCAACTGCTTTTTAACAAATGCTAAAAATATCTCGCCATCAGCCGACCATTCTCCATATATTGCCGCCTCTACGCCGGCAGTACTGATTGCTCCTATCATTGTATATTTATTTCCCCTGGGATATGGACAAGCACACTTTATACGCTCCCCGCCAAAAGCCCTTGCATATTCGCGACAGAAACTTAAATTGGCCCCAGATTCGTCGATAAAGATCAAATTATCGGTAGTCAATTGACTAACTTTTTCGATAAATTCTTCTCTGTTTTTTTTACCTCTGGCATATCTTGCTGTTCTGCGTATAAACTTTTTTTCTTCCGCCTAAAACCTAATTTATAAATAACGCGAAACATTATACTTATTCCAATTTTTTTATTTCTCGCTTTATTATAATGGCGACATAATTCGCTCAATGAGGCATCCGGATACTGTAAAACCAGTTCTTTTATACGAAGCATTTGTTTTTCATCTACCGCCGGTTTGCGTCCCCGCTTATATTCAGCAGTCTTTATATCTCCCGTTTTTTGGTATTGCTCCCAGTATCTTGCAAGCGTCCTTATTCCTAATTTAAAAATTCTTGCTATTTCTCTTTGGGAGCTATCTCCGCTTTCATATGCCTTTACGGCCCTCAATCGTAGATCTAACGAGTATGGAGCTGCCATGTTTTCCTCACATCTATTATGAGGACCGATCATAACACGCGCCAAGCAAATAGAAAACCGCTATATCAGCTAGATTAAGATCTGCACCTTTATCAATAAGTGCTTTTACAATTTTAAGATTACCATTACTAGCAGCAGACCTAAGAGTGGTCCAGCCATTTTTATTGGCTAGATTAAGATCTGCACCTTTATCAATAAGTGCTTTTACAATTTCAAGGTTACCATTACTAGCAGCAAACATAAGAGCGGTCCAGCCATCATCATTATCAGCTAGATTAAGATCTGCACCTTTATCAATAAGTGCTTTTACAATTTCAAGGTTACCATTACTAGCAGCAGACCTAAGAGTGGTCCAGCCATTTTTATTGGCTAGATTAAGATCAACTCCTTTACTTAAAAAATAATTTACAGAATCTAAACAACCATTCTCAGACGCTATATATAGCCCTGTCATTCCATCTGCATAATCACTACTTGCATAATTTAGAGAGGGGTTAATGCGTTCTAAAATTTCTTGTTGAGATGGATATGCTGTTACTGCTTCTTCACCCAAAGAAAACATTCTAAATGCCAGTGGTGAGGGTTTAACAGGATCAGCATGTGTATCCAAATATTCTGCAAAGTTTGCATCGAAGATTAATTCTGCTACCTGATCAGTTGAGGTGGTTTTAACTTCCCCAGTATGGCTATTTGGATCAAAATAATAATAATTGTTTCCGTCTTTAAATAATGCCGTAGCATGATTATGTGACACAATAAGAACTAACTTATGATCATGAATGACATCTTCTTTGAGTAATTGTTTAAGTTGATCTAAAGTAAATAGTGATGCGATTGAATATTCTTTTTGCAACTTTTTTCCAGCTGTATCTAGAGGATTGGTTTTCTTTTCAATCTCCACTTCATTCCATAAGGATTGGGATTGCTGAAAATTAATCACTAATGAAGCTAATTTTTCTATATCATTACAATTAGACCAATTAAGCAAAATATCTGTTATGGTGCTTTTAAACCAATCACCATTGTAGTGCTTAGTAGCTTTTTCTGGATGGACAAATTGTAACCATTTCGAGTATAGCCATATACAGGAAAAGCCAAAGCAATGTCCTCCATTTTCTTTAAACATTTTAGCCTCTTCTTCAGTAAGGGAGCAAAGTAACGCACCCGTTGTGAGATGTTCCATAACACTCGTTTGACCTTCATTGGTGTCAGCAAGGGAAACGTGTGAGGAGAATAAAGAAAATAAAGTTAAGAACAATAAAACAAATATTACTGGGCGTTTTTTTTGGATAAAAATAACTTTGCTAAATTTAGAAAACATATCTTTGGTTACTCCCCTACTTAAGGTTTAAATAAAGGTCTCCATTCAAATATCTTTTCTTTTAGAGGCCCATACATAGAAAAAGGGCTTTTATTCGCCCTTCTTCAATTGACTATAGCGGGGTTCTCCAGAATCACCTTAAGCTAGGCTTAAGTGTTCGTTAAGGTTTTCTTAAGTGCGAAGTAATCGAGGGGATGGCTGTGGGGAGCTACAAAATGTGCAAAGTTCATTAATTAGCAATAAACAACAAGTCAAAAATCTTATGTCCCTGTTTTTTTCCACGTTGTTCAAATTTGGTTGATATGCGATCTGCCAAAAAAGGCAAAGATTTAGGTGGTTCGAGAATAGTAAAAGCTAGATTGGTTTTTAATATAGCAGTGATGTGATTGGCATAATCTTCCCAGTCGGTTGCGATGTGTAATACTCCTTTTGATTTTAATTTTTTTTGTATGAGCGCCACAAATTTTGGTTGAATTAAACGTCTTTTGTGATGACGGTTTTTTTGCCAAGGATCGGGAAAGAAAATCAAGATTTTTTCTAGGCTATCATCAGGAATGCATTGTTCTAAAACGATAACTGCATCTTCATTATAAATGCGTACATTACTTAAGGGCTGTGCTTTTAGTTGTGCGAGCAAAGTTACAATTCCTGGTTGATGTACTTCGATACCAATAAAATCTTGCTCAGGGTATTTTTTTGCAGAGTTCAAAAGTGTTATCCCCATGCCAAAACCAATCTCTAAGATCAATGGGGCATTGCGATCGAAGATTTTTTTTGCAGATATTTCTCCAGATGCCATGTCCAAGCCATAAAGCGCCCACCCTTCATCAAATGTTTTTTGTTTGTTTGGAAGTAGCCGCCTTTGTCTTTTGACGAAACTGCGTATGGGTTTGATTTTATTCATGTGTGTTTTGAAATTACTGTTTAAATGTACTTGCCTTGTAGTAATCATATAAGCATAATAAAGACTATTCAAAGGATATATTGCGGGCGTAGTTTAATGGTAGAACTGAAGCTTCCCAAGCTTTAGGCGTGGGTTCGATTCCCATCGCCCGCTCCACTAAATATGGTGTTATATGATGAAAAAAACAATGAAAATAATATTGATACTAAGTGCAATAATTACCATATTTATAGGTGGAGCAATAGTTTTGTTTGTTGCTAAGATTGATCAAAGCACGATTAAGAGTGAACTTGTTCAGTTGGTACACAATAAGATTGGGAGCGAGTTGACGATTAATGGTGATGTTCAGTGGTCATTTTTTCCGTGGTTTGGTATCAAACTGCATGACGCTGTTTTAGAGGATGTTGCTGGTTCGCACAAAAACGAATTGGCAAAGGCAGGTGAGGTTGGTTTTAGTGTTAAGTTATTGCCGCTGTTTAGTGGGCGTATTACCGTCGGCCATTTAATACTTAAAGATTTTAGCTTACAGTTAACTGCCATTGATTTGCTTAAGCATAATTGGCAAAAATTGGCGACATCCAAATCAGCATCTAATAGTAATATTGCAAACCAGAAAAGCTTGGCTGACAAGAGCTTTTTTAATTTAGCAAATCTTACAGTTGCTGATGTTAGCATCGAAAATGGGCGAGTGTTTTGGCAAAACCAACAGATTAATAAGTTAGATTTGTATTGTAAAAATATTAACTTTGATAGACCCTTTGAAGTAGAAACTAATTTTTATCTACAAAATCCAAATTCAATTTTAAATGGTCAAATCAAAGCAAATGCATGCATAAAGTTGGATGTGGATAATAAATTATATACGCTAACCAATTTGCAATTGGTCGGAAAATCGGCAGATAAAGTCGACTTTGGTGGCGTGGCAAATGTTGCAGTTGATTTGAATAAGCAAACGCTTATTAGTGAAAATTTTAAATTACATATCGCAGATACAGTAGCAATGGGTTCGCTTCGTTGTAACAATATTATAGACGCGCCAAACTTTGTCGTCGATCTTAAGGTTGCTGCACTTCAAATTAAGAAGTTAAAGCTTGATAACTTTTCTGCAAAAATTATTGGTAACAAAGAATTAATTAACTGTCCAAAAATTGGATTTGGTTTTCATCATGGTAATGTGAGTGGTAGCGCTACGATTGATTTGCGTAGTGCGGTGCCACAGTTGGGTTTAAAGCTGGTATTTAATAATGTCGCCATGCGGTCATTGTTGGTAGATATTGCTAAGTATGATGAATTTAGTGGTACTCTTACCTTAAATACAAATATTAATATGCGTGGTAAGACTGACGAAGAAATGCTTCATAGCATAAATGGCAGTGGTAATGTTTTAATTGCTAATGGCTCATATAGAGGTATAGATATTCCCTTTGAGGTAAGGCGCGCAAGCTCAATATTGAATCAAAAAGCAATGCCACAAGAATCGCAGCCGCCGCATACTGATTTTGATCGTTTAACAGCGACTTTCAATGTTGGTAATGCTTTGCTTAGTACGAGCGATCTTTTAATTCAATCACCTGATTTCAGAGTAACAGGGAAGGGCAGTGCTAATATTGTATCCGAGCAACTTGAATTGCAGCTTAATGCTTATAGTACTCATGATAAGAACTTTTTTGTGCCGATTAAAGTCTCGGGTTCTTTTACCAAACCGTCAATTAAGCCTGATGTAGCTGTTATAGCTGGGCAAATAGTTGTAAAAGAAATTGGGAAGCAATTGCAAAGACTCAATATTCCGCAAGATCTGCTTAATGTGTTGCCATTAGATAAATTATTACATTAAAAGGCTCAGAGTGGAGAGAAAAAGTAGTGTTAATGTGCTACGCTAAGAGCCTGAATTTTGATATGGACGAATTTGACAATATTATCTATGGAGATATTATGTTTTATATTATCGTACAAAAGCGGATTTTTATAGGCGCTTTATTTTTCTTGGCTTTGTTTACCTTACCGTCTTCGTTTGTTTTTGCTGAGATTAATAAGGCTAACGATCCAAATTTGGTTAGCGAATACGGTGAAATTTCGCTTATGGATGCCATTTTTTGGGGTGAAGTTGAGGTGGTGCAAACACTTCTTAAAGATCCACGGACCAATCCCAATTTGGTTGACGAACATGGTGAAACTCCACTTACGGAAGCCATTTTTTGGAATAGAGTTGAGGTGGTACAGGTACTTCTTAAAGATCCACGGACAGATCCTAATTTGGTTGATGTGCATGGTGAAACTCCGCTTATGCAGGCCATTTTTTGGGATAGAACTGAAATAGTGCAAGCGCTTCTTGAAAATCCACGAACAGATCGTAATTTGGTTGACAGGCATGGTGAAACTCCGCTTATGCAAGCCATTTTCTGGAATAGAACTGAAATAGTACAAGTGCTTCTTAAAGATCTACGAACAGATCCAAATTTGGTTGACGATCGTGGTAGAACTGCGCTTATAATGGCTAATTTTTATGGGAGAGCTGAAATGGTGGAAGCCCTTCTTACGAGAATAGGCGATCGTCCACCTGTGCAACCAGCTCCTTAATGTGTAATTAAAAAAGCCTGGCGCCCTGGTTTGATATTGGGTTTTGGGGTGCAGTCATCTGGTTTGGCAATTTTTGCAAAAGTGCTTTGTAGTTCGCTTTGCACTGTATTATGTTTGGCACTAGCAGTAATGCGATAAAAGGTTGCGCCACATACATTAGCATTTTTAATTTCTGTAATTTCAGGGCTTATTATTTTTCCGCTTATAATTTCTTGTTCGCGCTTTTCTAAAATATCTTCGGCTTTATAAAATGCACGTGCTTTATTCTGATAGTAGTCGCTCATTTTGGTTTCGAGAAGACTGGTGTTTAAAAGAGTAAGCGCAAGAAAGCTCGTGATTAATAGGAATAGCATTACAACTACCAATACCATTCCTTTTTCAGATTCTAACCTCTTTCGCGTAGTTTTATATAGATTTTCCATGGTTTTAATCCAGGCAATCGATCTTGTGGTGTTAGGGTAATCATAACGCTTAGGACTTTATCCCATAAATTACGATTGGTTATTTCTGCTGCCTTTAAATGCTCGGTAACTTTATTCTCTCCATGAACATCAACTCCATAACCAATTTGCATATTGCTAATTTCTGGGATTAGTTCTTGTTTTTCTCCGTGATTAACCAAAAAATACAGGCTATAAACATGTTTGTTTTTGGCAGTAGGATAACTAACTTCGCTTATAAAAAATGCTATTCTTTCAAATTGACGCACCTTCGTGTTGTTGGTTTGGTAAGAGTGATTCAATTTGTTTCCAGCGATGTCAATGATAGTGCCTGTATGTTTTTTGGTGATAAATAAATCAGCATTGTTGTAGTCAGAAATTAATAAAAACCGATTGCTTTTAGTTGCCAGATTTTTTTTAACACTAATTGATGTGTCACCAGTTTTGATATTTGTAGTAATGGTTGTACTTTCAGTTTTTGCTTTAGTAATAACAATAACATCAGTGTTTGGAATAACTTTTCCCGCTAGGTCGCGTAGCGCTTGTGCGCTGTTACTATCGTAACCATGGACAACATCTGATATTTCAAAATCTGTATGATTAGCCAAATCATACTCAGAAATTCGCCGACAACCTACGAAGCCTGCCTGCATGATGTTTTGTTGTAAAAAAGAACCGGCAAATCTAATATCTTCGCCAAGATGCGCAATTTCGTTTTGCACTTTGTAAATCTTTTTAGCGCTCAAATAGTTTTGTAATATGACTCCAATCAATGCTAAACCTATGAACGAAGCAACTAAAACTTCAAGCAGCGTAAATCCTGTACAAGAATTATTTCGATTTTTTAATTTTACAAACATTGCTTAGTATCTTTTTTGTTCTTTCTATCCCAGCAAATCTTTATTTTCCCTGTATCAATTTTACATTCACCATGGGGCAATAGATTTTCACATTCACTCCACTTTAAATTATCACCAGCTTTTTGTTGCTCCATCAGTGATACTAATTGCGAGGTTGCAAGCGTGCGCCAGTAAGCATCTTCAGTGCGCTTGAGTGAGGTAATATATAAACCAGCAACTCCAAGCAACCCAATCGCTAAAATAAAAACTGCAATTAGTATTTCTATCAGGCTAAAACCAAGAGCAACGTTTAATTGTTTGATCATAAAAAAACCATGCAATAAAAAAGGCGCCATAGCGCCTTTTTTGTCACAATAGACTCGCTATGGCTTTAAACCACGTAAATACTCCATAAAGTGTTGTCCAACCTCCTGATGCTGCATTCCATATTCAATTGTTGCCTTGAGATAGCCTATTTTGCTGCCACAATCATAGCGCTTGCCATGAAACACATAGCCATGAACATCCTGTTCTGCGATTAATTTATCAATACCATCAGTTAATTGAATCTCTCCAATTGCTCCGCTACTTATGTTTTCAAGAAAATGGAAAATACGCGGTGTTAAAATATAACGTCCCATAGCTGCAAAAGCAGAGGGTGCATCTTTAGGTTTTGGTTTTTCAATAATAGTTGTAATTTTGGAAAAATCGCCTGATTTTAAATCAGTATTATCTAAAGCTACAATACCGTATTTTTCCGTTTCGGATTTAGCTACAGGTTGAATCGCTAAAACGTTACTGTTCGTTTTGGAATAAACATCAATCATCTGTTCTAAACATGTTTTTTCGCCGCCATTAATTAAATCGTCAGCAAGCAACACGGCAAAGGGCTCATCACCAATAATATCTTTGGCGCATAAGATTGCATGCCCTAAGCCAAGTGGGTTTTGTTGTCTGACATAAACGCAGGAAATTCCTACTGGTAAAATATTGCGCACAATTTCAAGCCATTCATTTTTTCCAGATTCAGCTAATTTGGCTTCTAACTCAAAATTAGAATCAAAATGATTTTCGATGGCGTGTTTACTTGAGCTGGTAACAAAAACTAATTGAGTAATGCCAGCAGCAACTGCTTCTTCTGCGGCGTATTGGATCAGAGGTTTATCTACGATAGGCAGCATTTCTTTTGGGTTAGCTTTAGTTACAGGCAAAAACCTGGTTCCAAGACCTGCTACGGGAAATACGGCTTTACGGATTTTAGTAATCACTTTCTTTTTTCTCCTTAAAAAATGTGTGCTCAAAATATCATAAAATTAAAACTAGAACAATCGAATAGAGTAAGCAGTTGGCATTTTTTATGCAGTCCTGCAGAATCTGCTTTAAAATATTAATAAAACAATTACAATGTCTTATAATGTCACTTAAAGCTGCCTTTTATATATTAACTGAACCAACACCAAAAGCGCGAGATTTGTACGCTTGTCGTGTCATTGAAAAAGCATTTTCCAATGGTCAAACAGTTTATGTGCATGCCGCTACGGTAGCAGAAGCGCAAAGTTTCGATGTGCAGCTTTGGACTTTTCGCGATATTAGTTTTGTTCCGCATGAAATTTATAACCAAAATTTAAATTCTGCAGCACCTGTTTTAATTGGCTATGACGCTGTACCAACGGGTAAAAAAGATATTTTGATTAATCTTACTTCTGAAACTCCATCATTCTACCAGCAATTTGATCACATTATTGAAGTCATACCAAATGATGCCAACTTAAAAGCTGCTGCCCGCAAACGATACCAAGTTTATCAGAGTAGTGGCTATAAAATAGAAATCTTTAATATCAGAGCCCCAACTTAGATATACTCTGTTATTCGTGCCATTTTTCTGGTAGTCTTTTTATTATGAAAAACAGATCCTACGAGCCACAAGCGATTGAACAAAATTGGTATCAGAAATGGGAAATAAATAATTACTTTGCTCCAAGCGGCCGTGGCGCGCCATATTGCATCGCTTTGCCACCACCCAATGTAACTGGCACTCTGCATATGGGCCACGGTTTTCAACAAAGTATTATGGATGTGTTGATCCGCTATCATCGTATGTGTGGTAATAACACTTTGTGGCAAATTGGTACCGATCATGCAGGTATTGCAACCCAAATGGTAGTTGAAAATTTACTGCGCGGCGAGGGAACAAGCCGCCACGCACTTGGTCGCGAAAATTTTGTTAAGCGTATATGGGATTGGAAAAAATATTCCGGTGATACAATTTGTAGTCAAGAAAGACGTTTGGGGATTTCTGGTGATTGGACCCGAGAAAAATTTACGCTTGATCCAGACTTAGCACAAGCAGTGCAACATGTATTTATTAGCCTTTATGAAGAAGGTTTGATTTATCGTGGTAAACGCTTAGTCAACTGGGATCCGGTTTTAAATACAGCGATTTCCGATCTTGAGGTAATCAGCGAAGATTCTGAAGGATCACTTTGGCATATTCGTTATCCTGTTGTAGGTAGCACCGAAAGCTTGATTGTTGCAACTACTAGGCCTGAAACCATGCTTGGTGACACAGCGGTGGCAGTGCATCCTGAAGATCCGCGTTATCAACACTTAATCGGTAAACAAGTTAAATTACCGCTTACTGATCGTTTGATCCCTATTATTGCTGATGAATATGTTGATAAAGAATTTGGTACCGGTTGTGTTAAAATTACGCCAGCGCACGATTTTAATGATTATGTTCTAGGTGAACGCCACAATTTGCCATTAATTAATATTTTTACTAAAGATGCACGCATCAATGAAAACGCCCCTAAAATTTATCAAAATTTGGATCGTTTTATTGCTCGCGAAAAAATTCTAGAGAATTTAAAATCCGTTGGTTTATTAATTAAAATAGAAAAACATCAGTTAAAAATTCCCAAGGGAGAGCGGAGCGGTGCAATTATTGAGCCGTATTTAACCGATCAATGGTTTGTTAAAGCTAGTATGCTCGCAAAACCTGCTATTGAAGCGGTAAAACTGGGAAAAATTAAATTTATCCCAGAAAATTGGAGCAAGATTTATTTCCAGTGGCTCGAAAATATTGAAGACTGGTGCATTAGTCGCCAGCTTTGGTGGGGTCACAGAATTCCCGCATGGAGCGATGAAAAAAATAACATCTATGTTGGCCAGAGTGAAGAGGAAATACGTGTCAAATACAAGCTTGGCAATATTGTACTTAAACAAGACGAAGATGTTTTAGATACTTGGTTTTCTTCCGCTCTTTGGCCATTTTCAACTTTAGGCTGGCCGGAGCAAACTCCAGAGTTTAAAACTTTTTATCCAACTGCAGTTTTAGTTACCGGTTTTGATATTATTTTTTTCTGGGTTGCACGCATGGTAATGATGGGACTGAAATTTACGGGTGAAGTGCCATTTAAAGAAGTTTATATAACAGGATTAATTCGTGATAGTCATGGTCAAAAGATGTCCAAGTCCAAGGGTAATGTTTTGGATCCAGTTGATTTAATCGATGGTATTACGCTCGATGACTTGATCAAAAAGCGTACCAGCAACTTAATGCAGCAGCATTTGATCAAAGAAATCGAAAAACAAACTCGTCTTGATTTTCCAAGTGGTATTCCTGGTTTTGGTGCTGACGCTTTGCGCTTTACTTTTTGTGCACTCGCTACTACTAGTCGCGATATTAATTTTGATATCGCCCGTCTTGAGGGTTACAGAAATTTTTGTACCAAAATTTGGAATGCAGCGCGATTTGTTTTGATGCAATTAGAAAGCTTTGATTGTAGCGATGATGTAGTGGAATTTAGTTTAGCTGATCGTTGGATTAAGTCACAGCTGCAAAGCACCTTGCATACCATTGAGATCGAGTTTAAAAACTACCGTTTTGATTTGGTAACCCAGGCTATTTATGAATTTACTTGGCATCAATTTTGTGACTGGTATTTGGAACTTGCCAAGCCAATTTTATATTCTGAAAGCTTCAGTGCCTGTGCAAAACAAGGAACACGTAAAACTTTACTTGGCATACTCGAAGCAATATTGCGTGTTATTCACCCTTTTATGCCATTTATCACTGAGGAGATTTGGCAAGAAGTTGCACCAAAACTAAATATTAAAAGACCAACTATAATGCTTGAACAATATCCACAGTTTGATAAAGCAAAAGTTGACAGCGAAGCAGCTCTTGAAATTGAATGGCTCAAAAAAGTTATTCTAGCAATTCGTAATATTCGTGGTGAAATGAATATCTCTCCCACAAAACCTCTGCCACTATTATTGAATAAGGGAGCTGCAGCCGATAAAAAACGCATTGAAGAACACGCGCAATATTTAAAGACTTTAGCGCGACTTGAATCAATTAATTGGATAACAGAAGAAAAAATTCCTGCGACGGCGACAGCATTAGTTGACGAACTAGAACTACACATTCCACTTGCTAATTTGATTGATATTAGCGCCGAAATTACTCGTTTGAATAAAGAAATTGGCAAACTAAAAGCTGATATTGAGCGTGCTGCAATTAAACTAAACAACAGCAATTATACGGCGAAGGCTCCGGCTGATGTTGTTGCTCGGGAGCGTTTAAACTTAGCGGAAAATCAAAGCATATTGCAAAACTTGCAAACACGTACTCGGAAATTGCAATGACGATAGTTTATGGACTTGCTTGGCATAAAGTATCATGCTATTTTACCATTCAAATAGGCACGTAGCTCAGGGGTAGAGCATCACCTTGACATGGTGGGGGTCGATGGTTCGAAACCATTCGTGCCTACCAATTATAAAAGATGTGAGTCTCCTTTATGATAAAAATCATACTTCCAGATGGCAAACAATTAGAGTTTGCAAAACCAGTAACTGTGCAAGAAATTGCACAAGCGATTGGCGCTGGACTTGCGAAAGCTGCAATTGCTGGAAAAGTTGATGGTAAAGCAGTAGATCTTTCTTGTTTGGTGGAAAGAGATGCGGTGGTTATGATCTTGACATCAAAAAACCCTGAAGGACTCGAAATACTGCGGCATTCTGCTACTCATGTGCTTGCCCAAGCTGTTTGTGAGTTATTTCCTGGTGCTTATCCAACTATTGGACCAGCGATTGAGGATGGTTTTTATCATGATTTTTATTATCCTAAAGGATTTAGTGAAGAAGATTTAGCAAAAATCGAAGCTAAGATGCATGAGATAGTGCAAGCTAACTATAAATTTGAACATAGTCTTAAAAAACGTACTGATGCTATTTCTTATTTTAAAAAACGCAGTGAGAATTATAAGGTTCAAATAGTCGAAGGCATTCCTGAGAATCAAGTTTCATTTTATAGCCAAGGAAACTTTACTAATGTTTGTCGTGGTCCTCATATACCAAGTACAGGTTATTTGCATGCTTTTAAATTAACCAAAGTTGCTGGTGCCTATTGGCGTGGTGATTCACATAACGAAATGTTGCCGCGTATTTATGGCACTGCTTGGGCGACGCAGAAAGAATTGGATGATTATTTGTC
Organism: Gammaproteobacteria bacterium; assembly: GCA_964213355.1. Lineage (GTDB taxonomy): Bacteria > Pseudomonadota > Gammaproteobacteria > UBA9339 > UBA9339 > JBAXAM01. The sequence goes on from CAXOVY010000032.1 coordinate 88,730, forward strand.
CAGGTTAGAAAGAGCGAAGCAAAATGATCATCGGCTTGTTGGCAAAAAAATGGGTTTATTTCATTTGCAAGAAGAAGCGCCTGGAATGGTTTTTTGGCATCCAAATGGTTGGGCAATTTACTCAGAAATTAAGCGCTATTTGGCAGTGCAGCAAACAAAATTTGGCTACCTAGAAATAAATACACCTCAATTGCTTGACCGTAGTTTGTGGGAAAAATCTGGGCACTGGGAAAAATTTAAAGAAGCTATGTTTATTACTGAATCAGAGAATCGTACCTACGCTATTAGACCTATGAGTTGTCCTGGTAGTATTCAAGTATTTAAACAGGGTATTAAAAGCTATCGTGATTTACCAATAAGACTTGCTGAATTTGGTCATTGTTATCGTAATGAAGCATCCGGTACCCTAAGTGGTATTATGCGTGTTCGTAGTTTTACGCAGGATGACGGTCATATTTTTTGTACCGAGGATCAAATTGGCAGTGAATCTTTGGCTTTTATTGAGCAGTTGGTAAGTGTTTATGCTGATTTTGGTTTCAAAGATATCATTGTTCGTCTAGCAACCCGTCCAGAGAAGCGTATTGGTAGCGATATTGTTTGGGATAAAGCAGAAAAAGCTTTGGCTGATGTTCTAGATAGTAGGGATACGAAATGGGAGCTTTCCGTGGGTGAAGGTGCATTTTATGGACCAAAAATAGAGTTTTCACTGCGCGATAGCCTTGGTAGAGTTTGGCAATGCGGAACTTTGCAGGTTGATTTTTCTATGCCAGAGCGCTTAGGTGCTTATTACATCAATGAAGATGGTGAGAGAAGGCCACCAGTAATGTTACATCGAGCTATGCTTGGCTCTCTTGAGCGCTTCATTGGAATTTTGTTGGAAGAAACTGGTGGCGATTTGCCATTATGGTTGGCGCCAGTTCAAGCAGTGGTAATGAATATTACTGATGCACAGGCAGAATATGTTAAGGCTGTTACGCTAAAATTGCGTGATAAAGGTATACGCGCAAACATAGACTTGCGAAATGAGAAGATAGGCTTTAAAATCCGCGAACACTCAATTGCTAGAGTGCCGTTTATGTTGGTGATTGGTAACCGTGAGGCTGAAAGTAATATGGTTACAGTGCGTACGCGTGAGGCACAAGATTTAGGTCTGATGTCGATTGAAGAAGTACTTGCAAAGTTTATAAAATAAGTTTACTTTAAAATCAAATGGTAAAGAAAGTAGGAGGAATGTATTAGCTTACATCATAGTTCACGTCGTAACCCTAGCTCGGCTATTAAAAAAGCTAGGATAAATCATCAAATTAGTGCACGCGAAGTGCGTCTTATTGATAAAGATGGTAGTCAAGTTGGTATTGTGACTTCGCAAGAGGCTTTGCAAAAAGCACAAGAGGCCAATTTGGATTTGGTGGAGATATCTCCACTATCGACCCCTCCAGTTTGCCGTATAATGGATTTTGGTAAATATTTATTTGAACAACGTAAGCGTCTTAAAAAGAAATCCAAGCAAGTACAGGTAAAAGAAGTAAAAATGAGACCTGTTACTGATATTGGTGATTATTTGGTAAAAGTTCGTAAAGCCATTGTCTTTTTACAAGAAGGAAATAAAGTTAAATTTACTGTTCGTTTTCGTGGACGTGAGTTATCTTACCAGCAGCAGGGAATTGATATTTTACGACGTGCAGAAAATGATGTAAAAGAGCATGGAACGGTAGAGCAGATACCAAAGATGGAAGGTAAACAAATGGTGATGATTGTGATCCCAGGGAAACAGAAAAGTATTTAAAATTTTTTGGAGAGTTGTTAATAATGCCTAAACTAAAAACAAATAGAAGTGCCGCTAAAAGATTTAAAAAAACTGCTAGTGGTAATTATAAACATCGTAGTGCTTTTCGTAATCATATTTTGACTAAAAAAAGTAGCAAGAGAAAAGCAACTCTTGCCCCAATGGCTATGGTAAGTAAGAGTGATCGTAAAGCAGTCAAGAACATGCTTGGTGATTAAATTTAATTTTGGAGAAAAGCAATGCCTAGAGTAAAACGCGGGGTTACAGCCCGGGCCCGTCATAAGAAAGTTTTGAAAAAAGCCAAAGGTTATTACGGTGCGCGCAGTCGAGTTTTTAGAACCGCCAAGCAAGCAGTAATTAAGGCTGGCCAATATGCCTATGTTGGTCGTAAACAACGTAAGCGTCAGTTCCGTTCGCTTTGGATAATTCGAGTTAATGCAGCTGCGGTGCAGAACGGAATGTCATACAGCAAGTTTATAGCTGGTTTAAAGCTGGCTAAGATTGAGATTGATCGTAAGATTCTTGCTGATATCGCAGTTCACGATAAAAATGCCTTCACAGCAATTGTTGAGAAAGTTAAAGCTGCGATTGCGAAATAGTTTCGTGACTATTGCGCTCTTTCAGAGCTTAAAATCTTTGTGTTATCTTACCCAGGATTACCTCACTACTTCGTAGTTTCGTCACCCTGGGTAAGATAACACAAAGATTTTAAGCTCTGAAAGAGCGTGATAATAAATTTATGAACGTGCTTGTGGGTATGGATAGAGCTAAAACCTGCGGCTACCGGTATTATATTTATGAGTTTATCCTTAATTAACAATCTCGATCAAATTCTTGAAGAAGCTATTGGTATAATAAACAATACACAAGATCTTCATGCCATTGAACAAATTCGCAGTCAATATCTAGGTAAAAAAGGCAAGCTAACTGACGTTTTAAAAACTTTGGGAACTTTGGAACCAAAATATCGTCCGAAGGCAGGACAGGCTATTAACCTAGCAAAAAATAGGTTAATTGTTGCCATTGAAGTTCGTCGTCAGGTATTACAAGTAAATGAGCTCGAAAAAAATCTAGCGCAAGAAACTGTTGATATTACTTTGCCACCGCGTGGTCAAACACCAGGCACTCTTCATCCCGTAACCCGCGTCCAAAAACTTTTTGAAAATTTTTTTCTCAGCATGGGTTTTTCGGTGGTTGAAGGCCCGGAAATCGAAACTGAGTTTTATAATTTTACGGCCTTAAATATTCCGCCGCATCATCCAGCGCGCGCAATACATGATACCTTTTATTTTGAGAGTGGTATGATGCTGCGCACGCAAACATCGCCAGTGCAAATTCGCGCCATGCAAAAAATGCAGCCGCCAATACGAATTGTTTGTCCAGGTAGAGTTTTTCGTTGTGATAATGATGCTACCCATGCTCCGATGTTTCACCAGATGGAGATGTTAATTGTTGATGAAAATGTAAACCTGGCAAACTTAAAATGGATTATAAGCAAGTTCATAGAGTATTTTTTTAAGGAAAAAATTGAGTATAGATTTAGGCCGTCTTATTTTCCATTTACCTCGTTATCAGCGGAAGTTGATCTTAAATGGGAAGTAGGTGGAGCATGGCGTTGGTTAGAGCTTGGTGGCTGTGGTGTGGTACATCCAAATGTACTGCGTGCTGGAGGAATTGACCCCGATCGCTTTCAAGGTTTGGCGTTTGGTTTTGGGATTGATCGTTTGGCTATGGTCTACTACGGTATAAAAGATATTAGGATGCTTTTTGAGAATGATGTGCAATTTTTACAGCAATTTTAGGAGAGTAATATGCAAGCAATAAACCACTTTCAAAAAATTGGCGATATCTTAGAAAATGTAAGCAAAGGAGTGTTTTTAACTGTAAAAAACAGCCATGGTGAGCTTAATACCATGACTATCGGTTGGCTTATGTCTGGCATTGTGTGGAGAGCACCTATGCTGATGATTGCTGTTAGATCAAACAGGCATACTTTTAAATTACTTGAAAACGCAGATGATTTTACTGTCACCATTCCTTTTTCTGGGATGAGTGAGCAATTGTTGTTTTGTGGTACTCATTCAGGGCGCGATACTGATAAATTGAAAGCATGTGGTTTGGTTACATTGCCAGCACAAAAAGTTGCTTCTCCAGTTATTGCGGCGAAAACAGCCCGTTATTATGAGTGCAAAATTGTTCAAGCGACTGCGATGGATAAAAATAGATTGGCGCCAAAATGTGATCAAGAGTTTTATCAAGATAAGTCATATCATACTTATTATTTTGGTGAGATTGTTGTGTGTTATGAGGTATAGCAAATTATTATATGAAATTTAGCAAGTCTTGGCTCAGCGAACTACTTAATTTTGAAATATGCGCGGCAAAATTAGCCGAGCAATTGACTATGGTCGGTCTAGAAGTTGCTGAGGTAAAACCAGTTGCCGGAGATTTTTGTGGCGTCGTGGTTGGTGTGATTCTTGAAGTAAATCAGCACCCAAATGCTGATAAGCTCACTGTTTGTAGCGTTAATATTGGCGAGTCCGAGCCCCTTACTATTGTTTGTGGCGCGGCAAATGTACGGCCAAAATTAAAAATTCCAGTAGCAGTCATTGGTGCGATACTACCAAATAATTTTAAAATTAAAAAAGCAAGGTTACGTGGCATAGAGTCAATTGGTATGATGTGCTCAGCTGTTGAACTAGGTGTGGCTGAAACTTCGTCGGGGTTGCTGGAATTACCAGATGATGCACCAATTGGTATGGATGTGCGCCAATATTTAATGCTTGATGATGCTGTTATAGAAGTTGAGCTGACTCCAGATCGTGGTGATTGTTTAAATATTGTTGGTATTGCTCGAGAAGTTGCTGCAATTAATCGGATAGAGCGCAGTCAATTAAAACCAGCAAATATCACAACCCAAGGATCATCTTTACCTATAGTTATAAAAGCTCCAGATGCTTGTCCACACTACTGTGGTCGTATTATTCGTGGGATTAATAATAATCAAATTGCCACTCCAATTTGGATTCAAGAGCGATTACGTCGCTCAGGTATAGGTATTATTAATCCAGTTGTAGATGTGGCTAATTACGTCATGCTCGAACTTGGTCAACCGCTACATGCATTTGATTTGGCAAAACTAGATGAAAAAATACAAGTACGCTATGCAGTGCCAGGAGAAGAAATAACATTACTTGGCGGTAGTAAAATAGAATTAAATGCTAAAACGCTAGTGATTGCTGATAGCAGTAGAGTGCTTGCGGTTGCCGGAATTATGGGTGGAGTTGATTCTAGTGTAAGCAAGGACACTATTGATGTTTTTCTTGAGAGCGCTTTTTTTGCTCCAGAAAAAATGGCAGGCCAGGCGCGAAGCTATGGTCTGCAAACTGATGCTTCTTATCGGTATGAACGAGGAGTAGATTCTAGATTGCAATTGCAAGCTTTAGATCGTGCGACTTCTTTGTTACTCGAAATTGTTGGTGGTAAGCCAAGTGATGTAGCAGAAGTAATTGTCCAAGAAAACATGCCACAATGCCTGGTTGTTCATTTACGACGCAGCAAAATTGAAAAAGTTTTAGGAATGGCTATTGCAGATGAAGATGTATTTGCCATTTTAGCGCACTTAGAAATGCAAGTTGAATTAGCGGCTGATGGTTGGCAAGTAACGATACCAAGTTGGCGTTTTGATCTTGAAATTGAAGAAGATTTGATTGAAGAAGTTGCGCGTATTTACGGTTATCACTGTATTCCAGAGCAAAAAATTATTGCCGAATTGATGGTGGCTTCTCCTGATGTCGCCAGCGCAAAGAGGGATCGTCTTTACGAATTAATGACAGACTTAGGGTATTATGAGGTAATCACTTACAGTTTTACTGATGCAAAGCTTCAAGCTTTGCTTGACCCAGAGCATGCTCCATTGCCATTGGTTAATCCTATTTCGCCAGAACTAGCAGTAATGCGTACAACATTGTGGCCCGGACTAATTAGTGCAGCTAAATATAATTTCTGTCGCCAGGAGCAGCGTGTTCGGTTTTTCGAAATTGGCTTGCGGTTTTTACAACGGGGCGATTCTTTGCAGCAACTGCCAACTCTTGCCGGAATTGTGCTCGGAGATGTGTATCCAGAGCAATGGGGAATTGAGCAAAAAGAGCAGGTGGATTTTTTTGACCTAAAAAATGATATTGATGCCATTTTAAAATTATTTGGCCATGATGAACACGTTGAATATATGCCAACAAACCACCCGGCTCTGCATCCCAGGCGCTCAGCTCAAATTTGTATGGCAAATACTCCTATAGGATTTGTTGGTGAAATTCATCCAAAAGTTAAACAGGAACTTGACCTATCCAAGCAAGTATGTTTATTTGAAATAAATTTAAACAGTATAACCAGTGAGTTAAAAGATGCTTTTAACGAATTTTCTAGATTTCCAAAAACGCAAAGGGATATTGCCATAATAGTAAATAAAGAAATAACATGGCAACAAATTAGGCAAAAAATTGTAGACATTACCGGAGAATTACTACACAATATTGAATTATTTGATATTTACTACGGAGAAGGTGTTGGTTTAAATCAAAAAAGTTTAGGTATTCACTTGATTTTTCAAAGCGTTGCGCGTACCTTAGTCGACACTGAAATTGATGCATTGATAAATCAAGTGGTTTCTCTTTTGAAACAAACATTTGACGCAAATTTAAGAGGATAGGCTTATGGCATTAACAAAAGCTGAATTGGCGGAAAATTTATTTAACGTGCTTGGAATTAATAAACGAGAAGCTAAGGATTTAGTAGAAATATTTTTTGAAGAAATTCGTTTATTGCTTGAGCAGGGTCAGCAGATTCGCTTGTCTGGTTTTGGTAATTTTAATTTGCGTGACAAAAAAGAGCGTCCCGGTCGAAATCCAAAAACCGGTAGGGATGTTCCTATAACCTCTAGACGAGTTGTTACTTTTCGAGCTGGTCAAAAATTAAAAGCTAGAGTTGAAAAATATGCAGGATCAACAGCAATCCAAGCTGAGTCAGCAGGGTCGTAACCTCAGTAAGAAAACCTCATTAGCTCTGCCAGAAATCCCAGGTAAAATTTACTTCACTATTGGTGAGGTGAGCAGACTGTGTTTGCTTGAATCTCATGTATTGCGTTATTGGGAGCAAGAATTCCCTGATCTTAGCCCAGCAAAAAGATGTGGTAATCGACGTTATTACAAGCGCGATGAAATAATATTGATCAGGCGTATTAAAGGTTTGTTATACGAACAGGGTTTTACGATCGAAGGTGCCAGGCTTAGGTTAGAGTGCGACAAAAATGTTTCTGATATCCCGAGTGTTCAATCGTCAGAGTCAATAAAAAAGATTATTGTGCAATTGAAAGAGGTATTGGTGGAGTTGGAGCGGGATTAGATAGTATGACGGGGCGTAGCGCAGTCTGGTAGCGCACTTGCATGGGGTGCAAGGGGTCGTCGGTTCAAATCCGGCCGTCCCGACCAGTAATAATACTAAACAAATTTTTAAAATTGCTTTCTATGAGTCCAAAAAAATTATTTTTCTTTTTTAGCTTATTCGCCGCAACAACTGCTTTTGCTATTTGTCCTCTTTGTACCTTTGCTGTTGGTGCTGGTATTGGTTTAGCTCAATATTTTGGTATTGATGATACCATCACTGGTATTTGGATCGGGGGATTGATTGTTTCGTTGATTGCTTGGACGATACACTGGCTCGATAAAAAAAATATGCGTTTTTATGGGCGCAAGATTTTTATTATCATTGTCTATTATGGTATTACCATTGTTCCGCTTTATATCTACGGAATTATGGGGCATGCACTGAATAAAATGTGGGGTATTGATAAAATTTTACTTGGTATAATTATTGGCAGTGCTATATTTTTTAGTGGTGTGATAAGTTGTGGTCAGCTGAAAAAGAAAAACAATGATAAAGCCTACTTCCCATTTCAAAAAGTTATAATGCCGATATTGCCCTTGATAATTTTAAGTATAGTTTTTTATTATTTAACAAAATGGCTTTAATATGAGTGAAAAATAATGAAACAAAATGATATTGCTAAAGATGTTGAAGCATTAGTTTCCAAGTATGATGCCATGAAGAAGCGTGACAAAATGGATTTGTCTTGCGATCAGGATTTGACTATTGCCATTATGAATTTGGTTGGTATTGAAGAACACTTTTTTTTCACTGGTGTTAAAACCGGGAATAATGAATATTTTGATTTGATTGTAGAAGTGCGCAATATGCGTAAGGAATTATTGCAAACAATTGTTAAGGAGTATGAGGGCGAAGTATGGTGCATTTCGAAGCATTTATTGGCTGCTAGTTATCGCCTGATGGAAGTGGGTACTAAACAGCTTGATTTGGGCAATAAACAAGAAGCGTATGGTTTTTTTACCAAAGCATACAAACTTTATTCGTTGTTTTGGGGATTACAAATGAAGTTACTTCCGGTTGGCGATATAAAAAAAATTGATGAACAGTCACTGAATAAACATGATCAAAAAAATGATGGTGTTCTGTCCAAACTTGGCGTTTTGGTACAAAAAGTAATTAATTGTTGTATTGAATAATTTGCTAGCGAACTTGTAAAACTTTATGAAAAAATTAACGCTAATAAAAAATTGCACAGAGAAGAAAAATAACTTTTTTCATTCAAGGTAGATGACGGAACTAAAGTTAATACGTGCTCATTATGCTTTTTTATGATTTCGTGAAAATTAGGTATATATTTGGCTGCAGGTCTTTCTGATAGAACCTCTATGATAAGATCAGACCCAAAAGGCGGTTTTTCTATTTTATATCCAGTGTTAGTTTCATTAATTAGCATTGATTTATATTTAGAAGGTACTATTCGTTTCATCGTATCTTGAGAGATGTAAAGTTTTCCCGGTGGAAAATTATAAAAATCACACATTGATCTAACAGGATCAGCATGTAGCACCGTGGTGGCTATAATAAAAGGGCTCTCTATATCTATCCAGTTTGAAGTAACACATTGTTCTATTTGTTCTGGAATGGTTTCATTCATGTTTGTTGCTTTTCCAAAGAAGTTACGTTCCACAACTTCTTTACTATGACCAAATGCATGATCTAAGCAAATATCAATAAGCTGTATATAAACCGCACCACCAGAAGTTTTAACTTTAAATACGCCCCCAGTATTTATAAATAATCCAGCTTTACCAGCTTTAGCAGCAATAATGACGCCATCTACATTGTTGTCTGGCTTCGTTGCACTATCTTGTTGAGAAAATAATTTGTCAGGAGTGTTATAATCTATATCTACTGCAGAAGCCGTATTTTTTGCAAAAATATGTATCTTGGGAATATTTCCTCCTTCTATAAAAACGCATATATTTAAAATTCTTTCATTTTCCGCTCTAACTGCGAAGGAACTTAACAATACATGAACATTTTGTCTGAGATTACAAGCAAGCATGCTTATTTTCGATAAAATATTATTAAACTCATTGGCAGATAATGGTTTTTTTGTATATAAAGAAAACTCATTCATTGTAAGTCTAGTAATACAGTTTTTTTTGTCATCTTGAAGTTGAAATTCACCATTGGTATCTTGTACATAATAATTAGCTTTGTGATCTTCATTGGCAATAGAAAATAAGAGCTGAATATAATCGATAATTCTTTCATTTTCTGGATAATGATAGCTATTGGTGTGTTTTTCAGATTCACCGTAACAATGTGGGTATTCGGTTCTAACGACAAGATCACGAACAGACACTTGTTGATTTATTTTATCTAATCTTGCCATATGGCTACCGGAAATGGCAAATATAGGTGATTGAGAGAAAAATAATAAAGAAGTCAAAAATATTATAGCAAATTGTTTTTGTATAACAGTCAAAATATTGTTGCTATAATGTTTAATAATGTATTTATATTGCATGTTTATTTATGCCTGCTAATGTTTTTGTCTTAATTAATTTAGCGGTTGATTGTTAAGATTTGCTTAAATGATTGTTAAGGCTTGCTTAAATGATGCGAAGAGGGTTTGTCGCATCAAGGGTAGGCATTTCGAAAAAACTGTAATTTTAGCGGTTGTTCGCTGATATCTGGCTTATTCTTTAAGTTGCCTCGATTCTGCTAGCAGCTGTAAGTGCTGCAGGCAAAATGGCGTGGAGGCCCTTGATAAAAGCGGCGCAAACAGTGCAGTATTAGAATAGTTGAATAAACTATAATTTGTCATTGATAATGCGCTTGTGTAACATATTGCTAGCTTAGTTAGATAGGGAGTATGCTTTGGCTTGGAAAAGGCAAGGCAACTTGGTATACATTGCAATGGTGGGGTTGCAGATGAAAATGAAAACGATTCGTAGATTACATCAGCTTGAAATTGCAGCGGTGGCTGGAAGTGGTTGTTGCTTTATAATTGAACAAGACCCATCTCAGTTAAAAACAAAACCGGATTGTAGTCAGGTAATCCCAGGCAAAAGAACAACACTACCTAACACCGATGATGGACGCATGCGGTGCGAAGACATGTGTAAATCAATGAGTGGTTCATGGAGCTTGAGTCATTGCTGTGCGCCAGTATTTTTTGCGCATGATTGTGAATTTGTTCCAGAAGAGAGTTTTCGTAAAGTAATGCGCTAGTATGCGTTTTTTTAAGAGTTTTAATATATGCTTCCAAATTCAAAAATTCTTGACGTTATTGCTTGTCCCATTTGCAAGGGTAAATTGTGTTATGATAAAACCGCGCAAGAGTTGATTTGTAACTTTGATAAATTGGTATATCCAATTAAAAATGGGGTGCCGATAATGATAGCCGATCAAGCCAAGAAGCTGCAGCAGCGTTATAAAAAATGAAGACACAACACAACATTCTGTTACTATAGACTATCGGAATTACGCAATGATAGCTACAAGTCGTTGTGCGAACTATTGACACTTTTTGCAGTTATAGCCGCTATGCAGTCCTTGTATAAAGCAAATGCTGCGTTAGCAGCTTTGGCATCTTTATACAAGCTCAAAACTTTATCGCCAATCGTACCACCAGATACGACGTTCATTTCAGAATTTGTTAAATCTCTCATAATAAAGCCTCCTTTAAATTTCATGGGTGATTCTACTAGAATTTCAAAGCATAGTCGCCAACAATTATCAAATTAGGGCGGCGTCGCATCGTTATACAAATTTAAGGCATTAGTTCTTGGTGTGTTAGAGGATATTGCATCATTGTATAGATTTAAAGCATTGGTTCTTGGGGTGCTGGAAGCCACAACATCATTGTACAGATTTAAGGCGTTGGTATTAACTGATGCCACATCGTTATATAAATTCAACGCATTAGTTCTTGGTGTGCTAGAGGATGTGGCATCATTGTATAAATCGAAAGCTGTTTTAGGTATTGCTGCATCGTTATACAAATTTAAGGCATTAGTTCTTGGTGTGTTAGAGGATATTGCATCATTGTATAGATTTAAAGCATTGGTTCTTGGGGTGCTGGAAGCCACAACATCATTGTACAGATTTAAGGCGTTGGTATTAACTGATGCCACATCGTTATATAAATTCAACGCATTAGTTCTTGGTGTGCTAGAGGATGTGGCATCATTGTATAAATCGAAAGCTGTTTTAGGTATTGCTGCATCGTTATACAAATTTAAGGCATTAGTTCTTGGTGTGTTAGAGGATATTGCATCATTGTATAGATTTAAAGCATTGGTTCTTGGGGTGCTGGAAGCCACAACATCATTGTACAGATTTAAGGCGTTGGTATTAACTGATGCCACATCGTTATATAAATTCAACGCATTAGTTCTTGGTGTGCTAGAGGATGTGGCATCATTGTATAAATCGAAAGCTGTTTTAGGTATTGCTGCATCGTTATACAAATTTAAGGCATTAGTTCTTGGTGTGTTAGAGGATATTGCATCATTGTATAGATTTAAAGCATTGGTTCTTGGGGTGCTGGAAGCCACAACATCATTGTACAGATTTAAGGCGTTGGTATTAACTGATGCCACATCGTTATATAAATTCAACGCATTAGTTCTTGGTGTGCTAGAGGATGTGGCATCATTGTATAAATCGAAAGCTGTTTTAGGTATTGCTGCATCGTTATACAAATTTAAGGCATTAGTTCTTGGTGTGTTAGAGGATATTGCATCATTGTATAGATTTAAAGCATTGGTTCTTGGGGTGCTGGAAGCCACAACATCATTGTACAGATTTAAGGCGTTGGTATTAACTGATGCCACATCGTTATATAAATTCAACGCATTAGTTCTTGGTGTGCTAGAGGATGTGGCATCATTGTATAAATCGAAAGCTGTTTTAGGTATTGCTGCATCGTTATACAAATTTAAGGCATTAGTTCTTGGTGTGTTAGAGGATATTGCATCATTGTATAGATTTAAAGCATTGGTTCTTGGGGTGCTGGAAGCCACAACATCATTGTACAGATTTAAGGCGTTGGTATTAACTGATGCCACATCGTTATATAAATTCAACGCATTAGTTCTTGGTGTGCTAGAGGATGTGGCATCATTGTATAAATCGAAAGCTGTTTTAGGTATTGCTGCATCGTTATACAAATTTAAGGCATTAGTTCTTGGTGTGTTAGAGGATATTGCATCATTGTATAGATTTAAAGCATTGGTTCTTGGGGTGCTGGAAGCCACAACATCATTGTACAGATTTAAGGCGTTGGTATTAACTGATGCCACATCGTTATATAAATTCAACGCATTAGTTCTTGGTGTGCTAGAGGATGTGGCATCATTGTATAAATCGAAAGCTGTTTTAGGTATTGCTGCATCGTTATACAAATTTAAGGCATTAGTTCTTGGTGTGTTAGAGGATATTGCATCATTGTATAGATTTAAAGCATTGGTTCTTGGGGTGCTGGAAGCCACAACATCATTGTACAGATTTAAGGCGTTGGTATTAACTGATGCCACATCGTTATATAAATTCAACGCATTAGTTCTTGGTGTGCTAGAGGATGTGGCATCATTGTATAAATCGAAAGCTGTTTTAGGTATTGCTGCATCGTTATACAAATTTAAGGCATTAGTTCTTGGTGTGTTAGAGGATATTGCATCATTGTATAGATTTAAAGCATTGGTTCTTGGGGTGCTGGAAGCCACAACATCATTGTACAGATTTAAGGCGTTGGTATTAACTGATGCCACATCGTTATATAAATTCAACGCATTAGTTCTTGGTGTGCTAGAGGATGTGGCATCATTGTATAAATCGAAAGCTGTTTTAGGTATTGCTGCATCGTTATACAAATTTAAGGCATTAGTTCTTGGTGTGTTAGAGGATATTGCATCATTGTATAGATTTAAAGCATTGGTTCTTGGGGTGCTGGAAGCCACAACATCATTGTACAGATTTAAGGCGTTGGTATTAACTGATGCCACATCGTTATATAAATTCAACGCATTAGTTCTTGGTGTGCTAGAGGATGTGGCATCATTGTATAAATCGAAAGCTGTTTTAGGTATTGCTGCATCGTTATACAAATTTAAGGCATTAGTTCTTGGTGTGTTAGAGGATATTGCATCATTGTATAGATTTAAAGCATTGGTTCTTGGGGTGCTGGAAGCCACAACATCATTGTACAGATTTAAGGCGTTGGTATTAACTGATGCCACATCGTTATATAAATTCAACGCATTAGTTCTTGGTGTGCTAGAGGATGTGGCATCATTGTATAAATCGAAAGCTGTTTTAGGTATTGCTGCATCGTTATACAAATTTAAGGCATTAGTTCTTGGTGTGTTAGAGGATATTGCATCATTGTATAGATTTAAAGCATTGGTTCTTGGGGTGCTGGAAGCCACAACATCATTGTACAGATTTAAGGCGTTGGTATTAACTGATGCCACATCGTTATATAAATTCAACGCATTAGTTCTTGGTGTGCTAGAGGATGTGGCATCATTGTATAAATCGTTAGCTCTTTGGGCACCAGAGGCTATAGCGTCATTATATAAGTCTAAAGCAGCATTATTTCTAAAATCATTAACAAGTTGTTCTCTCACGCCAGCTTTGAATTTACGACCGTTTGCGATTTCATTAATAACACTATCTATCGATTCTCCAGGTTTAAGTTCTACGGTTAAATTCTCTTGTTTTTGTATAACTGTTGGTTCTGAAACAATGTCTATGTCTCGACGAACTGGATCAATCATGTGACGAGAAACGCCTTTTAATTTAGATCTTTTTTCAGGCAACCAACCAAGTCTAAAATTAACATTCAAGTACCAATAAGTGCTTCTAATTTTATCATGTTGAACACCAGCCTCTAGACCAATCTTATCAAAAACTCCTAAAATTCTTCCATTATCAGAAAACCAATCGTAAGTTAATCTAGCTTTTGGACCGCAAGCGGTATTTGTGCCACTTGAACCAAAATAATATCCACCAAAATACCCTATCAAATTTTCCCTGAATTCATAACCAACTTCAGCGTCTACACCAGGAAGTGATTTTTCATTAGATCCGTCCACCGCCAATTGTACGTTGTAATAATCAGATTGGTTGTTTTTTACGACACTAGCAGCCACTATTTCTTCTTCGCCAACAGGTTTTGAATTAACACCGATAGGCTTATATGCATTAGCTCCTATAAACCAATTATTAATCCAATATTCTCCACCAAGTGTAAGTTGATTAAAATAATTGCCAAATTGTGTCTTTTTACGATCCCAGGAACCATAAATTCCATACATGCTTCGATTGTCTGGAGATAATTGACGATATCCTAGATGAACGTTTCCTTCAAAAGGAGCTCCACTGTACTTAGTGACTCTTATATCGGTGAAGATCAAATTGCTAAGACCTCGTTGCCAAATAGGAGCAAACATGTCTACAGGTGCAGCTGCGTTTGGCTCTAGTACATTAAAAAAACGAGTTCCACCAATTTGTACATAAGGCTGATACCTGGTTCCTCCATTTTTTATTGTTATCATTTTTTTAGGGTTTTCTTTAAGAATTAAATTATTTTGATATTGCTGCCGGATCGGAGAAACAGGCACATTCATAGTTACAGCTATGTTAGTATTTGGTGGAACAAAAAGGTGTGTTTCGCCAACTTGCACAATTGAGATTGTTTTTTTAGGCTTTTTTTTATATTTATTTATGCAGAAACTACATCTATGGTTTAAATGAGAATAATTTTTACGTTTGATACTAGGTTTAGTTTGAGATATTGTGATTATTTTTTTAGGTTTTTTTTTTATATTTATTTGCGCATAGCTTATATTTTTTTTGGGGGGTGAGCGAAAAGAATTTTTATATTTAGCCTTAGATCTAACCTTAAGTTTAGTGTTTGAATTTAAAAAATTGCAATATTTGTTCGAATTCTTGCTTTGTTGTTTTACTATTGAGGACAAATTCTTAGCAAAACACAAACTACTTGCGATAAAAAATGCGGCTAGAATTAGTGATAATAATTTAAGTTTACTAATGCGCATATCTGTTTATATGTCCATATACAACAGGAAGCCTCGTTGGAACAACATCAAGCTTGGCAAAGCAAACACACCATGTGACGATAAACCCATGTGTTACAAACACCACCCCCTCACGCTCTCAATCTAAGTTACGTTGAGAGCGTGAAAGTACTACTTGGCTAGTCCTACCTTTATCCTGGACAAAATGCGGTAGAGTACACACCAGTGGAGCTACCAGTTCCTGCTTTATTCTTGCTGGTTTCGGTTGTGCTTCCATAGTTGGTGTCACCAGCATCGCAGTAATTGTTGTCGGGGGAGGATGCCCCGAGGACGGTATTTAATTGGGCTTCCGTATTAGGTGAAAGTGCAGCCAAGCAATAATAAAATCCACCAGGTGATATCTTTCCATAATTACCACCGGTACAATGACCAGTACCTGTGGGAGCGACCTTCTCTGTGGCACTAAGGCACATCGTGAAGGCACCAGCACAAGCTGGCACCCCACCAGAAACAATGTTTATTTCGAAATCTTTTAAATTTCTCATATTAAAAATTCTCCATTTTAAAATTAACTAGTTAAGTAAAACACCTCTAAAAAATCATTTTACTTCCAAGCAAAGAAGATCATGAATTGTATAAGATTTTTATGAACTCCCGCTTATTATTAGGATACTAGCATTGTAAAAAAAAACAATAAAAATACTTAAACAAAAATTATTTTTTTTTACCTTTTTTAGTATAATGTATTTAGATACATGTAAGGAATGTTCCAATTGAAAAAGGTTTTTTCGGTTTAGGCAAGTAGTAGGTTTCTAATTGTACCAATTTGTTGTATTTTTCATAAGTACATAAATCACAAAAACATGAAAGAACAGTATTACACTAAAGATTCAATTGACCAACAAGCACAGGCTTTTCTAAAAGAAATAACCCCGCTGCGTAATAGGCATGAGATTAAAATTAATCCTGCAAAAGTTGCATTGTTAGTAATGGATATGCAGAATTATTTTGTTGATAAGGAATCGCATGCTTACGTTCCAAGTGTTGATGCTATTGTTCCTGGGATTGCAAAATTACAAAATTATTGTTTGCAAAATGGTATTAGAGTAATTCAAACACGTCATGTTAACACAGAAGAAAATGCTGGCATGATGGCAAAATGGTGGGGCGGGCGGTTGCTTGAATCTACAGGTACAGCATCTGAAATTATTGCAGCAATTGCTAATCCTAAAATTGTATCAGTTATTAAGAGTCAATATGATGCGTTTTATGGTTCAATACTTGAGTCTATTTTGAAAACTAATGGTATTGAGCAACTAATCATAACCGGAGTAATGACTCATTTGTGTTGTGAAACTACAGCACGTTTGGCTTTTACGCGTGGTTATGAAGTGTTTTTTAGTATTGATGGGACGGCAACATATAATCGTAGGTTTCATTTGGCGACGCTTGTGAATTTAGCACATGGATTTGCAGTGCCGATGTTGATGGATGAAATCATATGGCAGCTAAGAAAATGACAAAACGCGTTGCTATTATCGGCGGGGGGCCGGCAGGTATGGCTGCAGCGTTGCAGCTTCATCGTTTTGGCATTGAAAATATTTTGTTTGAGCAGGGTAGGACAGGATCGCTACTGAAAAATGCTTGGTGTGTTGAAAATTATTTAGGAATATATCCCGGAAAATCTGGCATAGATTTATTGCAGATGTTTCACCGAACTTTAGCAAAGAATGAAATTAAAATAGTCGATGCCAAAGTTGAATTGCTTGATTATGATTTTAAATTTCACTTATTTAAAATAAAAACTTTCGATAAAGAATACGTGGTGGACTGCGTTATTGTTGCTTCTGGAACAAGTCCAAAAACCCTAACTTTAATTGAAAAAGCCAAAACGAAAGTTGAACCTTATTTGTTTTATGAAGCTTTTCCGTTGCTGAAAAAACGTCGTAAAACTATTATTATAGTTGGCGCTGGAGATGTGGCATTTGATAATGCGCTTAACCTGGCTAAGCATAATAAAATTATAATTTGTAATCGTAGCGACAATAATGGTGCTCTGCCAATGCTCATTACTCAGGCTTTAAAACACACAAATATTACTTATTATGCAAATTCCAAACTACAATCTATTGCACTTGGAACATTTAAGAATTTGGATTGTACGTTTGCCAATCGGCAAAAGCGTATTCGTCTAAATGCTGATTATCTAATCGCAACTATCGGCCGAATGCCACAAAAAGATTTTTATACAGATAAACTAAAATTATTCGAGCAGCAATTGATCAGGTCAAGTAAATTGTTTTTAATCGGTGATGTTAAAAATAATGTTTATCGTCAGGTTGCAATTGCAGTTGGTGATGGTATCTTAGCGGCCATGCGTATCTTTGACCAACTGACAAAGTAAAAATAATGTTAGAAATTATCAGCAAAACTGGCAATGACAACATTGCAACTGTTTATACCGCCAAAACCAAAGATAACAAATATCTTGAGTTTGTTGAGTCGGTGCAGCCACCACTGCCGCGTGAAGATAAATGGGTATTGATTGTTTCAACGTTGTTTGGTTGTCCCGTTGGTTGTCTCATGTGTGATGCTGGTGGTTTTTTTCAAGGCAAATTATCCAAAGAAGAAATTTTGACCCAAATTGACCATCTTGTGGTTTCCAGGTTTCCTGATAAAAACATTGCATGTGCGAAATTTAAAATTCAATTTGCACGTATGGGTGAACCGGCACTAAACCCTGCCGTGCTTGATGTCTTAGAAGAACTTCCCACACGCTATAAATGTAATGGCTTATTGCCATCTTTTTCAACTATAGCGCCGAATGGTTGTGAAGATTTTTTTACCAGGTTATGTTCTATAAAAAATC
The DNA here is from genome assembly GCA_964213355.1 of Gammaproteobacteria bacterium. Taxonomy (GTDB): domain Bacteria; phylum Pseudomonadota; class Gammaproteobacteria; order UBA9339; family UBA9339; genus JBAXAM01. The sequence continues at coordinate 106,821 of CAXOVY010000032.1, forward strand.
GATTATATGCTAATGGTAATTTTCAAATGCAGTTTTCTATTCATACTACCGATCAACGGTTGCGTGCCAAACTTATACCCATTAAAAAGTGGAATTTTGCCAAAATTGCTGCTTATGGCGCCAAGTTTTATGAGGTTCGCGACAAAAAAATAACCTTGAATTTTGCATTGGCTAAAAATTCACCAATCTGTACCAAAGAACTTAAAAAGTACTTTGATCCAAGTATTTTTATTATCAAAATTACTCCAATTAATCCTACAATTAATTCAGCAAGCAATAACATAGAAAGTTATTTCGTTACTGGCGCTGCTGGAGAAGACACCAATAGATTGGTTGAGCAATTGCGTAGTGCTGGTTATGAAGTGATTTTGAGTATTGGTGAGCTTGAAGAAAATCAAATTGGTAGTAATTGTGGGCAATATGTGCGCAAATATATTAACCAGTGTACTAGTTAAACTTTTGGGCTGCGGCAGTCTGTGTTATAATTTCAAACAATAAAAAATGGTAATAAAAAATATTTATGGGAAACGAAGAAAATAAACAAGATCAAGAAACCCGCTCTTCAGAAACGCCTTTATTTCGGCAAGAAGTGATTCAAGCTAAAAAAGGCAGTTATTTTGGCAAGACTCTAATAGTTACTCCAATATCTCTTTCAATTTGGTCGTTTGGCATGTTTTTCATTGCTGTTGTGATTGGGCTGTATTTATATTTTGGTGAATATACAAAGCGCCAAACAGTAGACGGCCTGCTTGTGCCAGATAAGGGCCTAATAACTATCTATGCAAAAAATCCCGGAGTTGTGGTAAAGAAATTTGTGCAGCAAGGTGAGGAAGTCACAAAAGGACAGCTGCTTTATCTTATATCTACTGAACAAGAATCAGTTACTGAACAAGGTATTTCGGCACAGCAAGTAGCATTGCTGGAAAAGCAAATAGAATCTCAAAAAAATAAAATTGCTATGTTTGAAAGAAAAGCTGCTAGTTTTGAGGAGTTGTTAAAGCAACATTATATTTCGGAAATAGAATATCAAAGACATAAGGATGAGTATTTAAGTTCCAAGATCCAATTAAACACTTATGAGAAAGAATTAAGTCAAGCAAAAGGAGGGGGGGAATATGCAATTCGTGCTCCCGAGGATGGAACCATATCAACGTTAATTGCCATGGTTGGCGGTCGTGTAACAACAGAAACGCAGCTTGGTGCAATTGTTCCAAAGGATTCTCAATTAGAGGGTGAATTGTTTGTGCCCACTAGTAAGGCTGGTTTTGTCAAGATAGGGCAAAAGGTTTTATTAAAATATAATGCCTATCCTTATCAACGATTCGGTTTATATGAAGCTGTTGTGAGTCGTATCGATAAAAGCATTCTTAGTCCGCAAGATGTAATGAAAGCATTTTCCCTTACTGTTAAACAAACAGATGAAGTTTTTTATCGTGTTATCGTAACGCTGCAAAAACAGACAGTAACAGTTTATGGTCAACCATACCCACTTACTGCGGGAATGGTACTTGAGGGGGTAATTTTAGGTGATAAGCGTAATATATGGCAGTGGGTATTGGAACCAATCTATAGCCTCAGAGGAAACATATAATCATGAGTGAACTAGCAAAACGTTTACATTTTTCGTTTGGTAGAAAGCTGCCAATGATTCATCAGGCAGAGGTTGCTGAGTGTGGTTTAGCTTGTCTTGCTATGATTGCAAGTTTCCACGGTTATGACACAGATCTTTTGACCTTGCGGCGACAATTTTCTATATCGCTCAAAGGGAGCAGGCTACAAGACTTGATTGATCTGGCAAAAAAACTTCACCTACTAAGCCGCGCAGTAAAATTAGACTTAGAAGACCTAAAACACTTAAAAACCCCTTGTATTCTCCATTGGGATTTGGATCATTTTGTTGTTCTAAAAAAAGTACAAGGCAATAAGGTTATTATTCATGATCCAGCAATCGGTGTAGTTAAATATAAAATGGCAGAAGTTTCTAAACACTTTACCGGTGTTGCGATGGAACTTACACCAGCAATTGATTTTGAAAAGAAGAAAAATAAAACCAGGTTATATTTGTCGGATTTGTGGGGCTCAATTACCGGTTTAAAATTACCATTAATGCAAATTGTCTTAGTCTCATTGGCATTAGAAGTTTTTGCGATTATAAGTCCTTTGTTCATGCAATTTGTTATGGATGATGTGCTTACTACAAAAGATTATTCTTTGCTATATATTCTTGCTATTGGTTTCGGGATGCTTACTGTTATTCAAATGGTAACAGGTTATGTGCGTTCTTGGATTGTTATGTTTTTGTCTAATGTATTAAATATTCAACTGATGGCAAACTTAGTGCGCCATTTGTTTAGGTTGCCACTTGAATTTTTTCAGAAGCGTCACATGGGAGATATAGTTTCGCGTTTCGGGTCTATGGGCGCAATTCAAACGAAAATTAGTACAGATTTTATTGAAGGTATTGTTGATGGAATAATGGTTATAATTACATTGATTATGATGTTAGTTTATAGTTTGATGTTGTCTGCCATAGTGTTCGGCGCTTTGGCGCTCTATACAATTATTCGATTAGCTCTTTACTCAACTTTCAGGCGCATGACCCAGGAAAATTTGGTTGCCGGAGCTAAAGAAAGTTCTATATTTATGGAAGGTATTCGTGCTATTTTACCTTTGAAAATATTTGGTAAAGAAACGCAGCGTGAAAATATTTGGCAAAATTGTTTTGTCGATAAACTAAATACCGGTCTCCGAACCCAGAAGTTGTCGCTAATCTATGCTTTTTGCCAGGGTATTTTCTCTGGGATTGAGTATATTATAATTGTAATTCTTGGTGCGAAAGCAGTTATGCGTGGTGGGCCAGATGGGCTTACGGTTGGTATGTTAATGGCCTATTTTTCCTATCGGGCGCAGTTTGTGGATAAGGCCAAGAGTTTGATTAATAAAGCATTTGAATACCAATTGATAACGCTTGATTTGGAACGTGTGGCAGATATTGCATTGTCTGAACCGGAGCAAGATCTTTTGGGTGACGTGCATGTACCAAGAATTATTCAAGGCAGTATTCGAGTAAAAAATCTTTCCTTTAGATATTCTGAGCAAGATCCCTATGTTTTTAAGAATATCAACTTCGAAATAAAAGCAGGTGAATCGGTAGCAATTGTGGGTCCTTCGGGTTGTGGTAAAACGACTATGATGAAAATGCTGATGCGTCTTCTTGCTCCATCATCAGGTGAGATTTTTATCGATGATGTAGATATAACTAGAATGGGATTGCATAATTATCGTTCGCAAATAGCAGCCGTAATGCAAGAAGATATTTTACTTAGTGGATCAATTGCAGATAATATTTGTTTTTTTGATACCAAACCTGATTTTGATCGTATTTATGCTTGTGCAATGATCGCAGCAATTCATGACGATATTATTAGCATGCCTATGGCCTATCAATCTTTAGTTGGCGATATGGGGTCGACTTTATCCGGTGGGCAAAAGCAGCGTGTTTTACTGGCACGTGCTTTATATGTGCAACCCAAAATTTTATTTTTAGATGAAGCAACTAGCCATTTGGATTCTAACAATGAACATATTATTAATCAGCACGTCAAACAAATTGGGATTACGCGCATCATAGTTGCGCACAGGCAAGAAACCGTACAAATTGCCGATCGGATAATCGATTTGGCAGCGATGATTCAGGAAAATTATAATAAGGAGTAATTAAACCTCATCCAACAACGTTTGTAGCTGATGAATTTGATCACGTACTTTGGCGGCTTCTTCGAATTCTAGATTGCGCGCATGCGTGTACATCTGTTTTTCGAGCTCAGTGATTTTCTTTGCAAGTTTGGCTGGAGGCTGCGATAAGTATTTAGCTGCTTCTTCGGTAGCTTTATATTTGGTTTCGTCCAGATTTTGTTGTGAATAGGCTCCCTCCATAATATTATGCACTGCAGTCACAATACCTACCGGCGTAATATTGTGTGTTTTGTTAAATTCTTGTTGCGTTTTACGTCGTCGATCCATCTCATCCAATGCACGTTGCATCGATTTGGTAATTTTGTCAGCATACATTATAACCTTACCATTGATATTGCGCGCTGCTCTACCGCTAGTTTGAATTAAAGCCTGAGTTGAACGTAAAAAACCTTCTTTGTCCGCATCTAAAATCGCAACCAAAGAGACTTCAGGCAAGTCTAAACCCTCGCGCAATAAATTAATTCCGACCAAGACATCAAAAGCTCCAAGCCGCAGATCTCTTAAAATTTCTACGCGTTCAACTGTATCAACTTCGGAATGCAAGTAGCGTACTTTGATTCCATGCTCGGCCAAATATTCAGTCAAATCTTCTGCCATGCGCTTGGTCAAAGTCGTAACCAAAATTCTTTCGCGAGCACCAACACGTTTATTGATCTCTGAAAACAAATCGTCAACTTGAGTTTTAGCTGGTTTAATTTCAACTTCAGGGTCAATCAAACCAGTTGGTCGTACTAACAGTTCTACAACTTGTTGGGCATGTTCTAGCTCATAATGCGTCGGAGTTGCGGAAACATAAATTGTTTGCGGCGCTAGTTTTTCAAATTCCTCGAATTTTAGAGGACGATTATCCATGGCAGATGGCAGTCTGAATCCATGTTCAACTAACGTGGTTTTGCGCGAGCGATCGCCTGCATACATAGCGTTTAGTTGTGGGAGCATGACATGCGATTCATCAATAATTAATAAAGCATTTTCTGGTAGATAATCCATCAAAGTTGGCGGTGGCTCGCTGGCTTTTCTTCCAGACATATAACGAGAATAATTTTCAATACCAGTGGCATAGCCAAGCTCAAGCAACATTTCAAGATCGTATTCGGTACGCTGTTTTAGGCGTTGTGCTTCAACTAGTTTATTTTCTTTATACAGTACCTCTAAACGCTCCCGTAGTTCGGTTTTAATTTCATCCAGTGCGCCCAAAATAGTTTGGCGCTGGGTGACATAATGAGTTTTTGGAAAAATGGTTATGCTCGAAACTTTGCGCAGGGCTTTTCCGGTCAACGGATCGAAATAAGCGATGGTCTCGATAATATCGTCAAATATTTCCAAACGCACGGCTTCTTCTGAAGATTCTGCTGGGAAAATATCCAGCGTTTCACCACGTACTCGATAAGTACCACGATGTAGTTCAATGTCATTGCGTGTATATTGCAATTCGGTAAGGCGGCGCAAAAGCTTACGTTGATCAATTTTATCCTTGCAAGCCAAATGTAGAACCATACTGTGATATGAGGCTGGATCACCCAAACCATAAATTGCCGAAACCGAAGCTACAATAATCGTATCGTGGCGCTCCAGCAAGGATTTGGTCGCAGACAAACGCATTTGTTCAATATGCTCGTTAATGGCAGAATCTTTTTCGATATAGGTGTCGGTTGATGGAATATAGGCTTCTGGTTGATAGTAATCGTAATAGGAAACAAAATACTCAACTGCATTTTTCGGAAAAAACACACGCATTTCGCCATAAAGCTGCGCGGCTAAAGTTTTGTTGTGTGCTATAACCAATGCTGGTCGATTTACCTTAGCAATTACATTGGCAAGGGTGAAAGTTTTGCCTGAGCCCGTTACGCCCAAAAGCATCTGTTTTGCAAAACCTTGTTCTAATCCTTGAACTAATTTTTCGATTGCTGCAGGTTGATCACCAGCTGGTTTGTAATTTGAATGTAGAGTAAATTTCTTTTGCATGTTTTTCCAATACAGTATAGCAAATATTTACAAAACTACATGGAAAAACGCTGGGTTTAAAAAAATTCTATTATATGTAAAATGGCTAATTACTAGATAATACAATTTTGGTAAAATAATGTACAATATACAAGTTGATAGTTTTCAGTATGATGAGGTAATAACAATGAGTAATGAACGAAACTTTGATACTCTGCAATATGCAAATAGGTTAAAAGCCGTTGGTGTTCCAGAAAAACAAGCAGAAGTGCAAGCTGAAATTATGGCTGAAACCATAGAAAGCAAGTTAGCAACTAAGGCTGATATAAAGCGCATTGAATTAGCAATTAAAACCGACATAAAGCGCATTGAATTAGCAATTAAAACTGATATAAAGTGCATTGAAGAACGTATAGTTTTGGTAGAGGAGAAAATGAAAGAACTGGAGATGCGTATAAATCAAAACATAAGAGAGTTAGAATTGCGTATGACACTAAAACTTGGTAGCCTTATGATTGGGGGTATAGGTATGCTTGTTGTTTTGATGAGGCTGCTGAAATTATAATTTATTTCCGCAATCGACACAGAGTGGTTTTCTAGCTGCTGTTTCGACTTGTAGCGTAACGTGCGCAATGTCAAATTTTTTTTGGAGCACCTCACGTAAATCATCGATAATTGTTGGCCAATATTTGGAATCAGTTACGACCACATGCGCTGTTAGTAAAATTGTGCCTGAGGTTAATGTCCAGATGTGTAAGTCGTGTATTGTATCTACGCCATGAACATGTTGCATTATTTGCTTAACCTTGCCAGTGTTAATATGAACTGGTGTACCTTCCATTAAAACTAATAGTGATTCTCGAAGTAGGCGAATTGTTGAAACTAAGATCAACATGCAGACAAAGATAGAAAGAATTGGATCTATTTGCATCCAATGAGTAAAGTAAATTATTACCCCAGAAGCTAGAACTGCTACGGAGCCAAGCAAATCACTGAGTACATGGAGAAGTGCTGCTCTAGTGTTTAATGTTTTTTCACCTTTATGTAAAACCCACGCAGTTAGTATATTGATGACCAGTCCAATAACTGCAACAATCATTACGGTTTTTCCGGCAACAAAATGCGGAGTTTGTAGGCGGTTAATCGCTTCGATTAAAATTTTAATTATTAATACAATGAGAAAAATGCTGTTTAGCCAGGAAATTATAACCTCAGCGCGACCAAGTCCATAAGTATGGTTTGCCGTTGTTGGCCTGCGCGCTAGCCAGGAGGCGAGGGCAGCAAGCAATAATGCCAATGCATCTACCCACATGTGACCGGCATCGCTTAGCAGTGTTAACGAACCAGACCACCAGCCACTTAGCGCTTCAACTATGCCAAATATAAAGGTAAAAGCCACCGCGTAAAAAATGTAGTTTTTATTACGATGGCAATGATGTTCGTGGTTTTTCATTTATAGCAATCAAAAAGATATTTTAGAAATCGCTTTTTGGATCGATATGCCAAATTTCTCAGCCAGTCCTTTTTTGATGATGTATTCAATTTTAAAGATATTGTTTTTATTGCTTGCAGCCAAAAGATAATCATCGCTGGTCATAATTTCATCTACGAGGCGCATTTCTTTAGCTCGCGTGCCATACCAAGTTTCTCCGGTAGCCAATGTATTGATGTCAACCATTGGTCGATTGTCAGCAACAAAGTTTTTAAATAGGGTATGAGCCTCATCGACTTCTTCTTGCATTTTTTTCCTACCATCTTTGGTATTTTCGCCAAATAAAGATAATGTACGTTTATATTGACCAGCCATTACTTGCTCATAATCAATATCATGTTTTTTGAGTAAGCGATTAAAATTTGGTAGTTGTGCAATAACACCGATCGAACCTAAAATGGCAAACGGGGCAGCTAAAATACGATCTGCTACGCACGCCATCATATAGCCGCCACTGGCAGCAACTTTATCTACAGCAGCTATTAGTGGGATGCTGCGATCACGAATACGTTTTAATTGCGAGGCCGCAAGTCCATAACCGTGAACCATACCGCCTGGGCTTTCGATTTTAATTAGTACCTCGTCTCTAGGAGTAGCAACAGTTAAAATAGCAGTGATTTCTTCTCGCAAATTATCAACTGCTGAGGCTTTAATATCGCCGTCGAAGTTTAAAACAAAAATTCTATCTTGATGTCGGTTGGTCTCTTTGTCTTGTTTTGCTTTGGCTTTTTCAGCTTGCTTTTCTTGTTTTTTGATTTTTTTCAGTTCACCTTTCTCCAAGGTTTCATTATTTAAAACCTCTTTCATTTCTTGGTATTTTTCGCTTAGGTTGGTAACCTTGATTTTTTCTTTAGAATGAAGTTTATTTTTAGCCGCAATTGCTATTAACCCGCCAAATGTCAACAGAATGGCAATTACTGCCGTCAATATTTTTGCTAAAAATAATCCATAAGTATAAAAAAATTCTGTCATGATCTGCTCCGTTAAAATTATAAGTTTCTTTCAGCATGTTGTAAGCGTTCGATTCTAGCATGAATAATTGCTTGTTCGGTAGAACTTAGTTTAGGTACCTTTAATGCTTGTTGCAACAAAACCCCAGCTTGTCGGTAGTAGCCTTCAATTTCATAGCTTCTGGCTTTTGCTTGATAGGCATCTGCTTTTTGGTTGTTTTGTGCATATGCTTCTGCTAGGAGCCAAGATAAATCAGAGTTATCTGAATATTGAATGATTTTTGATTTTAAAAAATCACGTGCTGCTTGTGAGTGCTTGGCCTCAATTAGAGTTTGACCGTATTGTATAAATAGGGGGTAATAATCAGGATGGCTACTAAGCGCAGTTTTTAATATGTTAATCGCATTATCAGGTTGTTTATTTGCTGCTGCTAGTTGGGCAGCAGCCATTTGGAATAAAACTTCGTTTGGATATTTTTTTTGCAAATTGGCAATAATAGTTGTTGCTTGAGCTAATTGTTGGTTTTTGTATAAAGCAAGAGCATAACCATATTGCGTGGCTCCAGTTTCATCTTGGTGCTTATTAATAGCTAATTGCTTTTGGAAATACCGGGTCGCATCAGTGGGATGGCGTAAAGTTAGAACTTGCATGCGGGCATGTAATAAATTATAAGTGTTTTGACTTTTAATTTGCTTTTTTTGATATTGATTGGCGCGATCCTTAGACTCAGCAATACGATCAGTGGTCGCTGGATGGGTTAAGAAAAAGGTTGGTATTTGATCGTTATTGTAATCATAGGTCAGACGCTGTACACGTTCAAAGAAATTTGGCATAGCCTCTGGATTAAAGCCGGAGTTATATAAAGTTTTCATGCCAATATGATCGGCTTCTATTTCTTTATCTTTAGTGAAATTAAGCAAGTGTTGCTGCGCTCCGCCCATTGATGCCATCGCAGCCCCGGTGCCTACATTGTTAGCTCCAGCAGCTATGCCAACAAGGAGCGCAGCTAAAGCTCCAGCTGTAGCGGTAAGTTGCGTATTTTTTGCGCGTTCAATTAGGTGTTCCATATGGTGCTGCGATACGTGAGCAATCTCGTGAGCCATGACAGCGGCTAATTCACTTTCAGAACGGGTAGCAAGAAAAATGCCGCTATAAATTCCGATATTAGCATCTGGTCCGGCAAAGGCATTGATTGCAGGGTTTAGTACTATGAAAAAGTTAAATTTTTTATTTTTGGCATTAGAATTAGCTGCCAATTTATCGCCCAAATTTTGGATGTAGTCATTGATAATGCTATCATCTAAAATCGAGAGGTGGGAGCGTACAGCCTGTATGAATTCTTTGCCCATTTGCTTTTCTTCTTTGGGCGTAAGAATAGTAGCGCTGTGTTCGCCTAGATCTGGAAGCTCATAAGCTAAAGCCGCGGAGCTGATTAAGTAGGCAACTATTAAAAGTGTGAGAAAAATCTTCATTTGTTATATCTTGTTTTAGCCATATATTTGTGTGAAACTTATGCTAAGTACAATTAAGTTGGTGTGTAAGTTATGAACAAAATTTTGTCGACTTGGTTTAAGCGCTACTTTTCTCAACCAGAGGCCATTGTTTTGTTAATGGTATTTATTCTGGCAATTGTTGCTTTTAAAACCATGGGAAAAGTATTAGCACCCGTTATTGTTAGTGTGATTTTAGCATATTTACTTCACAGTATGGTAAAAAAATTGCAGCAGTGGCGTTTTCCGAATTTGTTGGCAGTAAGCGTAGTTTTTTCATTGTTTGTAGGCCTATTATTACTGTTGTTTTTATTTTTATTGCCTTTGCTTTGGGAACAGACAATAAATTTAGTTTCTGAAGTTCCTATGGCGTTGAACCATGGACAGGTATTGTTGTTTAGTTTGCACGATCGATTTCCTGAGTTGATTTCTGTTAGTCAACTGCATCAACTTGTTACGTATAGTACAACTTATTTTGCTAATTTTGGTAAGGAGATTGTTAGTTTTTCCTTAGCCTCATTATTTGGTGTTGTTACTGTAGTTGTTTACTTGGTATTGGTGCCACTCCTAGTATTTTTCTTTTTGCGCGATGGCAATGCTATAAAGCAATGGTTTACGCAATTTTTGCCAGAGAAAAGAAAGGTGCTGGAGAGTGTGTGGTACGAAGTGTATGGGAAAATTAGCAGTTATATTCGAGGTAGACTTATTGAAATTGTGCTGATTGCAATAGTAACTATTGTTGCATTTTGGATTTTGGGGTTACATTATGCGATATTATTAGGGGCATTAGTTGGTTTATCTGTGGTAATTCCTTATGTTGGTGCGGTGATGGTTACAGTACCAGTTGTTGTTGTTGGTTTGATTCAGTGGGGTTGGTCGGAGTCTTTTTTCTATCTGATATCAGTTTATACGGTCATTATTATTTTTGATGCCAACATACTAGTGCCAATTTTATTTGCCGAAGTAATGAATTTACATCCGTTGGCCATTATTTTAGCGGTATTGTTTTTTGGTAGCTTGTTTGGATTTTGGGGAGTATTTTTTGCTATTCCTTTGATGGCTTTGGTTAATGTAGTGATCAAATCTTGGCCAAAAGAGGGTTTAGAATGATTTAATTGATGGTGATAAACTCCCGTGTTTGCTCAGGGGGATAAGCTTGTGCCCCTTCTCCTTGGGAATCCCCCGTTGCTTTATTCTTGCAGCAGGTCGCATGGAATATATTTTATAATTAGGTGAGGAAAATGAGATATTTAAAATTTAATATTGTTTTTGTTTTGGTTTTTTTGTTGGTTGGGTGCAATGCTATACAAAAGCTCGATAAATCTGATGAGTATAAAGATGCTCCAACACATGATAAACGATTAGTTTTACCGAAAGACATGAATGCAAATGTAATTGAAAATCACTATCTAGTGCCAAAAGCTAATAGCAAGGGTTCTACTGATGTTTCGATTGAACCGCCAAAAGATGATATGGGTTGGTAGAGCTTAGGAGAGGTACCGAAGTGGTCATAACGGGACCGACTCGAAATCGGTTGAGAGCTGTGAGGTTCTCCGTGGGTTCGAATCCCACCCTCTCCGCCAATAATGCCGTGCTTGTTTAAAGAATTAATGCTAAAATGCCTCGGTGTTTTTAGTGTGTTATAAACAATTTTTTATTTTAATTTAGGAGATTAAAAATGGCAGATATCAAAGATGAATTAATAACCATGTTAAACCAAGCGCTGCGTTTGGAACATGCTGCGAGAATACAATACCTGGCTCAGGCAGAGTTAATTAAAGGTTTAAATGCTGAACCAGTAATAGCAAGACTTAAAGAAATTGCTGGAGATGAAGCCAAACACGAAGACAAGTTCCGTACCTTAATTGCTAGCTATCTCGGTGGTGAGCCAACCATGGAAATGGCACCAACACACAAAGCAAATACCACTGAAGCCATCTTAAAAGTTAACCTCCAGGACGAAAAAGCGGCTATTGATTTTTATAAACAAATCCATGCCAAAATTATGGCTAACAAAGAAAGTTTTCCATATTGTTTTGATACTTTGGAGCATGAAGTGCGTCATATCTTCCTTGAAGAGCAAGAGCACGTAACTGAGCTTTCAACATTACTTGGTTTATGATTTAGCTACCCCGACCTGCTAAACCAGGTCGGGTTTGTTTATTCTCCTTGTGCTTGTGGTTGCTTCAAATACTTTGCCATATAAAGCGCTTGTAATATTCCAAATACAACAGTGCCGCCTAAAGTTCCAAATAATTTAAAGTTTACCCAAATGTCAGTACTGTAATGGTAAGCAACATAAAGGTTAGCTCCTCCCATACAACCAAAAAATAGTGCCCAACTCAAGTTCAATCGTTGCCAGATATTTTGTGGTAGAGTGATTTTGTCGTCCATTAAGCGCTGAATAAATGGTTTGGCGCCTAGCATTTGTGAGCCTAAGAATAATAGTGTAAAAACCCAATAAATTGCCGTAGGTTTCCATTTTATAAACATTTCATTGTGCAAAAACAAAGTCGCGGTGCCAAGTACTAAAATTAAAACCAAAGTGATGGCGTGTGTGATTTCAACTCTACGGTGTTTAAACCAGAAATATCCGACCTGTAATAACGAAGCGACCATGGCTATTATGGTAGCTATATAAATGCCGCAGAACTTATAACCTATAAAAAACAACAATATCGGAAAGAAATCAAATAATAACTTCATGCGATTTTCCTATTTAAGTATTTGACTATGTAAGCCAATTGCACATTATTATACCAGAAAATTTTTTAGATGCAGTTTATTGATAAATATTCGGTTAATCCGGCTGAACAATTTGTATGGTTTTAACGAAATATTTGCATTTATTGGGCGTAAATAATAACAATTGTTGACTTTATTGGAGGAATGCTGAGAATAACGAGCAAGGAAAGAAATGAATTCAGAGCAAAAATTAAACACACAACAAGTTGGTAATAGTCCACTCGCTTATGTTCTTGGCGAACCATTGCATGATTTGCCTAGAGATTTGTATATACCTCCGTATGCATTGGAAGTATTTCTTGAGGCATTTACTGGTCCGTTAGATCTGCTGCTCTATTTTATTAAAAAAGAAAATATAAACATATTAGATATACCAATTGCACAAATTACCACGCAGTATATGGCATACATTGAGGTGATGAAACAGTTGCATCTCGAGCTTGCAGCAGAATATTTGGTTATGGCTGCTATGCTTGCTGAAATTAAATCACGGATGTTGTTGCCACGACCAGTTAGTGTTGCAAACGAAGAAGATGATCCGCGTGCTGAATTAATACGCAGATTGCGTGAATATGAGCGCTATAAAAAAGCAGCGGAAGATATCGATGCTCTGCCGCGAATGCAGCGTGAGTTATTTCCAGTTGCAGTTGAACTTAAGGAAATCGAGTGGCAGGCGCGTCCGTTGCCCCGGTTCGAACTGCAAGAACTGTTTACCGCGTTTAAAGATGTGGTGGCGCGTGCTAGCATGTATATGCACCATCGTATAGGTAGAGAAAATCTTTCGGTAAGAGAGCGTATGACGTTGATTTTATCAAGCCTACAAACACAAAAATTTGTGAGTTTTGAAAAAATGTTTAATGTGGAAGAGGGACGCATTGGCGCGATTGTAACTTTTATGGCGATTTTAGAGTTGTTGCGGCAAAATTTGCTTGATATAGTTCAAACCGAAGTTTATGGGTCTATTTATCTAAAATTAATTGAGGTTGAGAGCTTAGAATGTCTGAAGTGACGCTTAAACAAATAATTGAAGGTTTGCTTATGGCCTCAGAGAGGCCTTTGCGTATTGAAGATCTTTATAAAATAATTTGCGCAGATGATAATTCGCTTGAAATCAGTAAATTACAAGAAATTATTAATGAAATTATTGAGAATTGCAAAGATCGTGGGGTTGAGCTCAAAGAAGTTGCTAGTGGCTTTCGTTTTCAGGTTAGATCAGGTCTAAGCCAGTGGGTTAATAAATTATATGAAGAGCGCCCACCCAGGTATTCACGTGCTTTGCTAGAAACTCTGTCCTTAATTGCTTATCGCCAACCCATTACGCGCGGGGAAATTGAAAGTGTGCGCGGCGTTACGGTAGGCAGTAATATAATGAAAACCTTGCTTGAACATGAGTGGGTGCGCATTATTGGTCAGAAAGAAGTTCCTGGTCGGCCGGCGATTTTTGCTACTACGAAAAAGTTTTTAGATTATTTTAATTTGAAAAGCTTAGATGAGCTACCACCACTGATGGAATTTACTGAAACATTGCTTACAGAAGGTCAACCACAAACAGAAGCTGAAATAGCTCTGGCGAGTGTGGATGAGAGTTCGTTTACGCCAGAAGAAATTAAAATATCAGATGCTTCGGTTGAGGAAATGGATAATTATGAATCTGAACTTTTAGATATTGTAGAATTTTCGCAATGAAATCAACAAAACATATTTTTGGCTACCATTCTGTTATAGCGGTACTTTCGCACACGCCTAAGCATGTTACTTGTATTTACTTGCAAAGCAAAAAACAAGATGAACATGCGCAAGAAATTTTGCAGTTGGCACAAACACACAAGGTGCCAGTGGAATACCTGTCGCGTGATCGTCTTGGAGAGATGGTGTATCACGGCAATCATCAAGGTATTGTTGCTGCGGTCTCGCGCAGCAGTGATTACACTGAAGATGATCTTGAGCTAATTTTAGACAAAACAGAAACCCCGCCATTATTGCTGATCTTAGATGGTGTACAAGATCCGCACAATTTAGGTGCATGTTTACGTACAGCTAATGCAGCTGGCGTACATGCGGTGATTGCCCCGAAGGATAGGGCATGTGGTTTGACCCCAACAGTTTACAAGGTTGCTTCTGGCGCAGTAGAAACAACTCCATTTATCCAGGTAACCAACTTGGCACGTACCATGCGTACCCTAAAAGAATTGAATATTTGGATTTATGGTGCAGCAGAAGAGGGTACGCAAAGTATTTATCAGGTTGATCTTAAGGGTCCAGTTGCTTTAGTTCTTGGTGCTGAAGGCGAAGGCCTAAGACGCCTTACGCGTGAGCATTGCGATTTTATGATAAAAATTCCAATGAATGGTGTTGTGCCTAACCTTAATGTTTCAGTAGCTACGGGTGTTTGTTTATTTGAAGCAGTGCGGCAGAGGTTATAAGTTTGTTTGAAAAATTGTATTGCTATCAAAGTTGTGAGATAATTAAACCCGTTTAATATAAACCATGTATTGCACATCCAAGGAGGATTTTATGGTTCCTAATAAAAAAGAATATGAAGAGAAAATGAAAAAATTTGTATCAGCTATAAAACATAATGTTGAAGGAATTAAATCATATATGTTAATGCTGAAAAAGAGCAAAGAAGCGATAAATGATCTAACTAATTATGCTATGAATGATGATGCTCTGACGAGGAAAATATTTGAGAAAGATAAAGAGGCAGCAAACGTAGATATTATATCGAAAAATGTATACATGTTGTGTGAAGCAGTTCGTGAATTAAAGAAGGATATTGCACAAACGGCCGAGGAATACGGTAACGCAGAATTTAAGTCAAGCGATTCGAGTATAATCTTGGATATGATTGCTGTGCAACAGCAACGTGATGTTGATAATGATTTTAAGTCTTTGTATGATTATGCCCAGAGAAAGAGAGAAGAAAAGTCGAACAGTATAAAAAATCAAGTTGAAGAGGAAGTACAATCAACACTTGGTAAAGGTGGTGCTACTGACACGCTTGCCGCTGATACCGAAAGTGCGCTAACAGATCTAGAAACTAAATTAGACAAACTTAAAACATGCACAACTGCTGATAAAAAAGTGTTATGTGCAAATTTAAAAGCTACACAAGAAAGTCTGGGAAAGTTGGAACAAAAGGTCAATGAAAATCTTAACAGTTATATGTACAAAATCTTTAGCTGGATTGGATATGGTAGCAGCTATGAGAAGGATAAAGGTAATATTGCCAAACTTACAGATAATTTAGGAAAAGTGATGGAATCTCTTGAAGGAGGTAAATTATTTACTGCTAGAGAAAAAGGATATGCAGATGAGGCTGAGGCTTATGTTAAGAAACATAATTAACCAATACGATCGGCACCCGGTTTCTATGCTTTAGTTGTTGTTTTTCAGATTACTTCGCCTTCACTTATGGTCAGAACTTCATAGCCACTTCCAGTGACGAGGATGGTGTGTTCCCATTGCGCGGATAATTGTTTGTCTTTAGTAATAGCGGTCCAACCATCGGGCAGTAATTTAGTGTGATAGGAGCCAGCGTTAATCATGGGTTCGATAGTGAATATCATTCCAGGTCTCATTATTGCTCCAGTTCCAATTTCACCATAGTGCAACACTTGCGGTTCTTCGTGAAAAACTCTGCCAATACCATGCCCGCAATATTCGCGTACCACAGAAAATTTATTAGTTTCTGCATGTTGTTGAATTACAGCACCGATATCGCCTATATGAGCTCCAGGCTTTACGGTTTTGATGCCAAGATATAAGCACTCTTGTGCAACTTTAACTAGACGCTGTGCTAAACCAGATGTCGTGCCCACGATGAACATTTTGCTGGTGTCACCAAAATATTCATTTTTTATAACGGTAACGTCAATATTTATAATGTCGCCATTTTTTAATTTTTTTAAACATGGAATACCGTGACAAACAACATCATTTATAGAGGTGCAAATTGACTTGGGGAAACCTCGATAATTTAGCGGTGCCGGTATGGCTTGCTGAATGTTAACAATATAGCTATGACAAATGCTATCAAGTTCTTTGGTTGTTACGCCAGCCTGAATATGCGGCGCGACCATTTCTAATACTTCTGTAGCTAAGCGACAAGCTATGCGCATTTTCTCTATTTCAGCAGGAGTTTTTATGGTTATTGTCATTTCAAAGGCTCAATAGTGTGTGTAAATGTTAATATATTCAAATAAATAGAGTTATAATAATACAATATTTGATAGTGATTAGTATTTTTTTTTTAACTATGGTATAAAGCCTTGCTAAATTAAGCAAATAAAATATAACTTTAACTACTCACACATATCGACACATGACTTTGGGTGCCGGAGAAATTTGGTTAGGTCGTGGGACATGTGGAGGCATAACCCAAGGAGAAAAAAATGACTGACATTACTATGCGCCAGATGTTAGAAGCTGGCGTGCACTTCGGCCATCAAGTCCGTTACTGGAATCCAAAGATGGCTTCTTATATTTTCGGTATCAAAAGTAAAATTCACATTATTAATCTTGAAAAAACCCTTGAGCTATATAAACAAGCGATAAATTTTTTAAGTAGTGTGGCTGGCAAAAGAGGCAAAATTTTATTTGTTGGTACTAAGCAGCAAGCTCGTAGTTTAATTCGTGAAGAAGCGCAGCGTTGTCAAATGCCATATGTTGATTATCGTTGGCTTGGTGGTATGTTGACCAACTATAAAACAATTCGGCAATCATTGAAGCGGCTTAAAGAATTGGAAGATTTGCGCGACAGCCCAACTTTTGCGCGTATTACAAAAAAAGAAGCGCTATCCATAATGCGTGAAATCACTAAACTTGATCGTGTTTTAGGCGGTATTCGCAAAATGGGTGGCCTACCAGATGCCGTTTTTGTAATTGATGTTGGACACGAAAACATAGCTGTAAGCGAAGCGTCCAAATTAAAGATTCCGATAGTGGGTATAGTTGATACTAACAATAGTCCTGATGGTATTGATTATGTAATCCCGGGAAATGACGATTCAATCCGTGCAATCAAACTATACTTACAGGGCATTGGAGATGCAATTGTTGATGCTCGTAGCCATATTATTGAAGAAGAAATTATTGCCGAAAAAGAAGATAAAAAGCTTGGTAAAAAAGTTTTACCACCAAAGAAAAAAGTTTTTAAGAGAAAGGCATCTACCACTGATACAGCTGGTACAACTCAAATAAGAAGTATCTCTCCTCAACATGCTCGTCATACAGACGTTGTTGTTAAAAATTCAAATGTTGGGAAGCAAAAAGAAGAAATGACAATGGCAGAAATAGTAGAAGATGAAGCAATTGAAGAAAAAACTGTTGCCGAAGTTTTGGCAGGTAATTTGGTTGATGTTTCATCTGGTAAAAACAAGTAAGGATTTAGATCATGATAATTACAGCTTCTTTAGTTAAAGAATTGCGTGAGCGTACCGGAGCCGGAATGATGGAGTGTAAAAAATCTCTTACAGAGGCCCAAGGTGATATCGAAGTGGCAATTGTAGCTATGCGTAAATCTGGCCAGGCTAAAGCTGCCAAAAAGGCTGGTCGGATAGCAGCGGAAGGTGCCATCGCAGTTAAAGTAAGTGGTGATAGCAAAAAAGCAATTATGGTTGAAGTTAATTGTGAAACTGACTTTGTTGCGCGTGATCATAATTTCTTGGAATTTGTAAATGCTGTTGCCGCTGCCGGATTAGCTGCACTTGCCACCAATCCTGATGATTTATTGGCTTTGACTTTAGACAATGGTAAAACTATTACCCAAGCCCGCGAGGATTTGGTTGCCAAAATTGGTGAAAATATTAATGTGCGCCGTCTGAAATTGATGACAACTGTGGGAGTTATTGGTAATTATGTTCATAGCAATAATCGAATTGGTGTATTAGTTGAATTATCGGCTGCAAATTCTTCTGAGCTTGGTAAAGACATTTCGATGCATATTGCCGCAAGTAAACCCATAGCAGTGTTGCCCGAAGAATTACCACAAGATTTGCTTAATAAAGAAAAAGAAATTTGTTTGGTTCAGGTGCAGGCAAGTGGCAAGCCACCTGAAATTATAGAGAAAATGATTATTGGTCGTATGCAAAAATTTGTAAGCGAATCAACCCTAATTAAGCAACCGTTTGTTAAAAATCCAGATATCACGGTTGCCGACTTACTGAAGCAAGCGAATGTAAAAGTTTTGAGTTTTGCGCGCTTTGAAGTGGGTGAGGGGATTGAGAAGAAGGAGACCGATTTTGCAACTGAAGTTAAGAGCTTGTTATAGGACATAAGGTTGGTAGGCGCAAATATGAGGAGTGATTTCACATGAAAAAAACTCGTTATCGACGCGTAATGCTTAAACTTAGTGGTGAGGCTTTGCTGGGAAAAAGAACTTCTAGCATTGATACGGCTGTAATTGAAAACATTGCACATGAGATTAAGCCATTGGCTTCTGGCAAAGTGCAGGTTGGAATTGTTGTTGGTGGTGGTAATTTTTTTCGTGGTGCTAAATTAAATCAAGTTTTGATTTCGCGTGTTACTGGCGACCATCTTGGTATGGTTGCTACGATGTTAAATGCTTTGGCGATACGGGATGTTTTTGCGCACTTGAATATTCCCACTAAAATCATGTCGGCCTTGCCAATAGATGGCGTAATTGAGCGCTATGATCGCAATAAAGCTGCTAATTATCTTGAACAGAATTTTGTTGTAATTTTTGCTGGTGGTACTGGCAATCCATTCGTTACTACTGATACTGCACTTGGTCTGCGAGGGATTGAGCTTGATGCTGATTTACTTTTAAAGGCAACAAATGTTGATGGTGTTTATTCAGCCGATCCACAAATAAATCCTGATGCCAAATTTTATAGTCATTTAACCTACCAAGAAGCTCTAACCAAAGAATTAGCTGTGATGGATTTGTCGGCATTTTGCCTTTGTCGTGATCATCAAATGAAACTGCGGGTGTTTAATATGCATAAAAAGGGGGCTATATTGCGTATTATTCAGGGTGCTAACGAAGGAACTTTAGTAGAATGAGGTGAACTATGTTAAATAGCATTAATAAAGATGTTGAAACAAACATGCAAAAAGCGCTAGAGGCTTTTAAAGTTGAAATAGGTAAATTAAGAACTGGACGAGCGCATTCCAGTTTGGTTGATGGGGTCAAAGTTGAATATTATGGCAATGAAACTCCATTAAAAAATATTGCTAATATTGTGGTCTCTGATGCTCATACCATTACAATTACGCCATGGGAAAAAACTATGGTTAAGCCAATTGAAAAAGCAATTCTTAATGCTGGTCTTGGTTTGAATCCAATTGCTGATGCTAATTTGGTGCGGGTACCTGTTCCTGCGATGACTGAAGAGCGCCGCAAAGAGATGGCTAAAGTAGTAAAAACTATTGCGGAGCAAGCACGAGTTTCGCTTAGGAATGTTCGTCGTGATGCCATGGCTAGTCTTAAGGATCTTCTTAAGAAAAAACAGATTGATGAAGATGCAGATCATCGTGCCCAAGATTCAGTACAAAAGACAACTGATAAGTTTGTTGCCGAAATTGATAAACTGGCTGTTGCGAAGGAAGCAGAATTGATGAAGGTATAATATAATGAAGCTGCCCAAACACATTGCAATTGTAATGGATGGTAATGGTCGCTGGGCCAAAAAACGTGGATTATCGAGGATTGCTGGGCATAAAGTTGGTGTGGAGAGCGTGCACGAGATTGTTAAAGTGTGTGCTGAAAAAAAAATTGATGTTTTGACATTGTTTGCATTTAGTACCGAAAATTGGCAGAGACCTCAAGAAGAAGTTGGTTATTTAATGGAGCAGCTGTTTGTTTGGGCTTTAGAAGGTGAAATTAAAGAGTTGCATAAAAACAATGTGCAATTTCGAGTTATTGGCGAGACCAAACTCCTTACGGAAAAATTACAGCAAAAAATTCGCGCTGCTGAAAAATTGACTGTCAGTAATAGTGGTTTGAAATTAGTGATTGCTTTAAGTTATAGCGGGCGCTGGGATATTGTAGAGGCTGCGCGACAACTTGGCGGGGAAATTGAAGCGGGAAAATTGACGCCGCAAGATATTACGATTGAAAAAGTGCATGCAAGAACTTGCCTGCACGATTTGCCAGAACCGGATTTGTTTATTCGTACCAGTGGCGAACAACGTATAAGTAATTTCATGTTATGGCAGCTGGCATATACCGAGTTATATTTTACTGATGTTTTATGGCCAGATTTTCGCGAGGCAGAGTTTACTGCGGCGCTCGTTTCTTACGATCAAAGAAGTAGAAGGTTTGGAAAATGCTAACACAGCGTATTACTACTGCATTAATTTTTGGAGCGTTAGTAGTTATTAGTATATTTTATTTACCATTAATTGGTTTTAAAGTGTTTGCTGGATTGGTAGTGGCATTGGCTGTTTGGGAATTTGCAGATTTATTTTGGCAAGAAAATTATAAGAAGAAAATAAGCTTTTTAGCTGCATTTTTGTTGGTTGCTGCAGTCGCCCAATTTTTTCCGGCACAACCGACATTGATTATCGGTGTATTGTGGTGGTTGGTTGTCCCATATTTTTTATGGCGTTACACGACCGACAAAAGCAGCTGCTTTACTAGTATAGCTTGGCAGTGGTTGACTGGAATTATGGTTTTCGTACCGTGTTTGGTTGGTTTAATTGAGATTCAAGAAAAATTTGGCGCAAAGTTTTTACTTTATCTGTTGATGATTGTTTGTGCGGCTGATATTGGCGCGTATTTTGCTGGAAGACTTTGGGGAAAACATTTATTGGCACCGCAAATCAGTCCCAAAAAAACATTTGAAGGGGTGCTTGGCGGTTTATTGTTCTCCCTACTTGTTACGATTGTTGGTGCTTTATTATTAAGAGGCGTAGTTTTCGATTTTAGTGGTATGCGCGGTATTTCGCTTTTAATGTTGGTTGTAATTACGTGTTTGTGGTCGGTGATTGGTGATTTGTTTGAGAGTATGTTGAAGCGTCAAGCAGGAGTAAAAGATAGTGGACAATTACTACCTGGACATGGAGGTATATATGATCGGATTGACAGCTTAACCGCAGCAATTCCGATTTTTGTTTTAGGGCTTTTACTAATTTAATGGTGGATTACTATGTCGTTACCAAAAAAATTATTATGTGGTATTTTTGTCCTAGTGTTTGTTTACTCAGCTGCATTTGCGGAGGAGTTTGTAATTCATAAAATTCGTTTTGATGGTTTAAAGCGTATTAGCTTGGGAACAGCGCTTAGCTATTTAGCAGATGCTGGCGTCAAAGAGGGGGAACGTATCGATTCTTCCCAAACTGGATATATTATTCGCGCTCTATATAAGACCAATTTTTTTAGTGATATTAGTTTAACCAAAAGTAGCAACGATCTTTTAATTAAAGTGGTTGAACGTGCAGTAATTGGATCAATAAAAGTTTCGGGTAACAGTAAAATTACAACAAAAGACATGGATGATGCCTTAAAAAGATCAGGTTTGGTCGAAGGACAAGCTATGGATCAGGCGCTTTTAAATGGAATCGTTCAAGCTTTAATGCAGCAATATCATAATTTAGGTTTATATGCTGCGAAAATTGATGCTAGTGCTAAGCCACTAGAGCGTAATCGTGTGGCAGTTACGATTAATATAAAAGAAGGACCAGCTGCAAAAATTAAATCTATTAAAATTACGGGCAATACAATTGCTAGCGAAAGAACTCTACTGGGAGAGTTTTCTTTAGCCACCACCAAGCTTTGGAGTTTTTTTACCAATTCAGATCAATATTCACAGGAAAAATTGGATGGTGATTTAGAAAAACTGCGTTCTTATTATATGGATCGTGGTTATTTACACTTTAAAGTGGACAGTGTTAAAGTGGCAATCACTCCTGATAAGAAGCATCTTTATATTACAATTCATGTTGTTGAAGGACTGCCATACAAAATTAAAGGGGTTAGTTTAGACGGTAATCTAATCGGTAAACGCGCCGAAATACTAAAATTAATTACCCTCAAAACAGGTGTCACTTTTTCACGTAAAGATATTATGGATATTCAAGCAAACATTAATCGATATTTAGGTGATTATGGTTATGGCCTGCCGGATATCGGGGTTGAACCCATAATTGATGATAGTAGCAGGCAGATATTTGTTAAGTTTATGGTTAATCCTGGTCAGCGTGTCTATATTCATCGTATTAATTTTAAAGGGAACACTAAAACTCATGATGAAGTGCTGCGGCGTGAAATGCGGCTGCACGAAGGGTCAATGTTTAATTTATCGAAGATTGAAGAGTCAAAACGCCTTTTGGCAAATTTAGGTTATTTGGAAGACATAGAGTACAAACTTGATCCAGTGTCGGATGAGGCTCACCAAATGGATCTTACCTATAGTGTTAAAGAAGCTTCTGCTGTTTCAGCTACGGTTCAGGGCGGTTATTCCGATGCGGAGGGTTTTCTTTATGGTGCTGGTGTAAATGACTCAAATGTTTTAGGTAGTGGTAAAACAGCATCGGTTAGATTTGATAATAGCAAAGCAACTCAAATGTATAGCTTAGGCTATTACGATCCATATTTTACCATTAATCATATTGGTTTTAATGTTAATGCCTATTTTCAGAAGACTGATACGAGCAAACTGAGAGGGCGGAGTCCTTATTCGACTAACGTTGTTGGCGGTTTAGCTTCTTTTGTTGTCCCATTATCAGATCTTGACAGTATTACTCTTGGAGCAGGTGTTGAGCATATTAAAATTAAGACCGATGCTGGTGTTCCACCGAAGCAGGTTTCTGATTTTATAAATAGCTATGGTTATATTTATAATCAATTAAAAGCAGTTGCTAGCTGGCAGCATAGTAATCTTAATAGAGCGATCTTTCCTACGAAGGGATTCGCGCAGAGTTTGAGTTTAACTGGTTATGCCCCTCTTAATAAACATAGCCTTGAATTTTACAAGATTGAACATACCACCACTTGGTATCAGCCACTGTTCAAAGACTTTATTTTACGTACTGGTACTGATGTTGGTTATGGCAGTGGTTTTGGTAGAACTAAAGCGCTTCCGTTTTTTCAAAACTTTTTTGCCGGCGGTATCGGATCAGTACGTGGTTTTGAAGCTGGTGATTTAGGTGGTGGTGATGAAGATGCTCGTGATGATCAAGGCCATGCCAAAGGTGGTAATGTTATGACTGTGGCGAGTGCTGGTATTATTATTCCCACGCCGATGAAGGATACAGTGCGTCCTAGTATTTTTATTGATGTTGGTGATGTTTATAACAACAGGTTCAAGATTAAAGATCTTAGAGCTTCCTGTGGTATCCAACTTGAATGGCGCACGCCTCTGGCGCCATTAGTGTTTAGCTTGGCAAAGCCAATTCGTAAAAAAGATGGCGATAGACTCGAAATGTTCCAGTTTAGTATTAGTGCAAGTATTTAAGGTTTTTATGACCAAGCGTACCTATACATTACAAGAATTGGCTAAATTTTTAGCGGCAGAGTTTTGGGGTGATCCTAATTGTCTTATTACTGGCATTGGCTCATTAGACAAGGCTACACCTAGCCAAATAAGTTTTCTTAAAAGTCATCATTACTCCAAGTATTTGGCTACTACCAAGGCCGCTGCAGTTATTGCTCGGCCAGAGCATGCTGAGCAGAATTCTGGAAACTGGATTATTGTAAATGATCCTTATTTAGCTTATGCCAAAATCTCTGGTTTTTTCGATGATGCGCCAATAATTTCTCCTGGTATTCATGCTACTGCTTTAATTGGTGAAGACTGTGAGATTGGAGCGGGCACTAGTATTGGACCATATTGTGTTATTGGGCATAGAGTAAAAATCGGCGAAAACGCGCAAATTGCCGCGGGCTCTGTTATTAGTGACGATGTGGTAATTGGTGAAAAAACGAAATTATGTGCCAATGTAGTATTGTATCACAGAGTTAAAATAGGTAAGCGCTGCTTGTTGCATAGTGGTGCAGTTATTGGTTCTGACGGTTTTGGTAACGCCAATGAAAAAGGGGTATGGCATAAAATTTATCAACTTGGAACCGTAATTATTGGTAATGACGTTGAAATTGGGGCCAATACTACCGTTGATCGTGGTGCCATTTCCGATACTATTATTGAAGATGGGGTTAAATTAGATAATCAAATACAAGTTGGCCATAATGTGCATATTGGTGCGCATACTGCTATTGCAGGTTGCACGGGCATTGCAGGCAGTACTAAGATTGGTCGCTATTGTATGATTGGTGGTGGAGTTGGTATTACTGGTCATATTGAAATTACTGATGGTGTGATTATAAGTGGTAAGTCAGCTATTGGTAAATCAATCACTAAACCAGGAATGTATGCATCAAGTATTCCTGCGATGCCGTATCGTACTTGGGGCAGAGTTTTAGTGAGGCTTGCGAAGTTGGGGGAGAATAAAAAAACATGAGTATTATAAAAATCCAAGAAATCAGAAAGCACGCGCCACATCGTTATCCATTTTTGTTGGTAGATCGAGTGCTTGAGGTTGAGCCTGGCAAGACAATTCTTGCTTTAAAAAATGTTACTTGTAATGAAGATTACTTTAATGGTCATTTTCCGCAGCGTTCTATCATGCCTGGAGTGCTGCAAATTGAAGCTTTGGCTCAGGCGGCAGGTTTGTTGATATTTTATACCACGAACAAGGATGTTGATGACGACAACTGGTATTTTTTAGCCGGTGTTGATAATGCGCGCTTTAAACGTTTAGTAGAACCTGGTGATCAGCTGCATTTGCGTGTTGAGATAGCAAAGCAGCGGCGTGAACTTTGGGTGTTTAATGCTAAAGCTACAGTTGATGGTGAACTAGCTTGTAGCGTGGAGCTCCTGATTGCCAAAGGGGGCTTAAAATGATTGACCAACGTGCTATTGTTGATAAAGATGCCAAAATTGCTCCCAATGTAAAAATTGGGCCATATGCAATTATAGGTAAGAATGTTGAAATTGGTGAAGGTTCATGGGTTGGTCCACATGCAGTGATTGAGGGTAGAACAAAAATTGGTAAGAACAACCAGATTTTTCAAATGGCATCCATTGGAGCGATTCCGCAAGATAAGAAATATCACGGTGAAGATACTACTTTAGAAATTGGTGATAATAATATTTTCCGCGAGTTTTGTACGATGAATTTAGGCACAGCGCAGGGTGGTGGTGTAACCAAAATCGGCAATAATAATTTATTTATGAATTATGTGCATATTGCACATGATTGTGTTGTTGGTAATGAGACGGTGTTTTCAAATAATGCTTCATTAGCTGGACATGTGATTGTTGATGATTATGTTGTTTTTGGTGGTTTTGTTAAAGTTGCGCAGTTTGTTAGGATTGGTGCATATAGTTTTTTTATTGGCGGAGCTGATATAGGCAAAGATGTTTTGCCATATGTTATTGCTGGTGGTGATTTTGATACGGCTAAGCTTTACGGTCTGAATTTAATTGGATTAAAACGACAAGGTTTTTCTGAGAAAACTCTAGAAAATTTAAAAGAGGCTTATAATATTGTTTTACGTAAAAAATTGACTGTAGTGCAAGCAATTCCAGAACTCGAAGCTATGCTGCCAATTTGCCCTGAAGTCCAACGATTTATTGACATGCTCAAACAAAGCGAGCGCGGAATTTTGCGGTTGCGGTAGGTACGTAGCAACAACCACAAACATGTTATGAGTCAACGATATCTTTCTTATTCTACTGCAATGGTTTAACTTTGACGGCCTCGTTCAACTCATCCATTTTTTCCCAGCATTTATTTAAGCTTTCTTTTTCAGGCTTCAGTTGTATACCACCACTTCTACTAATATATCCACCCCAGGTACCAACTGTTGCATGTTCTTTAATAAGACTTACCAATGTTTCTTCGAATTTTTCCGTCGAAATCCTTTCGTCGTTTGGCTGAAATTTTTCTAACAAAAGTTCAAATATACGATTAAAATCTTTGACTCTTCCTAAATTTCCTTCATAACCTTTACCAAATACATTCTCCGCAACTCTACGCGCGGAGAGTTCGATTTTCTTATAACCATCAAAACCAAACTTAGTCACATTTTCTAAAATAGATTCAAAAATCTTCGGATTTTTATCCAGTGACTCTCTCAATTTAGCAATATTCTTATCTTCTGTAAGAAAAGCTCGAATCTCCCCAGGGTTTTTATCTAATAATTTCTTTATACCACTGTTTTCAGCAGAGACGGCGCGAACAATAAGCTCTTCTACTTTTTGTGCTTTTCTAATTTTTGTTGAATCCTTAGCATAGTCTAAACCGAATAGTTTTTTGTTTATCTCCAAGCTGAGATCACGAGCTGCTTTATGAGTAGGAGCATCTAAATTAGGCGGCAGCAAAGAAGCCCGAAAGAACTGTTCCGCGCAATCTTTCATTGCATTTAGTTTTGTATCATCTAGTTCTATTCCGGATGTAACTGTTCCGACCCAAGTGTATTTTGTAGTAAGGTTATACATAATCTTACTAAGATTAGTATCATTATTCTTTCCATCGATAACTTTTTTACCGATAACGGATTCAATATTCAGAACATTTGCTCGTAAATTTTTCAGCTCTTGCTCACTAAATTTTTCCACCGTACCCATGAAAAACGTCATCATCTTATTTAAATCGTCTATGCGACCCGCATTAGTACTATCGCCAAATAAATTCTCCCATACTTTTACGGCAATGTCGCGAGCAAACTGGTATCTTTCAAATTCTAATAGGGAAGGTTTTGCAATTTCTTTGCCTTTTGGAGGCAATGTAGACCCATCTATCGTTGCGCCAGTAAGATTGCATTTATCCATAGAGGTAACGCCGCTTAAATCGAGTCCACTTAAATTCAAACCGGATAAATCCAAGCCGTCAATTGATCCTGTAATCTTTGTTCCTTTAAAAATAATGTCAACATATTCTGAGTGACCCATCATTGACCCATGTAATTTTCTTAGGTCAGTAATTATTCGTTTCAACTGCTTCCCAGTCAATTCCATGTCAGAAAAATCAATACTTACCCTATTACTTTTGTTGCTAAACAAGGCATTTCCTATGATCCCCCTGATATTTACTTTAACCGCCTCTTTAGCAATATTTTTTAAGCTCATTGGATCTTGTATGCCATTAGCGTAGGTTATTGCCCCAGCTATAGTTGCAATCATACCACCTGCGAACACAGTGGCCGCTTTTTTCGTAATAATTGTTAAGAATTTTACATATGTATCTGGGTTAGCAGTTAGAAAGGCAGCAATTAGCTTATCGTTAAAAAGATCATCGATCAGTTTTGGTAGATCTTTTTTGTCGATATCATCCATCATCTTCTTAAACAACTCCGGGCTGCGTTCCATAGCACCCAATACTTGCATTAGCAAGTCTGTGGTGCCGTCATCTTTTAGTGATTCAGAAGCTGTCGGGATAAGTATCCCGAATAACATTCCAAAAGTTTTTTTGTTTGCTTCTTCTTTTTCTTTGCTTTTGTCTGAGTCAAGGCTTACTACAAGCTTTGTTAATGTATTAGTTAATAACTCAGGATTGTCTCTTACTAATATTTTTAATGCAGAGTTTGAATTGATTAGTTGCACTGTTCTGTTTACCCAAGCGAATAAATTTACGTCGGGCTTACTCAGCTCTTCAACAATACTTGATAAAAGCTGCATTGCGCTTTTAGATTCAGGCTTCTCTTTAGGGTCAGGTATGAGTATGGCTGGTAATACCTTATCCAGCAACATGGTATCTACTAATATTAAATTTCCTTTTTCGTCTTTTTTTACTGAGATAATTCCCATTTTCTCCAGCATTACACCTAAAGGTGCTAACTCATTCCCATCCCCGTTTTCTTTTTTCTGCACCAAGCTGTCTTTAAGTGTGCTCAAGATTAATCCAGATTTGTCACTAAGGATCGCTTTTAATTCGGGCAACTCATCTATCTGTTTTAAAATTATCGCAACAGCATTTAGCCATTTAGTTTTGCCATCCATAGCTTCCGATACGGAATTTAGTATGGTGACGAGTTTAGCTCTTTTATCACCGGATGATATAATTAAGAACAGGTTATTCATAACGGAAGCATCAGTAAAACCTGCAGCGATAGGGGATTGGAAAGCGCTTGCCAAATTTTTCACTAAGGTGCCGCCACCTACGCTAGTTACAACCTGGAGGATTTTAGTTTCTTCAACAACACGCTTTGCAAATTGGGTGGTGTTTTTTTCTGGTCTTTTAAAAAATGATATCAGGTTTATCAGGCCTAGAAGCAAGGAAGGATGTGCAATAAGAGAGCCTAAGAATTTAAATATAGAGCCTAGATTATGCCAAATAAGCAGTCCTACGGTTTCTTTTTTTTTGCTATCAGGATGTTCCGTGTAATATGCGTTTATGCTTTGTAAAAGCTTTCTAAAACCTTCAGATTCGGCTATAGATTTTACGGCACTGACAGCCTTGTCTTCGGCATCTTTGGTAGCCTTGTCTTCGGCATCCATGATGGCCTTGTCTCTGACATCATCATTGTCAATGTTGCTTGCTTGCATTTTTTAGTCTCCTACTACTAACTAGACAAAGTAGAAGTATTGTAATTCATTGGGTTAAAATGTCAAAGGTAAAATGTGGTTAGACGGTCTCTAGGATCAATTCAGCTATATTTTCTTGTTTATCGCTTTCCAGTGATTTTTTTGTTTGGATTAAATTGGCAACCATTTCTTCGCGATAATTCGCATCATTCAATATTTTTTCTATTTCCTTAGCAATATTTTTTGGCGTTGCGTCATATTGTAAGAATTCTTGAACGATTTTTTTGTTGGCTAAGATGTTGCATAACCCTATGTAAGGAATTTTGATTAAGTGCCTTGCTATCTGATATTCGAGCCATGATTTTTTATAAATAATTACTTGTGGAATCGCCATGATAGCGATTTCCAAAGTAGCCGTTCCAGATGCAGCAATGATCGCATCACAGACTTGTATCACATCATAATTTTGATCTTTAATTATGCGTACTTCAACCGAGCCCGATTGCAAATGCGGCTGTAAATCCTCGAGAGTTATAGAATTCGCTTGCGGTAATAAAAATTGCAGGTTTGGATTTTGATTTTTTAATAACTTTGCGGCTGCAAGCATAATTGGTAAAAGATAATTGATTTCACTTTTACGACTGCCGGGAAATAATCCTATGGTTTTGCAGCTGGGGTCTAAGCAAAAAGCTTGTTTTGCGGTATCGCGAGTTAATTTTGGTTTGACCATTTTGAGTAAGGGATTGCCGACAAAGGTTGCTGGCACTCCAAATTTCTTATAAAAAGCCACCTCAAATGGAAAAATAACTGCCATCATGTCTACATACTTTTTTATAATTTCGACGCGACCTTGATTCCAGGCCCAAATCTTTGGGCTGATAAAATATAAAACTTTAACCCCAGCCTTTTTGGCGAATTTTGCTAAGCGCAAGTTAAACCCTGGGTAGTCAACGAGGATTAAAAGATCGGGTTTATTATGCAAGAGTGCATCTTGCATAATACGAAAGGCTTGTCGGATTTTTGAAAACTTAAGTATTATTTCAAGTCCTCCAACAATACTAAGTTCACTAGCATCGACAATTATGTCAATTCCGGCATCGCGCATTAAATTTGCCCCCATGCCATAAAATTTAGTATTAGGAGCGATTTTTTTTACCATTTGTACCAGGTTCGCAGCATGCATGTCGCCAGATGCTTCGCCTACGGAGATAAGAATGTGTTTGGTTGATTTTTGCATGAAAAATTCGTATTTTACATATGAATATGACAGGTATTTTTATGATGTCAATATGGGTATATAGAGTTAACAGGGCATTAATTTTTTTTATAAACAAGAAGTTATCAAATTAGTGCGATCAAAATGCCTTGAAGGGGGCAAAATATCCCTAGCCCAAGGTTACTTTTCCTAGTAAATGCTATTTTCACGTAGAATCGATTGATTTTAGGTTTTATCACCGTAATAATGGTGTATGAAATTAATTGCTGGTGTTGATGAAGTTGGACGCGGATCTTTAGCTGGACCAGTGATGGCCGGCGCAGTGATTTTAGATCCGATGAAACCTATCGAAGGTTTGGCTGATTCAAAATTATTAACGGCCAAGCAACGCGAAGTTTTGTGTGCCATTATCCAAAAGAATTGCATTGTCTGGGCGGTTGGCCTTGCAGAGGTAGAGGAAATAGACCGTATCAATATTTTGCAAGCAAGTTTACTTGCGATGCAGCGTGCGATTAATGCATTAAACGTTAAACCTGATCATATCCAAGTTGATGGCAAATTTTGCCCAAAAGTAAAGTGTTCGATTGAAGCGATTATTGATGGGGATAATTTAGTTCCAGTTATTAGTGCCGCATCGATTATCGCCAAGGTTATTCGTGACCGCGCCATGGTTACATATGATAAAGTTTATCCGCAATATGAGTTTGCCAAACATAAAGGTTATGGTACGAAACAACATTTATTAGCACTCAAACAGTTTGGAGCAACACCAATTCATCGGCAAAGTTTTGCTCCAGTCAGCAGATTAAAGAAAAACCCATGGGCATAAAATTCGCACATTTAAATTTACATACCGAATATTCTATTTCTGATGGCATTGTCCGTATTGATCAATTGATGAATGCTTGCAGTAGGCAAAATATGCCGGCGATTGCTTTTACGGATCAAAGCAATCTTTTTGCGCTCGTGAAGTTTTATAAAGCAGCGACGGCTGCAGGGATAAAGCCAATTATTGGTGTAGATATTTGGCTGGAGAACACCAAGGATGCACGTCAGCCATTTAAAATGTTGTTACTCGCGCAAAATCAACAGGGCTATCAAAATATTTTAAAATTGGTTTCGCTTTCATTTACTGAAGGCCAGTATTTAGGCGCACCTATCGTAAAAAAAACGTGGTTACAAGAATGGGCTGATGGTTTGATCGTGCTGTCTGGTGGCAGGGATGGCGATATTGGCTACGCATTGCTTACAGATAATTTGCAGCAGGCACAGCAGTTATTAAAATTTTGGCAGAAAATTTTCCCCGGTCGTTATTATCTTGAGCTTCAGCGTATTGGACGGGCGCGTGAGGAAGAATATTTACGCAAGGTTCTTGATTTAGCGGCTAAGCTTCCATGTCCAGTGGTTGCTACCAATGCAGTACGCTTTTTAGAGCAACAAGATTTTGAAGCTCACGAAGCGCGAGTTTGTATTCATAGTGGTTATATTTTAGATGATCCCAATCGGCCACATTCATATAGTCAGCAGCAATATTTGCGTTCTTCTGCCGAAATGGAAGAATTATTTAATGATATTCCGGAAAGTTTAATTAACTCGGTTGAGATTGCTAAGCGTTGTAATGTTGAATTAGTCTTTGGCAAAACTTTTTTGCCGATTTTTCCAACTCCGTCAAATACTACGCCTGAAGCTTATTTTACCGAGCAATCTCATATAGGTTTAAAAAATCGTTTGCAAATAATTCTTGCAACTACCGATCAAGAATTTGCTAAAAAATGTGAAGAGTATTATAAGCGTTTGACTTATGAAATCGGCGTTATCAATCAAATGGGTTTTGCCAGTTATTTTTTGATTGTTGCTGATTTTATTCGGTGGGCTAAACAAAATGATGTACCAGTTGGTCCGGGCAGAGGATCAGGTGCTGGTTCACTCGTAGCTTATGCGCTTGGCATCACTGATATTGATCCAATTAAACATGAATTGTTATTTGAAAGATTTTTAAATCCTGAGCGTGTATCGCTGCCAGATTTTGATATTGATTTTTGTATGGATGGTCGTGATCGCGTGATTGAATATGTGATTAACCGTTATGGCAAAGATAAAGTTGCGCAGATTATAACTTATGGCACCATGGCGGCAAAAGCAGTAGTGCGCGATGTTGGGCGGGTGCTTGGATACCCGTACGGTTTTGTAGATAAAATCGCAAAATTAATTCCGTTTGAAATTGGCATTAGTTTAGAACGTGCATTGCAAGAAGAAGATTTACTGCAGCAAAAGTATAACCAAGAAGATGATGTTAAAACTTTAATCGATTTGGCGATGAAGCTTGAAGGCATAACCAGAAATGCCGGAAAACATGCCGGTGGTGTGGTTGTCGCTCCTTCGGCATTAACTGATTTTATGCCACTTTATTGTGAAGCAACCGGCGGGGGAGTGGTAACGCAACTTGATAAAGATGATGTTGAAACCATTGGCTTAGTAAAATTTGATTTTCTTGGACTACGTACGCTAACTATAATTAAACTGGCGTTGCATAATATTAATGCTATGCATAAGCGTCGAGGTGATCAGCCAATTGACCTTAACCTGTTGCCGCTTGATGATGCTTTGACTTATAAATTATTAAAATCTTGTAATACTACGGCAGTGTTTCAGTTAGAATCGCGAATTTCACGCGATATAATTAAGCGTTTTAAGCCAGATTGTTTTACTGATGTGATGGCATTGGTTGCTATTATTCGTCCTGGAGTTTTGCAGTCAGGAATGTTAGATGAGTTTTTTGATCGCAAACATGGTCGTGCGCGAATTACCTATTTACATCCCAAACTTGAACCAATTTTACGTCAAACTTATGGCATCGTAGTTTATCAGGAACAAGTAATGCAAATGGCGCAAAGCTTGGCAGGCTATAGTTTAGGTACTGCGGATTTATTGCGACGTGCTATGGGCAAGAAAAAGCCAGAAGAAATGGCATTGCAACGTGCAATTTTTATTGATGGTGCAGCTAAAAATAATATTGATAAGCATTTAGCCAATACTATTTTTGACATCATGGAAAAATTTGCCAGTTATGGATTTAACAAGTCACATTCAGCTGCTTATGCTTTAATTGCTTATCAAACCGCTTGGCTGAAGGCACATTATCCAGCGGAGTTTATGGCCGCAGTATTATCTTCTGATATGGATAATACGGACAAGGTGGTTTTCTTTTTAAATGATTGCAAAAATTTAAAGCTAAAAATTATTCCACCAGATATTAACAGTAGCAATTATCAATTCACAGTTAATTCTAGTGGCGAAATATTGTATGGGCTCGGGGCAATAAAGGGGGTAGGGCAGGCGGCAATAGAGGTTATTTTAGCTACGCGGAGCATGCAAGGACCATTTAAAGATTTATTTGATTTGTGCAAAAGAGTTGATGGTCGCAAGGTGAATAAGCGGGTGCTTGAGGCTTTGATTTATGCCGGAGCTTTAGATAAAATTGGTCCAAATCGTGCCAGTCAAATTGCGACTCTCAGCGTAGCAATGCGCATCGCAGAGCAATATGGAAAGCACTTTGCTTCAGGCCAAATTGATTTGTTTAGTGCCTTATCGCCAGAAGAAAATGATGCTATATTTGCTTTCGCTATGGTAGTCGATTGGACTAATGCAGAGCGTCTGCAGCATGAAAAAGATGTTCTCGGGTTTTATCTTAATGGTCATCCGATTGAACAGTTTGCTGCCGAGCTCAATGAATTTGTTTCAACCAGTATTTCTGAGTTGGCCCCAGAAGTTAATAAGAATGTATTAATAGCTGGTTTTGTTAAGAATTTAAAGATCGTAAACACTAAAAGCGGTAATCGTCTTGCTATTATTACCCTAGAGGATATGACTGCGAGTGTTGATGTTACTATGTATGCGGAAAATTTTGCGGTAGCAAGAGAATGTTTGGTTGAGGGTCAGCTGGTAATTGTTGAAGGTGAGGTTAGTGTTGACACTTTTTCTGATGGTTATCGTATTCGGGCAACCAAAGCTATGAGTTTAGATCAAGCGCGTGCAATTTATGTTCATGGTATAGTGTTAAAATTAGCGGCCAAGCAAATATCTGATAAATCGTTGCAAGGTTTGTATGATGTGCTTGATGGTTATCATGGTGGCAATTGTCCGGTTTTTATCACCTATAATAATGGCGAAGCTATTGCCAAATTAGCTTTGGGTGACAAATGGAAAGTAAAACCAAAAGAAGAATTGTTGATTAAACTAAAAGATCAGTTTGGCGCTGCAAATGTTTCTTTGGTTTATAGATAATAAAAGCAGGAAGAGAAATGGAATTTCCAAAAACACTACTAGCGCAATCAAACCGTAATATTGATAAATCCCATCATTTTTCCGAACTGTTGCTCCAAACATCGCATTTGGAAACAAATGCAGTTGTGCAAAAACTGCACTCAAATTTAAATGGATTGAGTGCAAAAGCGGCAAAGTTACGTTTATCTAAATATGGACTAAATAAAATTGTGTGTGAAAAACACAAGTCTGAAATATGGCGATTACTTACCAACTTTGCAAACCCATTAGTTCTTTTGCTTAGTGTTTTGGGAATAGTTTCATGTTTTACCGGCGATATGCGTGCCACTATTGTAATTTTTGCTATGGTGATTGTAGGAGTGGTGCTACGTTTTGTGCAGGAAATGCGTGCCGATCACGCTGCGGAAAAGCTGAAAGCGATGGTGCGAAGTAGTGCAACTGCTGTACGTGATGGGAAAGAACAGGAAATCATATTAAAAATGCTGGTACCCGGTGATATTATTAAATTATCGGCTGGAGATATGATTCCAGCAGATGTGCGTATTATATCTGCCAAAGATTTATTCCTCAATCAGGCCGCATTGACTGGTGAAGCTCTACCTATCGAGAAAAAAAGTATTGCTCTAACAACTGAAATTAATAACCCGTTT
This sequence comes from Gammaproteobacteria bacterium, assembly GCA_964213355.1. GTDB lineage: Bacteria > Pseudomonadota > Gammaproteobacteria > UBA9339 > UBA9339 > JBAXAM01. Next base: position 141,839 of record CAXOVY010000032.1, read on the forward strand.
GAGTTGACCAATATATGCTTTTTGGGTTCCAGCGTAGTGAGCGGTAGTGCTACGGCAGTTGTGGTAAATACGGGTAGTAGTACTTATTTTGGGTCATTGGCGAATGCCATAGTTTGTGAGCGGGTACTTACTAGTTTTGATAAGGGGGTAAATAAATTTACCTGGATCATGATTAAATTCATGATTGTTATGGCGCCAGCTGTTTTCTTCATTAATGGTTTAACTAAGCATAATTGGGGCGAAGCTTTTTTGTTTGCTTTAGCAGTTGCTGTTGGACTCACGCCAGAAATGTTACCGATGATTGTGACTGTAAATCTTTCCAAAGGAGCGTTGATGATGGCACGTAAAAAAACCATCGTCAAACGGCTGAATTCTATTCAAAATTTCGGTGCGATGAATATTTTGTGTACCGATAAAACTGGTACCCTAACTGAAGGAAGAATTGTATTAGAAAAACATATAGATGTTAGAGGGGAGCGTAGCGAGAAAGTACTAAATTTTGGCTATTTGAATAGCTATCACCATACTGGATTAAAAAATCTAATGGATGATGCGATTCTTGATCATGAAGACTTAGAAGAACGTCTGAAAATGAAAGAGCAGTATAGTAAAATAGATGAGATCCCCTTTGATTTTGTTAGGCGGCGTATGTCGGTGGTGGTGGCAGATGCAAATAAAACTCATATTTTGATTTGTAAAGGAGCCTTCGAAGAAGTTATAAGTCAGTGTAGCAATATCGAAATAAATGGTGAAATTATTAGCATGTTGCCTGAGCAAATAACTAAATGCCGCAAGGTTGCTACCAGTTTGAATGCCGAAGGATTTCGTGTAATTGCCTTAGCCTATAAAAAAATTCCGGGGGCAGTGGTAGAAACTGTTTATTCGGTCAAAGATGAGTCTAATCTTGTTTTGCTGGGATTTTTATCTTTTTTTGACCCACCCAAAGCATCAGCTGAAGCTACTTTAAAGAGCTTACACGATTTAAATATCGATGTTAAAATTTTAACTGGTGACAATGAAGTTGTGACTGCTTATGTTTGCCAAAAAGTGGGTATTCCGGTTGAGAATATATTACTCGGTTCGCAAATTGAGGCGATGACAGATATTGAGTTGACCGCGGCTGCTGTTAGCACCAGCGTGTTTGCAAGGCTCCTTCCGGTGCATAAAGAAAGAATCATACGTGCGCTGCAAAGCAAAGGCAATGTAGCAGGCTTTTTGGGGGATGGCATCAACGATGCTCCTGCTTTAAAAGCCGCAGATGTTGGCATTTCTGTTGACAGTGCCGTAGATATTGCTAAGGAATCTTCGGATATTATTTTGCTCGAAACTAGTTTGTTAGTGTTAGAGCAGGGCGTGCTAGAAGGTCGCAGGGTTTTTGGTAATATAATTAAATATATTAAAATGGCAGCCAGCTCTAATTTTGGTAATATGTTTAGTGTCATTGGAGCTAGTGTATTTTTACCATTTTTGCCGATGCTGCCTATTCAGGTTTTGATTAATAATTTACTTTATGATTTTTCACAAACTGCCATTCCAACTGATAGAGTGGATAGTGATTGGTTGCAAAAGCCACGTAAGTGGATGGTTGGAAAAATTACTGGGTATATTATGTGTATCGGCCCGATTAGCTCAATTTTTGATTATGCGACCTATTTTTTGATGCTATATGTTTTTAATTGTTGGGATAATCCAGTTCTATTTCAAACTGGATGGTTTGTTGAATCGATTTTTACACAAACTTTGATTATTCATGTGATACGTACGAACAAAATTCCGTTTATCCAGAGTTGGGCCAGTTGGCCTTTGATTGTCAGTTCTTTATTAATTGTGGGAATTGGAGCCTGGCTACCTATTTCACCATTTGCCGCTGCCCTTGGTTTTGCTGCTTTGCCATCGCTTTATTGGCCATTTTTGGCTGTTATAATGCTTAGCTATATTGTATTAACGCAGATAGTGAAAACTTGGTTTTTTCGAAAATTTGGGGATTGATTTAATGGTTGGTAGGACGCCATAAGGAATCATAAGTTTTTGAAGGATTTAATATGGATTGTTTTGTGACTGCATCAAATAGTTTTTTATAATCCACTTGCGAGCTATTTGCAAATATTGAGACACCAAGTCCAAATTGCTTATGAGTGCTAAGCTGGATATTGAGAAGGTCTAGGATGGTTGGTGCAACATCAAAATGGGTCATAGTGTCACGTGTGGGTTTTTTTTTAAAATTCGGATCAAATATTTTGAAATAAACATATCTTGGATTTGGAAAGTATTTAAAATATTCAGGTGGTGATATAAGTGGATGGTCGCCCATTAGGATCAAGGTTGTATTATCCAATATCCCCCTGTTTTGTAATTTTTCAATGAATGCAGCAACGAATCTAGAAGTGCATTGGTAGGTTCCTATGAGCCCATTGTCTCGTTCTGGTTGACTGCAGCGAGGAGAAGGTGTTCCCTTTGGAGGATGGCTGTCGGTAGTCATTATGACAGCGTTAAAAGGCTTGTTTGATTTTGCTGCTTTAATTATATGATTAAAGGCTTCATCAAGAAGCGTATCGTCGTTAAGACCATTCCCCCATCCTCTAAAAAGACTAGGACTAGTTCCGCTGCTAGCAAATTCACGTTTACCATATAGGTGTTTATAGCCGTGATTTTGGTAAAACTTGTCTACTCTAGTAAATCTTAAGTCTGATCCTATAAAAAGGTATTGGTCATAACCTTGAGATGCAAGTATGTCACCTATACATGTTGCTTTAGGAAGAAAAAAATTAATTAGCTTAAGGTCTTTGATAAAAGGAGCTGCTCTTAAAGGGATTGCGCATTGACTAGAAACTATGCCAGCAATAGTGCAGCCGGTACCAGGAGCTGCTGCAAATTTTTTTATGGTAATTCCTGGTAACTTATCAATTGGTTCTATTATATTTGTACCGAAAATTTCTCTATTGGTTAAGTTTTGTTCAAGCGATTCAACATAGAGAATTATTAAATTTTTCTTTTTAACACTACGTTTTAGTACTAAACCAGGTTTTGTGTAATAGGCTGAAAAATAGTCCTTACTCGCGGTTTGTTGATAGAAGTATTGTGTGGCGCCAAGACTACAACTAGAATCGATTGCTGCTATTAAGACTATTCCAAAGAGGATGCTTTTTTTATCTAATAGTCCAATATAATTATAGAAATTTTGGTACTTACGTTTTTTTGTTTCTGATAATTTAAATTTAAGTATCAATAGCGTAAATTCAAATATCAGTGCTATTCCAAGCGGTAGCAAAACCAGTTCGTTTATGAGCAATCGTATGATTTGATGATCTACTCCTATAAGAGCGTCAGTACCCATTAATACATGAAAAAGCATGTTATCGGATAAAACAGTTATACCAAAATTTTGGTATAACCATATAGGTAATAAAACCAGGGAAACAGTAAGGGAAATTGTAAGGAATCTAAAAACAGATAAAATTTTGCTTGTTTTGCTCATTTATAGGTCTAATTTTAACTCAAGATACTCTATAGTACAATAGCATGAACTTGTTTATACATTTTGTTTACAGTATCATCATGGTTCAATACTGATTTATTTTTTTTGGAAAAAATAACATAAAAATCTTTCAAAAAAATTTTCTATCAAAAATTATAGAACCACCACAATTTTGGCTCTGTATCCTATTTTTTCTCTCTGGATTTCCTGCGCTAATTTACCAAATAGTTTGGCAACGCTCTCTATTTGTAATTTACGGTACCAATATTCAATCAATTACAATCGTGGTCGCGAATTTTTTGTTTGGTCTCGGGATTGGGGCGTTATTGGGGGGATGGCTATCAACATACAAATCGACAAATTTATTAAGATTGTTTGGCCTACTAGAATTATCTATAGGAATAATTGGTTTGTTTTCATTAAAAATACTGTTTGTCATTGGTAAGCAAACCATAACTTTACCTTTAAGTTCTGTCAGTGTTGTCGTTTTTTTAATTTTATTATTACCAACCATCATGATGGGCGCAAGTTTGCCAATATTGGTTGCTTATTTAACTAAACGCCATTCTAACATATCTCAATCGGTCAGTTCTCTATATTCAGCCAATACCTTTGGCGCGGCATTTGCTTGTTTTTGCGTTGCCGCTATATTTATGCAATATTTGGGGCAAGCTAGCACTGTTACAATCGCCGCAATTTTTAATCTTAGCATTGGCATTGTCGCTTTTTTGTTTTCATTGCTTAATTTTTCTAGCAAAATAAGCAGTATTGATTTATCTAAGTTTCCACAGACATATCTAATTGAAACACCAATAGCAAAACTAAAATTTTTTTTAATGCTATTGCTCTCTGCTTTAACAGGATACCTTGCTTTATCTTACGAAATAATTTGGCTGGATGTTTATTCGTTTATCACTGGAGAAAGAGCTATAGATTTCGCTTTATTTTTATGTTATTACTTGGCTGGTATTGGTTTTGGTGCTTATATTTGCGCCAAATTTAACGATAGTAACTTGCTGGTTCTATGAAGAAACGAGTGGGTAATCGAACCTAAGCTTTCCGCACAAGAAGTAGATCATGTTAATAAAATTCTTTGTACAACGATATCCTCTTGCTCTTCTTTTAGCTAGTTGAACTTTATTATTTATACCCTCTAAAATTCCATTATTAATTTCTGTCTCACAAAAATTCACTATACCACTCCAGTGAGCTTTTACGGTTTTTATAAATTGATTGAATGGAGCAGTATTCAACTTTCCAGCTTCATCGCACCATTCTTTAATAAAACATATTGCCTCTTCCTCTGTTTCCATTTCCCACAAATCGTTAAATAACTCTTTTAATCTATATGCTTCACCAAGAGTTGGAAATAATTTTATAAGCTCTTTTAGCTTTTCTTTTTTATGCTCAGACAAGTTGCTGTTCTTTTTTAAAAAAGTATATTTATGACCTTTTAGCTCATCATGCTCTTCTCTTTCAATTTGCCTCACCTTATCCATGGCTTCATTTAATAGCTTTACAACATGAAATCTGTCAAAGTGTATTTCAGCTTTTGGAAAGTTTTCATGTACACCAGAAATAAAACTTGGCGACATATCCATGCTTGCATGAAGCACTTTTTTAGCGTCAATATCCTTGGATTCAAGATATTTCCTTACTTGCTTAACTGTATTCTTATCTTTTCCTTCAACAATATGGATAACTCTTTTTTCATCAAGATTTACAGCCAAAGTTATATAATCATGTCCCTTTCGTTTTGATGTTTCATCTAAACCTAATTTCTCAGGAACTGCTGGTTCGTCAGCAGCATACGATTTTTCTAACCAATAATTAAAAATTGTCCATATGCGGTGCGAGTCTTCACCAAGCAATTGACCTACTTTATTAACTGGCATTTCTTTTTCAATTAGTGCCATAGCAAATGCCTCAAATAATAACGTAAAACCACTTCCTGCTCTTGCCCATGGCACATCTACAAGAGCTACTTTACCATCTTTTATTTTTATTCTTGGCACACGACAGTGAAGATAACACTCATGCTGGAAAAAATTCAAATGCCTCCATGTTTTTTCTTTTGTGTCATGAACACTACACAGCTCTTCGTTTTCACCTGAAAACTTTGCGCCTTTTTTAAAATCAATTTTGACATGTAACTCTTTACCAGATAAACCATCTGAAAACTCAACACCTGTAATTTCCCACGGAGACTTTACACCCAGTGCCATTTCAAATAATTGGACGCTATTTAACATTTTCTGATCCCCATTGTTTGGAACAATAGTATACAGAATCACCATTACCCACTCAAATCTTCATAGAGCCAACTTGCTAGCCAATTTTAAAGTATTTTTTTGGATCTTATTAGTAAATACCAGTACGTGTTATTTTGTATTACCATTGATTGCAACGATGCTGAAGTACAGTACTAATATTCAAAATGTATTAGTTGTTGTTAATATTGCAACACTGTTATTTGGGATTACCTTTCCTCTAATCTGCAATTTTTTTATATCTTTAAATAATAGGATTGGTCCCATGATGGGAGGCATTTATTTCGCGAATATTCTTGGTTCAACAGCCAGTGTTTTGCTAACGGGTTTTGTGCTAATGAATGTTCTTTCAATTCGTGAAATGACTAATTACCTGTTTGCCGTCGGTATTATAGCTGCTCTAATTCCCTTGGTAATTTCACAATCGATTACGAGAAAAGCTCTTATTGTTCACTGCGTTTCTCTTTTTTGCTTTACAGGAGTAATATTTTTTAGTTCTAATTTATTTTTTCACCATTTTTATGAAAAGTTATTATTTAAAACAAACTATGCACAAAATCCACCGCTAAAATACGTCGTTGAAAATAATGCTGGAGTTATCGCTGTAGCGCAAAATGATGAAGTATTTGGTGGTGGCGTTTATGATGGCTACTTTAATATTGATCCAAGACATAACTTAAATGGCATTTGGCGAGCTTATGCAATTCCACTGTTTTCCCAGCATCCACAAAACGTACTAATGATTGGCTTATCTTCTGGTTCTTGGGCACAAGTAGTTGCAAACAATCCTGACGTTAAGCGCTTAACAATTGTTGAGATAAATCCAGGTTATTTAAAATTAATTAGCAAATATAATGAAATATCCAGTTTGCTTGTTAACCCCAAAGTCAATGTTATTATAGATGATGGCCGGCGGTGGTTAGCGCGCAATAAAAATAAAAAATATGATCTAATAGTTATGAACGCTACATTTTATTGGCGTTCCTACACTCCATTTTTACTATCAAAAGATTTCTTTCAATTAATTCAACAACACTTAACTGACATAGGGGTTTTCTATTTTAATACTACATCTTCACTTGATGCTGTTAAAACAGTTAGAAGTGTCTTTCCTCATGTTAATACGTTATATAATTTTGCTATTGCAAGTAGCAAGCCGTTACAGTTCGATGCGGAGAATTTAAAAAAACATCTTTTAAGTTATACAATTAACAATAAAAAAATTTTTGATTTAAACAACGCTATTGATAGAATTACCATTGAAGAAATAATGGCGATTCAAAAGCGAGGTATAGTAAATCAACAAACGTTAGAAAAAACAACCAAAAATGCTAAAATCATTACTGATGATACATTCCTTATATGTTCTGGCGTAAGTTGATTAGTAATTGTTGGTGTCATTAATAATTTATCAGATTACTTATTAAGGATTATTTGTGTCAGTAGTCGCGCTTCGAAATATCACTGTTAGCTTTGGCTTACCTCCGGTATTGCATAAGGTTAATTTCTCACTAAACCGGCGTGAGCGTGTCTGTTTGGTGGGGCGCAATGGTGCTGGCAAGTCAACCTTAATGAAATTAATTACCGGTGAGATCAAACCGGATTATGGTGAAATTGCACTAGAACGAGGAATTAGAATTGCGCAATTAGCACAAGAAGTGCCACAAAATATTAGTGGTAAAGTTTTTGATTTGCTTGCGGCTGAATTACCGTATATTGATACATGGGAGGTGCGTCAACGTATTACTGAACTGTTGTCGCGATTAGCCTTAGATGGGTCGGACGAGTTTGCTATGCTTTCTGGGGGCTTAAAACGTCGAGTTTTTTTAGCCAAAGCGCTGATCGTAGTGCCAGACTTGTTGCTCTTGGATGAACCAACTAATCACCTTGATATTGAAAACATAGAGTGGTTGGAGCAATTCTTTAGTAGGTATTATGGGACTCTATTATTTGTTACACATGATCGCCTGTTTTTACAAAAAATTGCAACCAGGATTGTAGAATTAGATCGTGGTAATTTAACTAGCTGGGAGTGCGATTACGCTACTTATTTAGAGCGCAAGCAAGAGGCTTTGGATGCACAGGAAACACAAAACGCGTTGTTTGATAAAAGGTTAGCTCAAGAAGAGATGTGGGTTCGCCAAGGAATAAAAGCTCGGCGGACGCGCAATGAAGGTCGAGTTGCCAAGTTAAAAGAGTTGCGTCGGCAGCGGCAAGCTCGTCGTGAGGTAATTGGTAGTGTCGAAATGCAAATCCAGCAAACTGATAATTCGGGTAAAGTAGTTATTGAGGTTGAAAAAATTTCGTATGGCTATGACCAACCGATTGTTAAAAACTTTTCCATCAAAATCTTACGTGGTGATAAAATTGGCATTATTGGTCCCAACGGCTCCGGCAAAACAACGTTGCTGCGTTTATTATTAGGAGATTTAAAACCACAAACCGGAGTAATAAAAGCCGGAACCAAATTACAGGTTGCCTATTTTGATCAGCTCCGTAATCAATTTGATGAAGAAAAAACTTTGCGAGAAAATATTGCGGTTGGTAGTGATAATGTAACCATAAACGGCAAACCCAAGCACATTATTAGTTACTTGCAGGATTTTTTATTTTCTCCAGAGCGTGCGCTATCACCAGTTAATCAGCTTTCTGGGGGAGAGCGGAATCGGTTATTGTTAGCTAAGCTGTTTGCCAGGCCGTCGAATGTTTTGGTGCTTGATGAGCCGACTAATGATTTAGATATTGAAACACTAGAATTACTTGAAACACTTTTGGTTGATTATTCCGGTACGATTTTGTTGGTTAGTCATGATCGAGTTTTTTTGAATAATATTGTTACGAGTACGATAGTTTTTGAAGGTGAGGGGCGGGTGAGTGAATATGTTGGCGATTATGATGATTGGTTGCGTCAGAGGCCACCTGTATCACATGTGGCAAAGCCAGCAAAGGAATATGTGCCAATAAAAATGGAGCTACTTAAAAAACAGTTAACTGCTAGTGAAAAGCGTGAACTAAAAAATATACCTAAAAGAATTGAACAAATTGAAGTTGAGCAAAACCAACTGCACCAACAGATGGCCGATCCTGAATTTTATAAAAAAGATAAAGCGACAATTGTTCAGGTGCAGATACAACTAAGCGTTTTAGACGATGAGCTGAAAAATCTGTATCAGCGCTGGGAAGCGCTTGAAAAATTTACCATGTTATAGGAGGAAGTAAATATGTTTGCTTATGAAGAGTTGTTAAAAAATCGGCGCTCGATTAGAGAGTACCAAGACAAGAAAATTAGTTCGGAAGTATTACGGGAAATTCTCAGTGATGCTTGCCAGGCGCCGAGCGCTATGAATAGGCAACCATGGGAATTTATTGTAATCCAGGATAAAAAAATGATGGAAAGAATTTCTGATGAAAGCAAAAGCAATCTTTTGCGCGAAATTGAAAATAATCCTGGTTCTCAGCTAAAAAAATATGAAGCACTGCTGCGCAGTCGTCAGAATGTTTTTTACAACGCACCATGCTTGGTGATAATTGCGGGCAAAAATGAGAATGAATTTTTTCAGCGTGATTGCACATTGACGGCGGCATATTTTATGTTTGCGGCAACAGCAAGAAATTTAGGCACCTGTTGGATCGGTCTTGGTGGAAAGATTGAAGGTTCAGCTTTGAGAGAAGATATATGGTTACCAGAAGACTACGAAGTAGTAGCCACACTTATTGTTGGATACCCACAAAAAATTCCTACTGCCAGTCCACGCCAACCGAAAATTTTGAAGATGATAATGAACGATTAAAACTTGGTTGCCACCCCCTGATTAGGAGTTGAAATTTTTTTAGTATCAGCTATTATTCCATTTTTAAAACGAAACTGGAGATGATTATGATTAAGTTGACTAAGATAGAAACACTTACAATAAGCGGTGGTGATATGGAATGCTTCTGTATACCCAAAGGTGCAAATGCGTTTGATGTTGATCTAAAGCCAGTGCGTGAAACTTTAGGTGATATTGATGCAGTGACATGTGCGCAGACGTGTTGTGGTTGGTTGGTAAATGCTGGTTGGGATTTTTGTGGCCCGGATGCTGAAATATCTATGTCACCTATAGATTATCATATAGAGTCGAAACCGGGAGCGGTTAAAGGCAATTGTACTAACTAAATCTGCTGATGTAGTTTGATGTTGCGTTACAATAAATCGAAGTAGGTTGCAGAAAAGAGCGCTAAGGCGCTCTTTTTTTATGGTAACTATTCGGAGCTTTTAAGTAAGTATTCGTTAAATCCATGCGAACACCTTAGAGTCCGGTGGCCGCAGGCTAAAGCCTGCGCCTACCTAGATATATCAGGCAAACTGATTTGTTATTTTATACTGCTTAAGGGTTTGTTAATAATTGGCTGCTACAATCCACTGGGCAAAAAAAATTTATGTGGAGTAATGCAGTATATGTTTAGTTTTGAAAAAAAGATCAAAGGCATAATCGGAATATTTAATTGGCGCAGAATTATTTGTCTAACTGTATTAATGACATTTTCCAGTTCTATAGTTTCGCCAGCATTGGCCGAAAGTTCATCATCTCAGTCTGCTGAAGAACCGAAAAGCTGTCAATTTGCATCGAAATTTGACCCCCTAGTTGCATCGAAAATTGACCCCTCTGCCACGAGCTAAAAACTTCACTTTTACTGATCAATTTTTTGTTGTTTTTCCCTCCCTCAATCTCCAGCTTTTATCACCAGTTTCTAAGATCAAACAGTGGTGAGTAAATCTGTCAATTATCGCCTTAGTGGCTTTTATGTTACCAAAGATATCTGGCCATTCGTTGAATGCTAGATGAGTGGTTATTATTGTCGATACTTTTTCATAAAGATTAGAAAACAGTTCAAATAATAGAGGGCTGGCCTTTGGATCAATCGGCAAATAGCCTAGCTCATCAATTACAACAAGATCGAACCTTTGTAGCTTTGCCATAAATGCTGTTTCGTAGTTGTGAGACTGCGCTTTTATTAGATCTCTTGCTAGCTCAGCAAACTTATAAAACCGTATACGATAACTATTTTGTAATGCTAAGTAAGCAAGTCCAATCGCTAAATGGCTCTTTCCCGCACCACTGCCACCAATGATTAAAATATTGTAGTGGTCTTTTATAAATTTCATGCTTTTAGCATTGTCTAACGTTTCTATTTTAATTGGTAAACCTGTTGGGTCGAAGTTATCTATAGACTTCATTTGTGGTAATTTAGCTAATCCTAATTTGTACATAAAAGATCTTGTTTGTCGATAAGATGCTTCGCTTTTAAGCATAGATAGAAGCATTTGTGGCCACTCTTCTTGTGATTTTAAATCAATCATGTCATCAAAATATTGCAGCATCCCTTTTAATCCAAGAGCCCCAAATTGTTCTTTGATATTTTCATGCGACATAGATTGCCTCCTGAGATACAAGCTGATTGCTTAAAAAAGCATCGTTATAACAACATATATCTTCGCTTGGCGCTTCTATTAAATGCAGCTGTCGTTCTTCTATTTTTTCTTTTGGAGTTGCTGGAGTCAGATATTGTATGACAAAATCTGCATTACTTACTCCTATTTTTAAAGCATTTGTACACGCTTCATCAACTTTATTTAAGCCATGTTTTGATACTTGTAATAAAATTTTAATAAATTGTTTGTCACCATCTTCATGTGCTCTAAGATTATTTTGCATACTTATAAATGATGGTGGTAATTTTAAAAGCTTAAAAGGAGCGCCATTTCTTAATGCTCCAGGTTTGCGCTCAAGCGCTGGTATATAGTGCCACGGATCGTAAATTTTCTTTTTTTTCTCGAAACAACGCTCATGCTCACCTATTGTTTTTCCTTTGAATACTATAATAATTTTGTTGGTATAAGCTCTAACATCGGCAACTTCACCAACGTAATCGCAATCTACACTATACATATTGGTGTCGTAGTTTATTAAGCTGTATGATGAAACTACCGAAGGCTCAAGTTTATAAGCGTCAAATTGGTTGCGGTATTCTAGCAAACTTGGTTTCTCATCTTGATATACATCCCATACTTTTCGTCCGTTTAATTCTGGATGATTTGTTTTTTGAGCCCATTCTATGCATTCACCGAGAAGCTGTTCATTCAGTTCTTCTAAATAATTAATACAACGAAGTGGAGTAAAAAAATTTCTACGCCCAGTGTTAACTTGGCATTCTACCTGACCCTTTTCCCAACCAGAAGCTGGTGTGCATGCAATCGGTTCAAATAAATAATGAGAAGCCATTTCAGAAAAGCGTGAATTAAATTTACGGTCTTTGCCAACAAATACTTTGTTAACAGCAGTCTTCATGTTGTCAAATATGCCTTTTTTTGTAGTTCCTCCAAAAAATTGAAAGGCTTTATTGTGGGCATCAAAAACCATTTCCATTTGCTCATTTCTGTAGACAACAATTAAAAACATACGGCTGTAGCACAGTCGTATATGTGCAACCTTAACTCGCGTTAATATACCTTGTAACTCAATCTCTTCTGTACTCCAGTCAAACTGAAATGCTTCTCCTGGAGCAAACTCCAGTGGTATAAAAACCTTTTTTCCATCAGAATGATTATTACGTCTCCAATCGGTAGTAAATCTATTTATGGTTGAATAGCTCCCCTTGAAACCATTGCTGCAAAGCGTTTGGTATAATTTTTTTGCTGTATATCTTAAACGCAACGGCTGCTTAATATTTTTTTCTAACATGCTTGTTAGCTGATCTTTGAATTCTCCCATTATTGGTAACGTTTGTTTATCCCTCACGTAAGTCTTTGATGTTTTGTCGTCTCGGATAACTTTCTTTACCGTATTTTTTGATAAATTCAATTCACGAGCTATCGTTTTTATCCCCTTGTTTTGTACATAATACAGCCGCCTTATTTTCGCAATTGTTTCCACTATTATCATCCTCTTTTATCCTCTTAAAATTAGTTAAAATTTTAAGAGTAAATTTAGTAATTAGAGGGGTCAATTTTCGGTGCAACTTTATGCTCTAGAGGGGTCAATTTTACATGGAAATTGACACTCCAAAAAATTGAAAGGCTTTATTGTGGGCATCAAAAACCATTTCCATTTGCTCATTTCTGTAGACAACAATTAAAAACATACGGCTGTAGCACAGTCGTATATGTGCAACCTTAACTCGCGTTAATATACCTTGTAACTCAATCTCTTCTGTACTCCAGTCAAACTGAAATGCTTCTCCTGGAGCAAACTCCAGTGGTATAAAAACCTTTTTTCCATCAGAATGATTATTACGTCTCCAATCGGTAGTAAATCTATTTATGGTTGAATAGCTCCCCTTGAAACCATTGCTGCAAAGCGTTTGGTATAATTTTTTTGCTGTATATCTTAAACGCAACGGCTGCTTAATATTTTTTTCTAACATGCTTGTTAGCTGATCTTTGAATTCTCCCATTATTGGTAACGTTTGTTTATCCCTCACGTAAGTCTTTGATGTTTTGTCGTCTCGGATAACTTTCTTTACCGTATTTTTTGATAAATTCAATTCACGAGCTATCGTTTTTATCCCCTTGTTTTGTACATAATACAGCCGCCTTATTTTCGCAATTGTTTCCACTATTATCATCCTCTTTTATCCTCTTAAAATTAGTTAAAATTTTAAGAGTAAATTTAGTAATTAGAGGGGTCAATTTTCGGTGCAACTTTATGCTCTAGAGGGGTCAATTTTACATGGAAATTGACACAAAGTCAAGGAGTGCAGTGTTCGTATATGTGGTTAATGCATGGTATTGGGCTGCCACCCCAATTTCTTGATGTGCGTTTTTATGATAGCACTAAACAAGCGCCATATATTGATCAAGTTACCTATGAAGAAGAAAAATCAATTGCTCATGAAATCTCGTTGTTTTGTGAAAAAATTACCGATGCAATTACCCTAACTGTTTTTGATGATGGCATGGAACCAATTTATTCTGTTGGCGATGGCATTGGTGGCAAGCGCCTATATGCGGCAGATTTGGCAAAATCAATTGGTAAAAACTGTATTATTGAGACGGCAGATCATCAATTATTATGTCGGCGCGTTGCGCAGGGAAGTGATGGTAGTAGTTTTAATCTTTATTGCGTTAATCCTTATACAGCAGCTAATCCTCCTCATCTTTATGATGTTAAATTATTGAGTGCCGCGCCCATTAGCCGGGTTTGGAAGCGATTGATCTTTTGAGACGGTTATATCTTGTCAAAATTGTTAGATGTGATAATTTGAAATTCAGATCAAACAACTAATTTATTCCGTTTTATGAACCCTGACTTATTGGCTAATCTCAATCCGCCGCAGCTACAAGCTGTTACATTTCCCCATGGGAATTTACTGATTTTGGCTGGCGCTGGTAGTGGTAAGACTAGGGTGTTAGTTCATCGCATTGCTTGGTTAATGCAAAATGGTGTATCTGCTTCGAATATTCTTGCCGTAACTTTTACCAATAAAGCTGCTACCGAAATGCGTAGCCGTTTAGAGCAAATGCTTCAGCTTCCCTTGACGCAAATGTGGGTTGGTACTTTTCATGGATTGGCACATCGTCTGTTGCGCCGGCATTGGCAAGAGGCTGGGCTGCCACAATCCTTTCAAATTATTGATGCCGAAGATCAAGTGCGGCTACTTAAGCGCATTCACAAGACATTTAGTTTAGACCCAGAAAAATGGCCAGTAAAAAAATCTGTAAATTTTATTAATAATAGTAAAGAAAAAGGATTGCGTCCTAATAGAGTTGAAGCTAGTAATTTAGTTGAGGAGACTTTGCTTAGAGTTTATCAGGCTTATCAAGAAGCCTGCTTAAGCAGTGGATTGGTTGATTTCGCAGAATTATTACTTCGTTCTTATGAGCTTTGGCAAAGTCAACCACAACTGCGTCAGCACTATCAAGAGCGTTTTAAAAATATTTTAGTAGATGAGTTTCAGGATACGAATGCCATTCAATATGCGTGGATTAAAACATTATCTTTACCAGAATCTAGTTTGACCGCTGTGGGTGATGATGATCAATCAATTTACAGCTGGCGTGGTGCCGATAGTAATAATATGCAGCGTCTGAGTAGTGATTATGCCAACGTTAGTATTATTCGTTTAGAGCAAAATTATCGATCAACTGCCACCATTCTTAATGCTGCTAATGCGGTAATTGCGCGTAATAATAATCGTTTGGGCAAAAATCTTTGGACAAAGCGTCATGGAGGTGAGCCAATAACAGTATATGCTTCTTTTAACGAAATTGATGAAGCACGTTATATGATTAATAAAATGAAAGCCTGGATTGAACAAGGGAATGTATTGCATGAAGTTGCCGTGTTATATCGTTCTAATGCGCAATCACGCGTAATTGAAGAGCAGTTATTATATGCAGGTGTTCCCTATCGCATTTATGGAGGCTTGAAATTTTTTGAGCGTGCTGAAATTAAAGATGTGCTGGCATACTTACGTTTTATTGCTAATCATAATGATGATACAGCTTTTGAAAGAATAATTAACTTGCCAACGCGTGGTATCGGTGAAGCGACACTAGTGATACTGCGTAATTATGCGCGATCACAAAATTGCTCGCTTTGGCAAGCGGTACAAATGATGTTGGCAGCACAGCAATTATCCTCGCGGTCAACTATCGCTTTGGCTAGCTTTACCCAATTGATCAATAGTTGTATGGAGCAAATTGCCAACCTAGAGTTTGCAGAGTTGGTACGCCTTGTTATTAACATAACAAATTTACGTCTTCACTATGAGAAAGATCCGCGCGAGCGTCGGCGATCACGGTTGGAAAATTTAGATGAGTTAATTACTGCAGCCAAGCAATTTGCCACAGATGTTGCCGAAATTGATGGGCAATTATTGCTTAATTCTTTTTTGGCACATGCTGCTTTGGAAGCGGGAGAACAAACAGGGGATAATGGTAATGATGGTGTCCAGTTAATGACTTTGCATGCAGCTAAAGGTTTAGAATTTCCGCTGGTATTTTTATGTGGAATGGAAGAGGGGTTGTTTCCACATATTATGTCGATGGAGACTGAGAAAGATTTAGAAGAGGAGCGGCGTTTATGCTATGTCGGTATGACTCGAGCCATGCAGAAATTATACTTGTTATATGCCGAATCAAGGCAGTTACATGGTAATACCAATTTTCGTCGTCCATCGCGTTTTTTAAAAGAGATTCCGCAAGAGTTAATAAGTAGTGATACTATATTGAATAGTGTTGCGCCGGCTAATTCGCCTGGCGTTGATATACAATTTAGTGATGAGGTTAGTGGTTTTAGTTTAGGACAGCGAGTGCGCCACAAAACTTTTGGCGAAGGGAGTATTATCGGTTTTGAAGGGCAGGGCGAGTTTATGTTAGTGCAAGTTAAGTTCAAGCGCGAGGGTATCAAATGGCTCTCGCCGCAATATGCACAGATCGAAGTTATTTAATGTAGATTTATTTAAAAAAGATGAAGGAGGACAAAAAATGACAGCAAATAAACATTTAAATTTATGGCGTGCTGAATATTATGAATCGCTAAAAGGCTGGCACGAAGATATTAATAAAGTGCAATTGCATTTTGCCAATGTTATTCAAAAGAGCTGGCAGAAGACGAAATATGTTGCTCGTAATGTACCTTTTGCTCCAGACAAAATGGTTATGTGTCCTCCTCATTCTGCATTAAATTTAGCGCCGAACCAACAGCACCGCTCAGACTATGCAACTGGTGCTTGGGAAGGTTCAAGTGCAGAACCAATGTTAGATAAAAATAATAACTTCGTTGGCATTAATGTGGTTTTGCATCGCCAAAGATTAGCGCGTCTGATACGTTCCCTAAGAGCTAGAGGCTATGACTGCCACATACCAATCGAACAGTTTAGCCAAATGATATTGGATGTTGTGGCTATACATGGTTTTGATATGGTAACAGCCGATGATGGATCGCCGGCGCGTGCATACATTCGCCCATCTCTTGGTACTGGTGTTGGGCCTTGGGGGATTTCATTTAAACCAGAACATTTTATTGAAAGCAGCGCATTGGTTTTCCGTTGGGGTAATTATTTTCCTGATGCTGCCAGAGTCAACAAAGATGGTCTTCGAGCGGTTATTACGGGGGTACAGCGTATGTTTCCAATTATGGGAAAACATGCATCAAATTACGGCGCTGCTGCTATGGATGGATCTATTGCGCGTAGTTTGCAATATGATGAACTGATTTATCTTGCCCCTTATGGATTAAAAAATGGAAATCTAGATTTTGGTATTAGAGATTTTGATGAGCTCATGCGCTATGGTGTGTTTGCAGATGGTCCTGGAGAAGAAGTATTTGCTATTCTAAAAGATGGCGAAACTTTGGTTTATCCGCCAATGCGGGTTAATCGTTTGGGTGGAACAGTTTTAGATTATATTGTGCAGCACCTTGTGCCAGCACTCGGTCTTAAAGCACGCGAACAAGATATTACTCTTGAACAAATCAGAAAAGGAGAAATAGCTGGTTTAGCTTTTGTTGGTAATGCAGTAAAAGTCACTCCAGTTGGTAAAATTGATATTGTTAAACCAGCCGCGAATATGCAAAGTGGAGAAAAAGTTGAGATTTTGGCTGAGTTTGGTATTCATCCGACTGTTGCTAAAATTCGTGATCAATTTTTAGCTGAATTATGTGGCAAAAAGCAGCCATCACATGAATCATTATTGACACCCATCGATTTGGTTTGGGGAAAAGAATGTCGAGCCCATTTAGATGATTTCTGGAAAAAACTGGGTTTTATCTAAGCTTCTAAGAAGGTGGGCGCAGGTTTTACCAGCGTCTACCTGGCTAATCTGGTGCTGCTGCTTCCTCTTTAGCTTTGACAGGTTGTTCTGTTGCTCGTTTTTCTATTTGTTTAAGACGTTGCAGTTTATCAGGTGAAAGCACCGGATTTTGACTAATTTGCACTTCTAGTTGTTCAACTGTATCGATAACTTGTTCATACTGCTTTGCATGATCCGACTTGAGTTTGTTAGAGGCTTTGTCTTCTTTATCAATTACATCACGCAATTCTTCGGTAATACCCCTAACGGTTTTGTTATTAACTTCTTGTAAAGCATGACTTAAACATGCAACAACTGTGTCGTAGGTAATAATGACAAAATCTGATATTCTATTGGGAAGCTTGATCTGAAGTTTTTCAAGGGTTTGCAATTTTTCCTGAATACTCGAGGCGGTGGCACTTCCTCTACGTAATTCAGTTTTCTCTGCATCAGTTAAAACAATGTTGTTAGGTTCTTCCATAGTTTTGATTTGAGTTACTAACTGATCAAAGAATTTTTCTCGATGTTGTTGCCACTCTTGTGCCTGTTGCAACAATAGTTTGTCTACATTACTAAGTTCTTGTTTGAGCTTATCGCTAATTGCTTCTATGCTTGTTTCTGATGTGCGTAGTGTAAGCAACTGCTGATGCAATTCAGCTAAAATGTCATCTGCAGGATTATCCAGTGCGTGCAATTCGGTAAGTACAGATTCGATCTTACTGCGTTGGTCAGCTATAGTATCGAGTTTGGCTCTAGATGCATTTAGAACTTTTTGAATTGCAGCGGCCGCTTTAAGAGATTGCTGAATAATAGCACTAGGATGTGAGTATGCTTCCTGGATTTGATTTGATGATAATGGTGAATTTTTATCTTTTTTGGTAGCAGTTGAGTGTTGCTGGGCATACTCACGCAACCCTGGCATATCAAGACCCCACAATAAAAACAGCATTTTAGTATATGATAAAATGGGTTCTGGCATATCTTCATTTACTGATCTTCTTTTAGATTATGTCATTATAAAGCAGTTTTCTAAAAAAAACAGCTCTAAAATTTGATATTTCTTACTCCATGCGGAACGTGACAAGTAGCCACATGTTGGCTCGCAGAAATACAATTAATTTCTCTATCATCAAAGAAGATATCCGCGTTAAATGCGCGTAAAAACTCTCCTTTATCCGCTTCGCCCAAAAATAACGCCTCATCAATGCGAATTCCCCAGGCGCGAAATGTCCGAATCACGCGTTCATGTGCTGGCGCCGAACGAGCCGTAACTAAGGCAGTGCGAATTGGGCAATTTTTACATGGTAAGCGTTGTTGTAAACTATGTAGTGCTTCCAAAAATCCTTGCAGCGGCCCGCGAGATAGTGGTTTTAAAGCAGCCTCTTGTTCGTTCTTTAAAAAAGCTTCCAATCCCTGGTTCTGATAAATTTGTTCTGCTTCGTCGGAAAATAAAACCGAGTCGCCATCAAATGCAATCCTCAGTTGTTTGGAAGAATTGGTACTACTTTTTGAGGGTAAAATAGTGGCAGCAGCGCATCCGGCCAGCAAAGTTTCTTTTACATCGGAAGAATTGGTAGATAAAAACAGATGTGATTTAAAGCTTCTGGCATATTGATAGGTACTTTCTCCGCTGGTGAAAGCCGCACGTGTAATATCCAGAGCATAATATTTAATGCTGTTAAACACGCGTAAACCCGTGTCGGCACTATTGCGCGATAATAGTATCACCTCCACGTAATCGCCGTAGCAATTAAAGTTTAATAGTTTTTTTACGAGCGGAAAAGCCACTCCAGGTTCTAAAACATCATTTTCGTGTTCAATTTGATATTGTGCATAAGCCGCCATGCCTTCTTTTTCATATACTTCGTTACTGGCATCAAGGTCAAACAATGCGCGCGAAGATATAGTGATTATCAGTTTTTCAGTCATAGCTATTTTTATATTTTAGGAGATTGCTTTTGCTCAAAATCATATCCAAGCTCATTTTTTAAATCGACACTGATAGTTTGATCGATCTCTTGAAGTAATTTTTCTATAAAAGGTCCTGGTATAACGCCAACTTTGATTAATTCATGCTCTAAAACGTCGATTAATTCAAGCTCTAATTTCGCCTTCCAGTAATTTATCTCGAATATGATGTTATGTTTTTTTGTTTCAATATCCTTTTTAATGTTTCTAAAGGCATTTTCAACAATTTTTTTTGCTTTTGTTTTTTGTCCATATTCTTCCGAACCGAAAATGCGTTCAATAAGACCAACTTTACATTTATCAAGCAGGTTTTTTTCTAACTTATCAATCGCTAAGAAAACACTTTGGGCTGCGGTTTTAAACAAGTGACGAGCTTCTCTTCCCTTTTTACTAAGAGGGGTGGATAACATATTTTTTTCTGTTAGTCTATCGATTGTTATAGAATTATGTTTGTCGATGGGTTCAATGTAATCGCGGAGGTATTTTGCTGCTGGTCTTTCTGCAAGTACCTCAATACCATAGTCTGATCCAAAAGGAGGATTTTTAACTGTATATCCTTTCTTATTTGTTGAAATCACCATTTTTGTAGCGTATGTAGTTGGAATAATCCTTTTTATTGCCTCACTAGATAATGTTTTTTTTCCCAGCTTGGCTTTATATTTGTCATGCATGGAGAGATAGGGGTCTACATGTAAAACCTTATCTGCAATAACACTGTTTTTATCGATATCGATAGAGTTTGATGTAATGCATTGTTCAATTTGGTTCGGGATGAGCTCATCTGGTGATGCTTCAGAAATATGTCTGTCTATCATATCCTTACTGTGGCCTTTAGTATGATCGAGGCAAACATCAACAGTTTGGGTGTAAACAGCCATGCCCTTTGTTTTTACCTCAAATACGCTGCCAGTATAGATCGTCATGTTTTCTTCATCACTATCTGAAGCGATGGAGTCAGCATGAGTACCTTATTGCACGTCTTTTTGCGAAAATGGTGATTTGCCCTTATATATTTTATCATCACCAGAAGCAGTATTTTTAGAAAAAGTGTGAGTTTTTGGAGGATTTCCACCCTCCACGTATATGGACATATTTAAAACTTTCCCATCTTTACCTTCTACTGCAAACGAACTAAGAAGGACATGAACGTTTTGATCCAATCCTGTTGTGGGAGATAATGAATAAATTTCGTTACATAAATTGCCAAAATCATCCATTGTTAACGGAGTTTGGGTGTAAAAGAAAAACTCGTGTGTTGTAAGACGAGTTACATGATTTTCATTACCTTTTTTTAATACAAATCCTTCTGAAGTTTTTTCGCAGTAATTAGCGCGATGATCTTCATTAGCTAAACTAAATAGTGAAAAGATATGGGATTTTAAGCGATCAGTTGTTGGCTGATTTGGGATATCTCGGCCTTTAGCTTCGCCAAAACTATCAAAAAAAAGACTATCCCCGCTGGTTCTAACCACCAGATCTCTTATGCGAACTTCCTGATTAATCGCAGCGAGAGCAACGGCTTTTTTCGATTTAATTTTATCAATTGACGGTTGCGACTTTTCAAATCTTGAAAAATACTCACGCAATTCATCCATGTTCATATTAATCTCCAATTTATAGCAAAACCCACTGCCCAATTTTAACACAAAACTGTGTATTTTCGTGGTTTTTGTTGTAAATTAATCGGTTTTAATAGCAATTGGTATTATCCAATCTTTGCTTAAGCGTTGCAAATTGTTTACAGATTTTATTTGCTCATTAGAAATATCGATATTAGATTTTTTAAACTTATTAATTATCCAGTTTTCATTAAAACAAGGCTTAAGTTGTTTTAGTAGATTGTCTTTTTGTGCTTCACCAATTATATTTGGTTTTTCTTTTGAGGGTTTTATGCAGCCAATTAGGTGCACTGTTTTTTTAGCACGTGTTAATGCAACATATAACAATCTTCCGGTCTCGTAAAAGCTCTTTTTTTGTTCGACCAACTGTAAGTATTGATAAACTGGATCAGTTTCGCTACCACTTGCTTCAATTGGCGCCAGTAGCAAGCTACTGCCACCATGTATTTGTGGTTGCTCGAACCATAACATTAGTTTACGCTCATCAAATCGAGTTGCGCGATCTATCCCCGGAATAATTACATGATCAAACTCTAAGCCTTTTGCTTTATGAATAGTCATAATTTGAATATTTGTTATTTGGGTTGCTGGTGCATAAAGCTCGCTGAGTTTTTTTTGCAGTACTTCTACATCAAGCGAATTGGTTTCAAGTAATTCTAAATAAATCTTTGCATGTTCCAGCTCTGCTTCAGTAGTAGCTGTTGCTGGTCCACCAAGCATAAGCCAAGCTTCTTCTACCAATTCACGCCACAATACGCGGCCACATTTTGCCAGAATTGGTTTAAGCACTAGTTTGAATTTTTGAACTAGCTTTTTGCCGTCTGTTGATAAATTTAGATTATGATAATTGCATAGATTATCCCAAATAAGTTCAGCATTACCATTTGCTATTGTACATAAGTCTTTTAAGTTCAAACCGCACCAAGGTGCACGTAAAATTGCTAGCCAGGCAACGCGATCTGCAAGGTGCAACAGAGCACGTGTTAGAGCAAATAAGTCACGCACGACTATACTCGCCCCTAAATTTTCAAGTTCATGCGCCTGATAGTTTAAATTAGCAGTGCGTAAGCCTACAATGATTTCTTGCAAGTGACTGCGTGCTCTAACTAAAATTGCAATAGTCGCTTCCGGATTTTGTTGCTGCAGCTTTTGGGTAATACTGACTACATGTGTCGCTTCTGTAGCGATATCTGTGTTTGCTAAGAGTTCTACCGTTACTTGGGAATTTTGTTCTTGTTTTATTGCAGTGGATGGTCGAAATGGTACACCACCAAAACCAATGTCAGCCATCACTGGGAAGATTTTAGCAAAATTAATATTGATCCAGTCAATAATGCTTTGGTTTGAACGAAAATTGGTGATCAAGGTTAATGGTTGCAGTGGAAGTGCTCCTATGCCATTTGTTTGTGCACGCAAAAACAATCCAACTTCTGCTTCGCGAAAACGATAAATTGATTGCATGGGATCGCCAACTACGAATAAAGTACGGCCATCACCTTGTTGCCAGGTGGCGATTAATTTTTCAATGAGTCGATATTGCGCTATTGCAGTATCTTGAAACTCATCTACCAATAAATGTTGCAGGCGATAGTCTAGGTTAAGTGCCAATTCAGTTGGTGTATCACTCTCGCCCATTGCACGCAGTGCTGTCATGGAGATTTCGGCGTGATCAGTTACGCCGCATTCGTTAAATGTTACTTTTAGTTGTGCAGCTAATAGGGGCAATAATTTTAGCAGTGCTTCTACCATTTCCCATTGTTGATCGCCATAGTTTGGCGGCGGTGAGCATAGTAAATTTTCAAGGCTCATCCGGAAATTTTCATGTTCGCTAAATTTTGCTAGCAAGCTTTCCATCCGCTCTTTCATTAATTTAAAGAACTCTTTCTCTTGCTTATTACGTCCGGTAGCTTGTGCTGGAAAACCGTGTTCTTTAGTTATTTTTTTGCGCCAAGTAAATTCTTGGGTCAACAAAAATTCAGCTATGCCACTATAAAAATCTTCTACAGCAGTATGTTGCTGCAAAAATAGTGGCGGGTTTTTATGATTATTTTTAGAAAATTCTAACAGTTCGTACAGTTCTTTCTGCAAATTTTGTGGGAATAAGGCAAGACATCGTTCTAGATTTTCTTGAATAATAGTTTTAAGAGCCAATTCCATATTTTGGCGTAATTCTTTTGTGTTTTTTAAACCAACAATATGTGGTAGCCACTGTTCACGTGATTTTAGCATGGTGATAAATAAGTTTTCCACGCGTTGCCAGTCGTTGTCAAGATGTAACAATAAGGTCTCTAAATAACGGGTATATTCTGGTAGATCCGAGCTTTTTAAAACCGCTCGTGCTATTTCCAAGTAATATATTTCTGCTTCTTGGTTTTGGATAATTTTTGGATCGATACTGGATTTTGCGAGTATTGGCATGCGGCGAACCAAATGATTGCAAAAGGCATCAATAGTTTGGATACGTAACCGCTGTGGGTTTTGCGTAATATTCCAAGCATGAGTTTGGTTTTGTTTTAGGGCAGCTAATGCAAGTTTTTGCGTAGTTGCTTCGTGTTTATCTTGGGCCTGTATATTGTTTGTGGCTTGTTTTATGGCTCTGACGATGCGACTCTGCATTTCGTGGGCAGCTTTACGGGTAAAAGTGATGGCAAGAATTTCTTCTGGAGCTTTTACAGTTGCCAAAAGCATTAAATAGCGCTGCACGAGCAGGCTGGTCTTGCCGGAGCCTGCGGGTGCTTGAACTATAAAAGATTTGGTTGGATCTAAAGCAAGTTCGCGTTGCTCTAAATCTAAAATTGATGCATTCATTATAAATAATATTACTACATTATTCTAAGTTCGACAGTTAAAATTTATAATAAAACATCCTCGCGAAAACTCCGGTAATGAGTTATAGCCCAAAAGCATTTACTCTATGTTTTATGACTCTTGCTATTATCCACAGTCGCGCCAGTCTAGGTATTGACGCGCCACCAGTTACGATAGAGGTACACCTTTCGCTAGGTATGCCATCATTATCAATTGTTGGTTTGCCAGAAACGGCTATCAAAGAAAGCAAAGATCGGGTGCGGAGTGCTCTAATTAATTCTGGCTTTGAATTTCCATCTAGACGTATAGTTATTAATCTTGCACCCGCAGACTTGCCTAAAAAAGAAGGTGGACGTTTTGATTTACCAATTGCTCTGGGAATTTTGGCTGCATCAGAACAAATTCCACTAGAAAGTATTTCGCCTTATGAGTTTGCTGGTGAATTAGCGCTCGATGGAAAATTACGGCCTTTCAGTGGTGCTCTACCTTTTGCTTTAGCGACCAAAAAAGAAAAACGCATTTTGATATTGCCAGAAAAAAATGCTTTTGAAGCTGCCTTAACACGCGAAATAAAAATTTTAGCAGCAGAGCACTTGCTTGATATATGTGCGCATTTAACTGGTGCTAAAATCATTGAACCTTACGAGCCGCAATTGTTGACTAGCGAACCAACATTTGAGCTTGATCTGGCAGATGTTTGTGGACAAGAGCATGCCAAGCGTGCATTAGAAATTGCGGCAGCTGGTGGTCATAGTTTGTTCATGATTGGTCCGCCAGGAACGGGTAAAACTATGCTCGCAAATCGTCTTATTACAATTTTGCCAGAAATGACTGAAGATGAGGCGTTAGAGGTAGCTGCGATAAATTCAATTTGTGGCAAAAAAATCAATACTAACTTTTGGCGGGTGCGTTCTTTTTCGGCGCCACATCATACTGCTTCAAGCATTGCTTTAGTTGGTGGTTCAAGTCCCCCACGACCTGGCGAAATTTCACTGGCGCATAACGGAGTATTATTTTTAGATGAGTTACCGGAGTTTAATCGCAGTGTGCTCGAAGCTTTGCGTGAACCACTGGAGTCAGGTTATGTCACAATTTCGCGTGCAGCACACCAAGCGAAATTTCCAGCAAAGTTCCAGTTGGTAGTAGCAATGAATCCTTGTCCATGTGGACACCGCGGAGATAATCGTGTTGTTTGTCGTTGTACGCAAGATCAGGTGCAGCGCTATCAAGCGCGTATTTCCGGGCCTTTTTTAGATCGGATTGATATTTGTGTCACGGTTCCGCCACCACCGAAAAATATTTTAATGTGTGAAAAATCCAATTGTGCTACCAGTTCCGAAGTACGTGCGCGTGTTATTCGTGCACGTGCAGCTGCACTTGCACGTAGCGAAAAAATCAACGCTGCATTTACGAATAAAGATATAGAAAAATTTTGTAAAATATCAATCCAAGACCAGGATTTTTTAAGAAATGCAATCGAAAAACTTAAGCTTTCAGCCCGCGCCTATCATCGCATCATAAAAACAGCACGCACTATTGCCGATCTTGATGGGGCAGATTTAATTCAAACTCATCACTTAAGAGAAGCGGTGAGCTATAGAAAAACTTTATAGATTGAGGCATAATAAGAAGAGTCTTATTTAAAGAATAATTTATGAAAAAAGCTAGATCAGAATTTGACAGTATTGGAGAAATCAAGGTGCTTATGGATCGATACTGGGGTGCGCAAACCCAGCGTGCATTACTCCATTTTCAAATAGGCCAAGAGATTATGCCGCAAGAAATTATTTTTGCTTTAGCATTAATTAAAAAAGCAGCGGCACAAGTTAATTGCGAAATTGGCAAATTGCCAAAAAATAAAGCAAAACATATTATTCGTGCTTGTGATGAAATACTTGCCGCTAAATTGAACGATCATTTTCCGCTAACAATTTGGCAATCCGGTAGCGCTACACAAACCAACATGAACATCAATGAGGTAATTGCCAATCGAGCAATTGCTTTTGCGGGTGGTAAACTTGGGAGTAAAAAACCAATCCATCCTAATGATGATGTCAATATGTCGCAATCCACCAATGATGTTTTTCCGACGGCAATGCATATTGCAACGCGATTAGTACTTACCAAAAAACTCCTGCCGGCTCTAGAGTTTCTACGTAATGAATTGCAACACATAGAGAAAAAATTCAATAAAGTATTAAAAATTGGCCGCACACATCTACAAGATGCTCTACCCATGACTTTAGGGCAGGAATTCTCTGGATATGTAGCGCAAATTGATTTGGCTATAAAAAATATAAAATCACAAGCTGAATATTTGCAAAATTTAGCTATTGGTGGAACCGCAGTTGGTACTGGATTAAATGCACCTAAGCAGTTTGCTAAAAAAATGGTAGAGCGCCTTTCGGGGTTTACGGGTTTAAAATTTAAATCTGCGCCAAATAAATTTTGTGCTTTAGCTTCCCACGATGAGTTGCTTATGACTAGTAGTGCTCTGAAAACTTTAGCTACTGCTCTTTATAAAATCACCAACGATATTCGCTGGCTTGCCTCTGGTCCGTGCTGTGGTTTGGGCGAATTAATTTTACCAGACAATGAGCCAGGGTCGTCGATCATGCCGGGAAAAGTTAATCCAACGCAATGTGAAGTCATGCTTATGGTTTGTGCTCAGGTTATGGGCAGTGATGCTGTTGTTAGTTTTGCTAATTCGCAAGGAAATTTTGAGCTTAATGTTTTTAAGCCAGTTATTATTTATAACGTGTTGCAGTCGATTCATCTATTGAGCAATGCTTGTACATCTTTAGGACGCTATGCGATTAGAGGACTTAAAATTAATCAAAAACAATTAGATAATTTTGTAGCAAAATCGTTAATGCATGTAACCGCACTTAATCCAATTATTGGTTATGACAAGTCTTGTGAAATTGCAAAATATGCTTTGCTCAATAATCTATCTTTACGTGAGGCAAGCATAAAACTCGAGTTGCTGACGGCCAAAGAGTTTGATCGCATAGTTCAGCCTCAAAAATTGACATCGCAAAGTTGATGTTTTTCTTCGTTTCTGTTAGCATTTCTAACTTGCTAGTCTAAATAAAAGGAGATATTAAATGTCTATAAAAAAGGGTATTTATTCGTTAATTGGAGATTTTGTCATTGTACTAGCATTATGTGGCATGAATACCAGCGCGTTGGCAAGACATTCTTCTATCCAGTTGAGCAGTAATGTTACACAGCTAGCTACTAGTGAAACTGTAAATAAACCTTTGGAGGGGAAGCTGAGCTCGCTTGATGATAAATTTGGAACTGCTTTAAGCTGGAATAAAATCTATCCTAATACAATCACTGTCAATGAAGATGGTCGCTATTTTATTATGACAGTAGCTCAAGTAGGTGCAGAGGAACCCATACCGTTTAGGGGTGCTGATATTATGTTTTGGTATACCATGAATAAAAAAGCATTAGCAAGTTCTGGTAGCTGGACTTTTATTAGTGCCACGACAAGAACAGAAACTATTGTGGACCAAATAATTGTAAATTGTAAGAAGGGTGATAAAATTGGCCTGGTGTACCTTTCTAGTGGAGTAAATGCTGGATTGCTTGCGAACGTTGCCAATTCTGATACTGGATATCCAGGTTCTACTAGCTTGAGTGTCAGCATGTTTAAAATAGATTCCTAAGCGTTGTTTCATCGCATTAACGGGTGGGCGCGGACTGGTGTGGGTGTTGTTGTGCTTTTTATATGTGATTTTTTGATTATATGCATAAATTTTTAGTATTGAGTTGGTTTTTTGCTAGTAATTTCCAAACAACTTCTAGCTAATTTTGATACACTCACCGCTGCGAATATGTAAAATTTACAAAATTTATGGAACTTCATTCTCCTGCAACATTAAACCAAGAAGAAAAACGCGCAAGCTATAACCGAATTAAGCAACTCCTTGAAGAGAGAGATGCAGTTATAGTTGCGCATTTTTATACTCATGCTGAGATTCAGCAGCTTGCTGACGAATCTGGTGGGTTTGTTGGTGATTCGTTAGCTATGGCTCGTTTTGGAGCTGCTGCTTCTGCCAAAACTTTAATAGTTGCTGGTGTGCGTTTTATGGGAGAAACTGCCAAAATTTTGAGTCCCGAAAAACAGATTTTGATGCCAACGCTAGCTGCAGATTGCTCACTAGATTTTTGCTGCCCAGCTCCGGAATTTGCTAAATTTTGCAAGGTCAACTCAGATAGAACAGTGGTTGTGTATTGTAATACATCAGCTGCGGTAAAGGCTCTTGCTGACTGGGTCGTAACATCAAGGAATGCAGTTGATATAGTAAATTATTTGCATGGACAGGGTGAGAAAATTATTTGGGCAACTGATCGTTATTTAGGTGGCTATATTCAACGTAAAACCGGCGCTGATATGTTGTTGTGGCAAGGCTCATGCGTAGTTCATGAAAAATTTAAGGCTAAAGGCATTCTGCGATTAAAGTATGTTTATCCTGATGCAGCAGTACTAGTTCATCCTGAATCACCACCAGCAGTAATTGACTTAGCTGATGTAGTTGGCTCAACATCGCAGCTTTTAGAAGCATCTGAGAAATTACCAAACAATGTTTTTATTGTAGCGACAGAAGCCGGTATTTTATACAAGATGCAACAAAAGTCCCCGCATAAAATTTTTATAATGGCGCCAACTCATGGTCATGGAGCTACCTGTGTAAGTTGTGCTAGTTGTCCTTGGATGGCGATGAACACTATTTCTGGTATTGAAGGGTGTCTGCTTACCGACAAGGAAGAAATTCAGGTTCCAGCCAAAATTATCAAAAAAGCTTTAGTTCCGCTTGAAAGAATGCTTAATTTTAGTAAACGCTAGTATATGCATTCTAATGAAAACCAAATTTTCTGTTTAATGGGTCCAACAGCTGCGGGTAAGACTGCACTTGCAATTGAACTTACCAAACGCTTTCCTTTTGATATTATTAGTGTTGATTCGGCAATGGTTTATCGCGGTATGGATATAGGTACCGCCAAACCAACACCGGCAGAGCTAAAAATCACGCCGCATCATTTAATCAATATTTGTGATCCTGCTGAAGCTTATTCTGCTGGCCAGTTTCGCCAAGATGCAATTGCTGAAATTGAAAAGATTTTTGCTCGGGGAAGAATTCCTTTGCTAGTTGGTGGGACGATGCTTTATTTTCGTGTATTGCAGCAAGGCATTTCAAATCTACCGCATGCTAATAAAGAGATTCGTGCGGAGATAGCAGCGCAAATTGAAAAACTAGGACTAGAAGAGCTTTATCAGCAGCTACAAAAAATAGATCCGCAAACAGCTGCCACTATTAAGCGCACAGATAGCCAGCGTATTGGACGAGCGCTTGAGGTTTTTAAGCTTACCGGAAAAAGTTTGAGTGAACTCAAAAGCATTTCTCCACCGCAAAGGCTATCATTTAAATTTATCAATATTGCGGTGGCGCCATTAGAGCGCTCTTATCTGCAAGATAAAATCAATATACGATTTAAAGAAATGCTGCGGTTAGGATTTATTGAAGAAGTAGAACAGCTATATAAGCGTGGAGACCTACATTTTGATTTACCATCAATAAGAATGGTTGGCTATAGGCAGGTATGGCAGTATTTTTCCGGCCAAATTACTTGTGATCAAATGTTGCAGCAAATTCCGATTGCAACGCGTCAGCTTGCCAAGCGTCAGCTGACTTGGTTGCATAGTTGGCCAGAGGTCAAGTGGTTTGATAGCGAAGGCATCCAGTCGTTTAAGTATATTGTGCAATTAATTGACTTATAAAAATTTTTATGAACTGCCGTGGAGGTTCATATATCTTATCTAGCTTAAATAAAATTACGATATATAATAGCGGCGTTTGATTGTTTGTAAGGGAAAGTATTTATTGTTAATTAAAATCTTAGGAGAACTAATATGGGTAAAAATAAAAAGCGTAATTTGTTGCACAAGAGTTTGTTGGTGTTGTTGTTTTCTGTATTTGGAGTTAATGCTTGTTATGCTGATGATCCAGCTAAACTTGTAAGCGTTGCTGGTAGTGGGGATATATCAAGCATAGCAATCAGTCCAGACGTTTTTCCAGTGGGTGATGGGGCTAAAAAAATTACGGTAAAAAACAATTATCCTCAGGAAATTGAGATAACAAATATAAAAAATGTGGATGGAAAAGGATACGTAGTTCCACCAAAATTGCTAGAATCTGTAAAGATTCCTGTTGGTGCAGCTTACGATTTTGAATTTCAGCCTGGAGTTTGCCCTGAAGGTTCTGCAATAGATGCAAGTGAATATTTTGAATTCCATTACAAGGTTATGATTGATGGTAACCTCGTGGAAAAGATTTTTGGCGTTGTGGTCAAAGCTACTTGCTATAGAGAGCTTGAGGGTACATTTGTGGTAAGCGGACGTCAACTAGCAGAAGATAACGTAAAGTGTAATAAAGAAATAGAAGCTCTTAAAGCAACTTATAAAGCGGAATTAGATGCGGTCAAGGAAGGAGCTAATAAACAAATAGAAACTCTTAAAGCAATTTTATATCAAATCAAAACGGTATTAGAAGAGCCTATATCTAAAGTAGCTAATAAAACAGTAGAAGCGCCCAAAGTAGAAGTACCTAAAGTAGTAGAAGCACCTAAGGAAGTAGAAGTACCTAAAGTAGTAGAAGCACCTAAGGAAGTAGAAGTACCTAAAGTAGTAGAAGCACCTAAGGAAGTAGAAGTACCTAAAGTAGTAGAAGCACCTAAGGAAGTAGAAGTACCTAAAGTAGTAGAAGCACCTAAGGAAGTAGAAGTACCTAAAGTAGTAGAAGCACCTAAGGAAGTAGAAGTACCTAAAGTAGTAGAAGCACCTAAGGAAGTAGAAGTACCTAAAGTAGTAGAAGCACCTAAGGAAGTAGAAGTACCTAAAGTAGTAGAAGCACCTAAGGAAGTAGAAGTACCTAAAGTAGTAGAAGCACCTAAGGAAGTAGAAGTACCTAAAGTAGTAGAAGCACCTAAGGAAGTAGAAGTACCTAAAGTAGTAGAAGCACCTAAGGAAGTAGAAGTACCTAAAGTAGTAGAAGCACCTAAGGAAGTAGAAGTACCTAAAGTAGTAGAAGCACCTAAGGAAGTAGAAGTACCTAAAGTAGTAGAAGCACCTAAGGAAGTAGAAGTACCTAAAGTAGTAGAAGCACCTAAGGAAGTAGAAGTACCTAAAGTAGTAGAAGCACCTAAGGAAGTAGAAGTACCTAAAGTAGTAGAAGCACCTAAGGAAGTAGAAGTACCTAAAGTAGTAGAAGCACCTAAGGAAGTAGAAGTACCTAAAGAAGCACCTAAAGTAGTAGAAGCACCCAAAGTGAAGGAAGAAGGAAAAACGGATCTTTAAATATAGGTGTTAATAGTCAAGGGGTGGCGCTTATTTTTATGCATAAGTAAAAGCTCCACGCATGTCCTTGTAATTCATTGTATTGTTGTGAACCCCGCGCCCATTTTTATGGAATAGGCGCGGGATGCGGTGACGTGATAAGGAGTAGGCGAGAACGGCTTTAATTATGCAGCAAAAAATCAATAATTTTTTAAGCAAAAACCAGGTCTGGATTGCCTTGGTAATAGTTGGAGTTTTAGGGAGATTAGTTCCTCACATTCCAAATGTAACGCCACTTATTAGCTTGAGTTTATTTGCTGGTGCGAGTTTATCTAGCCGGGTCGTGTTTTTAAGTTTATTTGGTACTTTATTTGTTTCAGATCTAGGTTTGGCGCTACTGCTTGGTTATCCGGTTTTTGGCTATTGGACATTATTTACTTATACTGGTTTTATGGCAGTTGTTCTAGTTGGTTCTAGAATGCAATGTTTGTGGAAAACTTTACCGGTATATATTTTGAGTTCATCTTTTGGTTTTTGGGGGTGGACCAATTTTGGTGTATGGTTGGCTAGTGATTTATATACGAAAACATTAGTCGGATTAGGTACGTGTTACGTGGCTGCTTTGCCATTTTTATGCAATTCTTTGTTGGGGGATTTGATTTGGGGTTTGGCTATTTTTGGAGCTTTTAATTTATATCCTGCGCTAATTAACATTAGCCTCGTTCTAAAACATAATTGTAACCGGTAGCCGTCTTCAATGTTTAAGGTGTTTTTAAGAATAGCCCCAATGAATTGTCTTGTTGCAACGCCATCTATATTGCAATAAACTTATAATAATTATTTTATTTAAGGTGTGGGTATGAAAGCTCTAAAGCTTAAAGATACTAAAAAACAGGACATTAAACAACAAAAGAAAATATCCAATAAACCAGCAGTGCAGAGAAAAAAGATTATGCAAAAACAAACAAAATTAGATTCATCTGAATCGGTGCAGCAAAGTTCAAGTCAATTAGAAAATTATAAAGCATTTTTTCAATATTTATTATCTAACGATGATAATAAACTAGCAGATGAGTCTTGATCAAAGCCGATTTTAGACGGGTTGTATAGTTTTTTTGGATCCAATAAAAAGACAGGCTTTAAGGCGACTTCGTCTTTTAGGGAGTATGTTAATGGCTAAAAATGATATTTTTGAAGATAAGGAAGATAATGCTATTGTAGATGGAGCAAATCAAGAAGATCGAGAGGTAAATGATACGACCGCAAATACTCAAGAAGAAGCGGTAAAAAAGGTATCAACACCAGCTATTGATAATACAAAAATATACCTGCAAGAAATAGGCGACTCGCCATTGTTAACAGCAAAAGAAGAGGTCGCTCTATCAAGAAAAGCACGGAAAGGCAATCAGAAGGCGCGGCAGAAAATGATTGTAAGCAATTTACGTTTAGTTGTTAACATTGCCAAGCGCTATGTTAATAGTGGTTTAGATTTGCTAGATTTAATTGAAGAAGGAAATTTGGGTTTGATGCATGCTGTGGAAAAGTTTGACCCAGAAATGGGTTTTCGTTTTTCTACGTATGCTACAAGGTGGATTCGTCAAGCAATAGAACGTGCAATCATGAACCAAGGTCGCACTGTACGCTTACCGATTCATGTTGCGCAGGAGTTGCAATCTTATCGTAAACTATCACGTGAACTGACAAAGAATCTACACCATCAGCCAACTATTGGTGATCTTACTAAAGTTGTGCATAAGTCAGAGGTAGAAATTCAACGGATAATGAATTTAGGCAATAGTACGTTATCAATTGATGCCCCACTGTTTGGTGAAGACAATAATGCAAGTTTTGCCGATGTTATGGTTGATGAAAAAAATATTGATCCGGTGCAGCAAATTCAGGATGAAGCAATTGTTTGCTTGGTTGATAAGTGGCTAGATAGATTGGGTGAGTTACCTCGAGAAGTGATTGCACGGCGTTTTGGTTTATGTGGTTATGAAAAATCTACGCTGAAAGAAGTCAGCGAGGTAATAAAAGTTAACTGCGAAAAAGTAAGACAAATTCAAAATTTGGGTTTACGTAAATTGCGCAGTATTGTACAGGATTGTGGGATCTCGCGTGAAATTATAGAATCGTAAGGGTTTATAGGAAAAATTTATGGCTAAAAATGTAGTAATTGTAGGTGCCCAATGGGGTGATGAAGGTAAAGGCAAGCTAATTGATTTATTAACCCAGCAGGCTAAGGCAGTTATTCGTTTTCAAGGTGGACACAATGCTGGTCATACGGTTGTGGTAAACGGTAAAAAAACCATTTTGCATTTATTGCCGTCAGGAATTTTGCACGAAAATGTAGCAAATTATATTGGCAATGGTGTGATTTTGTCACCGAGTGCATTAGTGGTTGAAATTAAAGGCTTGGAAGATCAGGGAGTGCCGGTACGCGAGCGTTTACAGGTTAGCGAATCGTGCGGTTTGCTTCTGCCTTATCATGCAATTATAGATCAAGCGCAAGAAAAAGCATTGGGTGAGGCTGCCATTGGTACAACGCGGCGTGGTATTGGACCCGCCTATGTCGACAAGATTGCCAGGGTTGGATTGCGAGCTAGTGATTTAAAGGACACAGCAAGTTTTATCAATAAATTCTCTACGGTTTTTAAATATCATAATTTTGTTTTACAAAACTATTACGGAGTTCCTCCTTTAGATTTCAAGAAAATTTTGGACGAAGTTTTAGCTAACGCTGAAATTATTTGTCCACTGCTTACTGATGTGCCAGCCAAGTTGCTTTGGCATTATAAAAATGGGGATAATTTATTGTTTGAGGGTGCACAAGGAACATTTCTTGATATAGATCATGGTACTTACCCATTCGTAACGTCCTCTAATACTACTGCTGGTGCTGTTTCAATTGGCGCAGGTTTTGGGCCACTTTACTTAGACTATGTTTTAGGTGTTAGTAAAGTCTATACTACACGTGTTGGTGCTGGGCCATTTCCTACAGAGCTAAAAGATGCTATAGGTGCACGGCTTATGGAGAGGGGTAACGAGTTCGGTGCAACTACAGGCCGGCCACGGCGCTGTGGTTGGCTAGATATAGCATTACTTCGTCGCTCGAAGTTGCTCAATAGTATTACAGCTTTAGGAGTTACTAAGTTAGATGTGCTAGATGGAATGGAAAAAATAAAACTTTGTGTTGGTTATCGTTTGCGCGGAAAAGATATTGATTTGTCTCCCGGAAATTTAGCTGATTTTAAAGCTTGTGAGCCCATTTATGAAGAATTTTCAGGGTGGAAGGAATCCACATTTGGTGCTAAAACAATTGAGGCTTTACCAGCAGCAGCCAGAAACTATCTTAAACGGATTGAAGAGTTGTTGGAGTTGAAAATTGTTTTAATTGCAACCGGTCAGGAGAGGGCGGACACAATAATTATCGAAAACCCTTTTGGCTAATACAGTCTAAGCCAAGCGCTGTTTGCGAGGAGCAGGGTTAGAGGTTAAAAGCTTGAAGAGCAAAATTCTCATGAACAGGTTCAGTTAAGTTGCCAATATCGAGTTGAGTTTAAGCAGATGTTCATTATTAAGTCGTCTTGATGGCTTATTTGGATCAGGAAATGGAACTAATAAATACTTGCCATTTTGCATTGCAGTCATGCATTTTGATTTTCCTGCAAGCAACCCCTTGATTGCTATATCACCCATAATTGAAGCAGCAATTCGATCCATTACAGTTGGTGAGCCACCGCGTTGAATGTGACCAAGAACGCAAACGCGATAATCAAACTTTGGGGTTAATAATTTTAAAGCATCAGCGATTTTAAAGCTGCGGCCTGGGTTATCAGATTCAGATACAACAATAATTAAACTTTGTTTTTCACGACATGGAGCCATAATAAGTTTAGCTAGTTCAGGAATGGTTATTGGAAACTCAGGTGTTAAAATAAATTCAGCACCTCCAGCAAGGCCAACATCAACAGCTAAAAATCCTGAATGACGTCCCATAGTTTCAACAAGGAAGTACATGCCACTACTGGCCGCAGTGTCACGAATATTATCAATAGCAGCAATAGCAGTATTGCGAGCAGTATCATAGCCGATTGTGTAGTCTGTGCCGACTATGTCGTTATCAATTGTTCCGGGAACGCCAATAGTCTTAGGGCCGCCCTCTTCCTCAAGTAAAGTAGCGCCGCGGCAGGTACCATCACCGCCAATTACTACCAAATATTTGATGCCTTCCTGTTTTAAAAAGGCGCGTACTTTATCCCGAGTTTCCTTTTTATGAAATTCTTTTGAGCGTCCAGATCGTATAACTGTTCCGCCGTGCTGAATACAACCAGCAACATCACTTGGGCTCATGGGAAAAATTTTTTGGTTTACCAAACCATGATAACCATCGTGGCAGGCGTAGGTTTCAAACCCATGGTAGTGTCCTGATCGTACTAGTGCTCGTATAGCAGCATTCATACCCGGCGAGTCACCGCCAGAAGTTAGAATTAAGATTTTTTTGGGGATGGTTTGTCGTTTTTTTACAGCCATGGTAAACCCCTTAACAACAATTTTTGGTGGGCCCACTAGGACTTGAACCTAGGACCAATGGATTATGAGTCCACTGCTCTAACCAGCTGAGCTATGAGCCCGAGTACAACAGTTGTGGCCTGTAGAATAACCGCTTAATTTGCCAAAGTCAATTTGACGCGATGTCACTCTTCTCTCTTTAGCCAGCGGCTGTCGGATTTTAGTGTGTTTGCATAGGTTTTACTTAAAACCGCTAAATAGTGACGAAAAAAGCCTATTGTGGATTTGTTTATCTAAATTTTTAGTGGCGTTGTTAATATCCAAAATAAATTTACCTTTGGTTAAGCTGCTATTGCAGTACTAAATTCTAGTCACATGGGAACTATAAATCAATCGCACAATGAAAACTTTTATGCATGTTAAAAGAGCAATACATATATCTATTGCAGATTTATCTTGTTGGAAAATTCTGGGCTCAAATTGTTTTTATTGGATGGGAAAATACTTGCCAAGAATGAAGGCGAGCCTGTGCTAAAACACGGGGTTGATTATTTTTATGTAGTTGAGTAAAAGACAGACCTCTAGAATATTTATATTTTTTGGTAACTACGTGAGTCAAAATTGATGTTTATTGGTTTGTCACACAAATATAAGTACAGAGCTATTGCAAAAAAGCTATCTGTCGTTATGCATCGCTATTGGCATTGGCGTCGGGCTGTTTCTGTAATGGTACTTGTAACTTTTCTCAGTTCCTTGATGACACCCGTGTTAGCATCAAATTCACCAGTCGATAATAAACCCACTGTAAACAAAAACAATATAACTAATAATAAAGATAGTGCGGCCAGCATTGCTATTGATATAAAGTCGAATAAAGCAAAGCGTGGAAAAAATAATTTTTACCACTTAGCACCAACACTAATACAATCCAAAGCAAATAAAAGTGAAACAGACAAAACTTTTAGCCCACAATTTGATCAATCGCAAAATCAACTCTTCTCACCTCAAAACAAATACCAACCATATTTTGAAATAGGTGGGGCTAAATACTTTAATCAAGCATCTAGAGCTGCTGGTATATATGACCTATTTATCCCATTATTGCAAAGTGACGATAGATTGTTATTTGTGGATTTAAGAATATTTGATCGAACCGGTAGTGCATCTGAGGGGAATTTGCATCTGGGATTCAGAAAATTATATCCAGATACAAAACAAATGATTGGTATTTATGGATCCTTCGATCGAAAAAGAAGCGACAAAGGAAATGATTTTGACCAGCTAACCGTAGGCGTTGAATATTGGAATAACAGGTGTTTTGTTGGTGGAAACATCTATAAGCCAATAGGGATAACCAGTAAATATTTAGGAAAAATACAAACAGCAGAATTGATGCCTACCGGTAGAAATATTGGCAAAATAAAAACAACAACAAATACCTATTACGATAAAGCGCTTCCAGGAGTAGATGCGGAGTTAGGCTATGCAATTACCGATAATCTAACAAGCTATGCCGGAGGCTATTATTTTAATACTAAAGACGCTGATCCTATTGCTGGTCCGAAAATACGTTTAACCTATGACTATCAAAAACCCGTTGGACATATATTGGGTGTTTTAGATGGAGTAAGCGTAGAGGTAGGAGTCCAGCATGATGCAGCAAGGGGCAACTCAGCTTATCTTGGAATTAAATTTAAAGTAGGGCTAACTAATTTTAAAAAGAACAGCAATCTTCCTGGGTTTGAACGTCATATGGTAGAGCTGGTTCGACGCGATCCAGATATTGTAGTGGGGAAAGCAAAAACGGTAAAAGTAGAACTGTCTAACCAACAAGGTTATGTGAGTGATACTTCAAATGATGGAGATGGAGGCGGTGGAGATGGTTCAAATAACCAAAAGCAGGAATCGCCTAACAAGGATTTCGATTTTGATAAATTAAAAAATGAAAAAAATTTTTCAGACTGGACAGCCGAAGAGTTGGCCGCATACAAAGAAATACTTGCAAAACGACTAGGATTACCGAGTGGTCTTTCATGGAAGGATATACACGATAAGTCGATTAAATTTTTTAAAACATATCATCCTGACAAAACGAACAATGATTTTGACAAGCATAATGTTTATATGGAGAAGAAAGATCTCTATTTTGATTTGCAGAGCATTAGTAACGCGGCATTGAAAAAAGAGAAGCCAAACACTTCTGATAATAATCATGACAACCAATACGGCGCTGATACTAAAGCCACTAGTGATTATAACAATCACAATACTCAATCCAACGCTAATATAGACAAGCAAGTTTACGCGTTGTGTGATAGCCAAAATAAAGATGAGGCTCAACTAAATTATGAAGTATCCGAGAATGTTATAAAAACTTTTTCGGAAGAACGCCTAAAAAATAATGCCTCTCAATTTAAAGAAGATAACAAACAAAGCAATGTGGTTTTGCCTAGTTTATTATCAGAATTTTTAATAACAGCCCCAAGAGAAAATATTAATTTGCAAGATAGAAAAATTGGAGATGTGATTGCTTCTTATGAGAGTTTTGTTAAAGAATTGCCAGAAATAAACAAAGCAAGCTTCAACGTGTCTATTTTGCAAAAAACCAAGCAGATGGAATCGGAAATTGAGTTAAGCAAAAGTGGCTGTAGTACATTAACATGCACAGCCATAACTTTAGTAGATACCCCTATAAAATGGTTAGATTATGTAGTTGATGGTTTTTTTAAAATATTAATTCCAATAAGAGGAGCAAACGCTTTAGAGATTAATGTCTCTGAAATTGAAAATCTAATAAAAGTACTAGATCCAGAGTTGAAACTGCGCCATGTTGCAAATAAGAGTTATACGATAGATGATCTGCTTGGTGTATTAAATAGTATTGATAGTAACTCCATAGAATTAACTGAGGTTCAGATTAATGGTTTAGAGCAAGTGATAAGGGAGTGTGGCGCTGAATATAACATACAGATTTTTAAGGTTATAGCTAAAATATTAACAAACTCTGTTACCCACTACGCAAAAGATCCTTCACATATTGCTTTTTTAGTAGATTTAGCCAAGAGCGAAACTACCGAGTACGCGATAGGGGAAACTATTATTAACAAATTTGCTAGGGACGTTAATTCAGCGAAAGTATGGCGCGACAATAAAGTGCTTTATAGTTTTGCTTCATTATTATCTAAAGATACTAGTTCTCATGTACTGGCAAATGCGTTAATTTACGCCAACAAATTTTATGGGTATATGGCAGATATAGAGGCGTTGCCGTATTTTGAGAAGTTATTAGGTGATATTGAATTTAAGAAACTGGTATTAGTATTAATAACCACTTCGTTAGAGAAGCTATTGTTATCATATGATTCTAATACAAACCTTGCCGAACTAGAGAAGCATGTTGATAACTTGCAGGGTAAAATTGGCAAGTTCTCCCCCGGTTTGGTAAATGCTATTTTTGAGGTTTATAGACAAGATCAGAGTTATTTTTCAAATATAATTGTTGACCGCCTTGCTGAAGATAAGCATTTATCTTTTGATTTACTAAGCAAGTTTGCTAAGTCGGTTATCGATCCATCGGTAAAGATAAAAGATATAAAAGCTGCTTTATTTATAGCCCAGCGTCTGGTACAAAATTATATTATTTTGTCTGCGGAATCCTTGAGATATTTTATTAAATATTTATTTAGTGAAGATGAATCAATTCGCCTATTAGCTATTAATTTATATTATCAATTAAATAAAGAAACTCCCGAAGCAGTAACGCCAGAGCTTTGTGATGCACTAATTGCAACGCTGCCAAAGTTTGGTGCTTTGTCACGTTCGAGGATTGAAAATATATTAAACGGAGCCAAACTTAGCGAGGAACAGAAATCAAGGTATGAGATACAAAAAAAAGACAATGAGATAAGTGAAGAAAAGCTGAGTCAAGCACTGTGGCCTTTTCGTGAGCTGCTTAAGGATTTAATAGCCAATATTAAAGAGAGATCTGAATTATCGATGAGCGATCAAGATGAGCTAGAGAGAAGTGCTTGGCGGTTACTAAATGATGTAAATTGGCCAGCAGATTTTTTGTTTAGTTTGCTAAACAAGGCACGTCATACTAATGATCTTTCACTTGTAGTGGCCGCACTAGAAAAGCTTAATGATTACACGGTTAGTCCAGATGCAATTGATAGAGATGGACTTACTGCACTTGCAACATTAGATAAAACACCGCCTAAAGATATGTTATCCGCGATCAAGCGGCTGATGGGAGATAATAGCTTTTTTGTAGAAGAAAATATTGATTCTCTAATTAAAAAATTCAGGGAGCAAAACAAAAACAATCCAGAAATGTTAGCATTAGTTGAGAACAACTACTTCAAAGACCAGCTTCTTAAGATAAATGAGATTATGAAGCAGCCGGGAGGATTAAGAGGAATAACAAAGCTATTGCCCGAATGGACACAAGAAAATTGCAAGATGTGGCTTAAAACTATTGCTAACACGGGCATATTAACTGTAAATGACGATAACATAGCTGAAGTTATAGCTGTAGTAGAACAAGCTGTTCACGTTACTATTTTTGAAAATGAATACTATCCGCGTCAGGTGCAACTGTTAGTGGTTCTTTCTCTACTTAAATCTCTATCATCAGAAGGAGCAAAAGGTATATTAGAGCAAGTTGCTACGGGAGAAGGCAAATCTATAATCATAGCTATGTTTGCGGCTATTGTGGCGATGCAAGGTGGTCAAATAGATATTGTTACCAGCTCGTATGGATTGGCTCAGCGAGATGTTCTTAAGCATGAAAAATTCTACAAGGTATTTGATCTTACTGCTACCCACAATACTAAAGATGAAAAAGGTATGAAAGTAAAAGACTGTTATCTAAGCCAAATTGTTTATGGGGATGTTCTGAATTTTAATGCAGACGCATTAAAAGATGCTTCAGCCAATGTCAGACTTGGTAGGGCATTTTATCTAGTTATAGTAGATGAAGAGGATTTGATACTTCTTGATCAGTATAACATGAAGGCCCTGTTATCAAGCGCAATACCTGGATTTGATATTTTGGGTTATCTTCTTGTATATATATGGGGTACAGCAAAAACATTAAGATCAATGTTGCATGAGGAAAAAGACGGCTGCCATTTGAAATTATCAGCATCAACTGGAAAAGAAGAGGAAGGGCTCAAAAAAATTATTTTACCGACAATGAAGGGTAACGAGACAAATCCGCTTGATTTTGTAGTAGGTACAAATTGTATAGATTATTTTAAAAGTGCGATTACAACCTTTACCAAAGATAAATTATTCGCTTTTGGTCATATGCCAGAAGCAAGAGAATTTATTGTACCAAAGAATTGGGAGAAATTTGCTGAGTATCAATTGACAAATTGGGTACAATCACTGCTTTTGTCATATCAATACATCGAAAGAGTTGATTACATACTTGTTAGAAAAACCGAAGACAGTTTTGAGCGAGTTACTCTAGTGGATAAAAGGGGCGGAGTAATTCTACATGATTTAAGTTTATCGGATGGATTACACCAGTTTATAGGTCTAGAGAATAAACTTGCGATACATCCAGAGAGTGTTGTTAGTACCTTTATGTCGTATCCTGGATATTTTAAACAATATAAGTGGATTGTTGGTCTATCTGGTACGCTAGGGATTACAGAATTTTTTGAGAAGGTTTATGGTGTGCGTTTTGGTATTATTCCACCTTTTGTTCCCAAGAATTTTGTAGAATTTCCACCCATTTTAGTTACGAATGATATGGTGCTTTCGACAATTCTTGATATTTTTCGCAGAAAAATTAAGGGTAAGCGGGCTTGTCTTATTGTTATGAAAACAATAAACCAGGTTGAAAGTGCATATAAATATTTATCAAGTCAGGCAGAGAATGCAGATGAAGCATCAAGGATATTTGTTTATGGCACTGGCGACGAAGAGAATGATAAAAAGCTTGTTGAAAGAAAATTGCAACCCGGAGATTGTATTATTGCTACATATTTAGCGGGACGTGGTACTGATTTAAAGCTTAGTAAAGAAGTAATAGATAATGGTGGTTTACACGTTCTGGAGGTAACACCTGCTGACAATTGGAGACAAGAATGTCAAATTAAGGAACGAGGTGCTCGCAGAGGTGATCCCGGATCGGCACAGATAATTATTATTATAGAGGATGCACTAAGACGATTTAAAATAGATTGTACTGGTCTTAGGGCTGAAGATTGTTTGGCTAAAATATACGAAGTGCGTGACAAGAATGAGAAACAAGAACTTAAGAGGTATGTTGCCAAAGATCTACCATACATTGAGATTCAAGATAATTTACATGTTTCGTTTAGCGAGTTTATTAACAAACTTGATGCTCCAACTGGCTATCAGATATCAATCGGTAGGCCGGAAAACTCTAAAGAATCAAAGCATCTGTATCTTTATAAAGATGATGCAAAAATCAAGCTTCAAGTATTTAATGGTAGAGAAATTGAA
Organism: Gammaproteobacteria bacterium; assembly: GCA_964213355.1. GTDB lineage: Bacteria > Pseudomonadota > Gammaproteobacteria > UBA9339 > UBA9339 > JBAXAM01. Next base: position 184,089 of record CAXOVY010000032.1, read on the forward strand.
GATGTGGTTAAAGAAATTTTAGATATAACGGAATTAATTAGAGGTATTGACCCAAGAGCAGCAAAACATATTGAGGTTCTTTTATCTACTTCTGGTGCCATACCTAGTTTGAGCAAACAAGATCGCGAATTGATTTATTTTATTGCTAGTAAAAACGGTTATCCAAAAATTTCTGAGATTTATGGGCGTGTTTGGAATGAATTTAATATGGCGGCAGAAAAAGAAGGTGGTAAACAAGAATACCTTAAGGCGCTGCTTGCCAACGACCTGAAATTTAAAGATTTGCGATCATTATCAAAGATAGAGACACGGAAATTATTTTTATTCTGGTTAGAAGATCGAGAGCTTTACAATGAAAAATTTATGATCCAAGAGCTTAATGAAAAATTTGGGATTTGGCTTAGGCAGCAAGAGTGTTTGTTTTACTATAATAATCTTGAAGATAAGCAATTAGAGGAAACTATACGTAGCTGCAGAGAACAATCAAATAACAACTTTCTTGAATTTAAAAAATCGATATTAGAGCAGTTAGAAAAAAATGAATTTGTGCATAATCCTACTTACTCGGCCTTAGACGCCTTTAATAAATTGAAGATTTATTACACCAAGCTGCAAAAATCTAATTACAAATACAAGAATAAAGATTTGTTAGAAAAAGTAGCTGGTACTCTTGAAAGTGCGACAAATCTCGAGCCGACTTATACTTGGGTTGTTCCGAATGCAATGGTTAGTGTTATCTTGGCTAAAGAAGGAGATATTTTTACTTATAGTGAAAATGACGAAAATGGGAACCTAGCTAAGGCTGCTGATGTTAAGGGTGGGTGTGCAAAACATACCAATAGGGCTATCCAAATGCTTTACAAACGTGCAGAAACTGCCAGTGAGGTATTCTCCTTTGCGCTTGCTAATGGAAACGCCGACCTTACCGATGCTTTTGCTGTGCAACAATTGCTTTATAGTGAAGTTTGTAAGAAGCTTGCAACAACATTACAGAACAATTTAGAGGTTATTGCCAAAGCATCATCAACCCAAATGGTTAGAGGTAAAAAAGTTGAAGATGTAGGGCAAGCAACAAAAGATATAAATGTTAAGGATATTTTGTTACAACAAATTAATAAATCTTCTGGCATGTCATCAGCTGCTCTTGGGACTTTGCAACATATAGCAGAAACTTTCGATTTTGCTAGTTTGCAGAAACCTATTCTTGATCAAATTTTGAATCAGATTTTAGCTGAAGGTGGTTTTGTAGTTGAGCTTGAAACATACGAATTAGAAAAGCAGTCAAAGGATTGGACGGGAACTATTGTTTCAGCATTAGCGGGGATAGCTTTTATTTGCATAGGATTTGCGCTTGCTACTATCAGTGTAGGGGTGCTTTTACAGAGCTTTGCTATATCATTAATATCGAAGGGCGTGGGAGATATAATACAATCGATAGTATCTACGGCTACTGGTAAGCCAATTGACCTTGGTGACTACCTAAATTCAACAGCAATGTCGATTGGTATATCATTAGCTGTAGCAGGCGTATTGTATTTTGTGGATAGGTTAGCTCAAGGGCTAGATATTGCCGAGAGGATATCGGAAGTAGCCAAATCATTAAAAAATGCCAAAATGGCCTTTGCAGGTAAGGATTTTTTATTACAAGCAACGACGGGTACGCTTGGTACATTGCTTGGTAAATTGGGCGATAAGTTTGTAGACGAAAAAGATATACAAGCAGAAACTCAAAAGGCTGTAGACGATCTAGTTAATTATTTTAATGGAGTACTAAAAAACATTTTTGCTACAGACATATTTAATGGTAGGTTTAGTGCTGGTAGTGTTAATTTGACAACTTCATTATATAATCTGATTAACAAGGTAGTACATGACTGTGAAAGATGGCTTCATGATCCTGTTACTACCTTTGGTGTAGGTATTGTGGAAAACGTAGCAGGAAATATAGCAGGAAAAATAGGAAAGGTTGGTGAGATTACTGGCTGGGGTAATCTCATTAAAACTGGAACAAATGTAGCCATGGGAAGTGTTAAGAACTTCAAAGCTTTAGGCAAAATGATAGATGGTATTAAAGCAGCTATTCAAGAGGTGGTAGGAATGGTTCCAAAAAGCGGAAAGATGATGACTGACATGCTTGCAAGTGCAAATGTTTTTGGTAATGATATTGGTGATAAGCTGGCAGTAGCGCTAAATTCTCAAGGATATATATTAAATGGAGAGATAAATGGAGAATGCAGCAATCTCAATAATGTTCAACTAAACGAAACATTATCAAGTTATAAGCCAGGAATAGTAGAAGCGTGTGAGTCTGTAAAGAAATTACTATTTGCTGATGAGTATACAACCCAGTATGACGTGCTAAAGAATTATATTATTGATCACATAGCCAACGCTATAAGTTCCATACAGAAGAATGAAATAGTACAGCCAGTAGCAAATGGCGCTGCTTTGGAAGCAGCAGAGGTAGCAGTAAAGCGAGGGTTGGAATTCTACGGTTACATAATGAACAAGGTTGATGAAACGCGCGCTGCGAGAGAAAAGGCTGATTATGCTAAGTACATGAAAAAATCACCATACGAAGAAGCTTTTAACGATGCTTGGGAGCAAAAAGGTAAAGATGAAGCAAGTAATAAGAATCAACAGAAATCTACTGAAGAACAAAGCCGAGGCAATGCTGGTCACAAGAATTCACCCAATGATTCTGAGCGATCAAGTAAAAGCGTAAATGCTTTTAATAGTTTCTTAAACGATATTCAAGATAAATGGCTGCGTTCTGAGAACTTTTGCCCGAAAGATTTAGATCGTAGTTCTGCAGAGCCTAGAAAACCAACGATCGAACTTGTAGTTAGAGAAGTTTTTCATCATACAGGATTTATGCACGGGTTTACTATTTTTACAGATAGTAAGGGTCAAAAGACTATAATTGCCGGTTATCCTGAGGGACATAATGCAATGCTTAATCTGCAAATAGTTGATGCTCCTTATATTGAAGCTAATGCAAAATTGCTCGATAAAGATTGGGCAAAAAGAGGGAATTATGGGAAAGACTATAGGATAATAAAAACAGAAATACTTGGTAGTGATCAGGATTTACAAGACTATTTATCTAAAGCAAGAGAAGCTGTAGAGGTTATTAAACAAAGCGCTATCAAGGCTGGAAATAATGAAGGAAGGTTTGATTATGACTTATGTATTACCGACAGATGTTGGGGAAGCAACAGCAATACCGTACAACGAGCTGTCTGGGATGGTATGGGAATGAAAATAGAAGTACCCCGTGATATCAAAATGCCTGGTATAGAAGGAAAATTCTATAAGGGACCGATGGATGATGTATTGCAAAAAGTTGGAGATGCAATACAAGAAAACTAATGCACTTTGGGAATTCATTTATTATGAGTATAAAAAAGATAATAAAATATTTACCGATTGGGATTATACTTCTAACTTTTGGGAAAATGTTGTTTGAAGAATTTTTTGATACCAGACCCTTTAGATTTGAAAAATATAAAACAGAAGAAGAACTAGAAGCAGTTGCAAAACTTAGATTTCCTGTTGGAACTGATATGGCTTACGCTAAAAAGATTTTGGAGGAATCTGGTGCAGAGTGTAGGAAATATAATCCTCCTTATGCTGGTTATTGTTGTGAATATAATACCTATATATTAACTTTTCATCCGTTTGAATGCTATAAGGTATGGTTGGATATTGATAGTGGGAACAAATTGATAGAAGTAGGAGCACAAAAATTTTCTGGGGTAAGCATGTATGTTCCATAGGTGAGTAAAGTGGGGTCAGGTCTTGAATTGTGAATTTGACTTAACAAAAACACTGTATTGATGGGAAAAAATTTTTCTGTCTAAATAACCCCATGTCTAGACCTATGCGAATCGAGTATCCAGGAGGTGTTTACCATCTAACAGCTCGTGGTAATGCTAAAGGTAACATCTTCTATGAAGATGACGATAAAAAATATTTTCTTACGACCTTAGCTGACGTCGTCAAGCGATACAATTGGATTTGCCATAGTTACTGCTTAATGTCTAATCATTATCATTTGTTAATCGAAACTCAAGAAGCTAATTTGGCTTGTGGCATGCGCCAGCTAAATGGTATGTACACCATGCGATTCAACAAAGTTCATGCTCGAGTAGGGCATCTTTTCCAAGGAAGATACAAAAGTATAATCATAGATCGTGAAAACTATTTATTGGAACTTTGCCGCTATATAGTCTTAAATCCAGTACGAGCTAAAATGGTAACTCGGCCTGAAGACTATTTTTGGAGTAGTTATCGCGCTATTATTGCTTTGCAACAATGTCCATATTTTCTTACTACTGGTTGGATACTTAGTCAATTTGGGAAACAGTATGCTATTGCGCGGAAAAAATATATTGAGTTTATTTATGCAGGTATTAACGGTGCCAATCCTTATTCAAGACCTGACCCCGCATAAACCCGTGTAAATTACGGTATTGCAAAAACATCTGCAGCAAAATATTCTTGCTTTAACAACATACCAAACAATGAGGGCAAGATATGTTAATAAATTTAGCAGTGTTTTCTCGATGGTCTATTGCTACCCTGTGTATTCTATTTTTATCTAATGCGATTTTTGCAGCAGATGTAGATGTAGTTGTTGATACTAAAGATGATGCAACAGCACCACAAGTAACCAAAACGACTATGGGTGCTCCTCAAATTAATATTGTTAGTCCGCAGTATGGAATTTCACATAATCGGTTTGAGCAATACAATGTTGGTACCGAAGGAATTATAATAAGCAATAGTTCCTCTAGTGAAACTGTTAGAGGGGAAGGAATTATTGGTTCTAATAAAAAAATAATTAAATCAGCGAAGACCATTTTGTTTGAGGTTACCGGACCTGGTCGTAGTGAACTGCGTGGTGCAACTACAATTGCTGGGGAACAAGCTGAATTTATTTTAGTTAACCCCAATGGAATTACCTGCGATGGTTGTGATTTTATCAATATGCATGATGTGGTGCTAAGGACAGATAGGCTGTATTCAATTATTGAAGATAAGATTAATTGGGATAAGGATTTGGATGGCAATATTAGTATTGGTAAAAACGGTACTACAGCACTAGGTGGGTCACTGACATTGAGTTCTGGGAAAATAAAAGTCGAAGGAGCAGTATCTGCGAAAGAATTGTTAAGGGTAGAGGCTCACTCCACTAAAGATAAAGCGCCAGGGAGCGGTGCAAAAAATGAAGACGAAAAATATACGATTAATGTTAGCACTGCTGCATTAATAACAGCAGGAAAAGTTTATCTTATTGCAACGGGCGATGGGGCTTTGGTAAGAGTTTCTGCATCCAAGTTATTTGCTAATGAATCAGATATCAAGCCACAAGATATAATTAGTGGAAACAAAAAAGCTCTTTATATTGAAGCAAAAGAGGGTGATATTTCTATAGAAGAAATCAATGCTAGTCAGAATGGAGATGTAAAAATATATGGGAAAAAAGTAGATATAAAAAATATAAGTGAAGCAGAGAACTTAATTGTACATGGGCGAGATATAATCGGAGATTTTAAGCTAAATAATGTGAAGAATGTTGAAGTAATAGAGAAAAGACCTATTCAACACGAGATGGTTGCAAAAAGTACTATGGATTTTAATGTAATCACCCCAATAAGCATTGATGGTGACTTTAAATTTATTGGTAGAAATTTTAAAAACCAAAGTACATTTAAAGCAGGAAGTATCACATTAGATTTGTCAGGAGATGTTATTAATGATGTAAATGGAAGTATTACAACAGAAGGTCAGTGGTATTCAAATAGCAAAGGCTTTACCAATTATCAAAGAATGGATATAGGTAAGGCATTTGAAATAACAGGAGATACCTTTGTTAACGACAATGGAGGGAGCATAAGCGCTGGGTCCATAGAAATTAATTTAGTAGGAAAAAGAGAAGATGGTAATAGTTTATATCAAGGGTCTAATTCTATATTAGAGTCTAAAGAAGGAGGTATAGAATTATCTGCTTCAGACGGAGGAATGTATTTTGGATATAAAAAAGAACTTACAGGAGATGGAGATAATAAAGATGGATTTAAATTTATTGGTAGTCAGCTACTGAGTCGTGGAAGAACAATTCATATTAAATCTGGAGGAGATGTTGTATTTGACGGGACGCAATTGTTAGGAGATCTTACTGTTGAGGCAAAAGGACAAATTAAGGAAAATAATCTAACAGGTTCTTATAAAAATGGCGTGCATAACGTTAAAGAAAATATACTAAAAACCAGAATTGTTACTAAACAAGTAGATGCTACACGCATTGTTCCTAAAATAAAAACGTATACTACACGAGAGGTTATTAGGGAGTATGATGAGTGTGTGCGTGACTGTTGGGTTTTGGGATGCTGCGGCTCTGAACATAGAAAAATTTATGGGGATGTTATACATACCGAAAATGTTTTTGCAGAAGAACATTATACGAAAGATATAACTGTTGAAGAGCAATATACTGAGGAGGTCATTCACCAAGAGCCATTTTTTCAGGATGTTTCTTTAAAGACTAATTTTGCTGGAAGTAAACAGTTTATTACTAAGGGAGATCTAATGTTTAAGGCAGTAGAACGTAAGTTTATACATTCAACTCCAACAGAGGTTGAATATCTTGAGTTTTTTTCACCTATAAAACTAGACTATGATGATAATGTTAGATATCATTTTGAAGTAAGCACTATAAAAAATTATGATGATGCGGTTCATTAGTGAGTTATACGAAAGGCGATAAACAAATTTTGAATAAGGTTTTGCTCAAATAACATGGTTAGAGTAAAGTAGAGCGGGTGTAGATATTGCTTTTAGGTTATTAAGAGTTTGGGTTTTCTTATGCGATTATAGTGAAATCAGTAAGAAAGAAGATGAATAAAAGATAATAAAAATATATTGGGATAGTGCTATGTCAAGATTTACTCGTGTTTTTGTAGTAATTTTAATTTTTGCTCTAATTTGCTTGAGTTGTTTACATCATATAAAAAAAGACGAGGTGATTTATGCCGCTAGATCTTTAACATATGTAGTTAGTAGGTTTGTTTTTAATAAACAATATTTGGTGGCAAATAGCAATTATGGAGTCAAGTATAAGTTTAAGACTCCAGATGCTGTTGGGCGCGCAATTTATAAAGATGGAAATTATGAGCCAGAGATAACTAGGTTTGTACTGAATGAAATAAAATACAATCCAGAAGATATTGTTATTGATGTTGGGGCTAATATTGGTTGGTATTCGCTATTACTAGATCATATGAAAGATGGTCCTGGTATTATCTACGCTTTTGAACCCGATTCTTTAAATTACAGTTTACTGAAACATAATATTAGTTTGAATGGAGCATCTAAAGTTGTAGCCATCAACGAAGCTTTATCGAATAAGATTGGCAAAGCAACGCTTTATAAATATGGGGACAATAACCTCGGTAGGCATTCTCTATTACCTTTATTTAAAGGGGCTAGTGAAACGATAATAACTACTACATTAGATAATTTTATTAAAAAAAATAATAGCAAAAAAACAATTAGATTGATAAAAATAGACGTAGAGGGATATGAATTGCCAGTTTTGTTGGGAGCAAAAAAGGTATTGGATCATACGGAAAATTTAATTGTTGAATTTTCCCCAAGTATTATGTTACAACATAAAATTGCACCAGAATTAGTTATTAAATTACTTTATGCTAAAGGGTTTAAGCCATATCTTTTTGGTGGAAATAAACTAATCCCTCTTAACAAGGAAGAACTTTTAAAAATTCATGGTCCTTTAACTTTTCTATGGAAAAGGGGGATATGATCGGAGGTCGAATATCCAGTGCTTGGTACCACATTATGAATCGTGAGGCTGCTAAACAACCTATTGGAAAGACATTTAATGTTCTTTTGTCCAGACTTGATACTTTTTCTCCAAGTTGTATGATGGAGCGAAGATGGAACTTAAATCAGAATATTTTAAATTAAACCATGCGTTATTTTGTTTAATTGCCTCGGTATTCTTTTTTTGCAACCCAGCTTTTGCCCACGTCAACCATCAAAATGCCTCACTAAATAATTTTTTAGTTATTACGGATATTCACTTACTTTCTTCTACTGCACACAGCATGGAGATTAACCCTTCTGGAGCAGATATTATCAATAATATGGATAGCACCACTTTTCCTACTCTTCTCCAAGACATATCTGCTGGGATACAAGGGGGCGTGGTACAAAATCCACAGTTTATAATTTTCTTGGGTGATATGGTTGGAAATTATTTGGGAATATTTGATTCGACAGTGCAAATTGCTAATCAAAAAGTGGTATTTACAGAGTTGCAAACTAAGTTTTCGGGAATTCCCATTTTTTATGTATTTGGTAACCATGATTCCACTTATGCACTTATAGCGCTTCCCTAAATTATAGAGTCTGATAGCCGCAGTGTCTATACCAATTTGTCAAATCAGTTGATTGAATGCTCATAAAAGCAACCTTTAATGATATTGCAAATTTATCTAACGTTCTTGCTGATTCTTTACGTAAACAAGTTTTAATCTTTCCCCACATCTGTTCTATAGGATTTAGATCTGGCGAGTATGGTGGTAAATAAATTAGTTTGGCTCCAGTTGATTCGATGGCTTCTTTTACACCGCAAACTTGATGAAAAGCCACGTTATCCATAATCACAACATGACGCTTTTGTAAAACTGGACATAAACATCTCGTGATGAAGTTTAAAAATATTTCTCCATCAGCCGCCCATTCTCCATACAATGCTGCTTCTATTTTTTCAAAACTTATAGCACTTAGCATGGTTAGTCGATTACCTCGATTAAAAGGAACAGCATTAACAACTCTTTCTCCACCAGGAGCTCTACCATACAATGGAGCCATTCGTAAATTAGCACCAGATTCATCTAAGAAAATTAAATCTCGTACTGGAATATCCTTGATTACCTCAAGATATTCTTGCCGTTTTTTTTAACATCATCGCGATCTCTCTCAGCAGCGTAACGACTTAACTTCTTTCGCCGTAAATTTAATTTCAAACAAGCCCTCGACAATATAGACCTACCAGCTTTTATCTTTCTTTTTTTGTAATATAACTCCGATAGCTCTGCTAAAGTGATCGCTGGTTTATTCTGAATAATTTTTTGTATAGTTTCATACCCCATTTCATCAATCTTGCTCGGCCTTCCTTGGTTACCTTTTTTTGGCGATAAATCTCCATCTTCTCGATACTGTTTTACATAACGCTTTACGCTATTCACGCTTACTTTAAAGCTTTTAGCAACTTTAGAGTAACTTGTATTCTCATCTTGATACGCCCAAACAATCTTTTTACGTAAATCTATTGAGTATGCTGCAGTCATTTGCTCCTCTCATTCAGAAAATAACGAGAAGACTATAGCATGTCTCTGCAATTTAGGGAAGCGCTATAATGGTCCTTTTTACAACACCGACCAATCAGTTCAATACAATAGTCCCTACCAAGTTGCACAAGCGGTTGGATGGACTGATGGGTTTCTCTCGACTGGGGCGCAATGTACGGTTGGCAGTGCATTTATTCAGCCATGTATAATTACCGAAAATACTCAGTATGGTTATTATTCAGCTTATATCCAGAATAAGTTACGGCTGATTGTCCTAAATACGGTTATGCTTACACCAAGCGCAATCGGAACTACCACGGGCGGAGTGAGTGCTCAATTTAATTGGCTTACAGAGCAACTGGAGAACGCCAAGTATAACGGAGAATCGGTATTGTTGGCTATGCATGTGCCTTTTGGAAATATGCTGCAAAACGTTACTCCGGTAAACTATTTGATATCCGGCTACAATGATAGTTTTTTGGCGATTATTGCCAATTATACCGATACAATTATTGGGATGATTGGCGGGCATGAACACCTTGACGAGCTTAAAATTCTTACCTACTCTGGCATACCGGTAAATTTTTTAATTAATGTAGCAGCGATGGTAACATACAATGGAAATGCTCCTTCGTTCGATACGGTTTATTTCACCAATACTTCCGGCAATTGGGTGCTAACTGATTATGATGCTTTTAATTTTCTTGCGACCGGTCCAACTTTGCAGAAAATATATAGCTTTAACAGCGCCTATTGTGGAGGACTATCAACCGGTATTTTGAATTGTTTTCAGCAAATTTCAACCCAGAATTTGGTCAATACTATGAATATTTATCACACTGCTGGCAATCCAAATTATAGTCTGACCATTGCATACCCAGGTAATATCTTCACTGCTTTACCGACTTACACAAGTAACGGTAGCGGCTTTAGTGTTGCTGCAATTATCGCGGGTATCGTCGCTGTTATTGGCGTTGGCGCACTAATGATCTAATGATTATCCTAGTGATATACATCTTTCATACTCAAGGATGAGTAAAAAGTATAAGCAATTCGATGTTAGCCATAAAAACCCCACATTAACCTAGTAAAACTGTTTACTAGGTTAATAATGTGGTATTGATTGTGGATTAAGCCACAATTATTCGCTTTTTCGAAGCTATTTTGCGATGTCTTTCAACTTCTTTAGAGGTCTGATTCTTACAATATTACGAGCTGGTTTTGCAGCAAAAGTCATTAGTTCACCAGTAAATGGATTTTTTCCTTTGCGGGCTTTGGTGGCAGACTTACGAACTATGTGAAATTTTGCCATACTCGGAAAAACAAATATGCCTGGGCCTTTTTTTGAAAGGTGCATTTTGATAATGTGTACTAGTGATTCTATCGCTGCTGTGGCTTGGTTCTTTCCAAGTCCGACCATTTCCGCAACTGATTTTGCTATTTCAGATTTTGAAAATGGTTTTTTGATAGAAAGTGGTTTAACAGTAGACTTTGCTTTTGCTACTATTTTTTTAATAATTTTTTTTGCTGCCATGGGATACTTCTCCTTGTTTTTATTATATGGATAAGGGTAATTACTGGGATATAGTAGCAAAAATAGGATGATTGTCAAAAGTAAGAACAAAATGCGAGTTTTTGTATGGTTTTTATCTTAACAGTAAGTAGTGAAGAATATTTTAGACGCTATCACAGACACAGATGTGTGAAATTTTTGTTACTGTAGTACATTATATGAGGCAGGAATCGAAGCAGCAGGTTTTAAAATAGTTGTTTATATACTTTAAATGGTTTTCTTCATGATGTAAGATCGATCTTGAATGACCTCATACTTTATAAAAGATTTTCTAATTATATTCATCGGATTTTTTACCGGTTTTTTTACTTCAACAACAGGTGCCGCATCTTTAATGTTGATTCCTCTCTTGTCTTTATTTGGATATCCAATAGTGGCAAATATTGCAACGGTTCGGGTGTGCTCTTTTCTTTCTATGGTGCCTGGGCTTTTTGTGTTCCATCGAGCCAACCAAGTTAACTATAAGGTTGCTCTTTATGCTGCTATCTTTTCTTCTGTGGGCGCTGTTATTGGAGCGATATTTATTATTAATGCGTCAACTGTTTTAGTAAAATACACTGTTGCTGGATTGATAGTTTTTGCCTTTTTGATTTGGTTTCTAAAAGATAAAATCTCATGTAGGTATAAATTTAATGGGTTGGTACAGAAACTAAAACACCCTTTATTTATTTTACCAGGGTTATTGGGAGGAACCGTTGGTGGACAAGCTATTTTATCCAATATAATTCTTGTTCCGGTTTTTAAGCAAACTTACCTTATGGCGGCTGGGACAAGGAAAATTATTGGATTAGTTACAGCTGTGATCCCTATAATGATGTTTGCTTCTTCTGGTACTATTGATTGGAAACTGTGCATAGAATTGGGTGTCCCTATGCTTGTAGGGTCATACTTTGGCGCAATATTTGGGCTAAAAAAAGGAGAAAATTTTGTTAAAGCCCTTTTCTTTACTATAGCGTTTTTGGCTCTACTAAAAATGGTTTTTGTTACATGAAAATAGCATTGGTAGGTTGTATGGGCGCGGGAAAATCCACGGTTGGATCTTTGTTAGCCAAACGTTTAGAATGGCCGCTCTATAGCACGGATGATATTATCGTAAAAAAATACGAAAAATCTTTAAAAGAAATTCATTCTGAGTACACCTCAATGGGTTTTTTTTATATTGAACATAAATTGTTATTGGAAATCTCCAAAAAAGAGGATTTCGTGTTAGCTACTGGAGGCGGAATTGTTTTAAATGGAAGTAACAGAGAGATTTTGCAGCGGGAGTTCTTTGTTGTTTATTTGAAGGCAGATGCTGATGTGTTATTTAGTCGTATTCGCGATGAGTTAGAAAGTCGTCCGCTTTTATTAGCAAATGATCCATTGGAAAAAATGAGAAATATATTAGCTTACAGAGAACCATTCTACCAAGAGGTTGCTCATCATGTTTTAGAAACCAAGGCTATGACTCCAGTAACAGTTGTTGAAGAAATTCGACAGCAGTTATTAAAGCGCAAAAAGTATGCTCCTGCGGTTTTGACGTGGGAACGAAATGATGGAAGTCAAACAGTTAAATGACTACTAGTGATAAACATTACGAGTTAGTGTCATTGGTTCCAAATAGCTCAATTATTTTGGAAGAGCGTGGCCTATTAGTAAACTTAGATGCTATAAAATCCATCGATTTTGTATATAACGATTCCATGTTTAACGATAAAGTGAAGGATGGTAACTATTTTTGGGTATCTGGTGGCGGAAGCTTTTTGATAAATGGTCGTTATATTCTTTTGGTAAAAAGAGGTAACAACGCAAAAACCAACCCTGGAAAATTCTCTTTATTTAATGGACGGGCAGATAATGTCTCAGAATTAATCAACCCTAATCTTGTTATTAGGGAACTATTTGAGGAGTTGCTTCTATTTTATGATAAGACACTCTTGTATCCAATCGTTCCAAAATATCAGCATATTATAGATAAGATTTATAAAAACGCTACTATCGTTGGAATATTAAGAGAAAATGATATTACCATGAGCATTAAAGTAAAACTATATGAAACTCTTTTACAAACTCATAAACATAAAGTAGTTGTTGTTTATAAAAACAAAAGGCATGATTATAATTTGATTTATCATATTAATAACACCAATGATATCAATGTACTGTTTTTGTTATCACTTGAATTACAGGATGTTACAAAATTAACTGCAATAGATGGGGAGTGTTATTTTATTGGAAATGATTTAATTAGATCGCATCGAGAGATATATGTGTATGATTTATTTACTGCAAACTGTAGTAGCATCGGTTACCAAAACAGAGAATATTATTGCTTAAAGCCGGAGGATATGACTGAGCATCTTCGATATTTGCTCAGTATATTGAGTGAGGAAATAACTGATGATAAAAAATAAAAAGATTTCGATAATAGGTGGCTCAGGTCATGTTGGATTGCCTTTAGGAGTAGTTTTAGCGGAAGTTGGTTGGAGTGTCGGTTTGGTTGATATCAACCAAAATAACAACATATTGGTAAACAAAGGGATATTTCCATTTTTGGAATATGGTGATGGTGGTGATAGCGCTAATGAAACTTTAAAAAAAGTAGTTTCAGCAAACAGACTTTTTGCTACTGATGATTTAGCAAAAGTGGCTGAAAGTGAGATTGTTTTTTTTGTTACGGGTACGTTGCTAGATGAATGTTTGAATCCCAGGATAAATGATGTTGTCAAAGTAGTAGAAGAATATTTGCCCTATTTAAACAATAACCAGCTAATTATTTTAAGAAGCACGGTATGTTTAGGTGTAGTAGAGATAATAGAGGCTTTGTTAACTAAAAGACTTGGTAAGCATAAGTTAGCATACTGTCCAGAGAGAGTTGCTCAAGGGCATGGTATTTCGGAAATAAAAGAATTGCCACAAATTATTGCAGCTACCTCGTTCGAGGCAGAACAAGAAGCTGTAAAACTTTTCTCTTCTATCACTTCTATGACTATAGTATTAAAGCCAGATGAGGCTGAGCTCGCAAAATTAATGACTAATACGTGGCGCTATATAGAGTTTGCTATTGCTAATCAGTTCTATGTGATAGCAGAATCGAAGCAACTAGATTTTTATAAAATCTATGATACCATAAAAACAGGTTATCCAAGAGCAAAACATTTTGCATCACCAGGGCTTACTGGTGGACCATGTTTGTTTAAAGACACTATGCAGATTTCAGCTTTTCGAGATAGATTCTTTCCTCTTGTGCATGCGGCTATTCTTGTAAACGAAGAACTTCCTGTGTTTTTGGTCAAGCAGATGGAAGATAAATTAATTTCTCTAAAAGATAAAAAAATAGCTATTTTGGGAATGTCATTTAAAGCAAATAATGATGATAAGCGTGGGAGTTTATCGTATAAAATAAAAAAGACATTAGAAGCAAAATCAGCTCAGGTTTTATTGAGCGATGTTTTCGATGATTCATTGTTGGCTTATGACGACGCTATCAGCAAAGCTGACGGTGTTATTTTGGGAGTGCCCCATAAGGAATATATTAACTTAAAAGTTAATATACCGTTTGTCGATTGTTGGGGTGTTTGGAGAAGTAGGGAAAAACAGGAATAAAGTAAAAATATTAAGGGTTTATTTCCTGGGCGAGGAAAATTGTATGGGTTTTAAAGGTTTTTTAGGTGCAATTATTACAGTGATATTGATGGTGTTTCATGTGGATTGTATTGCCAACCCTAAAGGAACAGTTAATATTTTGACCTGGTATGCATATTTAAGATCGCCTGAGATAATTTCTGCTGTTAAGGATCAGTGTGGTGTCGAAATATTCTACGATGAGTATTACAGTGTTTCCGAGTGTCTTTCAAGAATAACTACAATTAGAGATTTTTATTATTACGATATAGTTATATTTCCGAGCGATATATACGAGCTTATTAAAGAAAAATTAAACATAAAAAATTCAGATCTTAATAAGGTAGTAAAAGATTATAGTAGCCGCATCAAGAATCATTATTTGTTACACAGCTATCCCAGTAATGTCGTATATTTTACGCTTACACTTTATGGTTTTATTTGGAATCCAGCAGTCATTACACTTTCGACCAGTGATTCAGTTTCTTCAATGTTTGAAAAAGCAAAAGATAACATTGTAATATTGGTTAATAGCTTTACTGGGGTATGGAATTTAATTGATGTTAACCAAAAATTACCATGCGATTTGCTGGCGCTGGCTTTTGGGAAGATTATTCAGAGTGCAGATATATATATTACCAATGGATATAACAAATTATATGATAAGGATAGGTTTGCGTTTGCTTTTCAGCGATCAGGAGAGGCTGTTTTTACTATCAAGGCTTCCAAAAATAAAAGCCTATCTTTTCTTGTTCATCCCGATTATTCCTATATTTCTCCCGATCTTATGGCAGAGTTAAACTCTAGGTCTGAAACACGATGTGTCGCAAGAGTTTTAGCACACAAAAAAGTTTTAGATATCATACAGAAAAAAACTTATTATTTGTCTCCTTATGGAACATATAAATCGGTTAATGATCCAGTATTCCAACGGGTTTATAAATGGCTATTTGATAACGCGGATAAAGTGCGATGGTTAGATTCATTTTTTGCAAAAAATGCAAGCGAGTATAATGAGCTACGAAATATGTGGGATAAAATCCATTTATTACCACGGGTGCTTAAGAATCAGTCCATAGTGTTAAGGCATGAATCAGATAGTTAAATAAAATAAGTTTAATCTTAAAGCCCAATGTGATGAGGGTTAATTTTTGCCAAAGATTGGGTTGTAGCGCTTATGAACAAAATAGATACAAAAAATCTTAATAGTATAATTAAGACAATTAATAGAAACATTATAACATCGTTTTTGATAATTTTGATTTTTTTTGTCATAACAGCGGGTGTTATTTTTGTCAATTATAAAAATAGTGAGAAGAAAGTTGTAAAGCAACAATTGAATGCAACGTTTTCGGTCTTTACGGCCAAAATTTCTCAAAAGCTTATTGATATAACATTATTAGATGAATTTATACACTATCTTCATTCTGGTTCAATAAGTAGGCAATATCGTATTGCCGCTCTTTTAAATCAGATGCATCATTCAGGTTTAAATGCAATTTCTGGAATGGATATCTTTAGTAGTAGTGGTGTTAGTATTTTTACCTACGGTGTAAAGACAAATGATTCAGTTACCTTGGAGCTTTGCTATTTGAACAGAAAATTTCTTAATTTTGATGTTGGCACGTGCTCATATAGTTGGAAACTATATTTTCAGCAAGATGCCCTTATTAAAGAATTGAAGAGAATCAATCCAGAATTAAAGGAATGTGATAACTGTAGTGTGGCAATTGTAGCAGGTAAATACTTTGGGGATTTTCCGATACGAGAGTTTTCAGGTATGAAAGTTAACTTAAGTGTTAAAAATAGTCCTTCAACAATGTTGTGGGAAATGGTTCTTTTTGTTGTGAGTTCATTGTTAATTTTAGTAATGTGGAATGTTAATAGAATTACAAGTATTTTTAAAAAGTATCTTTCTGATCCTATTGTCGAAATAACTTCAAAAATCAAAGAAAATAAATCTTTACCGCAGGCGGAAGTTGAAGAACTATCATATCTAACAGAGCAAATAGATCAGTGGAAAAAACAAATAATTGAATTAGAAAAAATCAAAGCAAAGGAAAAAACCAAAGAGGCCAAAGTTAAGATCATGCAATCAATTGGAGCAAGTGTTGCCCACGAATTACGTACACCGATAAGATCTATTATTTCCGGAGTGTCTGGGATTGAAAAATTTCTTCCTGCTTTATTAGAGGGCTATGATTTGGCAAGAAATGCCAATTTATTAACTAAGGTTATTAGACCGCAACAAATTGAATTATTGCATAAGGTCTTGGCCAATTTAAAAATAGAGGGTGCAGCAGCAAATACAATAATAGACATGCTTTTAATGAAAATTAGAGGAACTATCACGGAAAATGTAGATGTTAAAATACTGTCTATTAAAGAGTGTTTATGTGAGGCATTACAGCGATATGCTTTTCAGGGGTCAGAGAGAGATTTAATTGTTTGCGATACGACGAATGATTTCCAATTTGAAGGAAATCAAATTTTAGTTGTACATATTTTATTTAATTTATTAAAAAATGCATTATACTATATAGCTAGTGCGCATAAGGGACAGATATATATTCATTTTGAAAAAGGTAAAAATGAAAATATGTTATATTTTAAAGATACCGGAAAGGGGGTTCCAAAAGAAGTGTTACCGCGTATATTCAATAGGTTTTACAGTAGAACAGAAGGGGGCGTGGGTATAGGGTTATCTTTCTGTAAAATGGCTATGGAATGGATGGGTGGAAGCATTACTAGCCAATCAATTGAGGGCGAGTATGCGGAATTTGTTTTACATTTTTCAATACCTAAGGAATGATTTTTATGTCTAACTTGAACATTGCCTGTTGTTACTATCCGACGACTGTAGCGTTTATTGATGATAACAAATCTTTTTTAGATAATATTTTGCTAGAGTTTGATGAAAATATAAATACTTGTTCTTTCACTGAGCCGACAAAAGCGGTTGAGTGTCTTAAGAGCCATGTGCTGATTTCTTTTGTGGACAAGTATTTGAAATCTTTAAAAAATAATGAACACCTTGAGGAATTCGATTATAACAATATAGAGCATGGATATGTTGATGTTGATGTGTTTAGTATTCACAAGGAGATTTATGATCCAAATAGATTTAGTAAAGTAGTTGTTGTGGTGGTGGACTACACTATGCCAGGAATGAATGGGTTGGAACTTTGCAGGGTTTTAAGAGAATTTCCTTTTAAGTTTGTTTTAATAACTGGAGATGCAACCTTAGGTAAAGCTGTTGATGCGTTCAATGAAGGGTTGATACACCAATTTATTCCAAAAAATGATTGCGATTTCACCCATAAACTGCAAAATATTATTTATGATTTACAAGAGAAACAATTTGAGGAGTGCTCCGATATTATTGTTAAAAGTCTATCAATCAATAAATCTGTTGGTTTGGGTGATCCGTTGTTAATTAATTTTCTTAAGGGCTTTTTTAAAAAGAATAATATAGTTGAATATTACCTTATTAACGAATCCGGTTGTTTTTTAATGGCGGATGCAAATGGTAACTTAAGTTGGATGGTTATAAAAAGTGAAGAAGAGATGGCGGAATATACGAGTGTCGCTATAGATAATTATGGCAAGGAAGAAATAATTAAAGAATTGCAATCCCGGGGAAAAGTTTTATTTCTTCATACGGAAGAAGAACACACCAGTGTTACCGTTGACAATTGGGAGAACTATTTACATTCGGCAACAAAGTTAATTGGTGAAAACAATATTTATTATTATTCACATGTTAAAGCTGTGGGTAATGATATTGTTTTTCCAAATAAAATTACTTCTTATGAGAAATTTTTGGCAATGAAGTAGCCTTCCTGCGAAGCCATATTACGGGTGCAACATCAGTTAATTCCATATCATAAAGTATAAGTTGTTGTTTGCTGCCTAGATTTAGACTTAGTAAAGTAAAAAGACCATTTTTGTTACCGCTTTGAATTTGGCGTAAAAGAATTTTATTATTTTTGGTGCGCACTATGCAGTTTAATCCGATAGTTTTATCAAAATCCTTGTTAGCTACTTTTACTCCGGCAACAAGATCTTTCTGCAAAAAATATGGTTCCATAGCATCATCTAGTACTGTAAGGGAGATGGTTTCCCAATCATTGTTGTTATAAAAAAATTCTAATTCGGCCTTAATACGCAGCTGTTCTATATTTTCTGGTGTTTGTTCGGTAGAATTTGCAATAGCTTCTTTGAATTGGGTAATTTGATAAGATAAAATTTTCTTCGGTGGGTCTCCTATACCTTGCATGATCCAATCAACCGAGCTTTTAATTCCCTCAGTTTGAAATATATCTACCAACAGAGTCGCTCTTTTTTGTGGTATTCCTCCGAATCGGGCATTTTACCAACCGTTATAGGTAAAAGCTGAAACACCAGCCATCTGAGCGATGTCTTTTCTGCTGAGTTTTGCCAGTTTTCTTAGCTGCATTAACCGCTGGGCTTTCGCTATAGGCGAATTTAAAGATGACTTCATGTATACCCTGTATTTGGTTATAAAAATGTTTTTTAGAATTTTACTTTACTTCCGTAGTAAAAATCGATAGCATATCTATGTTTGATATTCTGAACTTGGTTTTGCAAATATACAAGATAAAGATTGTATTAAACAGAGAAATAACATGAGGTTAACTACCGTGTATAGCTCAAATGAACCTGCAGTATCAAATTCAATAACTAACTCGGTTGATGTTACAAAATATAATGATTTTTATACGCTAGTTGGCAATAGCCAATATAGAAAAAAATCTGTAACAAACCAGGTATTTTTAAATCTAACTAAGAAAAAGAATTCTTATCTAAGTATGAATACTATTCAAAAAATGGTTCAGCGATTTTTAACTGAAAAGAAAATGTCCAAGGAAAAATTGGCGAGGACTTTGGCAATAACAGTGAGAGATTTAGAGCGAATTTTTTCTCAAGACGATTTATCAAGATTAATATCCAAAGTCAACTTGCCTTTAATAAGACTGTATTGCAAAACAAAATGGAGACAATGAGAATTTTCGGTCCAGAACTTGCAATCTCTTAGGTTATTTATAGTAGTACACCCGTCTGTTATCTAATTCTATCCTATCGAATGCCTTTCATGAATATGGATAATTGCTTGGTTTCTATGGTACTATCTCGATTGTTTAGAGAATTTAGACAAGGTCAATTTCTGTTTTTGCTTCTCCATTAATTGAGATATGTTTGACATGATAAGAATAAAAATTAAAGCAATTGTCTTTTTATTATCCATTGGTATTAATTTAATTTTTACCACAGTTGCTTATGCAGAGTCCACGCAACCGAAAATGCCACTTGCTATAGTCGAAGTTGCCAAGGTACAGGCTAGTGCGAGCATAGATCACCTAACAGCTACTGGGAATCTTATTGCAATTCCTGGTATAGTTGTTAAAGCAGAAATTGCTGGGCGTATTACTAATATCTATTTTGACGCTGGTGGCAAAGTTAAAGCGACAACGCCTTTAATTGAAATCTATCCTGGTATTATCAAAGCAGAGCTTTCTCAGGCACAGGCAGAATTAAAGTTGGCTAAGCTAGATTTCGAACGTATGGCACAACTGCGTGAGACGCACACCATTTCTGATGCAGAGTACGATAAAGCCAAATCTGTTTTGGAATCAAGTAAAGGTAAAGTTGAGCAGCATCAAGCTAATTTAGACCAAACTATTGTGCGTGCTCCCTTCGATGGGCGCTTGGGGGTAAGTCTAGTTAGCTTAGGGCAACATGTTGTTGTTGGGCAAGATGTGGTAAGCCTGCAATCGCTTGATCCAATTTATGTAGATTTTACCGTGTCGGAAATAGATGCGAGTAAAATTGCCGTCGGTCAGAGCGTAAATGTTCGCTCTGATGTTTACCCAAAGGAAGTTTTTGGAGCAAAGGTATGTGTTATTGACCCTTTGATTAATAAAAATACCAGAAGCTTAACTGTAAGAGCTATAATTGCTAACAGGGAAGAAAAATTATTACCTGGTGCATTTGCCGATGTGACTTTGTTTACTAGTAGCCAAAAACAAATCATCAAAATTCCGCAAACTGCAGTTGTGCATGATCCGAATGAGAATTACGTATATAAAGTGGTAGATGGCAAGGCAGTTAGGGTTGCGGTAACTACTGGTCAGCAGGATGCCCAAGACGTTGTTATAGTGGCTGGACTTGCGGTGGATGATGTCATAATTATCAAGGGTCAAATGAAAATTCACAAGAGTGGTGAACCAGTTGCGGTCGCTGCAACTACGCACTAAAAAATAAGTTCTTAAGAATATGCACTTTACTGATATATTTATTCGTCGACCGGTGTTTGCTACGGTGCTTAGCCTAATTATTTTATTAGTTGGGCTAGTGTCGTATTTTAATTTGACAGTACGGCTCTTTCCTAGGATGAATGCCGCAGTGGTTCATGTGAGTATTTACTATCCGGGTGCTGATGCCGAATTAGTCGAAGGATTTGTTACTACTCCTGTTGAAAATGCTCTTGCTGGTGTTGATGGTATCGATTATTTCACTTCAAGTAGCACCCAGGGCGAAAGTAGTGTCAGCATACATTTCAAATTGGGTTATGATATAAATACTGCAGTATCCGATGTTAATACCAAAATTATTGCTTCTCGTTCGAAACTTCCTGAAGATATTTTAGATCCATCGATTCATAAGTCCGATCCTAGCGCCAGAGCGACGATGTATCTTAATTTTTCTAGTAATAGTATGACAATGGAGCAAATTACAGATTATTTGAGTAGGGTAGTGCAACCGCAACTTCAAACTTTACCTGGCGTAGCGAAAGCAGAAGTTTGGGGTAGTCCTTATGCAATGCGTATTTGGCTTTACCCATATCTTATGGCAGCGCATTCTGTGACGGCTAGTGAAGTCAAAAAGGCTTTGTTGACCCAAAGTTTGCAGGCTCCGTCGGGGCAAATTGAGACTATCTCGCAAGTGTTCAACGTTAAAACTTTTAGCGAGTTAAATACAAGTGAGCAATTCAACCATCTGGTAATCAAAAGTAAAGATGGTAGTTTGACAAGGATACAGGATATTGGGCGTGCTGAACTGGGGACGGTTAATGATTATGTGTCGGTGCTATTCAATGGAAGAAACTCTGTAGTAATACCAGTAACTCCAACATCTAATGCTAATCCATTAGATGTTTCTACCATGATTAATAAAATGATTCCCAACATTAAGCAAAATCTACCGTCTGGTCTTTCTTTTTCATTGCTATGGGATAGTTCAAAGTTTATTGCTGAATCGATTAGGGAGGTTAAAAAAACCCTTATTGAGGCAACGTTATGCGTTATTTTAGTAGTGTTTTTGTTTTTGGGCTCATGGCGCACTTTGTTGATTCCATTAGTTACCATACCGCTTTCACTAATTGGTGTGTGTGGAGTTATGTTGGCTATGGGATACAGCTTAAATACCATTACTTTTTTGGCGCTAGTGCTTGCAATTGGAATGGTGGTGGATGATGCAATTGTGGTTGCGGAAAATATCCATCGTCATATGGTTGCTGGTAAATCACGCAAAGAGGCCGCATTGTTTGGTGCGCGTGAAATTCAATTTGCCGTTATTTCAATGACGCTCACGCTTGCTGCAGTGTATGCGCCGATAGGATTTTTGACTGGTATAGTTGGATCTTTGTTTAAGGAATTTGCTTTTACCTTGGCGAGCGCTGTTATTCTTTCTGGATTTATCGCTTTAACGTTATCGCCAATGATGTGTTCTAAAATTATGGTTGGTCATACCTCGCCTGGAAGTTTTGCTTTTAAGGTAGATAATTGGTCAGATAAATTAATGCATTTTTATCGTGCTCTTTTAGTCAAGGTTTTATGTAGAAAAGTAATTATGGCATTGCTGATCCCTGTGGTGCTTGGTGGGAGTGCTGTTATTTATAAATTTATTCCAAAAGAATTAGCTCCTGTTGAAGACTCTGGTGTTGTTCTAGTTGCTGCTCATGCACCAACCTCAGCAACTTTAGCTTATACGGAAAAACACATGAAATTGCTCGAGCCTATTTTTGATAAAATTCCTGAAAAAAAAGATGTTCTAATCGTTAATGGTGGCGACACCAAAAATAGTGGGTTTGGCTTAGTGATCTTAAAGCCATGGAGTGAACGCAAGAGGAATCCAAACCAAATTATTTCTGCTATTATGCCGAAGATAAACGCGGTTGTTGGCATAAGGGCCTTTCCTTTTCCAGATAATCCTCTTCCTGTTGGTGGCGATTCGCAAATTGATTTAGTCTTGCAAACTACCGGTAGTTATCAAGATCTCTATAATGCTATGAAAGGATTAGAATCTGCTGTGCGAGCCAATCCACGTATTGTTAATGCACGCAGTAGTTTAAAGATTGATCAGCCTCAGTTGAATGTATATGTTGATCGTAACAAAGCTGGGGATTTGGGTGTTTCTATTAAAGATATTGGTGAGACGATTAATCTTGGACTGGGTAAACCTATAGTTGGCCATTTTGGAATTTTAGGGCGAAGCTATGATGTGGTGCCGCAATTGGGCGAAAGTTTCCGTGATCGTCCAGAAGTATTAAACAATTTATATGTTAGTACGGCCACAGGTAGTATGGTACCGTTGGCGCAGCTAATCATAATTAAAGAAAGCCTACAACCACAAAGCTTAGAACATTTTCAACAGCTACGTGCCGCAACTTTGTCGGCTGATCTTGCTTCAGGTTATACATTGGGGCAAGCATTGGATTATCTCCGAGGCGCGACCAAAAAAGTAGTTTCTTCTAATCAAGGTATGCAAATCAACTACAGTGGTCTTTCGCGCCAATATTTTGAAGCGGGAAATCAAATGGCAATCATTTTTGGATTTGCAATTATTTTTATTTTTTTGGTATTAGCGGCACAGTTTGAAAGTTTTCGTGATCCGTTGATTGTTTTGTTTAGCATTCCGCTATCAATGTTTGGTGCGTTGTTAGTATTGTATTTGACCGGTAATACGTTAAATATTTATTCGCAGATTGGTCTGGTAACTCTGGTTGGTTTAATTAGCAAACATGGGATTTTAATGGTGGAGTTTGCCAATCAATTGCAAACCCAAGGTAGAAGTGTTTGTGAAGCAATTATAGAGGCAGCATCAATAAGGTTACGACCGATTTTGATGACGACAGCGGCAATAGTAATTAGTGCAATACCGCTTGCCTTCGCCAGTGGTGCAAGTGCTGTTAGCAGGCAGCAAATTGGCTGGGTAATTATTGGTGGCATGGTGATTGGAACTTTGTTTACGCTGTTTGTTGTGCCAACGATGTATACCTATTTAGCTACTCGCCGGCAGGCACAGGACAGCTAATCAACAAAGCTTTGCAATTTTTCGGATCTGCTTGGATGACGCAATTTGCGTAGTGCTTTGGCTTCAATTTGACGGATACGTTCACGTGTTACGTCAAACTGTTTGCCAACTTCTTCTAGGGTATGATCAGTGTTCATGTTTATACCAAAACGCATGCGTAAAACCTTGGCTTCCCTGGGTGTTAGTGAAGCGAGTACATCGTTGGTTGCCTCACGCAGGCCGCCTTGGGTTGCTGCATCAGTTGGGGAGAGAGTATTTGCATCTTCAATAAAATCGCCCAAGTGTGAATCTTCATCATCACCAATTGGTGTTTCCATGGATATTGGTTCTTTGGCAATTTTTAAAACTTTACGTACTTTACTTTCATGCATTTGCATGCGGACGCTGAGCTCTTCTGGAGATGGTTCTACACCTGTTTCTTGAACAATTTGGCGTGTAATACGATTGAGTTTGTTGATGGTTTCAATCATATGCACCGGAATACGAATAGTGCGGGCTTGATCGGCAATCGAACGAGTGATAGCTTGACGAATCCACCAGGTCGCATAAGTAGAAAATTTATATCCACGGCGATATTCAAATTTATCAACTGCCTTCATTAAGCCGATGTTGCCTTCTTGAATTAAATCGAGAAACTGCAGGCCGCGGTTAGTATATTTTTTTGCTATCGAAATAACTAAACGTAAATTGGCCTCGATCATTTCTTTTTTTGCTTTGCGGATTTTAGTGTCGCCAATCGAAACCTTGCGGTTGATTTCTTTAATTTCAGGAATGGTTAAGCTTACTTCTGTTTCGATCACTAATAATTTTTTTTGGGCACGAATAATTTCTGCGGCATTATCTAATAGGGCTGTAGAATGATTTTTGTTGATGTGAGCAAATTTAACAATCCATTTTAAATCGGTTTCATGGTGTGGAAAAGAATTGATAAATGCTTTGCGTGCTACTTTGGATTTTTTGACACATAACTCCATAATTAAATGTTCAAGTGTGCGAATGCTATCCAATACTTTGTGAAGCTTTAAAGTTTGTTTATGGAACTCTTTAGGTGTTAGTTTAAATTGAGAAAAAGCATCGGTTAATTGTTTGTGTAATTTGGCGGTTTTTTTATGAGTTTTACCGAGTTTTTCTAATGACTTAACATGTTGATGATTGAATTCATATAATTTGGTAAAACGTTCTTTGGCTAGTATTGGATCGGGACCTGATTCAAACAAATCTAATTCATCGTCTTCAGTTGAGCTGGCTTCATCTTGATTTGCCGCTTTTTCATCGGCAGCGTCGTCTTCAATATTTGCTGCGTCTTTTTCTTTTAAGGGTATTTCTGGCAAGTCATCTATATTATCAACAGTAATGGACTGCTCAGCTATAGTTTCCAAATGGGCAATTTTTTGTGTGTCAGTTGGCGCGGTATGCCATTCTTCAATATCATAAAAACCAGAAATAATATCTTGGATACGTTTGTCGGTAGTTTCAGTTTTGGTATATTCGGTCAAAATAGAATCGATAATACCCGGATATTGTGCTAAAGCCGATAAAACAAGTTTAGAACCATCTTCAATTTTTTTAGCAATTGTAATTTCGCCACTGCGAGTTAGTAGTTCTACGGTACCCATTTCACGCATATACATGCGCACCGGATCGCTGGTGCGACCTGTTTCGTCTTCAACTGCGACCACGGTTGTTGCTCGTTCTTCTTCAGTTGCTATTGGAGCAGTTTCGTTTAGCAGTAATGTTTCGGCTTCAGGTGTCTCGTCATAAATTGGAATGCCCATATCTTCATTAAGCATGCCGATAATGTCTTCGATTTGATCTGGATCAACAATTTCAGGTGGTAAGTGATCATTCACTTCAGTAAAGGTTAAATAGCCTTGGTCTTTACCCTTGGCTATCAAATTTTTTAAGTTGTCTTTTTGTTTATTTATAATTTCATTTTTTGTAGGGGAGGAGATCGGGGTAGCAGTTCGATGTTTATGTTTAAGTGGAGTCTTCTTTTTTATTACTACAGTTTTTTTTGCTATAATTTTCTTAGCTACATTTTTTTTGGCCGTGATTTTCTTTCCAGCAGCCTTGATTTTTATTTTCGCTTTTTTGGCTTTTGTTATGTGAGCCACTTTTTTGCTTTTATGGACGTTTTTGTGAGCGGCTAGGTGTTTTTTTTGTTTGTGTTTTATAGTTAATTTATTTTTCATATAATTTATGCCTGTTTTTATTTTTTTGATGCAGCTATTAAATTTTGTAATTCCTGTCGTTCCTCAATGGATAATCCTTCAGTTGCTGCTTTTAATAGTAATGTTTTAATTATTTGTTCACACTCAATTTGTCTAAGTAACTGTATAATACCAATAAACTCACTTTTCAAGCTTTCTATGGAAATTATCGGTTTTCTGCAAGCCAATGTAGAAAATGTACCAAATTCTTCTCGGTCTCTCCAGTACTCAAGTATAGCAGCCATTGATAAATTTGGTTGTTTTTTTAGTATAGAAATTAATTCAGCTAGTAATTCTATTCCGCCAACTTTAATGTTTTTTATATCATCAGTATTTTCAATGCAAACAATGAGTTGCGGATGATGTAATAAAATACTAATCGCATTTTGTATTGCAACTGACAAGTCCATAGAGGGTCTCATATCAATTTTAATGATTGCTTGGCTGATTTCTAAATTTTTTAATTCTTCTACATCGATATTAGCTAGTTCAGCAATTCTATCTGACATTATCTGCCGGAAAATACTATAAGGCATTTTTTTGAGCCATTCTATGCCAATTTTGGCTAATTTAGCTCTCCCATCCATGGTGTTGATATTAATGTCGCTTGATAGTTGTTTAAAAAAGAAATCGGCTAGTGGAATAGCAGTTTCCAAGCGTTTAACGAATAGTTCTTTGTGTTCTTTTTTGACTAGACTGTCAGGATCATCGCCTTCAGGCAAAAATAAAAATTTTATTTGGATGCCATCACGCATCAAAGGCAAAGAGTTTTCTAGTGCACGCCAGGCAGCGGCTCTACCGGCTCTATCGCCATCAAAACAAAATATTATTTCTGAGGTATTACGTAATAATAATTGTACCTGTTTAGTTGAGATTGCAGTACCAAGTGTTGCTACAACATTAGTTATGTCAAATTGTGCGAGGGCAATGACATCTAGATATCCCTCGACGACAATAATAGATTTTAAATTATTACTGTTTGATTTTTTGGCTTCATACAGTCCGTATAACTCTTCACCTTTGTGAAAAATCGTAGTTTCTGGGGTATTAAGATATTTAGCTGGATCATCACCTAAAGTGCGTCCACCAAAACCAATGATTGCTCCGCGCTGGTTTCGTATTGGAAACATAATGCGATCACGAAAACGAGCATAAGTTTTGTTGTCTTTTGTAATCAAAAGTCCAGCATCTACTAATTGTTGCTTTGCAATTGGAGAATTATTGTAGATTGGGCGTAAGTTTTCCCAATCATTAGGCGCATAGCCAACACAGAATTTTTTGCAGATTTTGCCAGTGAAGCTGCGAGATTTTAAATAATTAACACATTGTGTTGCATGAGGTAGCTGGCGCTCGAAAAAAGCAGCTGCTTGTTGGGTTGCTTTATATAGTTCGGCATAGCGAGTTTGATTACCATCTTCCATGGTTTTGGGTACAGCAAGGCCAAATTGGTTGGCTAGGTTTTCGACAGCTTCAACAAAACTTAGGTGTTCAAACTGCATGATGAAGCCAATAGCACTGCCATGAGCAGCGCAACCAAAACAGTGAAAGAATTGTTTACTTTGGCTTACGGTAAAGGAGGGGGTTTTTTCGGTATGAAACGGACATAATCCAACCAAATTGCCGCCAGTGCGACGTAATTTAACACGGGAGCCGACTATATCGGCAATGTCAATGCGAGCCAGTAGGTCGGTAATGAATGATTGAGGAATCATTTTAGCAAAGATTTGACTGTTAAGCTGATCTTGCCCATATCAGCCCTTCCTTGTGCCCTGGGCTTAATATATGCCATGACTTTTGCCATGTCTTTAACTAGGGTGACATTGTTTTCAACAAGAGCTACTTTAATTAGAGCCATAATTTCATCTTCAGTTAAAGCCTCTGGCAGGTACTTTTTTAGTACTTCTATTTCAGCAGCTTCTTTGTCGACCAAATCCTGGCGATTACCCAGCTGGTACTGCTTGATGGACTCGCTTCGCTGTTTAAGCATTTTATCTATAACGGCAAGTATTTGCGCATCATCTAGGGTGATACGCTCATCGACTTCGCGTTGTTTAATGGCCGCAAGCAATAGGCGAATGGTACCGAGCTCTGACACTGCTTTGGCACGCATAGCATTTTTCATGTCTTCTTGGATTTGTGGACGTAAGTCGTTAGACATGGCTATGCTCGCTATTCTCTTTCTCTAGGGGTATAGGTAAAATTATCTTTAGATACACGCTTTTGTTGACGTTTGACTGCGGCAGATTTTTTGCGTTTGCGTTTGGCGGTTGGTTTTTCGTAATATTCGATTTGACGCAACTTGCTGGGAATACCTGCTTTTTCGCAAGCACGCTTAAAACGACGCATTGCCCCATCAAAAGATTCGTGTTCTCTGATTTTAACATTTGGCATAGATTTAAAGACCCCTTTTTTGTTATGTTTTTTAAATTGTACTCATTAATTTTTAGTAATGCAATCTTAGTTTAACATTACCTTCGCGCTTTGTTTGGCAATAAACCGTTTCATCTTTTCCACCGTTAGTGGCTTACTGAAATAATACCCTTGGGCATATGTGCAACCATTTTTAATCAGGAACTTTAGCTGGGCTTCAGTCTCAACACCTTCCGCTAATATCTGCAAACCTAAATTATGTGCCAATGCTATAGTTGATTTGATAATAATTTCATCATTTACATCAATGCCGATATTTTTCACAAATGATTGATCCATCTTTAGCATATGGATCGGAAGATGAGCCAAACGGCTTAAGGACGAATAGCCGATACCGAAATCATCAATTATAATTTTAGTCCCCATTTTATGCAATTGTTCTAATACCTGTTTGGCCTCAGTTTCATGTTGCATGATCGCTGTTTCCGTTAGTTCTAAAGAAATGTTTTGTGCCTGGATTTTTTCTTGATCTAAGATTTTTTTAATTGTTTGCAACAATTTTTTTTGTTCCAACTGACGTGCTGATAAATTAATTGATAATAAATATTTATTCTGATGGTGTTTTCCACTAAACCACCGTCGGTACTGTTTACAGCTGGTTTTTAATACCCATTCTCCGATATCATTAATTAAACCAATCTTTTCAGCAACGGGAATAAAATCACCAGGTGGAGATTGCCCCCAGCGTAATAACACTTCCATACCAAACATTTTCCCGGTTTTTAATTCAACCAATGGTTGATAGAGCAAAGAAAACTCATTATTTTTTAATGCAAGGCGGAGCTTGTGTTCCAACATAAATTGATATACCTGCAGCGCATTATCACCAGCTGTCATATAACGACTAGTATTTTGTCCCACCTGTTTGGCATGCTGCACAGCAATATCGGCATTCTTAAGCAAGTCTTTCCAATCGGTTCCAGATTCTGGATAGCAGGCAATACCGATGCTAGTGCTAATATAAATTTCATATCCGTTAATGTTATAGGTTTCCAGAATTTTTGCGCGAATTTTATCTGCTACAGCGCCAGCTGCGTATTCCGATGAAATCGATCAATCATTCCGATTCAAACCGATCAATGATTCCAGTCCAAACCGATCAGTAATTCCAGTCCAAATCGATTAACGATTCCGATCCAAACCGATCAAAAAAATCAAAGCGAAAGACCTTTGTTATAATTTAGTTATTTATCCCTCTTATTCAGATTTTCATTACGAAATTTACGCATAGAGTCGTCACCTTTTAATTCTAACCGATAAGCGTTGTGTACCAGTCGATCCATAATAGCGTCAGCCAAAGTTTTATCTCCAATGGCTTCATGCCAGAGTTTAATTGGCAGTTGACTGGTAACAATAGTAGAGCATTTTTCATGACGATCGTCTAGTAGCTCTAATAAATCACGACGTTGCTCATCTGTAAGAGGAGAAAGTCCCCAGTCGTCTAAAATCAAAACCTCGACCTTTGCCAGCTGTTTCATTTTTTTATTATAGCTACCATCGCCTCGTGCTAAACCCAAATCTGGCAGAAGTCTTGAGAGGCGACTGTAATAAACAGAGTTTCCTTCTAAACAAGCTTTATGTGCCAAAGCGCAAGCAAGATATGTTTTGCCTGTACCAGTTGCACCAATAATTAAAACATTGCGGTGCATTTTTATCCATTGGCAATTAGATAAAGTAAATACGAGCTTTTTATCAATACCACGTGATGCGCGATAATCAATATCTTCTACTGACGCTGTTTGTTTTAAAGCTGCATTGCGAAGCCTTGTTTGTAATTTTCTATTTTCACGATCACAAATTTCACGGTCAATTATTAACCCTAATCGTTCTTCGAAGCTCATACTTTCTACTTGCGGTTGATCAAGCTGGTTTTCTAATGCTTTAGCCATTCCTAGTAAACGTAGTTTTTTTAAATTTTCAATTGTTGGATGTATTAACATTTTTTCTCCTATATTATTAAATTACTGTACAGGCGGAAGCGCTGATGACAGTGACGTAACTTGAGGCGGCTAATCCCGCCTCATCAATTACAAGTTACGTCTCTAAATACTTCAGGGGTTTAAGGGGACAGCGTCCCCTTATTCAAAATAATCACCTCCTCTAATGTTTTCATGTTCTTCTTTTGTTGCTGTTAAAGTTTCCGATGAACTTACTGGCACGTTATCTAAATTATTTTTTAGAATAGACGCTATGTTGTGATAACTGTAGGCTCCTATTTTTAAAGCGCGGACACATGCTGCTTCCAACCGTAGTTCAGTATAGCTCTTACCAAGATGCAGGATCCCAAGGCATGCACGAAAGGCTAATTGTGGATGCTCTTTAGTTTCGATAACTTTCTCAACTAATTGCGCTGTTGCCATTCCTATTTTTCGAGCCCAATTAATAATTCGTTCCGGAGTCCACTCGACATATTTCTGATGAGCCTTAGGCATATGCTCTTTCAATGTTGTATGTCGTCTATGTATGTAACTGCGCATGTGAACCGCTATTCTTTTTGAACGATAAAAAATTTCAACTGTTTGATCAGTAAATCTCACATCCAAAATTTTTTTAATAAAAGTATACGGAACGCTGTAAAAGTGTTTATCCAATTCAATATGATAATCAGGACCCAGTCTTGCCTTTGCCCATTCAGCGAATTTGTAGGGCGTGCTTGGTAGTGGTTTTAAAGCTGGTTTATCTAACTTCTCAAATTGGCTTAACCGTGATCCTGATAATTTTTGGAAAGCTTGCGAATTAATTTTTTTCAATAAAATTGCTATCGGTTCATTTACTTCTACCAAACTAAAAAAAGTTTGATCGCGTAATTTTGCTAGAATTTGGTACTGTATAATTTGTACGCTTTTTTCCGCCAAACTTTTATCTTTTGGTTTTCTTACGCGCGCAGGCATAACTACAAACCCATAATGCTTTGCCAGGTCATGATAAGTTGGGTTAATATCTGGCTCATAGCGATGGGCAAGGACAGTGCAATTTTTTAAATTGTCAGGCACCGATATCTCTGGAACACCGCCGAAGAATTTAAGAGCTCGACAATGTGACTCTATCCAATCCTGCAAAGATTGTGTCATTGTCGCTTCAGCGTAGATGTATCCAGACGCGCCAAGCACAGCAACAAAAATCTGTGCTTGATGTATATAGCCTTGCCCATCGCTTATAGGAATAGTGCCTCCTGCATAATCGACAAACATTTTTTCGCCAGCTTTATGATCTTGACGCATCCATGTGTCTAATGGCTTTTTCCATAGCAAGTAAAGATCGCAAAACCGACTGTAGCCTATTCCCATTGGATACGATTCTCTGTACTCGTTCCACAGTAACATTAACGTTACGTGTTTGCGTTTTAGCTCATCATGAATTTTAGACCAATCCAACTCACCTCGCTCTTCCTTTGGTATTGCTTGTCTTGGCGGAGAGTAAAGCTGTTTCTCCAATATCTCATCATCTATGTTATCTGGCAGCGGCCAGCTAAGATTAGCTAAATTAGCCCTGCGCAAACATTCATGTACAGTACTGCTGCTAATTGCCAAACTATTGGCGATTTTTTGGTTTCCCATTTCAAGAGCAAATTTTAAACGTAATATTTCCCGAATTTTTCTCATTGTTATATGACCTCTCATTTTGTATCTCCAAATTTTAATTAATCTTGGAAGTACAACTTATTTTGAAAAAACAATCAGGTTTTAAATCTGATTATTGTGGGTCATTCGACATGAAAGTTTTGATCGATTTGAACTGGAATCGTTAATCGATTTGGACTGGAATTACTGATCGGTTTGGACTGGAATCATTGATCGATTTGGATCGGAATATGCACCAGCATCATTCATGGTTTTAATTTTTGTAACAATTACTGCAAATTCGTCTCCTCCTAGACGTGCTACGAAGCTATTGCCATCCACACATGAAGATAATCGTTTTGCTACTTCTTTCAGTAGTAAGTTTCCAATGTCATAACCCAAACTGTCATTTATCGATTTAAAATTATCCAAATCTAAAAATAATAGTGCCAGTAAATGATTGTGTTTTTTTGCACTAGCGACATTACGTTTAAGTACTTTTTCTAATTCCGAACGATTAGGTAGTTTGGTAAGCAAATCATGAGATAATACATGGGCTAATTTAAGATCTTGTTTTTGAATTTTTTTAAGCAGATTAATATTTTTTTGTTTGAGTTGATTATTGGATAAAGTTGGTGAGGTTACATAGCGAAAAGTATTGCGACCCTCTTGTTTTGCCCGATACATAGCAATGTCAGCATCTTTTACTAAATTTCTCCAATCGTCACCTGAATTAGGATATAAAGCAATGCCAATGCTAACCCCAACAGAAATCTCTTTATGCGCCAAGTGAAATGGTTTGTTTATTGCCGCAATTATTCTGTTTGCTACTAGTTCAGCTTTATGAATATTTTTAATATTAGGCAAAATAATCGCAAATTCATCACCACCAAGTCGAGCGACAAAATCCCCTTTGCGTACGATTCTGCATAAACATTTGGCTACTTCGATTAGTAGTAAATCCCCCACCGTATGACCAAACTCATCATTGACTTTTTTGAATCTGTCTAAATCAAGAAATAGCAGACAAAGCAAGCGATCGTGTCGTTCAGCTTGAGCTAAGTCGCGTGCAATAGTAGTTTCAAATTGCAAACGATTAGGTAGTTGAGTTAGCGCATCATAGGCAGCTAATTTTCTCAATTGAGTGTTCTCATCTTTAAGAACACCAATTGAGGTTAATCGCTTCTGTTGTTTTTTAGAGGTCATATTCTAATCAGAAATCTATCTCTTGCAGAACTCCTACACTATCTCCAATTTCTGCACTATCTGCACTATAAGATATTTTTACTATATTTCTATTTAGTAGTTTGTTCAATATGCCTAATCTTGAAAGAATCGCATAGTCAGAAGTTACGTCTACCTTTTCTGCATTTTCGTTTACGTTGATTGCTGCTTGCCCATATACTTTAATATGTGTTATGTTCGGTGTAGCATTAATTAAACCAGCAATATATAAAGCACCATAGACAGTTAGACTAGACTGACCGACAAGTTTAATATCATCTACTATCAATATTTTTGGATTATTCTTATCTCCAATAGTTACAGCGTCATTGCCGTCCGCACTAATTTTACCAGTAACCCAGATGATTTGGTTGGGATTGGTAAGACTAAAACTATTGAGTTCAGCTAAACTAGTTATGGCACGGCTGCCACCAGCAGCTTCTTTAACTTCGTCCTCGGGAATACTAAAAAAACTCCCAAAAAAATTAGTGGCAGGAGCCATTTGTGTAAATACTATTCTACCAGTGCTAGCATCTTTGTCAGAAAAGCCAACAAGCCCTAGCAATGGTTGTTTAATGGTTCGCTTGACATCCGGAGATGCGTCCGAAGGTGCTTTACCTGTTGCAGTTAGGCTGCACTGATTTTGCACCACTCGTGCCCCATTGGGGTGACCTGATTTCGTAGTTCCAAATGCTCCTCTTGTTGTATTAAGCAGCGTATTATTATCATTTTTACCATAAGTAATTAATTCGTTGTCAATCGATATTATTCCATTATCTGCAAAATCAGAACTATTATCTAAGCGTATACTCTTATCCGAATCGTCAATCGTACCATCTAAACTACTTGTTGTTAGAAATTCTTTTCCAGTAACTGTAAAGGTTCCGGTTCCATGGTTTTCATTCCTATTTTTGGTGCAGGAAGCATGTTTAACTACAATGTCATATTTGGCAAACTCCATACCAGAAATAGCAATATAAAGTGCGGCACTAGATTGCTGGTTATTTTGGGTTGCTCCCGCTCTACTTATAAACATAGATACCAATAAAGCTCCAGCAAAGGTCGTAATAATAATTAATACTATGGCCAATATTAGCAAATAACCTTGTTGATTTTTTATTTTATATTCCATAAATAAACCAGAGCTGAAAAATTAGATTCTATAGTTTTTACTTCTGTATAGATAAGAGTCAGCTTAATACCAACATAGCGAATAGCATTAGTATCATTAGTTATAACTCCACTAGCATCGTAGTAAATAAAGGTAATATCTTTCACCTTATCAGCTAATACGTTATCAGCTAATCCGTTAACATTGCGTAGCAACTGTTTACTATCAACTTTGTAATTGATCATATCTCCATGAATATCTTTCACTATAAGCTGACTGTTAGTGGCGCTGATAACAGATGATGCTTCATGTAAATCACGCGTCATACGTTCAATTACTAAGTTTGCTTGCCAACTAGCACTAATAACGTTTTTACCAGTCATGTATCCCTTGACTGCTTTTAACAAAAGCTCGCTGGAGCTGGCAACAATAATTCCTGAAATAGCCAGCACTATGATCAATTCAATTAAAGTAAAGCCATGTAATTTTACTTTTTTCATAGTTCAATAAGCCGCCAGCAATAATGATAATGATGATAGTGATTTACCACTTTTATCACTTACATAAACATATATAGTTTTGTAGTTAGGATCATAGCTATTGCTCAATTCATATTTTACATCAGTACTAATAATAAAATCATAACCGACAGGAAGATCTTTGCAAATATTCGGGGTGGCACTACCTATGGGTAAGGTGGCTGCGTTAAATCCGTGTAAAATGCGCTGACCCACATACCACTCCATGCACTGTGTTGCAGCTTGTACAGCAACAGTTTGTTGTTGTGATACCGTTGACCCTCTTAATAACGTATTTAGAGATGCGAAAATTGTAACGCTAATGATTCCCATTACGACAATAAACACTATGACCTCAATCAGGGTAAAGCCACGCTTGTGTTTTGTGCTTTTTAGTTTTTGATGCTGTTGTATCATATGTTTAACTTAGGTGGACAGAGATACTGTTACAAAGCCAGTTTCAGGGGAAATTAAAACTGCTGCTTTATTGCCATTGGTAACTAATTCAATAGTCGCTATTTTTTTGAGCGGAGTGCTAGCGTCAATATAAGGAACTCCTTTGCTGTTAAAGGCAATAAAATTATTTGGGAGTTGTTTGGTAAAATCACCAAAAAAAATCTTATCGCCAAGTTCGACCGTGAAACTGTCAGAAGGCATACCTGATGGCACAACGATTGCAACACCAGCGCTATTTTGGATTTGATAACGACTTGATGAGGTTTTAACTAGTCGATAACGCTCACCATTTGTCATAGCAAGACTTTGCGTATAGCGAATATCACTAGCTAACATTTCTGCTTGAGAATTAAGACCGATAGTACTAGAACGTGACAACTTAACAGAAACTACCGTAGCAACAATACCCAAAATCATTAGAACAACTACCATCTCGATGAGAGTGAATCCATTGTAGCTTGATTTCCACATTGCTGTTATGTTTTTTCAAGACAAACACCACAACCGCAGGATGATTCCTACGGTTGCTATGAGTGATGTCTCCATTTAGGTTTTTTTAGTTGAGGCTTTTACTATTTTACTAGTGCGTCAAACGTAGTTTTATCGAACCCTTTGATACATTTCACTCTTTCTGTTCCTGCTGCAGTGGCAATTGCGCAACCGCTATCAGAAAAAGTTGGTATCGAATATTTTTCACCGGCAATCGTAATATCAAGTCCAGTACCTCCTGCTGTCTCAGTAGCATCCTTACCATCGTTATCAACGTACTTCGTGAGGGCAGTTAATGTTGGAGGTTCTCCTTTCAGATCAGCCATTGCTATCATTAATCCACTTTTTGCTGAAGCAACTGCAGCAATGTATGCTGTATATATGGTAGTTTTTCTTAAAGTCATGTATCTTGGTACCACAACAGCTGCTAAAATGCCTATAATCATGATAACGATAACTAACTCGACTAATGTAAAACCTTTCGCTTTATACTTTGCTTTATACATAGTAATCTCCTTGTAAATTAATAAATTAATAAAAAACTAAGCACTTACATTGCACAAATTTTTAATTGAAACATTTCCTCATTTCAATTAAATTCTTAATGAGTAAACTTCACCATGTTAAATATCGGCAAAAACACTCCCAAAGCCAACACCAGCACCATTACGCCCATAAAAGCCAGTACAACCGGCTCCATCGTTTCGGATAAGTTATCCAAATCGTGTTTTATTTCTTCCTCATAATACTTAGCGATCTCTATCAACATCCTGTCGATCATACCTGTTTCTTCACCAACATTCAACATTTGTAAAAGCATTGCTGCAATTCAGACAGTAAAAAACGCGCAGACCTTACCGGTGGGTAATTTTTGAGTTAAAACCCTGGTTTTTACGGAAACCAGGAGCGTGAGGGTAAGGGGAACGAGCAGCTGGGGGAGTATTTACGATGCAATAAGTTGTGATTCTCTTTTTAGACGCTCCTCCTTTTGGGCTTGCATAATGATGGCCAATCGTTGCCGCGGGGTTTCGTTCATCTTGGCAACACGAACAGTATAGTCATCCAAATCAAATACTGCATAGTTATCTTTGGCATATACCAAAACCGTGTTAACTCCTAATTGTTCATCAGCATGTAATGTTGACAACATCTTGCGAGTGTGCTGTCGCAAATCATTGCGGCGTAAATAAAGTTGCAATAGCGAGTAAGTGAATAACGTAAAACAAACATGGCTTTCTACTAAAGAAGCATGGGGCGAAGGAAAGTCAGTAATATACCAACTGTGCTTTAACTGCCGAAATCGCTCTTCTGTTTTTACTCGCAACTCATAATGAGTCACCATCATCCTTGGAATATTATATTTTTTGGTTGACGCTAATACTGAGTAATTTTCCTCGTAGAGATTGAGCTTTGCATTCCAAGTAGTATATCGAGTTACCAAAGCATGGATTTTTAACGGTGACCATAACCTTATATTTTGAACTGGTGCAATTTCTTTTTTCAGAACCAATTTTTGACCTTCGTTTTGCTGCTCTATAGTTTCCCAAGTATCTTGTGACTTGGCAATAGCTATAGCATCAGTACAGGCATCCATATTTTTACGCAGAGGAATTAACACATCAATTTGGTAATCGTGTTTTAATTTGTAAATAAAATCTCTATCTATATAACCCCTATCCAATATAAGGATTTTTATGAGACCAGGAAATTTGCGGCAAAAGTCTGGAAGCATTTTTTCTGCTTGCACTAACTCGTCCTCATTACCTGGTCCAAGCTCATAACCAGATACATGGAAAAGCTCATGTTCTAAACCAACATTTAATAATGTACTTAACGTGTAACAACGATGATAGATTAATGCTTTTTTTTGCTCGTCAGTTAATGCTCCTAAATTTGAATAATATTGTCCGTGTTCATCAACCGGCATTTTTACAGCTTCCTTGTAATTAGGATTATCTGGTACAACCAAATGCGTTTGGTCTAGTATAAATATCCCATGATGATCAAATGATTTCTGGATGCGAAACCAACTCTGTAGGTCTTCACGATACCAACTGCGGATCTCATCTGCTTTCGTATCTTTAAAAAACTTTCTAACTGAATCAGCATCAATAGCAGTTTTGCGCTCTTTTTTATTTTTGTCATTAAAGCCAATGTTGGGGTTGCCAACGTTAAAACCAAATCGCGCTAAGATTGATCCCGCATTTAGTAGGTAACGTAGGTTATTATAACGTCCTGTTTGATGTAGGCGCATCACAAATTGGCATGTAATTAAAAACCAAATAGGGATTTCATTTTTTACTCTTGGGTTTGGATAGGTTCTATCTATAAATTTTAATAAACCACTTTCCATAGCAAAAGAAATGAATTCATCCGGAAGATTCCACTTCGTAAGATCAGCATAATCTATTTCTCCAGCTTCTAACTGTGTTGCAACTTTATTTTGATCTTTTTGGTATATTGTAGGTAAATAAAATCCGCCGGTACCAACATCCTTTTGTGTCATAATCGCTCCAGTTTTTTTAAGCGCATTTTAATAATTTCACCAACTGCATCACATAATTCGGTACAAGTTTTCTTAAGACTCAAAAGAGAATTTATTTGTAGTTGGTAACTTTTAACCATTTGCCATAAATTTTTTTCTTCATTTTTTAGTGATACTTGTCGTTGCTTTTTGTTTTCATAGAGCTGAACAACAAGATAAGGACCATGTCGTTTGGTATCATCGTCTGCACATTTGCAACCTTTTTTACCGCAACGCCTAAACACTTCACTTGCCACGCCTTGTATAAGATCATCGGTATAAGCACAAAAAAATGCTTGTTTTTCTATTTTGTCTAATAATTCGCGCAAATGTTTGCGGTGCTCTG
The DNA here is from genome assembly GCA_964213355.1 of Gammaproteobacteria bacterium. Lineage (GTDB taxonomy): Bacteria > Pseudomonadota > Gammaproteobacteria > UBA9339 > UBA9339 > JBAXAM01. Next base: position 222,849 of record CAXOVY010000032.1, read on the forward strand.
AAATTTTATCTCTTGACATAGTCATATTGCCTTTATATATTATAATATTATTAATTACAAGAAATATATTCGAGTAGGCCGTTGAGGGACATTATATTTTTTTAGGGGACAACCGCTTACGAGAAAAAAATAATCCTGTTACTATGTGACTTGGGGAAGGGGAAAGTTTACAATTTTTTCACTGTCTGAATTGCAGAAAGCATTGGTGGAAAAATATTAGCTTTGGTTGCTGTTTTTGTAACAGATTCTCCGTGTTCAACACCACTTCGAATAAATAGTATTCCTTTGCAGATATATGTATTATCTACAACTCGAGCAACCAAAGCTAAGGATTGCGCAATTGGTACGCCAGATTGGATCATCATAGCAAAAATGCGCGCAAATCTTGCCAAGATTATTTGTTTGAGGATATTGCCTATTATTGGAGTTTTCAATTTATACTCATCCCAAAGCAAACGTCCACTCTGTGTTCCAAGATAACGTCTAATAGCAACAACGATGATAATAATAGTTACCAGTAAATAATGCCAGTTGTGTACAAAAAAAGCGGACATTGCCATTAAAATGCGTGTCGGCAAAGGTAGTTCTGATCCAAAACTAGCAAACATCTTAGCGAAAGATGGAATCACTAAAAAATTTATTACCGTGAGCGCTGCTAGTGCCGCAATAACTACTGTCAACGGATAGCGCATAACCGATTTGAATTGACGTGTAGTATTTAGTTCAAATTCTAGATGCTCAGAAATGCGCAGAAATGATAGTTCTAATTGACCGCTGTTTTCACCAGCGTCGATGATGTTGATAACAATTGGAGTAAAAATGTTTGGGTACTTGGCAAACGCTTGGGTCAAAGTTTGTCCGCCAGAAATAGTATTGACAATACCTCTCAAGCAGTTATTTAAAGAAGCCGGTTTGGTGGGATCAATCAAATTGGTCAGCGCCTTTGCTATTGGAACACCGGCTTTAATTAAAGCATACATTTGGCGAAAAAATATTATTAAATCCCTTGCCTGAATCTTAACTGAACCACGTTTCATCTTTTGGTCAAGCTGCTCAAAAAAACTCTGTGTTATAATCGCTTCCTTAATGCTTATAGGAGTTAACCCTCTTTGTAATAAATGGGTAGCAACTGCGGTAGCTGAAATATCGTCAACTTTTTCCTGTATTAGATTGCCTTGATTATCGCGTGCTTTATAACTAAATAATGTCATAGAAATCTACCTTAACCACTAGCTAGTCGCATTGCTTCACTAAGTGTTGAGATCCCTTCTTTTACCCGCATAAGAGCTTCATCGACTAGTAAATGACCTTTTAAATGTTTAGCTACTAATTGTGAAAATAGTGTTGGATCCTTTATTCTCAAAGCTTCTCGCGTTTCTGGTGTGAGCGTTAACAACTCAAAAACTGCCAAACGACCTTTGTAACCTGTTCGATTGCAAAAAGAACAACCTTTGCCATAAGCAAACTCAGCATTATTTATGCTGGTTTCGGTAATTTGCTCAAACCATTTAGTCTCGTATGTGGTTAATTGATAACTGGTTTTGCAGTTTTCACAAATCTTGCGAATTAGACGCTGCGCTAAAACACCGCGCAGGGTAGCTGCAACCAAAAACCCTTCAATTCCCATGTCAATTAAGCGAAGCGCGCTGCTTGCTGCATCGTTAGTGTGCAAAGTAGATAAAACTAAGTGACCAGTTAATGCTGCACGCATGGCAATGTTTGCTGTTTCCACATCACGCATTTCTCCAACCAGAATAATATTTGGATCTTGACGTAGGATTGAACGCAGTGCCCTTGCAAAAGTGAAGTCCAAAGCAGAATTAATCTGTACTTGATTTACCCGCGGTAAGCGATACTCAACCGGATCTTCAACAGTAATAATATTTTTGCTAGCCTCATTGAGTTCATTTAATGCAGAGTAAAGCGTAGTGGTTTTACCACTGCCAGTAGGCCCAGTTGTCAGCAACAGCCCATTGGGAGAGTGCAGCAGCTCGCGAAAATTTTTCAAGATGTCTGGAGACGGAATAACTTGATCCAAATTTAAAATACCCTGAGATTGGTCGAGCAGGCGCATTACCATCGACTCTCCATATTGGGTAGGTAGTAGTGACAAACGAACATCTACAATGTGATCACGTACCCTAATATGAAAACGACCATCTTGTGGCAGACGTTTTTCAGTTATATTGAGTCCAGAAATCAACTTCAGGCGCATCGCTATAGCTGAGGCAATATTGCCCTCTTGTACAATTTGCTCATGCAGTACCCCATCAATACGCAAACGGATACGTAAAATTTTCTCATCTGGTTCAATATGAATATCGGATGCTTTCATTTGGACTGCATCTTCAAACAAAGATTGCAATAGACGAACAACCGGAGCGTCAAGTTGCTTGGTTTCGGCAGCCAAATCGACAAAAGAAATACGTTCCCCGCCTAATTCTTCGTACAATCTACCAGCTAAATTAGTAATTTCTTCTGTGCGTCGATAACTTAAGTCTATGGTTCTAGCTAGCAGGGTTTCAGATACCAACGCAATTTGAATTGGATAATTTAGAATGCGTTTTAAATCGTCAATTGCGGTAATATCTAGTGGATCAACCATACCAACTAAAATATCATTTTGTCGTTTTTCGAGTATTATCGCTTGTAGGCGACGTGCATGTGCTTCGGGTAGAAGCCTAGTTACTTTTTGATTGGAAATAAAATTGGTTAAATCAAAAACTGGTATATTTAGTTGCTTTGATAAAAAATTAAGTAATGCGTTTTCAGTCAAGATTCCCGTTGTAACTAGGACTTTGCCCAACTTCTCTCCGGTTTTTTTTTGTTCACTCAATGCTGCATCGAGCTGCTGTTGAGTTATAGCCTTATTTTGAATCAGCCATTCACCTAAACGTATTGTTTTAGCCATATATCACCTTGTCAACCTAGCAATCTTTTCTTGTACATTTGCCTGCAAATGTGAGGACAAGCTGCCAAGCTGAGTAGCTTGTTTATAAGCCTGCAAAGCATTATTATTTTTATTCTGCGACTCCAGCGCTAGTCCCATGCCCACCCACCAATTAGCATTGCCACTATCAAAAGTTAAAAGTTGTGCATAGATTTGCTCCGCAATTATTGGGTGACCAAGCTGCTGCTGCACCGAAGCAAGTAATGCATAATATTCTGGTTGTTGCGTAACTGGCGGTGATGCTTTTTGTAGGGTTTTCAATGCTTCTTTTGGACTATGTTTGATTAATAATAACTTGGCATCAAGTTCAATTAACTCGGTAGCATCAGGCCTTGTTTTTAACCCGGCTTTAACATAATCAGTGGCTCTATTAATATCATTATGTTGCATTAATAATGTAACTAGGATTTTTCTTGCTGCTACTAACTCGGGATCATTATGGACTACTTTTGTAAGCAATGGAATTGCTTGATCGGGGTAACCATGATCAATGAAATTCAATGCGTCTTGGTAGTCAGCAAGCGCTAGTTCTTCAGATGTCGGTGGCACTAGAGTTTTATTCATTGTAGGTTGAGCTAGCGTTATCGGTTTTTGAGTATTAGTTAAAATAAAAACTAAACGCATTGGTTTTTGCATTTGGTTTTGCATAACTTTAATTTCGGTTCCAGGCATAGTTTCCATGGTAATTTGCAGATCATTACCAACAGTTTTTGCAGTAAGTGTTTTAACAAAGTCTACTGGCAATAAAGGCAGGCTGGCATTAAAGCTAACATCATTCAAAGTAATAGTGCTTTGCGAATGGTTACTGTTTTCGCTAAGTTGATAGTGTACTACCATATCGAACGTAAACTGAATAACAATTTCTGAGTTGCCACGATTAATAAATATATTTTGTAAAATTGCTTTAGGTTTAGGGGGATTGGGCGCTTGGGTTATTGGTTTGGGATTGCTAGCTTGCGTTTTAAATCCAAGAAAATCAAGTTTAGGCAGGTTAACTAGATTAATCGACAAATAGCCAACCATAATTAATAAAAAAACCACAAAGCAAATTATAAATGTTTTACACACTAGTCGCCATGGTTGTTTTTTGATTGGTGCTGCAGCTTGTAACCCTGAAAGTACAATCCTACCAATTTGTTTTTTAGCCTGATCTTGATTGCGCTTTTCCAAATTTCTTAGCATGTCATTTAACAAGCTCATGTTACATCCTATATTTAATCAAAAACAATACAACTATAGCCACGATCGTTATGACCCACATATAAAATAAAGATAATGAAGCTATTTTATCCCACGACCAATAGCTGTGATGAGGTAGAATGTCTTTGCTATCTTTTATTGCTTGTTTAACCGCCCAGCGATCTACTTTGCTCATTCCTCGTCCATAGGCAGCTAGCATCGCTTTATGAGCAAGGATATTGATTAATCTTGGTATTCCTTTGCTTGCATAATGTAATAATCTTTGTGCTGCGCGGCTAAATAAACGTCCATCGCGGTGTCCAGCAACAATTAAGCGTCGTTCAACATATCCACCAACTTCTTCACAATCCAAGGCTGTTAATTCAAGAGAAAAAGTGATGCGTTGGTTGAGTTGCCTAAGTGAGTCATGAGCTAAGCGTTGCTTGAGTTCGGGTTGTGCAAATAACACAAGTTGTAATAGTTTTTTTGATTCGGTTTCTAAATTAGTCAACAAGCGCAGTGCTTCTAAACTCTCTTCTGGTAAAGCTTGGGCTTCATCAACAATGGCAATTACTTTTTTCCCTTGTTGCTGACAATGAAGTAGTTGTTCGAACAGAGATTGCATAAGATCTTTATCAGATATTGTATCAGTTGGTATTTTACTTTGGAGTTCACGCAGGATGGCCTGTTTCAATTCTAGAGAGCTCAAATCAGGATTGGGAAGGTATATCACAACAAATGGTTCGGCTAAGCAGTTTAATAATTCTCGACATAAAAAAGTTTTTCCAAAACCCACCTCGCCGATAATTTTAATTATCCATTCATCATTACAAATGCCAAATAGTAATGTGTTTAAAGCTTCTTGGTGGCAGCGGTAATTACAGCTAAACTCAGTGTTTGGAGTTAAGTCAAACGGACGCTTGTTTAGAGCAAAATGTTTTAAGTACATAAGTTATTATTAACGAGTTTTTATATCTTGCTCCGCCTTATTGCCAAAAATCTCAGGAGCAGTACCATAATGGAAACCACGATTTACATTGCGCATTCTAAGATCGGCATCTTGAGCTTCTTTGGCCCAGGTGTTTTTGCCAACAACAATGGGGCGCAATAGTATAACTAGTTCTGCTTTTTGAGATACCTGATGGGTACGTCTAAATAATGAGCCTATTATTGGTGCTTTACTCAGTCCAGGAGTACTGGCCGTGTTTTCTTGTGTTGTATTTGTCATTAAGCCACCGATTACAACAATCTGTCCGTTTTCAGCGCTTACTATATTGTCTGATTCACGAATACTGCTCTGTGCTAAGGGCAGGGTGCTGGTGTTATTGCCACCGTTGGAACTTGCGCCGCCAATTGTATATTGCATATTCTGTGTTGTTACTGTACTAATCATCGGATGAATATGTAGAATAACTTTATCATTTTGGTCGATCTCTGGTGTTACATCTAATGAAATTCCTGAAAAGAACGGTGTCAGTTCAACATTTTGAGAATTTTGCGTGCTAGTGCCAGTCACAGTTGTATTTACTACGTTAGTAATGAAAAAATTATCCTGTCCAACTTTAATGACAGCTTTCTGGTTATTAAGTGTGGCAATACGTGGGCTGGATAACACCTGTACATTACCTTGGGTTGACAGCAAAGAAATTAACGTACTAAAGGCATTCTGGGATTTAGCTGCTATGGTAAAGATTCCACCTGCAGCAGTAGCAGTAGCAGCATCAGGGGCAGTAAGGTCTGGCAAACCAGCAGTGCTGGCAAAGGCTTGCAATCCATTCTGCTGTACCCCAAGCGCTTTCCAGTTTATTCCGGCCTGATATTCGTCGTTTAGGATAACTTCCATAACTTTTGCTTCAATAATTACTTGTCTCGTCATGGTTTCTTGCATTGAATCTAAATATTTGCCCACCATGTCTAGTTCATCTGGATAAGCACGCACAAAAATCATCCCGGAGGCTGGATTTATTACTACTTCGCGTCCGGCTTTGTCACCAACAATTGCTTTTACCGTATCGAGCAACTGTTTCCAAAAGTCGCTCTTTGATGTTGTTTCCACGCTGCTAACAGCGGTGACGTCTTTTGTAACATCCGAGCCAGTACCCCCAGAACTAGCACCCCCACCAGCACTTGCATTGCTAGACTTTTTTTGGGTGATTTGCCCCGAGCTCACTGACATGGTTGATTTGCCATGGCGGCTCATATCCAAATAATTGACGGTAAAAGTTCGAGTTTCCAGGCTAGCTGGATGAACCTCGTAACCATATAGTGTTCGTTTAAATTGATAACCGTAGTTGTCTTTTGCTGCTTGTAAGACTTCAGGAATAGTAACTTGCTTTAAATTTAATGTTACCACCCCTTCAATTTTGGGACTAACTACCATATTATAAGAAGTATCTTTTACCAAACCCATGAAAAAATCTTTCGCTGGTATGTCGTTTGCTGCAATATCAAAACGTTGCTCGTTCTTGTCTGCTTTTCCCAGCGAATCATGCGCAAGATTTGCATTTAGATAAGGTGAATGCTTATGTTGCTTTTGCGCTATATTTTTATCTATAATATAGGCTGCTTGTAAAGATTCATTCATATCACTAATTGCAGGGCTGCCTTTTTGTGGCCTAGTGTAAGTATGACAAGCACTAAGTAAAATTATCACTGTTAGAATTAAGGCATTTCTTAACCAGGATTTATTTCTTATTTTCATGGGTTTTACCTGTACTTTATTTTAGTAATTATTTCGCATAGTTGCTATTTTAAATTTTTTTAAATAAAATCCTATAAAAGTTATCACTACCAATCTAATCGGCTTTTATAAGAACCTTTTCTTTCTATATCCTTTCGGTTTTCGGTAATATATGCTTCCTGCAGCGACATATTGATATCATCAATTGTAGGGCCGCCATCCTTTTGCAACTTAGCTTTGGCATGATTCGCTGCGCAGGCGCTAAGCAAAAACACTAGTGTTAATAATAGGGCATTTTTTAGATAGGGTTTATTTTTTATTTTCATGGTTTTTGCTCGTACTTTTTTCTACAACAGAGTGACAAATTGGAATTGAAATTAAAGTATTATCTGATGTGCGGAGTAATACCGCATCACGCTCAATTGCTACAACTTTCATTTCATTAATTTCGTCGCCAACTTTAACCATCTTACCGTTAATATTTGCTACAGCTTGTCCAGAGCTTAATTTAATCATTTTAACTACAGGGTCGCCAGAGTCGTTACCATATTCTGCTAGCACGGGCCTTGTTGGATCGCGCAGCGCAAAGCTTATTGGCGATAATGTACAAGAAGATATTGCTATAAGCACTCCAAAAAACAAATTTATACGTATTGGTATTTTTTGCATCTTTGTATTATTCCATTAATTTTCTTTGTTTGATCCTATGGTGTATACCGTCAGATTTATTTCTGCATTAGGATACTCGGTAACTAAGTATTGCAGTTCATCCCAAAGTATCATCCATTTTAAATCCTCCACTGACCGTAGATATTTATATGTGGACAAATAATTACCATTAAAAACCAGATTAACTTTTTGCCTATAGAGCGGTGTCGGTAATTTTAGAGTGGTATTGTCTATCAGCTGACTTGGAAAATTATGCAACCCCTTTAATACGATTCCTTGTTGTTTCTCTAGCAATGATCTAAACATAGGGGCTACTGCTGAGTTTATGGTTACATCACTTGGAATTGTGTTTTTGGCTTGAGTCTCTATGCTGGAAATTTTTTGTTGCGATTCCATTACTTGTTCAACCAACGCAGCTTCTTTAATTTTTGCTGTGTCAATTGCTTTGCGCATCGAAGACATTAACAACATTTCACAGAGAACGTAAATTGTTGCGATTAACGCCATTAACAACAATATCCTTTCACGCAAAGTCATGTTATTAACTCGCGCAGTTGCCAGTTGGTATTGCTTCTGTAACGTTGACGAATGTTCGTTCATGTTTTTGACTCGGAAGTTTCTTTAGTTTGCACAATAAAAGCATAAATTATTTTTGGCGCTGTTTTGTCGTCTGTGGTGGTTTTTTCCTCTGTTTTTTCAATTTTTGTAAGAGAAAATGGAGTTTTATTAAAAAGTGATTCATTGTTTAAATTACTTACCAGCTGTACAACATTGTCAGGGAAGTGAGCCTTACCTGACAATGTTGTGTTATTATTGTGTTTATTAATGTTAATTGAGGTTAACCACACTCCATTTGGACACGCTGTCGCAATTGCTTCCAAGTAGTTAGAAAAACCTAAACCATTTTTTGAGCGTTGTGTGTATAAAGCTGTGCTGACCTCGTTGTTCTTTATAAATTCCTGCATATTTCTTATGCGATCAGAATTTAGTTCTTTCGCTAATTTACTTTTTTGTAATTGTAATTTGGCAATGCGCCCGTTAAGCGCTAGCAGTTCCTTGAAGCTATGAATGGAGAGACCTGAAAAGATAATTAGTATCAGGGCGCATATCTGTAAGATTTGTTTAAACGGTAAACGTATCTCTTGTTGTTTGGGTACAAATCTAACCAAATTTACACGTTGCACGAGTTTGCTGGCAGTGCTACTAGTCAACAAATTATCTGTTCCAAGTTTATCTTGACTCAACATACTATTATAACTCCAATGACTCACCAATAACGCTTAGACAATTAATTTTGTTGCTCAGTGGCATCCCCTTGTCATTGTCACTCAACCATTTATTTGTATCGAGTATCTCAACTCGTAAGTTAAATGCCGTTTCAATAAGTTGAATCAATTTTTGGTTTTGTCCTAAAAGCTTGTCCATAAAAAATTTTATCAGAATTGTTTTATCACGATTTTGATAAAAGTCTATTGAACGTTGCAGTTCGGCAATTAGCCTATTACAAAAATCATCGAATATCCGGACGTTAGTTTCACCTTGAGAGCTGAATTCTAGCTTACGTTCTAAGTAAATTAACTGGTCTTTAACTACCAAGATATAATAATATTCTCCTTCCTGTGTTAAAAAAATTGCACTATTCCCCATAATGGGTAACGAACTTATGACATTACGTATTGCTAGTGCTGCAATATTGACGGCTTCCAAGTTTAAACCAGCTTCTTTGACCATGCCAGCAACTGTATTTAGCCACTGTAAGTTTACAACTACTACGTATATTTTTGCTGATTGCCCTGTTTGCACTGGTGCTGGAAAAAAGTCAACTACTGCCTGTTCGATCGGAAAATCAATCAGGTCTTTAATCAACCAGTGTACCGATTCTTCTATCTCATTATCATCTACCTTTGGTTTCTCAATAAGTATTAAACGATAATCCTCTCGTGATAGCACTATGTGGCAGTTTGCATGTTGTAACTGGTTGTGCGCTACAAACGAAGACAAGCTGTTTTGCTGTACTTCAAGATCCCCATTAAAATATTTGCACTCTAATATTTGTAAAACAGGTTTTACTTTGGTCAAAGCTATGCTTAATCCTTCCTTGCTAATTTGTACACAAACAGATTTTTTACCAAGGCTGCCTAGTTTAAAAATTTTTCCTAATAATGATATTATTTTCATTTCAATTTACTGCCTCAGTAGGATCGACAATACCAGCTGCAACTAATTCTTTCATGCTTTGCTCGTAGCTTCTCATACCCAAACCTTGTCCAGTTTGCAGTACAGATTTAAGTTGGGGAATTTTGTTTTCACGAATTAAATTGGATACTGCTGGGGTGCTAAGCAAAATTTCCAATATCGCTACTCGTCCACCTTTTTTGCGCTTAATCAAATTCTGAGCTATCACTGCTTGCAATGAATCGGCTAACATAATACGCACGAGTTCTTTTTCGCTATTGGGGAATACGTCGACTATTCGATTGATGGTTTTAGGAGCGGAACTTGTGTGCAATGTTGCAAAAACCAAGTGACCAGTTTCCGCGGCAGTTAATGCCAAGCGAATGGTCTCAATATCACGCATTTCGCCAACTAAAATCACATCTGGATCTTCCCGCAGGGAGGCGCGTAGAGCACTATTAAAACTTGCTGTGTGTCGGTGTACCTCGCGTTGTTGGATTAGACTAAGCTTGCTTTGGTAGACAAACTCAATGGGGTCTTCAATTGTTATAATATGGCAAGGTTCAGTTTGATTGATGTAGTCAATCATGGCGGCTAAAGTGGTACTTTTGCCGCTACCAGTTGGTCCTGTTACTAAAACTATTCCATTATTTAGTTTACACAACTTTTGTAAAGTAGGGGGCATCATTAAGTCTTTCAGCGTGGGTACGGTCAAAGGAACAATTCTAAAAACTGCACTAACTCCATTCATTTGTTGAAAAATATTGACTCGGCAACGTGCAACATCTGGTAGGTCAAGTGAAAAATCAAGTTCGTTATTTTCTTCTGGTGAAAGGAGTAGTTTTGGGGGCACAATTGCTTTCAACATTTCCAATAATTCATTATTGAAAATTGGTGCAGTATTTTCGAGAGGTAGCAGATCTCCATCAACACGACACATTGGAGGCATGCCGGACGAAAGGTGTAAATCAGATCCACGACGTTCAACAATGCGAATCAGTAACTTTTTGACGTCTACTGTCAAGATTATCTCCATTTGTATCAATGAGATAATTCTACACTAGATTGTTTTTTTTGCAATAACAGAGTTTTAAATTTAGAATTACGATAATGATTATTTTAGGTATTGAAACTTCTTGTGATGAAACTGGTGTTGCTGTTTATGATACAAACCAGAATCTAATAACGCATAAATTGCACAGTCAAATTGCGTTGCATGCTAAATTTGGCGGTGTTGTTCCGGAACTAGCTTCGCGCGATCATGTATGCAAAATTTTACCTTTGGTTGAACAAGTTTTAGCTGAGGCTAAAGTTGATTTGCGAGATTTGGATGCTGTTGCATATACGGCTGGTCCAGGTCTTGTCGGTGCTTTGTTAGTTGGCGCCGCTTTTGCTAAGTCGCTTAACTTTGCCTTAAAAATTCCTGCAGTTGCTGTTAATCATATGGAAGCGCATTTGCTTGCACCGCTGCTCGAGCTAGATCCTCCTGATTTTCCTTTTCTTGCCTTGTTAGTTTCAGGAGGACATACGCAGTTGATTGAAGCAGCTGCATTTGGCAAATACCAGATTTTAGGCGAAACTATGGATGATGCTGCTGGTGAGGCTTTTGATAAGGTAGCAAAAATTTTAGATCTTCCATATCCAGGTGGTCCGGCGCTCGAAAAATTTGCAGAAAAAGGCGAGGCTATGCGTTTTCGCTTTCCGCGTCCCATGGTTAATCGCGCGGGCTTAGATTTTAGTTTTAGTGGACTCAAAACTTTTGCTTTGAATTGTTTTCATGAGTTTGGTAGTGACGCTCAGACTCGAGCAGATATTGCATATGCTTTTCAAGATGCTGTGGTTGATACTTTCGTTATAAAATGTCGCCTGGGTCTTAAGCAGACGGGATTAACACGGCTTGTCGTTGCTGGCGGGGTTAGCGCTAATAAAATATTGCGCCAAAAGTTAAGGACTATGGCGAGCGTCGAAAATACAGAAGTTTATTATCCACGTCTAGAATTTTGTACTGATAACGGTGCAATGGTGGCATACACCGGTTGGCGTCGTTTTATATTAGGCGAAAAGTCTGACATGGAAATCAAAGTTTATCCGCGCTTGCGGATGTAGCTGATTTAACAGTCAAAAGCTGATTTTACTTTCCGATCCAGAGCGCAATCTTTGTATGTTATCCCGGTGGTTCCAGATTAACATTGCAGTAATTATAAGCATTGGTAGTAAATACGCTTTGTCTCCAAGAAATAACATAAAAATCGGAGTTGCAATTGCGGAAGCTAATGCAGCAAGCGATGAATAACGGAAGGCAGCAGCTACTAAGAGCCAGCTAATAATCGCTGCAACACCAACGATTGGTGATAATGCCAAGATTGCTCCAGCGGCCGTTGCTACACCTTTGCCACCTTGAAATTTAAAAAATGCTGGATAGAGATGGCCTAAGAAGGCAGCTACAGCAATTAATCCAAGAAAAAATCCGCTAATACCAACTAAATGACCGACAAGAACTGGTAGAAATCCTTTTAACATATCACCAGCTAAAGTTATAAGTGCCGGGGTTTTTCCGCCAATACGTAGTACGTTAGTCGCTCCAGGGTTCATTGAGCCTTGGGTACGTGGGTCTGGTAACTTAAGAAGCTTACAAACAATAATGGCACTTGATAACGAGCCAATAAGATAAGCAATGACGCCAAATATTATTACTGATATCATCATAAATGACTCCTTGTGGTATAAATTTCTTTAACGAAATTTTACGCTGATTAAAATGGCGTGCAAGGTTTTTAATAATATGAAGTGTTCTAAGGTTGATTGTATGCATGCAAGCTCAAACAATTTGATTTGGTTAGATTTAGAAATGACTGGTTTGGATCCGGATAGCGATTGTATTTTAGAAATTGCAACCGTTGTAACGGATAAACACTTAAGTATTATTGCAGAGGGACCAGTGCTCGCAATTCATCACAGTGATTCAGTGCTTACTAAAATGGATGAGTGGTGTACAAAACAGCATGGGAGTTCTGGCTTAACCGAAAGAGTTCAAAGCAGTCGAATTAGTACCAGCAAAGCAGAAAAATTAACTTTAGAGTTTTTGCAGCAGTATGTTTTGGGTGGAAAGTCACCAATGTGTGGTAATTCTATTTGCCAGGATCGGAGATTTTTATACCGCTATATGCCGGAGTTAGAAAAATATTTTCATTATCGTAATTTTGATGTCAGCGTTTTGAAAATTATCGCCAAGCGTTGGTATCCCGCAGTTGCCAAAGGCTTTCATAAAAAGACTAAGCATCAAGCTTTAAGTGACGTCTATGATTCGATTGAAGAAATGAAGTATTACATGAAGAATCTGTTTATTCCGATGCCATAAAAGCGTCTATCCCTGCATGCATATTTCAATGGAATTTAATTAAAAAGCCAAGTATTGTAACACCAACTGCAATCATACTGCCTAGCCACACAATAGTTGTGTTTTTACTTGATTCTATCCTTAAATCCATATTCAGTTCCAGCTCTTTTATGTCCCTCTTTAATTCGGACTTGGTTGCTTCTATGTCCCGTTTCAATTCGGATTTAACTAGCTCTAAATCTTCTCTAACCAGCTCTAAATCCTTTTTAGTTGCCAATTTATCTTCTATGATTTCAGCCATAGTTTCAGCTTGTACTTCAGCTTGTTTTTCTGGAACGCCAACAGCCTTTAACCTGTTTGCATACTTCAGAGTATCAAAGTTTTTTTCGTTGCTCATTCTTATTACTTCCTTATCATACTGAAAATGGCCAAATGTTATTGCGTATGACATAAAATATACTCGCACATTATACATTATTTTACCGGAATAATCTTAGCGTAAATTAAGAGAGTTACAACACTGGGAAAATAACTGTAGTGGAGTGTTCCAATGCCCATGCAACATGTTCTTGGACTAGTGATGAAGGATAATTTAAACGAAGTTGCAAAGCCATACGATTTTCTTCTGTAGGAGGTGAATTCCCAAGTGCTACAGCAAGGTTGCGTAGCCAGCGTTCATAACCAATGCGGCAAATTGGCGAATCTTTGGTTTTATCTAAAAATTCTTTTTCATCCCACAAAAACCATTTAGCTAGGTCACCTGAAACGAAATGTGCAAATGGAGTAAATAAGATGTTTGATTCGGTTTTTGCAAAACGATTCCAAGGGCAAGCATGTTGACACATATCACATCCAAAAACTCGTGTACCGATTAGTGGGCGTAAGTGTAATGGAATTATGGCTGTATATTCAATAGTTAGATATGCGATGCAATTTCTCGCATCAAGTTTATATGGTGAGACAATAGCTTTGGTAGGGCACTGATCTATACATTTAGTGCAGTTACCACAACTATTGGCTAGAGGTTTATCAATCGGTAGTGGTAGATTGGTAAAAATTTCTCCTAAGAAAAAATGTGATCCTGAATTTTGATTGATCAAGATCGAATTCTTTCCATACCAGCCAATGCCAGCTTTAGCGGCCAATGCTTTCTCTAATATTGGAGCATTACCAGAAAAAACTCGCATTTTTTGTGGTAAATTTATTCGAGCAGAAATTTTTTCTGCATATTTTTTTAGTAGTTGACGAATATAAGTCGGATAATCTTGCAGTTGTGCAAATGCGGCTAGAGGATGAGATAACGAAGATGATTTTGGATAATTAATACTGCAACAAATTGCGCGAACGGTATTTGGTAATAGTTGTTCAGGATGTTCTCGTAACTCGATGTTTCTTTCAAGATAGCTCATGTTGCCATGAAAGCCAAATTGTAGCCATTTTTTGAGGTATGTGGCTTCTTGATTAAGATTAATATCAGTTATACCAATTTGATCAAAGCCTAATTCTTTGCCAAGCTGTTTAATGAAACTGTTTAAATTCATATCTGGTTACAATTTAAATAATTTCATTAAGACAACAAGTATGCCTATACCTCCTATCATGAGGCTGCCAAGTTTTCCGGAGTGACGCTAATTTAAGCCCATTATGGCACATCCCTGCTACCATAATGCTAAAATTAGCGTCACTGTTTGAGTTGCCGCGGACGTCCTGCGGCTGGGAAACGCCACAATGACTGGTCGCCGTCGGTCTTCACTCGCAAAAGCGGCTCGCTCTCGACGGCTACCGCGGGCTTCTCGCCATCGCTTCGCTCTCCCTGGCTCGGCGAGCGTCATGCGCAGTTCTAGTTCTTTTATGGTTTGATTGGTGCGTTCCTCTGATAAGGCTATACGCTCTTCAAGATGTTTTTCAAGGCGTATTATATCGTCCTTAGTTGCCAGTTTATCGTCTATAATCTCGCGCATCATCTCAACTTGTGCTTCAGCTTGCTTTTCTGGAACACCAGCAGCTTTTAGCCTGTTTGCGTATTGTAAAGTATCAAATATTCCACTGCCCATTTTCATTGCTCCAACAGCACTTATCATACACATTTCCTTACTGCTTATCATTGTACATTATTTTTGCTGAAAAGAAATAGTTCTACAACCCCGGTGAAACAACTATAGTGGCTTACAAACTCGCAATTTAAGCATAAATTAGCTAAAATGATGTTTATGCTAAATACTTCTGCATTATTATATCATGTCAAACAAATTCGTGAGCTCGAAAATATTGCTATTTTGCAACACGGTATCAGCGCAGTTGCTTTAATGCAACGCGCTGGAGCAGCAGCTTTTCGCGAGTTAAAAAAGCATTGGCCAAAAGCCAAGAACATTACGGTTGTTTGTGGCAAAGGTAATAACGGTGGTGATGGTTATGTCGTAGCGAGTCTTGCCAAAAAAGCCAAATTAAATGTACAGATATTGCAACTAGTTCCCTGCGAAAGTTTAACCGGTGCGGCAAAAAATGCAGCAATTAACGCGAAAAGATTAAAAATAAAAACTCACCCATTTTCTGCCGAAAAACTTGCAAAAAGTGATGTGGTTGTTGATGCATTGCTTGGTACTGGTTTGACGGGTGTTGTGCAATTGCAATTTAAAGTTGCAATGGATGCTATTAATGCGAGTAAAATACCAGTACTTGCTATTGATTTACCGTCTGGGCTTGATGCCGATACCGGGAATGCTTTGGGTGCTGCGATTCGTGCAGGTTTAACTGTTACTTTTATTGGGGATAAAGTTGGTTTACATATTGGGGAAGCTCAAGATTATACCGGCAGCATAATTTGCGATGATTTGGAGTTACCACAAAAAATATTTACTCAGGTAAAAGCTTCTGCGCAAATACTAAATTTGACTGAAGAACTAAAGTCACAGCCACTGCGTGCGCGCATTGCACATAAAGGAAATTTTGGTCATGTTTTAGTGATTGGTGGCGATTATGGGATGTGTGGGGCGGTGCGCATGGCGGCAGAGGCTGCAGCCAGAGTTGGTGCCGGTTTAATTAGCGTGGCAACTAGGCCAGAACACGTGGCAATGATTAATGTCGCTCGTCCAGAGATTATGGTGCATGGTATAGAGGAATTAAAACAGTTGGATCCTTTATTACAAAAGGCCAGTGTTATCGTTCTTGGTCCTGGTTTGGGAATATCCAGTTGGAGTAAGATGTTATTTGATTCTGTTTTCGCAGTCAAAAAACCCTTAGTAGTTGATGCGGATGCATTAAATATTTTGACTTCTAATCATCAAGTACGTGACAATTGGATTTTAACGCCACATCCGGGTGAAGCAGCGAGACTTTTGAGTGCAGCCACGCAAGCCGTTCAATCTAATCGATTGGATGCAGTCTACAAATTGCAGCAAAAATTTGGTGGGGTTTGTGTTTTAAAAGGAGCTGGAACTTTAGTTGCAGCACCGGGAGAAATGGTGCGCATATGTGATGCTGGTAATCCAGGAATGGCAAGTGGTGGTATGGGCGATATTTTGAGTGGTATTATCGGTGGATTGCTTGCACAAGGATTGAGCTTATTTGATGCTGCTAAGTTGGGCGTGTTAGTTCATGCAACTGCTGGTGATTTGGTTGCAGCAGAACAAGGTGAGAGGGGAATGCTGGCGTTAGATTTATTGCCAGTGGTGCGAAAAATCCTGAATGCTTTATAATTTGAATAACTTCATCAAAATAACGAGCATGCTTAAACCGCCAACCATAATGCTGCCTAGCTTCAGCGTCATGCGTAGCTCAAGGTCTTTCATGTCTCGTTTTAATTCATATCTAGTTGCTTCTATGTCCTGTTTTAATTCAGATTTAGTTGTTTCTATATCTCGCCTTAATTCATTTTTAGCTAGCTCTAAATCTTTTCTAACTAGAGCTAAGTCTTTTTTAGTTGCTAGTTTATCGTCTACAATCTCACGCATCATTTCAACTTGTGCTTCAGCCTGTTTTTCTGGAACACCAGCAGCCTTTAGCTTATTCGCGTGTTGTAAGGTATCAAATATCAGTTCATTGCTCATTTTTATTATTCCAACAGCACTTGCCATATATGTTTCCCCGTATTGTACATTTTTGCGGATTTTATCGCAAATTATTGGAGTTACAATCTAGGGAAAATAACTGTAGTACTTTAACTTATATCAAGCAGTGACTTATGGTAAGATATTTGTATGGAAATCACCATAAAAACCGCCAGTGCCATGCAGAAACTTGGAGCAGCTATTGCTCGCGTTTGCGAACCAGATTGCACTATTTATTTGCGTGGAGAGCTTGGTGCTGGTAAAACCACGCTAGTTCGTGGTTTTTTGCATGAGCTTGGTCACCAGGGGCATGTTCGCAGTCCAACTTTTACTTTACTTGAACCCTATCAGTTTGATGCTTATTTAGTTTATCATTTTGACCTATATCGCTTGATAAATGCTGAAGAGTTTGCCTATATTGGTGGTAGGGATTATTTTACAGAGCAAAGTATTTGTTTAATCGAATGGCCAGAATGTGGCAGGGGGTTTTTGCCCGCGGCCGATTTAATTTGCAACTTTGATTTTGCGGCAAAAGGTAAGTGGAGGAGGGTGCAGTTGGTTTCTGGATCTGATAAAGGTAAAAATATTATTGGCAAATTAAATAATGATAATGCTTAGATCTAAAACGCTTTTATTTTTTTTATGCATTTTATGTTTGATGCAAGAGGCATTAGCAATTTCAATTCGCATTAATGATTTTCGGTATTCTGCTGAGGCGACAAAAATCAGATTAGTGTTTGATGCAAGTGGACCGATTAATTATACGATTCAAGAGCGGCCAAATAAAATAGTTGTTAATATTAAAGATGCTAAGCTTATTTGCCCACTCAATAAAACATGGTTGTACAAAACCCCTGTAAAGTCAGTGAAAAGTTCCCAGTTGGGCAAAGATTTGCGTTTGACTCTGAATCTAAAAGAGCAAATAAAGCTACAGCATTTTGCTTTGCAAAAACCATATCGTTTGGCGCTTGATTTACTTGAAACTAAAACTGCTCCTCCAATGGCAGATATAAATAATGACCAATTAAATAGCCTTGAGGAGAAAATTATTGAGGAGCAAATAAATAAGCCTTATATGGCTTTGGCTGTAGATAATGACCAAACAAATAGTACTGATGAAATAATTACCGAGGAGCAGATAAATAATTCTCATAGGCTTAACAAAAAATTGCGTGATGTGGTGATTGTTATAGATCCTGGTCATGGGGGTACAGATCCTGGCGCTGTTGGCTATAAAGGTGCTCGCGAAAAAGATATAGCATTGGCAGTTGCTAAAATTTTGCAAAATACAATTAATAAAGTTAAAGGATTTCGTGCTGTGCTTACGCGAAATAGTGATTATTTTATAACACTGCGTCAGCGTTTGGATATTGCCCATCGATATAAAGCTGATATGTTTATTGCCATTCATGCCGATGCATATAAATATAAAAGTTCACATGGTGCTTCGGTTTTTGCATTATCACAGCGAGGAGCTACCAGTGAAGCGGCGCGCTGGTTGGCAGAAAAGGAAAATGAATCTGAATTAGGCCAGACCATTTCCGATAAAAATGCATTACTACGTTCAGTTCTAATTGATTTGGCTCAGGCTGCTACTATTCATGCTAGTTTGGAAGCGGGTGGAGCTATGTTGCAAGAATTGGGGCATATTTCCCATTTGCATTCACATCGGGTTGAGCAAGCTGCATTTGTTGTTTTAAAATCACCAGATATTCCATCGTTATTAGTTGAAATCGGTTTTATTTCGGATCCATACGAAGAAGGTCGATTGTGTGATATTAAATATCAGCAAAAAATTGCCAAGTGTTTAGCTACTGGGGCTGTGGAATATTTTATGCACAGGCCACCGCAGGGGACATATTTAAAGGATAAGTATAAATGAATATTAAAATTTTAGATTCGCATCTAGTTAATCAAATCGCTGCTGGGGAAGTAATTGAGCGTCCAAGTTCTGTTGTGAAAGAACTGCTAGAAAATAGCCTTGATGCTGGTGCGACTGAAATTAATATTGAAATTGAAGGCGCAGGCAGCAAATTAATTCGGATTCGCGATAATGGATGTGGTATTGAAAAAGACGAATTGGCTTTAGCCTTAAGTCGCCATGCTACCAGCAAAATTCAAATATTAGATGATTTAGAGCATATCGATAGCATGGGTTTTAGAGGAGAGGCATTAGCTAGTATCTGTTCGATCTCTCGTTTTAAATTAATCTCTCGTACTATTGATTCAGCTAATGGTTGGCAAGTTGCGGCCGAAGGTAATTCCAAAGCGTCAGAGTTGCAACCATGTTCACATCCAGTTGGTACCACTGCTCAGGTTTATGATCTGTTTTTTAATGTGCCGGCACGACGCAAATTTCTGCGTACTCAGCAGACTGAGTTCAACCACATATTGGAAATCGTTAATCGATTGGCTCTTAGCTGTTTTGACGTTGGTTTTTTATTGAAACATGATAGTAAGACAATTTTGCAGTTGTCGCCTGCAAAAGCGCAGAAAGAAAAAACAGCGCGCGTAGGTAAAATAGTTGGTGCCGAATTTGTGCAAAATGCATTGAGCTTAGATGCGGGGTTGACTGGTTTGCATTTAACTGGCTGGATTTCGCAGCCAACTTACACGCGTAGCCAAGCAGATTTGCAGTATTTTTATATCAATCGAAGAGTCGTACGAGATAAGACCTTATCGCACGCAATACGTCAGGCATATCAGGATGTAATTTATCAGCAACGTTACCCAGTAGTGGTACTCTATTTAACTGTTGATCCAGAATTAGTTGATGTTAATGTGCATCCAACCAAAGCTGAAGTTCGGTTTCGTGAAAGTAGATTGATCCATGATTTTGTCGCAAAAAGTATTCAAGGGGCTTTGGCCGTTGGCAGGCGTACGCCTGATGTTCATGCTGCGCTCGCACCTATCGCAAGTTCGATAAAGCGCGATTTTGTGTCGCTGCCTAAGAGTTTTTCAACTGGATTTAAACAACATTCATTACCACTGGTTGCAGCTGAAGAAAGCGCCATTTATACTGTGCCATTGTTTAACGCAGCTTCGGCAACTATGGTACCAGCTTTGGGATTTGCTTTAGCGCAGCTACATAATATTTATATCTTAGCGCAAAATGATGATGGATTGGTTCTGGTTGATGCGCATGCTGCCCATGAAAGAATCAACTATGAAAAATTAAAAAACGCCTATAATACTGCGGTTGTTTCAGCCCAAACCACGCTTTTGCCAATAACTGTAAATTTAAATCAAACTGAAATTAATTGTCTTGAATCTAATTTAGAAGTGTTGCAAAGATTGGGATTTGACATTACCCGGTCAGGACCTGAGAAAATTTTAATACGTGCCATACCAATATTATTGCAAGAAGCTGATATAGAGCAATTAATGCGTGATGTTGTTGCAGATTTATTAACACATGAGAGTTGCGATAGTATTGCTAAAAACATTAATAAGATTTTAGCCACAATGGCATGTCATAGTAGTGTGCGTGCTAATCGCAGGCTCGGTATTGATGAGATGAATGCATTGTTGCGTGAGCTTGAAAGAACGCCGCGTAGTGACCAGTGTGGCCATGGTCGACCAACTTGGGTGCAATTAACTATGGCAGATTTAGATAGATTATTCTTGCGTGGGAGGTAGGTGCACTAAACACATCCGCGATAGATTAATTCGCTTTGTTTTAAATCGATATCTTTATGTTCACCTAAGGCAGTCATGTTGTGGTGCTGTAGTTGTTTTATTAATAAGGGGATTTGGCTAGCATTGATATTATAATCGCTTAATCTGGTTTTAATACCAGTGCTTGCAAAAAAATCACGAGTTTTTTGAATTGCTTGATCTATTTTTTCATCATTAGAACCGTGTGTAATATTCCACACCCGTTTGCCATATTGTAATATCTTTTCATGTTTTTGTTTGCGTTTAACGTTGAGCAAACTAGGTAAAAGAATTGCTAAAGTTTCGCCGTGGTCTAAGCCGAAGCGCGCGGTAATTTCATGCCCCAGAAGATGCGTTGCCCAATCACTTGGTACACCAAGGCCAATAAAATCATTTAATGCACAAGTGGAACACCACATTAAATTAGCACGTGTATCGTAATTGTGTAGATCGGCAAAAGCTTTGGGTGCTTCTTCAATCAAAGTTAGTAAAATTCCTTCGGCAAGGCGATCTTGAATTGCAGCATTTACCGGATAAGTTAGATATTGTTCGGTGACATGGACAAATGTGTCAACGATACCATTTGCGGTTTGCTTTGGCGGTAAACTAAAAGTCGTAGTTGGATCTAAAATTGAAAATTGTGGGTACAAAAGATCATGACCAGAAGCCAATTTGTCTGGTGAGTTAGTTTTGCTAATCACCATGCCACAATTCATTTCTGAACCAGTTGCTGGTATTGTCAGTACGCAGCCAAATGGTAGGGCAGTATTAATAGGCGCCGGGTTGTTTTCCAGTATTTTCCATGGGTTGCCTTTGAAGTCGGCAGCTGCAGCAATAAATTTGGTGCCGTCAATTACTGAGCCACCACCAACGGCTAGTAAAAAATCAATTTTGTTTTGTTTTATGATTGGTAGGGATTGAAGCAGTTGTTCGTACTTGGGATTATGGTCGATACCACCAAATTCAAAAAACACATGATTCTTTAAAGCAAGTTTTACTTGAGCATAAACACCATTCTTTTTAATGCTACCATGCCCATAGATCAGTAAAATTCTTTTATTTTTAGGGATCTCATTAACAAGTTCGGATATTTGATCTTTACCAAAAATGATTTTGGTTGGATTATGAAATGTAAAGTTGAACATTTTGGATTCCTCAGCCCCTAGTATGTGTTTTTTTAACTTTAAAAAACAGCAATGGATAAAATATTAGCCCCAGACCCATAACCAAGATTAGTCCAACTACTACTTGAATATTTCCATACATTGCCACTCGTTGTTGCAGCATAAACATCTCCATTGCTGTCTGTTGCTATAGAATTTATAAAAGCGCTCAAACCCAAGTCATTCCAAACTGTTCCCGTATATTTCCATACCTTGCCACTCGCTGTTGCAGCATAAACATTTCCACTGCCGTCTATTGCTATAGAATTTATGGTAGTATCATCTAATGGGCGCGGACCCAATCGTTCCCAAGCTCCTGTCGCCACGTTATATTTCCATATGTTGCCATTATCTGTTCCAGCATAAACATTTCCACTGTTGTCTGTTGCTACAGATTCTACAGAAGTATTATCTAATGAGCCAACCGGACTCAATTTTATCCAAGCATCGCTAGCCGCAGCTCCTGCCGCATGCTTCCATACGTTACGGTTATTTGTTCCGGCATAAACATTTCCACTGCTGTCTGTTGCTACAGAATTTATATGACTACCATCTAATGAAGTCGGACCCAATTGTATCCAAGTTCCTGTCGTATATTCCCATACATTGCCATTCTGTGTTCCAGCATAAACATTTCTACTGCTGTCTGTTGCTATAGAATTTACAGAACTATTATCTAATGAAGTCGAACCCAATTGTATCCAAGTTCCTGCCGTATATTCCCATACGTTGCCATTCTCTGTTCCAGCATAAGCATTTCCCCTACTGTCTGTTGCTACAGAATTTACAGAACTATTATCTAATGAAGTCGAACCCAACTGTCTCCAATCCCCTGTATATTCCCATACGTTGCCATCCTCTGTTCCAGCATAAACATTTCCAACGCTGTCTATTGCTAGAGAATTTACACCACTACTACCTAATATGCCAGAACTCAAGTTTTTCCAAGGTGTTGTATATGTGTGTTCATATTGCCATACGTCACCATTATTTGTTCCAGCGTAAATATTTCCACTGCTGTCTATTGCTAGAGAAATTACAGGAGTATACGGAGGCAGAGAAGGATCTCCCAATTCTGTCCAAGTAGTAGTCACTATATATTTCCATATGCCGCCCAACATTGTTCCAATATAAGCAATTCCGCTGTTGTCTATTGCTATAGAGGTTACGTCTGATGCCCACGTCAAATGGGTCCAATTTGTTCCAGTTCCATCATAGCGCCATATCTTGCCATCACCTGCTCCAATACAAACTCTACCGCCGTTTGCCGCTATAGAAATCACACTAACACTAGCACCGAATTTGGGGGTCACAGCCAATTGTGTCCAAGCTCCTGATGCATATTCCCATACGTTGCCATTCTCTGTTCCAACATAAATATTTCCATTGCTGTACATTATTGCTACAGAATTTACACTGCTGGCATTGCTCAAAACCAAGTCACTCCAAGTTGAAGTTGCTACTGCATATTTCCATACCTTGCCATTCACTGTTCCAGCATAAACATTTCCATTGCTGTCTGTTGCTACAGAATTCACACAACTACCATCTAACGTATCTGATGAGCCCGGACCCGCCAATTTTATCCAAGGATCGCTAGCTGCGGTTCCTACCACATGTTTCCATACGTAGCCATTCTCCGTTCCAGCATAAACATTTCTACTGCTGTCTGTTGCTACAGACTTTACAGGACTACCTAATATACTTGACCCCGGCCCTTGAAGTGCTGTGTTATTTGAATAAACTAAACCTTGGCTATTTCCAGTAAATACCGCTGAAACGACGACTGTTAAGGTTGATTGTGAGTTAATTGCTCCTAGTGACGCGGTAATAACAGTATTTCCCGTTGCTGTTAAAGCGGTTGCAAGACCAGAGCTGCTAATTGTAGCAACACCAATATTGCTAGAAGACCATGCGGCTAGACTAGTTATGTTTTTCGTAGAACCATCAGAATAGGTTCCTGTAGCAATAAATTGTTGTGTTCCATTGATTTTTATATAAGGAGTAGAAGGCGTTACTGATATCGAGACTAAAGTAGTTTCTTGCGAATTATTATTGCTTTTATTGGATGCAATTAATGTACCAATACCAATAGCTACACCAACTCCGCCAATACCAATTAATGCCATTTCTGTATTGTTAAACGCAGCATCAGATGCTTGAGCCGAATGCGTAAAAATAACAGCAAAAGCAAGCATAAGTATGGTTACAATTGAATGTTTTGATTGAGTCCTTCTAATCAACACTATGTTTCCTTATTTATCATTAATAGCTTTAAAAAACAGCAACAGAGAGAATGCTAGTTTCAGATCCATAATTAAGATTAGTCCAACTACTACCTGAATATTTCCATACGTTACCGCGACTTGTTCCAGTTGTTCCAGCATAAACATTTCCACTGCTGTCTGTTGCTACAGAATTTACATCACTACCATCTAATGTGCCTGATGAGCCCGAACCCGCCAACTTTATCCAAACATCGCCAGTTGCAGTTCGTTTCCATACGTTGCCACTCCGCATTCCGGCATAAACATTTCCACTGCTGTCTATTGCTATGGAGAGTACTGAACTACTATCTATTGGACTTGTACCCAATTGTATCCAAGTTCCTGCCATATATTTCCATACGTTGCCACTCTGTGTTCCAACATAAACAGTTCCGCTGTTGTCTATTGCTACAGAATTTACAGCAGCAACTTCCAAACCAGTCAATTGTATCCAAGGATCGCTAGCTGCGGCTCCTGCCATATGTTTCCACATTTTGCCACTATTTGTTCCAGCATAAACATTTCCACTGCTGTCTATTGCTACAGAAAATACCATACCACCATCTAATAAACCCGAACCCAATTGTACCCAAGCTCCTGCCGTATACTTCCACACTTTGCATGTTCCAACATAAACATTTCCACTGCTGTCTGTTGCTACAGAATATATGGCGGTAAGACCCGAACCCAATTGTATCCAAGTTCCTACCGTATATTCCCACACGCTGCCATTCTCCGTTCCAGCATAAGCATTTCCTCTACTGTCTGTTGCTACAGAATTTACGGCAGTACCATCCAGTGAGGTCGGGCCCAATTGTATCCAAGTTCCCGTATATTCCCATACGTCGCCATCATCTGTTCCAGCATAAACATTTCCATTGCTGTCTGTTGCTACAGAATTTATAACATCAGGCCAGCTCAAAAAAACCAAGTTGTTCCAAATTCCTGTATACTGCCATACGTTGCCATGCTCTGTTCCAGCATAAATATTTCCATTGCCGTCTGTTGCCACAGAGTTTACACTACCAGTCCAGCTTAAACCTAAGTCACTCCAAGTTGAAGTTGCTGCTGTATATTTCCATACTTTGCCACCCTGTGTTCCAGCATAAACATTTCCGCTGCTATCTTTTGCTATAGACTGTACACTGGTACCATCTAGTGAACCTGTACCCAATCGTTCCCATGTGTCCCTAATCATCTGATATTCCCATACTTCGCCATTCTGTGTTCCAGCATAAATATTTCGCAAGTTGCCTTCAGCTATAGAGCTTACATCTGTTATTCCCATATCCACCCAAGTTCCTACATTATCAAGTCCCCACACCTTGTGATCACTTGATAGAACACAGACGTATACATCAGGTGTATCGAGGACGCCTGCTACAGAATATACATGAGTGAATTGGTAGAGCGAAGACACTAGGATCCAAGCTCCTGCCTTATATTCCCATAGGTTGCCATCCTGTGTTCCAACATAAATATCTCCACTGGTGTCTATTATTTCTACAGAATTTACACAACTACCATCCAATATATCTAATGAGCCGTTCGAACCCACCAATTTTATCCAAGGATCGCTAGCCGCAGCTCCTGCCGCATGTTTCCACACGTTGCCATTATACGTTCCAGCATAAACATTTCTACTGCCGTCTATTGTCACGGAAAATACATAACTACCATCTAACATCTTTGGCCCCGGTCCTTGAAGTAGTGTGTTGTTTGAATAAACTAAACCTTGGCTATTTCCAGCAAATACCGCTGAAACGACGACTGTTAAGGTTGATTGTGAGTTAATTGCTCCTAGTGACGCGGTAATAACAGTATTTCCCGTTGCTGTTAAAGCGGTTGCAAGACCAGAGCTGCTAATTGTAGCAACACCAATATTGCTAGAAGACCATGCGGCTAGACTAGTTATGTTTTTCGTAGAACCATCAGAATAGGTTCCTGTAGCAATAAATTGTTGTGTTCCATTGATTTTTATATAAGGAGTAGAAGGCGTTACTGATATCGAGACTAAAGTAGTTTCTTGCGAATTATTATTGCTTTTATTGGATGCAATTAATGTACCAATACCAATAGCTACACCAACTCCGCCAATACCAATTAATGCCATTTCTGTATTGTTAAACGCAGCATCAGATGCTTGAGCCGAAGAGGTAAAAATAACAGCAAAAGCAAACGCCAGTATGGTTATAATTGAATATTTTGATTTGGTTCTTTTAACCAATACGATATCTCCTTATAATTCTCAACCTAACCTTGGCAGTATTCCTTCAAGATAGTATTGTACGGTAAAAAAGTCCGTTGTCAAACAGGTCTAGCGAGTGTTGGTAACATGCTAGTTGTCCGGTTTTTTTTAAATTTTGATTGCAACGACCCCCACTATGCAGGGCAATCGCATGAAATTTATCCTGCCAAAATCTTCAAAAGATAATTGCGATCCCACCCGGCTTTTAAACGCTTGCTTTGTATACCGCCTTTGAAAGTGTGCTCTTTTTTTAGCAGCATCAAAGATATTTTTCTCAGCAAAGAAAAGTTTTCCGCAGCATCACCGATACGTACTCTGCACTCATCTTCTCGAAAGCCAACATCTAGACACCAGTGTAGATTGTTTTCTACTCGCCAGTGCTGTCTGATCCCATCTGCAATTTTGTTTGCTGAGCCTTTTAATGAGCTAATGTAATAACGTTTTTCTGTAACTTTTTCACCTGTACTTTTGTTAATTCTCTCGCTTTCCATTAATACTAAACTTTGTAACCCTTTCCATTTTAGTTTAAATCGGAATAAATACATCAGCGGTAATACGTAACAGGTACGTGTTTCTACGCGGCCATGATCGCAATCTGTTGTTTGGTTTTTATCATACACCATGGTTTCAAAATTTTTTTCTTTGGCTATGTTAAATGTGGTTTCCAGAGCGCTTTTTAATAAACCTTGGTTTTCCTTTACAGCCAGTATGTAGTCAGCCCCTTTTTCATGTATCTTGTTTGCTATTTTGCTTTGGCATCCCATGGCATCGATCGTAATAATACATCCTTTGATTGCTAGTATTTCTAATAATTCTGGAATAGCTGTAATTTCATTGGATTTTTCATTGGTTTTCATCTGACCCAACAAAACACTATTCTCTGTGGCCCATGCATGCACCATGTGGATTGCTGACTTACTTGATCTTCTGTCATGTGATCTTCTTAAAGTTTTACCGTCTATTGCTATTACTTGCCCTCCTGTTATTTCAAATACTTCTCTTATCCATGTTTGAAAACACCGCTGAAATGCCTCTGGGTTAAGCTTAGAAAATATTCTACCGAATGTGTCATGAGATGGTATGCCATTTGGTAACTCTAAAATGGCTTTTAACCATTCGTAATTCGTATTTCCATATTCTTCAACTTGCGTCCATTTGTCAGCGCCGCAAATCACCGCACATATTGCTATAACTATAACCTCAACTAATTTATGAGTGGTTTTTAATATAATTCTTGGATCTGTTATTTCTTCGAAATTTCTTACTATTGATAGACCTATTCTTTGATCGCTCATCCTGGTTTCCTTGCTATGAATATTGATAACCAGGTATTTTTACAGTTTTTTAATTATTTATATACTCTAGCGCATTGTTTTCTATTTGGATTTCATGCGATTGCCCTGCCCACTATGAGCTACTATGGCACAGTTACGTTGTAATTATGTTATTATTGTTATGGATGACTTTGTATGCATAAAGTAATGGTTAGTTTTGTTGCTTTATTTATAATGTCTGCTGCTGTTGCAGATGGAATTTCGTCGAGTGATAGTGTCATCAAAAGTAAGCATCCAGTAATTTCCAAAACAGAAAAACTCAAGCCTAAAAATTCATATAAAACAGTTAATGGTAATCCTTATTTTGGTGTTATGGCTGGTGTGGGTTTTGCTAGGATGGGTGAACAGCATGTCAATTTCCATGTAAAATTGACCCCTCTAGAGCATAAAGTTGCACCGAAAATTGACCCCTCTAATTACTAAATTTACTCTTAAAATTTTAACTAATTTTAAGAGGATAAAAGAGGATGATAATAGTGGAAACAATTGCGAAAATAAGGCGGCTGTATTATGTACAAAACAAGGGGATAAAAACGATAGCTCGTGAATTGAATTTATCAAAAAATACGGTAAAGAAAGTTATCCGAGACGACAAAACATCAAAGACTTACGTGAGGGATAAACAAACGTTACCAATAATGGGAGAATTCAAAGATCAGCTAACAAGCATGTTAGAAAAAAATATTAAGCAGCCGTTGCGTTTAAGATATACAGCAAAAAAATTATACCAAACGCTTTGCAGCAATGGTTTCAAGGGGAGCTATTCAACCATAAATAGATTTACTACCGATTGGAGACGTAATAATCATTCTGATGGAAAAAAGGTTTTTATACCACTGGAGTTTGCTCCAGGAGAAGCATTTCAGTTTGACTGGAGTACAGAAGAGATTGAGTTACAAGGTATATTAACGCGAGTTAAGGTTGCACATATACGACTGTGCTACAGCCGTATGTTTTTAATTGTTGTCTACAGAAATGAGCAAATGGAAATGGTTTTTGATGCCCACAATAAAGCCTTTCAATTTTTTGGAGGAACTACAAAAAAAGGCATATTTGACAACATGAAGACTGCTGTTAACAAAGTATTTGTTGGCAAAGACCGTAAATTTAATTCACGCTTTTCTGAAATGGCTTCTCATTATTTATTTGAACCGATTGCATGCACACCAGCTTCTGGTTGGGAAAAGGGTCAGGTAGAATGCCAAGTTAACACTGGGCGTAGAAATTTTTTTACTCCACTTCGTTGTATTAATTATTTAGAAGAACTGAATGAACAGCTTCTCGGTGAATGCATAGAATGGGCTCAAAAAACAAATCATCCAGAATTAAACGGACGAAAAGTATGGGATGTATATCAAGATGAGAAACCAAGTTTGCTAGAATACCGCAACCAATTTGACGCTTATAAACTTGAGCCTTCGGTAGTTTCATCATACAGCTTAATAAACTACGACACCAATATGTATAGTGTAGATTGCGATTACGTTGGTGAAGTTGCCGATGTTAGAGCTTATACCAACAAAATTATTATAGTATTCAAAGGAAAAACAATAGGTGAGCATGAGCGTTGTTTCGAGAAAAAAAAGAAAATTTACGATCCGTGGCACTATATACCAGCGCTTGAGCGCAAACCTGGAGCATTAAGAAATGGCGCTCCTTTTAAGCTTTTAAAATTACCACCATCATTTATAAGTATGCAAAATAATCTTAGAGCACATGAAGATGGTGACAAACAATTTATTAAAATTTTATTACAAGTATCAAAACATGGCTTAAATAAAGTTGATGAAGCGTGTACAAATGCTTTAAAAATAGGAGTAAGTAATGCAGATTTTGTCATACAATATCTGACTCCAGCAACTCCAAAAGAAAAAATAGAAGAACGACAGCTGCATTTAATAGAAGCGCCAAGCGAAGATATATGTTGTTATAACGATGCTTTTTTAAGCAATCAGCTTGTATCTCAGGAGGCAATCTATGTCGCATGAAAATATCAAAGAACAATTTGGGGCTCTTGGATTAAAAGGGATGCTGCAATATTTTGATGACATGATTGATTTAAAATCACAAGAAGAGTGGCCACAAATGCTTCTATCTATGCTTAAAAGCGAAGCATCTTATCGACAAACAAGATCTTTTATGTACAAATTAGGATTAGCTAAATTACCACAAATGAAGTCTATAGATAACTTCGACCCAACAGGTTTACCAATTAAAATAGAAACGTTAGACAATGCTAAAAGCATGAAATTTATAAAAGACCACTACAATATTTTAATCATTGGTGGCAGTGGTGCGGGAAAGAGCCATTTAGCGATTGGACTTGCTTACTTAGCATTACAAAATAGTTATCGTATACGGTTTTATAAGTTTGCTGAGCTAGCAAGAGATCTAATAAAAGCGCAGTCTCACAACTACGAAACAGCATTTATGGCAAAGCTACAAAGGTTCGATCTTGTTGTAATTGATGAGCTAGGCTATTTGCCGATTGATCCAAAGGCCAGCCCTCTATTATTTGAACTGTTTTCTAATCTTTATGAAAAAGTATCGACAATAATAACCACTCATCTAGCATTCAACGAATGGCCAGATATCTTTGGTAACATAAAAGCCACTAAGGCGATAATTGACAGATTTACTCACCACTGTTTGATCTTAGAAACTGGTGATAAAAGCTGGAGATTGAGGGAGGGAAAAACAACAAAAAATTGATCAGTAAAAGTGAAGTTTTTAGCTCGTGGCAGAGGGGTCAATTTTCGATGCAACTAGGGGGTCAAATTTCGATGCAAATTGACAGCTGCTATTGGCATAGAGCACTCAGAAGCAGTTAGCTTATGTGTGTCTTATTCTGGTGGTGGGTACAACGATTGGTATTTACCATCAATGTGGGAGCTGCTCCAGATGTATTACTACATTGGTACTGATGGATTCTACTGGAGTTCTACTGATCTTTCTGATGGTGCGCGGGCGTACGGGCTAGAGTTCGGTGGTGCTCATGGTGCGGTGATAACCGCCAATAAGACAGTTTCTCATAAAATTCGTGCTGTTAGGGCTACTACCTACGGACCTTAAGGCGTTTGCACAGGTTTAAGAAAAGTTTTTGAACTCATGTTGACCGTTTTGGTAATAAATCAAAATGCTTCCTGAGTTAGTCCATTCACCCAATGAAATACGTCTCATCTTTTGATTGTTTATGGTGAATTCATCTTCCCAGGTACGATGAATGTGGCCATGAATAATTTGGCTAGCTGCGAACTTTGCCATAAGTTTTTTAATGGTGTTTGTTTGCGGTAGCAAAGTGTTTTTGTCTTTAAATAATTTGGTTTTAGCGCTATATTTTTGAATGCTACTTGCTAACCAAATACGAAATTTTAAAGGTAATTTTAAGAATATTGCTATGCCATGGGGGAAGCGCGTAATGGTGCGAAAGACGCGGTGTTTTATATCCTTAGTGCAGAGAATATCCCCATGAGTTAACAATGTTGGTCTGTTATAAAGGTCAATTTTATATGGATCTGGAATTAGAATACAACCACTTTCTTTAGCAAAAGTTTGATCCAAAATAAAATCCCGATTGCCTGGCATTAGATAAACCGGTATTTTACTGCTGATTGTTTTCAATGCTTTTTTGATTCGTTCGTTAAATACTGAGCGGTCATCATCGCCAACCCAGAATTTAAAAAAATCTCCTAGAATGTAAAGTGAGTCCGCTTTGGGTGCGATATCTTCGATAAATTTAAAAAATAAATTTGTAACTTTCGGCTGCGTAGTGCTTAAATGTAAATCAGCTATGAAAATAGTGTAATTGTTCATGCTTGATTTTTACTTTTAACCACTTGATCAATCTTTTGCAGTAGTGCCAGCAAAGATTCTATCTTATTGAGTGGTATCATATTGGGGCCATCGCACAGGGCTTTTTCGGGTTCCGGGTGGGTCTCAACAAACAAACCAGCAATTCCTACGGCAACTGCAGCACGTGCAAGAACTGAAATAAACTCGGGTTGTCCTCCTGACGAACAACCAGTGGCACCAGGTAGTTGCACTGAATGTCCAGCATCAAAAATCACAGGGCATCCAGTTTCGCGCATCACTACCAACGAACGCATGTCAACAACTAAATTATTATAGCCAAACGATGTGCCGCGCTCGCAAACCATAATTTTATCGTTGCCACTAGAGCGTGCTTTTTCTACCACAGTTTTCATATCCCATGGTGCTAGAAATTGACCCTTTTTCATGTTAACTGGTTTGCCGAGTTCCATTACTTTTTTAATGAATCCAGTTTGGCGGCATAAAAATGCTGGAGTTTGTAATATATCCGCTATGGTAATGACTTCATCAAAGGGTGTGTATTCATGTACATCAGTTAAAATTGATACTCCAACCTCTTCTTTGATTTTGCGCAAAATTCGCATTGCCTCACTAAACTCTAGTCCACGATAACTATGTACCGAAAGACGGTTTGCTTTTTCAAAAGAAGTTTTGTAAACAAAATTAATTTTGAGTTTGTCTGTAATTTCTTTTAGTTTGATTGCAGATTCCATGGCAATTTTTTCATTTTCAATTACACATGGGCCAGCAATTAAAAAAAATGGCTTATCATTGGCTACTTCAAAGTTGCAAAGCTTCATAAAACTACCCCGCTATTTTTTGCAACAGCTGCTTGAATAAAACTAATAAAAACCGGATGCCCTTGGCGTGGATTAGATGTGAATTCAGGGTGAAATTGACAACAGAAAAACCAAGGATGAGTTGGTAACTCCACTGCCTCTATTAAATTGCCATCAGCAGAGCGCCCCGAAACACGAAGACCAGCACTTTCAAGCATTGGTGCTAAATTGCCATTAATTTCGTAGCGATGACGATAGCGTTCAACAACCACATCTTCATCGTAAATTTTGTGGGTAAGTGTTCCACTAATAATATGGCATGGGTAACCGCCAAGGCGCATTGTCCCACCTAAATCAACTGTCTCGTCACGTTTCTCAATCTGACCGACAATTCCCAGCCATTCAGTGACTAGGGCAACTACTGGATATTTTGTAGTGTGATCAAATTCTGTACTATTGGCACCGCGCATGTTGGCGACATGACGCGCAAATTCGATTATGGCAATTTGCATTCCGAGGCAAATACCAAAATATGGAATGTTGTGTTCACGCGCATATCGTGCGGCCATAATCATTCCTTCCGTACCACGCTTACCAAAGCCGCCAGGTACTAAAACACCATCAACTGCAGCTAAAATTTTAGCACCTTGTTTTTCTAAATCCTCAGCGTCAACGTATTTAATATTAACCTTGGTACCTGTGTGCAGTCCAGCATGTTTTAAGGCTTCATTTATTGATTTATAAGAATCGACTAAATCAACATATTTGCCAACCATCGCAATAGTAACTTCATGCATGGTTTTAGTGGCAGCTGCAATGATTTTTTCCCAAGAAGTCAGATCAGCAGCCCCATGAGCTAAACTTAATTTTTCTGTAACAAATTCTCCAATGCCATGACTGCGCATTAATAAAGGGATTTTGTAGACATTATCAACATCTGGTAGCGGAATTACAGCGCGCTTTTCGACATTGGTAAATAGCGCGATTTTTTCGCGCTCATGATCAGTAATAGGGTGTTCTGAGCGACACATCAACATGTCAGGCTGAATACCGATCGAGCGCATTTCTTTGACTGAATGTTGAGTCGGTTTGGTTTTAATTTCACCAGCAGAAGCAATAAATGGGACTAATGTTAAATGAATAAATAAGGTATTGTGCGTGCCGAGTTCAATGCGCATTTGACGAATTGCCTCTAAGAATGGTAATGACTCAATATCGCCAACAGTTCCACCAATTTCTACCAGAGCAATGTCATTATTAGCTGCACCATCCTTAATACGTGTTTTAATTTCATCGGTAATATGAGGAATAACTTGAACTGTAGCACCCAGGTAATCTCCGCGGCGTTCTTTGCGAATAACTTCAGCATAAACTCGACCCGATGTTAAATTATTATGCCGTGTCATCTTAGTGCTAACAAAACGCTCGTAATGGCCAAGATCCAAGTCGGTTTCTGCACCATCTTCGGTAACAAAAACCTCGCCATGTTGAAACGGACTCATTGTTCCTGGATCCACATTGATATATGGATCAAGTTTTATTAGCGTAACTTTAAAACCGTATCCTTCTAGCAGTGCACCCAAAGAAGCCGAAGTTATACCCTTACCCAAAGACGAAACCACACCACCAGTTATAAAAATATAGCGCGTCATTTTTTGTCCCATTGATTGTTTTGTTTATGATAAAAGTTTTCAGCTTATTAATCAAAAATATAAAGAAATATACGAATAAAATCTATAAAATTTTGATGTATTGTAGCAGAAAAATTTGAAACTACCATTCGGACAGCAAAAAACGCAGATCCAATAAGAGCCTTATTTTACGTGAATCAGAAGTGCGGATTGGCTAGGGGTTTTGTTTACTGCACAGTTGAAATAAATTTTCCTACCAAAGAAGCAATCATTGAATTACCACGGGATCCAGGCTCAGCACAGTATCCTACTACTTTTGATGAATTGAGTGTCTCTTGCCAAATAAACGACGTTATTTCCGGTCGATTAGAGCATTTACAGCAAATCATCCTGCATGAATCGGAATCTTTAACGTCATTCCATAATCCTTTCTTACCACTCGCATAAACGCAATAGCACATTCCTCCAGCATTTACCAATGCTATATCCGCTATTTTCAAGGGTTCAATTTTCATTACTTTGATTTTATGTGTGTTCCTGCTTAGTGTCAATCACTACTGCGATTGATTTTTCAAGAAGTTTTTCTGGAGTCAATGGCATAGCGGTTATAGTTTGTTCGTTTTCTAGAGGTTTCCGGTTCTATGAAGAAACGAGTGGGTAATCGAACCTAAGCTTTCCGCACAAGAAGTAGATCATGTTAATAAAATTCTTTGTACAACGATATCCTCTTGCTCTTCTTTTAGCTAGTTGAACTTTATTATTTATACCCTCTAAAATTCCATTATTAATTTCTGTCTCACAAAAATTCACTATACCACTCCAGTGAGCTTTTACGGTTTTTATAAATTGATTGAATGGAGCAGTATTCAACTTTCCAGCTTCATCGCACCATTCTTTAATAAAACATATTGCCTCTTCCTCTGTTTCCATTTCCCACAAATCGTTAAATAACTCTTTTAATCTATATGCTTCACCAAGAGTTGGAAATAATTTTATAAGCTCTTTTAGCTTTTCTTTTTTATGCTCAGACAAGTTGCTGTTCTTTTTTAAAAAAGTATATTTATGACCTTTTAGCTCATCATGCTCTTCTCTTTCAATTTGCCTCACCTTATCCATGGCTTCATTTAATAGCTTTACAACATGAAATCTGTCAAAGTGTATTTCAGCTTTTGGAAAGTTTTCATGTACACCAGAAATAAAACTTGGCGACATATCCATGCTTGCATGAAGCACTTTTTTAGCGTCAATATCCTTGGATTCAAGATATTTCCTTACTTGCTTAACTGTATTCTTATCTTTTCCTTCAACAATATGGATAACTCTTTTTTCATCAAGATTTACAGCCAAAGTTATATAATCATGTCCCTTTCGTTTTGATGTTTCATCTAAACCTAATTTCTCAGGAACTGCTGGTTCGTCAGCAGCATACGATTTTTCTAACCAATAATTAAAAATTGTCCATATGCGGTGCGAGTCTTCACCAAGCAATTGACCTACTTTATTAACTGGCATTTCTTTTTCAATTAGTGCCATAGCAAATGCCTCAAATAATAACGTAAAACCACTTCCTGCTCTTGCCCATGGCACATCTACAAGAGCTACTTTACCATCTTTTATTTTTATTCTTGGCACACGACAGTGAAGATAACACTCATGCTGGAAAAAATTCAAATGCCTCCATGTTTTTTCTTTTGTGTCATGAACACTACACAGCTCTTCGTTTTCACCTGAAAACTTTGCGCCTTTTTTAAAATCAATTTTGACATGTAACTCTTTACCAGATAAACCATCTGAAAACTCAACACCTGTAATTTCCCACGGAGACTTTACACCCAGTGCCATTTCAAATAATTGGACGCTATTTAACATTTTCTGATCCCCATTGTTTGGAACAATAGTATACAGAATCACCATTACCCACTCAAATCTTCATAGAGCCAGGTTTCCTTATTGCCACATCCACTTTTTTGGCGTTTCGTCCTTTACTAAAATAGGCGACTAAGCGCGCAACTAGCTGAATAGCACCGGCATCGGCCTTGCCGTCGAGCAATACTAACGCTCCCGGATGACTAATGCTTTGGAGTAAAATGTATTTATCTTGATACATTGTTATAAAATCATTTTCAGTCTTATCGCGACCGACAATAATTTTTAGATCTGAATTAATCCTTAAATGTCTGCCAATACGCAGTAGTAAAACATCATCCAAACTATAGTTTTTATCTAATCGATGATCTAGCAAATCCTGCAAACGTTTACAAAAATTTTCATCAGTCAGTACGCATCCGCCAGCTGGTTGTGGAAACTCCTTAAAGCCAAGACGCGCGGCTAACTTAATTTGTGGTTTGCGGCTACGACCACTAAAATTGCATAACAATTCACGGTTAATCCAACCTTCGCGTTCAGGCAATGTTGTTTGGAGGAGTTTGGCGGAAAGTGGGCGGACAATGCGATCATCGGTTATTTCAGTTGCTAGTGGTAGAGTGTCTTTGCGTTGTGATTTTGGTCGTTGTCCTAAGACTTCACCAGTAATCAAAAAATCAAAACCATGTTGCCCCATCCATTCTTGAGCCTTTGAAATCATAAATAGCTTACAATCAAGGCAAGGGTTAAGGTTAGCGCCATAGCCATATTTTGGATTTAGTAATACTGGTTTAAACTCAGTAACCACATCTATCACATGCAGTTTTATTTCTAGCTGTTTACAAACCCATTTGGCATTGCGTGCTTCTTTTTCTAATTGTTTAAAACAATAGCAATGGTCACCGGTAAAACCAGTAAAAAAATTAATGCCCTCAACATGTATGCCTTGTTCCATAACAAGCTTGGTTGCAAGCATAGAATCAAGACCGCCGGAAATTAAAGCTAGAGCTTTATGCATTTTATTTGCCTAACCCTTTAATGATTTTTAACAAACACATGTTTTCAGTACCTCAATTACGACTATAATGTACCACAAATTTGGGCACTAATTACATTTTAGAGTAGAGTTTTCCTTCGATGGCAGAGTGCTACAATTATTGCATGACATGAATTACGCAACGATTGAAGCGATTAGCACTAAGGAGTAAAAAAATTTCGAAATGTGCTCGCGAGCCTTTGATGCTGGATGGGGCGGTATAGTTTATAAGACTTTAAATGTGGACGAAATCTTTAAAGTGATTATGCCATCACCGCGCTTAAGTGCCTATAATTATTGTGCGGATTTTAAAAGCCATTGACAATTGGCGATAGAACCAGTAAACACCGTAGTTTGTCGGTTTTGTATCAACTAAACACTCCCAGATTCTGCTTAGGAGCCAAACTATCTTCCATGATATTAATAATCGTTTCACGTGCTACCTCTGATATGTGTGCTTCCCTAATTTTTTCTACCTCATTTCTTACTTCAGGGTCTTCAAAAATACCCATTCTTACTTTTTTCAAATCCTCTAATATTCCTTTATAATATGCTACCAATTCCTCTTCTCCAGAAAAAGAATTCGCAACATCAATAAAACTCCCTTCCACCACCTTTTTATATTCATCATCTTCTAAAAAAAGAAGTCCCTCCCAAAAAAATAACCCTCTCATAGGAGTGTTGGCAAAAGCAATTTTTAACCTCAATATAGAGTCTGTTAGCATACATAATCCTCCTTGTAGAAACCAAACCTTTCGCCGATAATGTCTTTAGTCAGCTTCAGCCAAAAATAGAAACCACTATCTTTAAACAGTGGATTCTATTTTGCTTGGTGGAGCGATCACTTTCGCCTCTTCTTTATGCATGGCGGTAGCGGTAGTTGCTATTCTTCGCTCTCGACCAAACAACGCATCAGTAACGTAACCAAAAAATTTATGTGTCGATTTTGTACCAACTTTAGCTACGGTAAAAATAGTTTTTGCTAATAAGTTTTGAAATAAAAAAATAGAAGCCCTGGCAAATAATAATACTTTCGATACAAACTCGGTATATTTACTTTTTTTACAAACGGAAAAAAATGCGCGTCTACCCTCTAATATTCTCTTACTAGAATTGATTTTTTTGGTTAAAATACCATGGATGCTTTCTTCACGATTTTTGTCATCTGTAGCTATAAGGCATTCATCATATTTTTCATACCACCGTTTTGATTCTTTATAGCAAGCTTTTATAATTTCTAGTATGCTTCGCTTATCTTCGATTATTTCAGGTGGGATTGATGGTTGCTTGTTTTGAAAGCTATCTAAAATTTTTGGCTGTCCTTCTTTAATTGCTTCGTACATGCCTACAGCTATTCCCGTAAACAGCGGATAAAAAAATCCTTTATGAACAAGACCAATACTAAACTCAGCCATAAAATCTACTACTTCTTTGCACAAAAATAACAAAATTAAAAAAGTCGGTACAGCATATGTAGTTATGTTCTTTGTAAATGGAAGGCCAAAAAAAGCTCTTGATAATAATGCAAGATCTCCTCCTATAACTCTTCCAATATGATCAATATTAACAAGAAGTGTACTAACTGAAGCTGATGGTACGGCGAATATCGTAAACCTCGCGAGAGATTCAGCCATTCTTCCAGGTTTGCTTTTCTCAATAGAATACATTAGCCTGAGTCTTCTATCTATTGCTCGAAGAAGTTTCAGAGACTTGAAACTGTTTGTTTGCCAATAATCTTCCCCTGTAACCAGTTCCTTAAATAAAACATCGTCACCAGATTTAATTGCCTTTGGTAATTGACCACTGTCTAATTTATCAATCTTCTCTTTTTGTATCGATATTGCGGCTTGAAAAGGAATAAGAAAATTTTTCTTAAGCCTTTCTTTAGAAAAAATATATTGTTTAACGTCGTTTTCTATTTGCCACAATGAAGGTAGTGTTTCTTTGCTTTGTTTATCCACATCTATACCAGAATCTTCCAACGATAACTGTGATGCAACAGTTTCATATCCGGAAAAAATAGCTTGAGCAAACGTTAAAAGTGGATATACAGAAAATGTGAATTTTGAAATCTTTTTTACTTTTTTAAGGACATTAGCAAAAATAAATCCGAGACGTGTTACAGACAACGCAATATCCATACATATCTGCTCTTTGCTTCCTGTATTTTCCGAGCTTTGTTGCATAGCTTCTCCAGCTTTCAGCTACCCAAATTTTAGGCAACACGATAACTTTCAGGCATTCCGAGACTTGTCATTTCGTCTAAAATACGCAGCCAATTCAGAATGACTTCATTTTCCGAAATACGCTGTATTGTACACCCAAACAACATAATTTCTACAAAGATTTCAGGTTCTTTGTACAGTTTGATTTTCTGTAAATTTTGTTAAACAATTCTGCAAATCAGCCCAAACTCACATTGCTTGCATACTTGGGGAGATAATGGTTCTGGTAGGGCATATCCAGATGCAAAATCTTTGGCCAAATCATTTAAAATTTCGCGCCAGTAAACAATTAGCTCGTGCCAATTTATAGTATTTTTAAAGTTGTTTTCATCAACTGCCAG
Source organism: Gammaproteobacteria bacterium (assembly GCA_964213355.1). Taxonomy (GTDB): domain Bacteria; phylum Pseudomonadota; class Gammaproteobacteria; order UBA9339; family UBA9339; genus JBAXAM01. The sequence continues at coordinate 262,260 of CAXOVY010000032.1, forward strand.
CATCCCAAAAGCAAGCTCATCTAAACTTATGTCCTTAAATTTAATTGATTCTATATTGATCTGCGCAAAAGCAAAGCTCTGGGCATCATCAACCGCCACACAATATAATGGCAGTTGTGGGTTTTTTGGTCGTTTGCCAAACCAGTCAAAAATGGTCGGCAACTTTTTACCGGTTTTATAATCGATCAGTAATAAATTACCATTTGCAAGTCTATCAATGCGATCAATCCGCAATTTAATTTGTAGCGAACCAAGAGTAGTTTCTATAGTTTTTTCTGTTGCTATTACTTGAAACGGAGGTCTGCTTTTTTCAACTTCTAGCCAGCTATTTAGTAGTCGGATTAAACATTTTTGCTCGAGTGAATATAAAGTTTGTGACACATTTTCCTTGTTCAAAGCGTATTCCACACTTTTTTTAATGAGCTCTTTTAAAGTTTCTGGATCGAGTGAACATAAGTTTTGGTGCGTTTTTACTTTTTGCCAAAGTTTTTCCAGCGCTGCATGAACTAATATGCCACGCTTGAGCTTATCTATTCCAGACTCAAATTGTTTGGATTCTTTTGCTCTTAAGCGAAATTCTGCAAATGCACGAAAAGGGCAGAGTGATTGTAGTTCTATAAGTCTACTACTACCATGGATTGGTTCATTGGGCGCAAGTGCTAAGGAATCACTGTCGACCAACTCCTCCATTCTTCGGCTGGAGTAAATTTCTTCGGCTGGTTCTGTAAACGTAGCCAAATCTAGGTCATTTATTGAAATTTCGGGAATATCCGCGATTAAAGCACTTGATTCAAGTGTACGATCTTCGATTTGGTTTACATAACTGAAAATAACCGTTTTGGCACTGCGTTTAAAGCGGTTAATTAATGTTTCACAAAAATGCAACTCACGCTCAGCCGAGGAGTGGGGTAGAGCGAATTTTTTTTGTATTTTAATTGGAATAAATGGATTTGGGGTTGGGGTGATTGGCCAATTTTCTTGATCGAGTCCCATAACCCACAAATAGTCGAAATTAATACCAGCTGCCTCAAGAGTTCCCAAGATGTTTATTTGGCTTTTAGTTTCGTGTTGGGATTGAAATATTGTGTGGTCAGCCATGTGGTGCAAAATCTGTAAAGCTTGAATATATGAAGTTTTTCCCGCAATCAAGCTAGTAGTTATTAGCTCCTCTAGGAGTTCAGTAAAGCGTTTTGTGGCCATTGATTCAGTATTAGTTAAATTATTCTCACCCGGCCACCCAAGAGTTTGGAGGATTTGCGCAAATATTTTTGCCCAACCGGAATTGTCTAATTTTTTATTTTTTGTTTGCGCATAAAGATCTTGTGTTTTTTGTAATGCGTTTGTTAGGATAGAGATATCTTTTGAGTATTTTTTGGCTAAAAATTCGATATCCATTAGTCCAAATTGCGATTGGTGGAGTTGACGCAATTGAAGATCAAGAAAAGCTCGATTTGATTTTTCTGTTTCTGCTCCTTGGATATATGGCGATAGTAAAATTTTACTAATTGCTTTTAAATTAAATGGTTCATGCAGTGCTAGCAACTCCAATGCATGGTTTATGATTGGTAGAGAGCTGAAAATGGTTCCAGCAGAAACATTAACATTTTCAGTGTTGCCTAAGACGTCATTAAAAATTCTTATAATTTTAGGCCGCAAATCTGTTAAATTTGCTACCACAATGCCAATAGTCACTTTTGGGCTATAACTAACAAGTTGCTTCGCAAAGCGAGCAATTGTAGTGATTTCATCTCGCTGTTTAGCAAAGCTTAGTTTTTTGCGCGTGGAATTTTTATAATTGTTGGGATCGCCATGATAGACCAGCCAATTTGATTTTTTAAGGGTGTCAATAAATGTTTTCAATTGTGGTGGGTATTCATCAAATCCGACAAAGACAATTTTTAAGCCCTGATGTTGTAAATGGGGTAGGAGCAATGATGGAAGTTGGTAAGTGGTAACCAGATTTTTTTTCGTACAATATTCTTTAAATTTATCGTGTAATCGTTTGAAAATAATTACGTTTTCTGATTCATAATTAGTCCAATTTGTAATGTCTAGTTGCCAATTGATTAATAATTCGTGTGCTTTTATTACAGTATCGGTGATGCTGCTAAACTCTTTTCCTAAAATTTCTTCTATAATTTGTTGCCACAGCGACCGTTCTTGATATGAGCTTAGTAGTGCCTGTGAGCCTGAATATTTTTGCCAACAATTTATCAGCCAGGTAGTGAGCGGTAAAATTTTTTCACTGCGCCAAGTGGTTAGATTTTCTTTGATAGGTACTGAGCAAGACCGACTCTGTAAGTAACTGGCAAGGCGGTGGTTTGGGGTAACTATGATTGATTCTTTTTGCATTTTTTACACAGCCCCGAGCTTATTTAAAAATTTTAAAACTTTTTTTTCAGCTAACGCAATGATTTTTCAAAAGGTTGCATAACTATATGATAAAAAACAAGATTTTTTTGGATCAAAATTTGCCCAATTTGTCGAGAAGTCAATACCTTCAATATTTACGAGGTCAGCTGCATAAAATATCCACAGAGTTATCCACAGATTTTGTGAGTAATTTTTAATGGATTTTGCTAAGGATACGATAAGAAAATTATGCCTTGTTTGATTTGGCTAACATATATCCAACACCGCGAATGGTGACGATTGTGTCATTACCAAATTTCTTACGTAAGTTGTGGATATGTACTTCAAGAGCATTACTGTCGATATCGTCACTCCAGCCATACAAACTTTGAGTAATTTGTTCTCTTGAAAGCACACGCCCAACGTTTTCCATTAACATTTGTAGCAACACAAACTCGCGACGTGATAATTCCATTACCTGTCCAGCTTTAAAAACCAATCTTGTTGCTGGATCCAAATTAATGTCACCAACTGATATAGTTGGTTCAGAGCGAGATGAAATACGTCTTTGTATGGCGCGAATACGTGCGCATAATTCTTCTAGATCAAAAGGCTTAACAAGATAGTCATCTGCTCCAGTATCTAACCCCTTAATAAGGTCAGTAATGGTATCGCGGGCGGTTAAAATTATAACAGGGGTATCAATGTTTTTTGAGCGCATATTTTTCAAAAGATCTTCACCAGAGAGCTTTGGCAATCCAAGATCCAAAATCACCATATCGAAATGTTCTGATTGCAGCGAAGTCCATGCGGCCATACCATTCTTCACCCAATCGACATTATATTGATATTGGATTAAGCCAGAACGTATACCATCACCAAGTAATTCATCATCTTCAGCAAGTAAAATGCGCATTTTGCTCTCATATTAATTGTGTTGTTTTTGTTAAAAAAATCAATACCATTACAGCTAATTTCTTCAATATATATCACAATAGTTGTTTATTATAAAGATATTTTTTGTCAAAAAATACTACAATGTTTAATTACTAGATTTAGAATCGTCAGGTTGTGTGATTAGCCCAATATTTTGCGCTCCAGCTTGTTGTAGCAGTACCATTGCTTGCATAATTCTGCCATAATCAACACTTTTATCCCCTTTGAGCAAAACTTGACGTTGAGACGATACTCCTTGAGTTTGTTTTAATTCAGATATAACTTTATTGAACAAATCTTGCGCTGAAATAGGTCTTGTTGGTTGCAATGCAATGCTCAGAAAATAATCACCGCGAGCATCAATCGACACGACTATGGGTTCTAGTGGTTTGGCCTCAACTGGTTTGGCACTTGCAGTTGGTAAATTAACATTCACACCTTGAAATAAAAGTGGTGCCGTTACCATGAAAATAACGAGCAATACCAGCATCACATCAATGTATGGTACTACATTAATTTCAGCAAGTTGACGGTAACGTTTTCGTTTTAACATTAGATATTTTTATAATTTTTAAAATGTTTGTCTGTGCAAGATGCTTGAAAACTCTTCTTTAAAGGTATCATAAATATTAGTAAGTTGTTCTACTTCGCTGGCATAGCGGTTATATGCTATAACTGCTGGAATCGCCGCAAATAAACCCATCGCTGTTGCAATCAATGCTTCAGAAATACCAGGAGCCACCATTGCCATAGTTGCTTGCTGCATTCCTCCAAGAGCGCGAAAAGAGGTCATAATTCCCCAAACAGTACCAAATAAACCAACATATGGGCTAGTCGAACCGACTGTGGCAAGAAATGATAAATGTTGCTCTAAGCCTGCAATTTCACGAGCAAGTACAACTCGCATAGCACGTTCTGCTCCCTTAATAATTGCATCTGGCTTTGTTGTTGGCTGTTTGCTTGAACGCGTATATTCATTAAACCCTGCATAAAAAATCAGTTCAAGTCCATGTAAATCATCGCGATGTGCATTTAATTCTTGATAAAATTTATGTAATTCACTGCCTGACCAAAAATGCTCTTCAAATTTTTTGACGGCTAAATGTGCATCTTTCAAAAAAAACCAACGTTGAAAAATTATTGTCCATGACCAAATTGATGCGGCTAATAAAAGCAGCATCACTATTTTTACTACTAAGCCTGCATTTGCTACAAAACTCCACAATGATGGGTCGGAAGCCATAGGTGTTTTTCTCCATTAAAAGCCAGATCAAATTAGAACTAATTATATTGTAAGCGCATCTGCTTAAAAATTCTAACTAAAAATTCCATAAATTTGGGCATAGGTTAAAGTCTATGTTTATCGGACATTAAGTTAGGGATGGTATCAATTGGTAACAACAACCACTTTGTTAAATCCATTTTTTTCTAGGAGACGTTTGAGTTTATTGCTTTGGGTTGCACATGCCATTGGTCCAATGTGTACTCGATATAAACTATCACTACGTTTAATACTGGTTGGTCTATCAGTGAGTTTAGCTATCTTGGTGAACAATTGCTTGGCATTGTCAAGCCGGGAAAATGCACCCACCTGTAGATACATTGCTCCATTCTTAGCAGGTTTGGTAGCGGCGGCGTATTTTATCTGAGAGTTTTTGTTCCAGGTTTTAGGGTCAATGCCTACAATTTTGACGGGTGCGGTGCCACTATCCACGAAATCAAGCTTTTTAGCTGCTGCATAGGATAAATCTAATATACGTTTAGAGTGAAACGGTCCGCGGTCGTTAACTCTAACAATGACCTGCTTGCCATTACGTAGGTTTGTTACTTGGACATAAGAGGGAAGCGGTAGCTCGGTGCTTGCGGCCGTCATACTGTATAAATTATAACGCTCTTGTGTCGAAGTATTGTTGCCATGAAATTTGGTGCCATACCATGAAGCGTTACCAGTCTTGACGTAGCCTTTCGAGCTTTTTAGTACATGATAGCGATGACCGCCAACAACATAGTCTCTAGTGCCATATGGATGATATGGTTCTGATCTAGGAACAGCATCGGCAATTTTAGAGGCGTCTATATCAACACTAGGGGCGCCGTCAATGTCTTTGTGGCTGATCCCAACGAAGCTACAACCGCTCAATTGCGTCAAACAAAAAATGAATACTCCTGCGATTGACCAGTTACGACATATACGAAATTTATGATAGTACATATTCATATTCTATATTTAATCTCATTAGTGCAATTGGGAGCAGTGTAGCATATGTTTATAAAAATTCCATTTGAAATATATAGATTTTGTTCATTATGCTGCGTAATAATTTGATTTTTATATTTATTATTTTTATAAAAGACTGTTTTTGGGTAAGGCTAAGGTAATACTTCAACTTCTTTATAAATAATATAATTATTAATAAAAAACAAATAATTATTTTATTTTTATAAAGTAATTAATGAAATAAACTATCTAATTGGCTTTTGAAGCACAAAAATAAAACCTTTAATAACTGTTTCATAATGTTTTCTTAGCGTAATTTCATTTGATTTCAATATGATAAATCCACTTTCGGATGCTGTTTGGTTAATATATTCTACAGTATGAGCAAACCTAGCAGAGCGTTGAAGTGTATAGGGGTATTGGTCGGTTTTTTCCACAGTAAAAGCAAAAATTCCTCCAGATTTAAGGGTGCTATAGCAACAAGTGAAAATTTTTTCAAGTGCCCCAAAATACACCAAGGACTCTGCTGCGATTATCAAGTCTATGCCAGAAAACGTAGTTATAGCTTCTTCAATAGTGATGTTTTTGAGGTCGCTATATATATTTTTTTGTTTTGCAAACTCTAGCATCTTTGCTGAAAGGTCAATTCCAATAAGTTCCTGTGCCATTGGCTTAAACTTGGATCCGCACATGCCAGTACCACAACCCAAATCTAAAATCTTTAAAGAGCAACCACACCCTTTGGGGTCAACTATGGCTTGAACGATATCAAATAGGCATTCTGGTACTTGGTAATTTAATAGTTTTAAATGTTGCTCAAAATAGGGAGCGTACTGGTCAAAGAGGTGCTGAACATATTCTGCCGGGGCTTTTTGCAGGTCATCTTTTTGCTGCAGCGCCGCTAAAATATAAGATATTTCTTGGTTGTTTGGTTGTAGGTGGTGAGCTTGGCTGTAGTATTTTTCTGCTTCAGCAAAATTTTGGCGGCGTAAGTAAATTGTTCCTAAATTTACGCATACAGAAAAATCATCTGGTCGTATTTTCATCGCTTCATCAAAATAAATAATTGCGTCATCAAATCGTGATAGGTCAGTATAAATTACACCAACATTATAATAAACATCAAAATCCTGCATTAGTTTAGCTAATTGCAAGAAATAGGGTAATGCTTCAGCTGGTTTTTTTTGTAGCAAAAAAACCGAACCCAAATTGTGCAGGGCTTCTATGTGCTGTGGTTGTAAATCTAATACTCTTTTGAAATGAGATATTGCTTCCTCGTATTTTCCTTCATCGGTTAAAATTACTCCCAAGTTGTGGTGGGCTAAAATGTTATTGCCATTGTTTTTTAGCGCTATTCGATAATGGTAGGTGGCTTTATCTAGTGCTCCTTGTAATTGTAGCAAATGAGCTAATTGTTGATGTGGTAGATCGTAACTTGGTTGTAGCTGTATGGCAGTTTCCAAATGCGCGATTGCTTCTTGAGTTAGATTTTGCTTGGTTAAAACTAAGCTTAAATTGCAGTGTGCATCAACATATTGTGGTTTAAGACGAATCGCTTCGTAATAATGTTCTTTTGCTTCTTGTAACTTTCCAAGCTGGTATAAAACATTACCTATATTATTGTGGGTTGCTGGGCTATTGGGATTTAACTGCAGTGCCTGTTGATACTGCAAAATGGCGTCTTCATATTTATTGAGATTTTTTAAAATACCTCCCATGCTATTATGAAAGCTAGAGGATTTTGGATCAATTTTAAGTGCTTGCTCCACAAAATGATAAGCATTTAAAAACTCGTGCTTCTGCGTGAGTAAAATACCGAGTAAATGTAACACTGCAGCATTTTGTGGTGTTATTTCAAGGAGATCGCGGTAAAGTTTTTCAGCTGCATCAAGATTACCTGTCTGATGTTCCAAAAGTGCAGCTTCGTATGAAGTGTTACCCATAATCTAGGAGCCAATCAGTTTGCGATGTGTCTGCGTCGACATAATTATTCCAAAACCAGACATAAAAATTACTAATGAACTACCACCATAGCTAACTAATGGTAGCGGTAAACCAACCACTGGCAAAATTCCAACAACCATACAAATATTTATAAAAAAAGATGCAAAGAAAGATAAGCTTAAACTGCCAGCAAGTAGCCGCGTAAAAGTGTCTTGTGCACACACACTGAGGTACAAACCCCGTCCAACAATATAAAGAAAAATCCCAAGTAATAAAATACAGCCAACAAAACCAAATTCTTCACCACATACGGCAAAAATAAAATCAGTAGCATGTTCCGGTAAAAACTGTAAATGTGCTTGCGATCCTAAAAGCCAACCCTTACCAAGCCAACCTCCAGAACCAATCGCAATCTTTGATTGAATAATATTATAGCCCGTACCATAGGGATCATGTTCTGGTGATAGAAAAGTAAATAAGCGCGCTTTTTGGTAAGCATGCATGAAGTGCCAAACAATAGGAATTGCAATGGCTATTAGGGCAGTAATTCCGGTCATAAGTTTCCAGGTAATACCAGCTAGCAGCAATACGAAAGTCCCTGTTGTGGCAACTAATATAGCCGTACTCAAGTCAGGTTGTTTGGCAATTATTAATACAGGTAAGGTGATAATCAGGCAACAAACAAGTAGATCTTTTGTGTGTAGGGGAAAATCTTTATTACGTAAGTACCATGCTAACATCATTGGCACAACAAGCTTCATGATTTCTGATGGTTGAAAACGTAATAAACCAAGATTTAACCAGCGTTGCGCACCTTTATTAATAACCCCAACACTTATTACTGCAACTAGCAACAATAATACTATACCGTAAGCCCATGGTACCAAAGACTGATAACGGTAGGTTGGGATTTGAGCGAACAAACACATGGCTGCAAAAGCTAAAATGAAACTTAGCATCTGGTGTCGTAGCAATGCTAAATTCTGATTGCCTGCGCTATAGAGAATTCCAAAACCAAATGCTACGAGCATAAGCACACCGACCAAAAGTAAAAAATCCAAGTGTGATTTCTTCCAGATTTTTTTAAGAACTTTTCGTTTATTTTCTTGGTTATCAGATAGTAGTGGGCTATTGTTCATTTGTAGCTCAATTTAATGTAAAATTATTCGAAAGTAAAATAAAACCCATTAGGTCTTGTATTCTTGTTAGAATTTATAGAATTTAAAATTTGCTATGTTAGAATGCCTAAGTTTTGTAATTCGAATTCGGAGAAATTTCATGTTAGGTAAGTTGTCTACGATTGTTAGATTAGCTATTATTTTTTTCCTACTTTGTTTTGGGCAAAATGTCTTTGCAATCAAGCATAAGCATGCTGACAGCTTGCACAAACATAAAGCCCATCATGCTGTAGTTCAACTAGCTAGCAAAATGTCGGAGCCCGAATTAAAACCAACTGCAGCTGCGGTAAAAATGCTAGGGTCTATTCCAGCACCACCAGATTTTGATGCTAAAGCATATATTTTAATCGATGCTAATAGTGGTTATATTATTGCCGAAAAAAATGCTGATCAGCATTTGGCGCCAGCGAGTCTAACTAAAATAATGACTTTGTATTTAATAGCACAGGCTTTAGGTGTTGGGCAAACGCATCTTACTGACATGGTGAATGTTAGTAAAGAGGCTTGGCGTGCTGGTTTTGGCGGTTCGCGCATGTTTATTAAGGTTGGGGCAGTTGTATCGGTACAAGATTTAATTAGTGGGATTGCAACTGCTTCTGGTAATGACGCTACTGTGGCTATAGCGGAGCATCTTACTGGTTCTGAGCAGGGTTTTGTCAATCTTATGAATAAAACGGCACGAAAATTGGGTATGGACAATACCAACTTTACTGATAGCAATGGCTTACCAAATGGTTATCACTATAGTACTGCTCGAGACTTGTCTATTTTATCTAAGGCTTGGATTGCAAATTTCCCAGAGTATTATCCATGGTTTAAAGAACGCTGGATGACTTATAATGGCATTAAACAGCCCAATCGCAATCGTTTATTGTGGCGGGATTCTTCAGTTGATGGCTTCAAAACAGGGCACACTGATGAGGCTGGATATTGTTTAGTGGTGTCAGCAGTACGTGGTGGTATGCGGTTAATTTCCGTAATTTTAGGTGCAAAAAGTGATGAAGCGCGTACCAAATATAGTGAAGCTCTAGTAAATTATGGTTTTCGGTTTTTTGAAACACGCAAGTTGTTTGTAGCCAATACTAAGTTAGTTGCGCCGCGAGTATGGCTCGGCAAAGAAAAAACTGCTAGTTTGGGTTTAAAAAATGATTTTTATATTACCCTGCCAGCTGGGCAGCATTCTGGTCTTAAAGCCAAAGTAGATATTGGTAACAATCTAAAAGCTCCTATTATTAAAGGTCTGACTTATGGTACTTTAAATATTACGCTTGATGGCAAAACAATAGCTTCGCAGCCTTTAGTAGCGTTGCAAAATAACCAGCGCGCCAATTTTATTTTCGCTATATATGATTATGTTCTTATGTTGTTTCAACACTAATTAAATTTTGGATTCGTTTTTTAAAATTATACGGATGTGGAGTGATACAATATTATGATAAATTTTAGTGATTTCAGTATTCAACCATTGATTCATTTCTTTCATGTTTATCCGCATAGCGCGGGTATTATTACTTTTTGTGTCGTATTTATAGAAACACTGGCGGTAGTTGGTGCGGTTTTTCCAGGTGTTATTATTATGCCGGCCATCGGCTTTTTGATGGGTTCTAATGTGATTCCTCTTGGCAGTACTTTTTTGTGTGTAATTGCTGGAGCAATTGTTGGCGACTATGTTAGTTATTTTATAGGTATTTATTTTCAGGATCGTATTCATCGTGTATGGCCTTTTAGTAAGTGGCCTAAGCTTCTGGAGCAGGGCGAGAAATATTTTCATGTTCATGGTGGAAAAAGCGTATTTATTGGTCGCTTTGTTATGGTGGTGCGCGTGGTTATTCCTCTGATTGCTGGTATGTTAAAAATGCCATTTATTCGCTTTTCTATTGCGGCGATACCATCAGCTACGATTTGGGCAGTTGGTTACATTATGCCGGGTGTGTTACTTGGAGCATTGTCATTAGAGTTGCCGCCGAAAGTTGCAGCTGAGTTTACCCTATATGCATTTTTAACAATTGTTGTTTTTTGGACGGTATGGTGGCTTGTGCAGCACTTTTTTAAACAAACTTGGAAAACGATTGATTATTATGTAACGCAAATGTGGAAGTATTGTCAAAAGAATAAAACCACCATGTGGTTTACGGAAATTTTGTCTGATCCAAGGCGACCAAACAATCATCAACAGTTACTTTTATTTATTGCTGCTATTTTTACTTTTGTTTTGTTTTTTTTCGTTTTGTCTCAAGTGTTGGCTCATGGGTTCTTAACTAAATTGGATAAGCCAATTTATTATTTATTAAGCGGTTTGCGTTCACCAAACTTAGATCATCTGGCTGTGATAATTACCCTGATGGGTGATAGTACTATGCTAGCAATTGCATCTGGGTTATTTTTAATATGGCTTTTATGGAAACGCTATTGGTATATTGCTGCGCATTGGTTTGGTGTTATGACACTGAGCGCTATCGTGGTTGGTGGAGCAAAGTTTTTGCTATATTTGCCGAGACCGGGTGAGGTTTTATATGAAAAATATGCTTCATCATTTCCCAGTGCGCATACTGCATTGAGTTTGGCTTTTTATGGTTTTTTGGCAGTAATCATCGCACGTGAATCGAAAAAACAGGATAGACGTGTACCATACATTATTTCTGGAGTATTGGTAGTATTGATAGCGTTGTCGCGTCTTTATTTAGGAGTGCATTGGTTGACTGATGTTGTTGGTAGTTTTTTGATTGGTTTGGTAGTAGTTTTATTGGCAACAATTTCTTATCGGCGACGTCTCCACTTACATTTTCCTGTGCAGAAAATTGCCCTGACTGCAATAGGTATTTTTACTTTGGTATGGTTTGTTTGCAGTGCGATCAGCTTTCACAGGCAGGTCGAAGAATATGCTTTAATTTGGCCTAAGACTATTGTTACTTTTAAGCAAATGCCGACAGTGGCGCCGCTATATAGACTTAATCGTTTGGGTGATGCGATTGAAGCTTTGAACGTTGAATGGATAGGAGATATTGAAACAATCAAACAAAGTCTATTGAAGCAAGGTTGGAAGGTTCAGCCAGCAAGAATTGTCTCCATAAATATTGTTAAAGGGTTATTTGATTCATCGGCTATTTATCATTTACCAATTTTTCCACAGCTTTACCACAATAAACCTTCAGTCTTATTATTGACTAAAGAGACGGGTCAAGGTAACACTATTCTAGTGTTACAGTTATGGGAATCAGATATTATCTTAAGCGATATTAATTTACCATTATGGGTTGCGGCAGTTAAGTATTACCGTCCGGATTCCAAGCCATTATCTTTTGGCGGTCATTTTAAGCATAAACCAAAATTTATAGGAGCCACAGAGGTTCTTGCTAAATATTTAAAAGGTTTTAACGTAGGGCACAAAGTTTACTTGCAAAAGCAGCAACCATTAAAAATGATAGAACTGCATTGGAATGGGAAGTTGCTGGTGATACAACCAAAAACTAAAAAATAAGTATGTTTGGAATTATGACATCAATTTTAAATTTAATTCACCGAATGTTGTTTCGTTAAGGAATATGGATGCTGTGTATAAATATTTATTTCGCGGAGGTTCGCATGGGTAAAGTTATTACATCAATTTTAGATCCAGTTCGTCCGGCTAGCGGGGAATTGCTTCTACAAAAAAGCATTATTGGGCGTTGGCAAGATGTTAGCACGTTACTTGCGCGCGTCATGGCCATAATCGCTATTTTTAGCTTAGCGCTATCTCCAAATGTTGTAAAAATAACCTTGCCTGCTGCGGTTTTATTTAGCTTATTGTCTGGTAATTGGCAGAAAAAATATCAGCTTCTTAAAAAAAATAGTGTAGTAATTTTAGCGATTATATTAGTCCTCTTGTTTGCTATTGGCACACTATATAGCAAAGCTCCTTGGTCTCAGATAGCAACAGGGTTTTTTAAATATACTAAAATTTTATATTTGCTATTTTTGCTTCCGCTTTTTGCCGAGCAAAAATGGCGTAAGATAGCTACCAATACTTTAATCGTATCTATTTTTCTTGATATAGTTGTTTGTTTTTTAGTCTCACGTGGAATTATTGTTGATAAACAATTTTATCCTGGTGGTTATGCACATTATGCTATCAACACCTCGGCTATTTTAGGCTTTGTTGAGTTTGTTTTAATCAATAGAGCAATAGATATTAAAAAATATCGCTGGTTTTATTTATTCTTATTTTGTATCGGTTTTTATAGCCTATTTTTTCCTTACACCGAAAGAACTGGGCAATTAGTTTTTTTGGGTTTGATCGTGCTTGGATTGTGGCAACGTTTTAGTTGGCGCGGCATAGTAACAAGCTTTGTCGTGTTGCCGTTGCTTGTCGGTGGGTTATTTTTGTTTTCACCTAGCTTTCACGGTCGCGTTGTAGCAGGGGTGAGCGATATTGTAACTTACAAAAAAAATGCCATTACAAGCGTAGGTTTGCGACTTGCTTTTGCGCAATATAGTTTTAAAGCCATAAAAGCGCATCCAATTTTTGGTAATGGTACGGGAAGTTTTATGTCAGTTTATGCCACGACTGGTGGACCATGTATAAATGGCAGCGTACCGTGCGTAGATCTGCAAGATCCTCATAATGAATACGTTATATTGGCGGTGCAGCTAGGCGGTTTAGGTTTAATCTGTTTGTTACTTTGGCTTACGATGCAATGGTTTGATACCAGAAAATTACCTTTATCAGAAAAACGTTTAGCGCAAGGAATAATACTCAGTTTTATTATAATTGGATTTTGTAATACTGCCCTATTTATAGGTTTAAGTGGCTTGTTTTATATAGTTTTTCTAAGCGTATATTTTGCCGCGCGCTATGATAACAACTTAAACATCACATGAAAATAGCTATAGTTCATCATCAATATGCGAAAAGGGGTGGTGGTATGGAGTCCTACCTTTTTGATTTGCTTGCTGGGTTTGCGCGTCTTGGAGATACGACTACAGTCTTTACTTATCGTGTTGACAAAAATGCTCCTAGAGACCAGGCTCAAGAAATCATATGCGATCGGTTATCTTGGTGTCCAAAGTTCATACGTAAATTTTCTTTCATTCATCGCATTAATAAGCAGTTTAATCGGACTAAATTTGATTTATCGTTAAATTTAACGCGTACTGCTAGTCAAGATATTGCGGTTTGTGGTGGTACTCATCGTGGCTATTTAAAACACTTGGGAAAAAAATCAAATCTAAAAGATTATTTGGAGATTTACTTTGAACAAAAAAGTTTTGTCCAAACACCCCATATTATTGTTCACTCGCAGCTCTTAAAAAATGAAATCGTTGATTTATACAATATCGACGCTAAAAAAGTGCACCTACTGCATCCGCCGATTGATACAGTAAAATTTTGTCACAGTTTAAAGGCTCGGCAGAAAGATTTAGCGACGCGGTTTAACATCGATCCGCATAAAACCACCTTGCTTTTTCCTTCGACCGGACATAAAAGAAAAGGGTGGTTAGAGCTACTTTCGGCTATGCGCATGATGCCTCAGGATCAAATAGAGTTATTAGTGGTTGGTAAACCAATTTCGCATAACTTACCCAATAAAAATATTCGTTATCTCGGTTTTGTTGATAATATGGCGGAGCTTTATGCGGCAGTAGATTTCACTATCTTACCAGCACACTATGAACCATTTGGTTTGGTGGCTATTGAATCAGTACAATGCGGCACACCGGTAATTATATCGGCATATGTAGGTGCCAAGGATTTGCTTAGTGAAAGTGAAAGTATTGTCTTAGATCAGGTAACACCGGAAAATATTGTGACTGCTGTAGAACAGGCCAGGCAAAAGCAATTTCATATTATTCCTAATTTTGCTGAAACAAAAGGCTTGACGGTGGATGCACATATTACTAATATCAAAAAAATCTGTGTTTTAAACTAAGATCTAATGCTTACTAACTTTTCTCACTACGATAGAAAATTGCAGCGTCAGCTTAGAAGCTATTGCGCAAGTCCACCGCAGCTACTAAAAAAGCCTTTAAACAAAAGCGAGCCAATAGCATATATTAGTTCTCCTGCCCTTGGCGATACTCTGATTAGCTTAGTTACAGTTAACAATTTAATTCGCAACGGTTACCAGGTAGATGTTTATGGTGATTTTGTCTATGCCCTGCGCGATTGGTTTCCCACGATGCAAATTTATCCATTCTTTCCACTAGAGGAACAAAAAAAATTAGCCAAATATACTACGGTGCTGCACATGCATGAACGAGCATTATCACATGCTCTAGCCGCTTGGCATCCGCACTCAATTGTTTTATTTCATGAGCCTCTGTTTAAGTTTTTATTATCTGAGGTCGATATGCAATTAGTAGTATGCCAATATCAACTGGGTTTATCAGATGTGGTACGATACAACAATATGCAACCTCTGCTGGGTATGGTTGCACATAAATATAAAGATCGTGTAATGCTCCATCCTACTAGCAGCTCTTTACTAAGAAACTGGCCGTCGCAAAAATTTATGCAATTAGCACAAATTTTAAAGACCCTTGGTTATATACCGCATTTCATAGTAGCAGGGAACGAAAGGAATGAGTGGACAAAAATTGTTAATAATGAATTTCCAATATCAAGCTTTGCTTCTTTGAGCGCGGTTGCAATTTGCTTATACGAATCAGGGTATTTTATTGGCAATGACTCTGGTATTGGTCATTTGGCTTCTAATGTTGGATTACCTACTGTTTCTATAATAATACGCCAAGGTTTAGCCAAACATTGGAGACCATCTTGGTCACCGGGTGAAGTGGTTATGCCACCATTTTGGCTAAATCCAAGATCAATACGCGAAAAATTCTGGAAACAATGCATCACGGTAAAAAGAGTTTTGGCAGGCTTTGATCGTTTGGTAACAAAAACGCTACTTATCACCCCTAATGTTGCTGAAACAAAAGTCTTGACGGTAGATGCACATGTTACTAACATCAAAAAAGTATGCGTTTTGAAAAAATGAACTCAACGATAAAAAAACTTATGGCTAATTTAAGGCATTCACTTCGAGGTTTGTTATTGGGGTTGGCGGAGCATTCTTTTATAATAGAGCTGCTTTTAGGGATATTTATAGTGATTATTTTGCTAGCAGATAGAGAAGTTTTTATTAAAGCTATAGTTTTAACTGTGTATTTTTTGCTGTTAGTAGTTGAATTGCTGAATACTGCTATCGAAAAAATTTGCAATAGAATTACAACAGTTCATGATAAAAACATAAGAGATATAAAAGACATTTCAAGTGCTGCTGTTTTTTTATTAGTATTATTAAACTTTATGGTGATTATTAGTTGTTTTTTACAGCTGATTTAGAGGGGGCTAGGAGGCATCGTAGGTTTTTAAGTATCAGTTAACTGCTCTGGGTATAACCAGATGCTCGCGTGCAATTTTTGCTACTTTAACCCAATCCACTATAGTCCCGCGATTTTTATTAGCTGTGGTTATAACATCAAAAACTTGCTTCAAGCTATCACCCATTTCAAGGCGTTGCTCAAATAATGGCATATGTGCTTCTAAATATAGTTTTTTACCAGCCCATCCAGCCTTATAAGGTTTATTTATAGTAACCACATGGGTGCCAACATCAACCAAATTATATAATTGTTCAATATCTCTTTCATACAAACGAATACACCCAGCAGTTCCTCTGCGACCAACCATATCAGGCAAGTTGGTGCCGTGAATTAGATATGCAGTGGTTGATAATCTTAGTTTATATTTTCCAAGTGGATTATCCGGACCTGCCGGAACCACGCGTGGACCTTTAATGCCAATCGATTTTCTGAATCTATAAACTGACTCTGGTATCACCCATTTTGGATCTTTAATTTTTTCCACCACCGTTGTTTCACCTATTGGTGTTTCCCAATCTTCTTTACCTATACCAATTGGAAAAATATAAAATTTATTTCCATGTTTGGGACAATAGTAAAGCCGCATTTCGGCTAAGTTAATTACTATAGTATTCCTTTTAAGCTCAAGCGGTAAAATATACTGTGTTGGTACAACTAGGATAGTACCAATGGGAGGATTATCAGGGTTTACTCCTGGGTTGGCTTCATGCATTTCGTAGTAGCCGATATCAAATTTCTCCGCAATATCGGATAAGTTTTCCTCACTCGAGCGTACCTGAGCAGTCTGGTATTCACCAATTAAAGCATCTCCTGGTTTGGGTAGGTTAAAAGTTAATCCATAACTAATAGCTGGAAAAATCAAGATTAAAATCGAAAGAAAAAATGTATACATATACCCCATTTATAAATTTATTAATATTCTGCATGTTTCGATGTGCGCGGAAAAGGAATGGTATCGCGGATATTTTGTATGCCTGTTACATACATAATCATGCGTTCAAGTCCCAAACCAAAACCAGAGTGTGGAACACTGCCATAACGGCGTAAATCTAAATACCACTTATAAATCTCTTTATTTAAACGCATTTCATCCATACGTGCGCATAGCACATCATAACGTTCTTCACGTTGACTACCACCAATAATCTCACCAATTCCCGGAACTAAAACATCCATTGCAGCAACCGTTTTACCATCATTGTTGAGGCGCATGTAAAAACCTTTTATTTCTTTGGGATAATTCATCAAAATCACTGGCCCATGAATTAGTTCTTCTGCCAAATAGCGCTCGTGCTCTGTTTGCAGGTCCAAACCCCATACAACCTGAAATTCGAATTTTTTGCTCGCTTTTTGTAAATGAATAATTGCATCAGTGTAATCCATATATTCAAATTCGCTCGCTATGATTTTTTCTAAACGCGCAATACAATCTTTATCAACTCGTTTGGCAAAAAATTCCATGTCATCTTTGCGATCTTCGAGTACTGCTTTGGCTAAATAACGAATCATGTCTGCAGCGAGCTTAGCATTAGCTGCCAGGTCGGCAAATGCTATTTCAGGTTCAACCATCCAAAACTCAGCTAGATGCCTGCTTGTATTTGAGTTTTCGGCACGAAATGTCGGGCCAAAAGTATAAACTTTAGACAAAGACTCGCAATAGGCTTCAACGTTCAATTGACCAGATACGGTTAAAAAAGCTTCACGGCCAAGAAACTCTTTAGCAAAATCTATTTTTCCATCTGGCGTCAAAGGAATCTTGGCGCTATCTAATAAGCTAGTCACACGTAGCATTTGACCAGCGCCTTCACAATCACTTGAGGTAATAATTGGGGTATGAATCCAATAAAATCCACGTTCATGGAAAAATCGATGAATTGCCATGGCAAGACAATGTCTAATACGTGTGGCTGCGCCAATAATATTGGAACGCGGACGCAGGTGTGCATATTCGCGCAAATATTCGAGTGTATGATATTTGGGCGAAATAGGGTAAGTATCAGGATCATCAACCCAGCCAACAACCTCTATATTTTCTGCTTGTAGTTCCACTGGTTGGCCGGCAGCAGGGGAGGCTACTAGTTTTCCGGTGGCAACTATGGAGCAGCCAGTAGTTAGTTTTAAAATTTCTTGTTGATAATTTGTAAGTGTATTAGCCGCAACCACTTGTAGTGGTCCAAATCCAGAGCCATCGCTTAAAGCGATAAAAGAAACTCCAGCTTTGGAATCACGGCGGGTTCGCACCCAGCCATGAACCGTAATAATCGAATCAACTGGAATTTTACCAGCAAGCAAATCCGCTATTGCGTATGTTGATTTGTGCCTCATATTTACCTCAGAACATTTTTTACAAATGGTATTGTTAATTTCCTTTGTGCTGCAAGCGCTGCTTTATCCAGTTGATCGAGCGTTGCAAATAAGCTTTTAGTGTCGCGCGCATAATGGTGTAATAAAAACTGTGCTACTACATCATTTAATTCTAGACCGCGTAATTTGGCGCGTAATTTCAATCCTTCTGTTTTTTCAACATCGCTTAAAACTTGAACTTCAAAAATCAAGCCACTAGTCATGCGTGATTTTAAGTCAGGGAGTACTAAAGGCAAAGCTAGCGGCGCAACATTAGCGGTAATAACTATTTGCTTACCATATTCCACTATTTTATTAAAACAGTGGAAAAACCTTTCTTCCCATGTGACATTACCTGCAATCAAATTTAAATCGTCAATACAAAGCAAATCTAATTTTTCTAAATCCTCTAAGATTTTTGGATCAAGCTGCGCGGCTTCTTCAAGTGGCAAATAAGCTGCTATGTGGTCATGCTCGCCAAACAACTGGCAGAGCGCACTTAATAAGTGACTTTTACCAGCGCCATGTTTTCCCCAAATATAAACAAAATGTGTTTCATTGTCTGTATCTAAATTACAGAGCATATTAACTAACTGCTTATTTGCACCGACAAAAAAATTAACAAAAGTTGCAGCGTCTTTAAGGCACAGGTTTAGTGCCAATTGCTTGAGGTTGTTCATTGCCTACAGTAACCCATTTATAATCTAAATCAATACCTACAGGAGTAATATCGGTATTACGCACCAATTTATTCTTTTGCGCATCAAGCACCGCTGCCAATGCTTGTTTATCACCCTTAGTATTTACACCTAATTCAACTTCTGCGGGGCTAATCTTGATTAAATCTATTTGAGCAATTTGACTATAAGCAGTCAAGTAGCGCACAACTTCATTGTATTGGTCCAATCCTCTAACATTAGTAACCCGTAATATTAGCTTTTTTGGGTGATCTTTTACTGCGCCTGTAGCGTTTAGTGTGATAGCACCCATTGCTTGCATAATAACACTATCAATAGTCGAGCCAGAAAAATTAAAAGTATTACTCTTGCCATCGCGCAGCAATAGCCATTGGCTGGTCCATACATTATCCGTAGTTGGTTCTTTAACACAACCGGCAATAATAGTCCGAACTCTATAGCGCTGCGATGCATCTTTAATGGTGGCAGTATTCAAATTACAGATATCATCAGCTTTAATACTGCTGGTATCTTGTAGATCAGACATTGGGAACATTATTGATGCGCCAAAATCTTGCGCACTTTTCTTTAAAATGGGGACTATTATATCATTGCTACTTTCGTCTTCCATAATTTTATTACCAGGCATAGCAACCTTAACCAGCCATACTAAAGTCTGTTGTTTATCGCTTTTTTGTTCTGATTTTATTGTTTGTTGCAAAAGCTGTTTTATCGCTGCCTGGTCAAATTGAACCCGTAAAAACATGGCTTGTTGATTAGCAGAAGTGCCCGCAATGGCGTGAGTTACATAAGTATAGCTCTGGACATAAATACTTGGATTAGAAAGTGCAGCTTTAATTGTCGTCAAAGTAGTTATTTTTGGGTTGTCACTATTTTTAGTTAATACCTGATCTAGTGTTTTGATAAAGGCTTGTTTACGTTCGTCTTCACTTTCATTATTTACTTGCAATTCCACCACGCTGGTTGGATTTGCATCCTGTGACAGAGGAGGAGCAACTGCTTGCGGCTGTATTATTTGTAGGGCAAAAATATTGGCTAACAAAGCTAGCGATGCTACACCAATACAGGCTAATACAGTTCTTTTTATTGTTTTATTTTTCATAAACGCTGGATTATAGTAAGATTTTTATTTATTTGGTTTTTATTAAGCACACGCTCTAATATCAAATATATATTTTACCAATACACCTTGTTTAGAGTAAAAAAATATCATAGAAATGGTGACTTGGCACTAAAATTAAGTATAATAATGAAAAATAACGTAATTAGTGCATTGAGGTTTTTATGGTTAAGTCTGAACTTATCACACGTATTGTGGGCAAATTTCAACAATTACCTGAAAATGACGTTGAGTTGGGTATTAATCAAATTTTAGAATGCATGAGTGATACTCTAGCCAAAGGCAATCGTATAGAGGTTCGCGGTTTTGGTAGTTTTTCACTGCATCATCGTCCCTCCCGCAATGCGCATAATCCTCGTACTGGCGAAAAAGTGGTGACCATGCCGAAATATGCACCTCACTTCAAACCTGGCAAGCAAATTCGTGACCGTGTTAACGAATCCCGCCTTAAAAATATTCCTATTGTGCAAGATCTTAGAGAAGAAAATCAGACTTAGGTTTTATTTTGTTTTAGCGGTAAAATTCCAGCTAAATCACCGATAACATTTACCAATTCGGTATTTGCGGGTATGACAATTTTAGAATTGCTTGCAAGGGAATTTTCAACTACCTCAAGCTGCTTAAGAATCTGTGCATTACCAACAAAATACTTTTGGGCTGCCTCGTTGACCAGGCGGATTGCCTCGGCTTCACCTTCGGCAGCGAGAATTTTAGCTTGTTTTATTCCTTCCGCTTTTTTAATTTCCGCGCGACGCATGCCGTCGGCATCAGTTTCTCTAGCAGTCGCAAAATCAATTGCAGCGATTTTTTCATTTTCGGCTTTAACCACTTTGTTCATGGTCTCTTGAACGTCTTTTGGCGGATCGATTTCTTTGATTTCCGTACGAACAATTGCAATACCCCAGCTGTCAGTTTCCTCCATAAGGGTTTTATGTAGTTCATTATTAATTTTACCACGTTCACTATTGGCCGATTTTAAAGTTAGAGTTCCAATAATGTTACGTAAAGTAGTGCGTGCTAAATTCACGATTTGAAAATCATAGCTATTAACTCGGTATTGACTGTTTTTAACGCTTTCTTCGTCGAGTTTTACTTTGAAGTAAACCTGTGCGTCAACTTTGGCATTAAGATTATCAAAGGTTATTATTTCTTGGGGTTCAGCATTTGCCATTTGTTCGGTAACATTGACAATAAAAATTCTTTCAACGCTTGGCATCAGCCAATGAAAACCAGGGTTAGCAAATCGATTATATTTGCCTAGTCTTTCAATTATACCGCGGTGAGTAGGGCGGACAATTCGAATGCCTGAAATAAATACAAAAAATACAAAAACCAAAAGTGCCAAGATAGCGGTAGTAGTCATAGTTGCCTCGTTCGAAATAATGTTTTTTAAAGTCCAAGTCTATTCTAAAGTAATTTGAAAACCCTGTCTGCATTTTTAGTAATATTGATTCCAATCTCCGTTTTTTTTCCGGTATAGCAATATTTTTAGCTCTTGCTACGATTGCCTTGCTTCATCTATTAATAAACATAAAGGAGAACAGTATGTATGTACTACGTAATTTAGTTTTTATTTTTGGGTTTTTGATTTTTGCCGTTAGCGCAAATGCTTCGGTTGGCAGCTCTACAAAACTGCCTGATCAAACTCCACCAGTCAAAGTGGTTGCCACAGAAAGTGCTGCTACGCGTGTGAATATTAATTCTGCCGATACTGTAACTTTACAAAAAATTAAAGGTTTTGGTAAGAAGAAAGCACAAGCAGTGGTTGAGTATCGAACTAAAAATGGCGCTTTTAGCTCGGTTGAAGATTTATTAAAAGTTAAGGTTCGCGGTTTAAACAAAAAATGGCTCGATAAAATCAGCAATTTTTTAACTGTGTAATTGTGAACTAAAGGCCGGTTTCGTTTCAATCCGGCCTTTTATCTTGCATTAATAGCTCTGCTTATAATTTCATAAACATTCTTTGATAGATTGGGCTCTTGGCTGATTCGTGCCAATTGCAGCTGTAATAATTGCTGCCGTGCTTTGTCGAGCTTGTGTCCATGAGTTAAAGGCATAACAATTGCGGCTGCTAGCTGTGGGTTAAATTTATCAATCGTAAGAACTTGGTCAGTCAAAAATTCATAGCCAGCACCACGTGCCTCATGAAAGTTGATATGATTATTTTCGCAAAACGTACGGATTAATGCATATACTTTGTTGGGGTTTTTGATATTAAATGCCGCATGCTGGGTTAGTTTTTGTACGCGTTGTAATGTTCCAAGTAACTTTATAGTGGCGTTAAGAGCTAGCCATTTATTAACCAAATTTGTGTGGTCTTGCCATTTTTGATAATGGTCTTCTAAAATTTGTTCGCGTTCGGAGTAATTGGAGTTTGCAATAGTAGTTAGACAAACCAGTATGTCGGTCATGTTGTTTGCTTTGTCCAGTTGCTCTAGGCAGACATCGAATACTTCTGGGGTGTTCAAGTGCATTAGGTAACTAAGGCAAAGATTTTTTAAGCTACGTTTGCCGATAGAAATAGCATCGAGACTGTAATTTACTGTTTCATTGTTGTTTTCATAACATGTAAGCAATTCATTTTTTAGTGCTTTCGCGAGCTCCAATTTCAGAAATTCACTAACATAATGTATGGTTTCGATACTATTTTGTGGTAATGAGTCAAGTAAAAAGCTTTCTGTTGGGGTTTGTAGCATTTGCGCTACTAACGCTATATCGATTTTAGGATCATTAATTATAGTTTTGAACGCGCGTACTAAGATTGGTGGTAGTGTACATGGCTGGCTTATGCGTGCAGAGTCGCATAAGCGTCGCGAGATATTTAATAGCAATTGCTGACTAGCATCCCACGCGTTAATTGGGTCTTGGCTGTGACACATAAGCAACAATAACTCATCGTCAGTATATGAATACTCAATTTTAACTGGCGCCGAAAAATTACATGCTAAAGAGGGGATTGGTTTGGTTGTAATATTTGGGAAAGAAAAATTTTGCCCATTTTTGTTGATAATTAAAGTTTCAGCTTTGGTGTTGGTGCCATCTGGGCTAATTAATCCAATAGTTAATGGTATATAAAAATCTTCTGTGGTTTTTTTATGTGTTTGTTCTGTTTTTAAAGTGTAAGTTTTGTCAGCAGTAAAAGCATCGCTTATGATTAATGTAGGTGTTCCTGCTTTATCGTACCATAACTTGAATTGGTCTAAGTTAGTTTTGGTAACCTGAGCTGCTGTTTGTAAAAAATCTTCAATAGTAACTGCTTGCCCATCAAACTTAGCCAAAAATTCTTTCATAATTTGTTGAAAAGTTGTTCGACCAAAAATAGTACACAACATACGGGCTACTTCTGCACTTTTTTGGTACACTGTGACTGTATAGAAATTATCGATGGCGATATATGATTGCAGACGTATTGGATGTGAGTGTGGTCCAGAATCTTCAGCAAACTGTCTAGTGCGGATGGTTTTTATGGAGTTAATTCGATTAATTGCTTGGCCATACATATCTTCCATAAACAATTGTTCACGCAAAGTAGTTAAACCCTCTTTTAAACCGATCTGAAACCAGTTACGACAAGTAACACGGTTGCCTGTCCAGTTATGAAAATATTCGTGGGCAATAACCGCAGTTACTTTACTGAAATCAGCATCAGTGGAAGTGGTTGGCGATGCAAGTAACACATTGCTATTAAAAACATTTAAACTTTTGTTTTCCATAGCACCAAAAATAAAGTCATTAACTGCTACAATTTGATAAATATCCAAATCATACTCTAGGCCAAAAGTTTGCTCTTCCCAAACCATTGCCTGTTTTAAGGAGAACATCGCATGATGGCATTGCTGCAATTGTTTTGCTTCAGCAAATATACGTAATGTGACTTTGCGACCAGAAGTAGTTGTGTGATAATCTTCGATCCAACCGTATTTCCCCGCAACTAAAGCGAATAAATAGGAAGATTTAGGAAAGGGATCTTGCCAAGTAACAGAGTGCTGGTTATTGGACAAGTCGTTTTTGGCGATCAAATTACCATTTGATAGCAGCACTGGATAATTAGTTTTATCTGCAATAATTGTTGCGGTAAATTTAGTTGGGATGTCAGGCCGGTCAATAAAATAAGTTATGCGACGAAAACCGAGTGGTTCATTTTGTGTGCAAAAATTACCATTAGTTAAATATAATCCAGAGCAAGTTAGATTTTGTTCAGGGTGAATTTTAACTATTGTTTCTAAGATAAAATCATCCGGTATTTGTAGAATGGTTAGGCATTCTGGGGTTGTTTTATAATCGGCATCAGACAGTAACCGTTCGTTTAGTTTGATTGCTTGTAGGTTTAAATTTGTGCCATCAAGTGTTATTGTGGCGCCGCTATTTGTGGCGTTTGGGTTACGCTTAATGTGCAATTTCGCACTAACTATAGTTTTTTTAGGATCAAGAACAAACTGCAGGTCTGCCGTTTCAATAAGAAATGGAGGTGGAGTATAGTTATTTAAAAAAGTAGTTTTATGTATATTGCTTTTCATTCGTTCTCCCATAAGCATTTTCCGGTTCTTTTTTTAATTGTTGTTAGAAGAGCTTGGTGCGCCATAGTTTCCGCATCATTGGCAAGTACGATTGGCAATGCTGGCCTGTTTTTGCATATTTTTTGCAGAGCTGTTTTGTTAGCTTCTTCGGCCGAAGCAAGTTCACTACCTGCAAACAAACTTCCTTGTCCCCCAGTCATTAATAAATAAGCCTCTGCCAGTAGCTGTGCATCGAGCAGGGCGCCATGAAGTTTACGCGAGCTTAAATCAATTTTATAGCGTTTGCATAAGGCATCCAAAGTGTTGCGTTGTCCTGGAAACATTTTGCGTGCCAAAGCTAGAGTATCAAATACTGTAACATAAGCATCTAGTGATTTGGAAGTTTTGGTTGAGAGGCGCATTTCATGGTTGATAAAACCAACGTCAAAAACAGCATTATGTGCGATTAATTCAGTCCCGTTGATAAAATCTAAAAAATCACTCAGGATATTAGCAAAAATAGGTTTATCACGCAAAAATTCATTAGTAATGCCATGAATCGCTAGGGCTTCAGTTTCAACCTCACGCCCAGGATTAATATAACGATGAAAATTATTACCTGTGAGTTTACGGTCAATTAATTCAACGCAACCAATTTCAATAATACGATGACCTTTTGTTGGTTCGAGTCCAGTGGTTTCGGTGTCGATTATTATTTGTCGCATATATATTATACTTATTATTGCGCTCTGAAAGAGCGTAATAATTTAGTTTTACTTTGTTTCTTCACCATTTACTTTTTAGGTTTAACCAAACTGTCAATCGCTTGGTTCGCCAATTGATCAGCCAATTCATTTTCTGGATGGCCATTGTGTCCTTTGACCCAATGCCAACTGATTTTGTGCTGTTTCGTAAGTGTATCTAACTCTTGCCATAAATCTATATTTTTTACCGGCTTTTTATCACTGGTGTGCCAACTCTGTTTTTTCCATTGGATTAGCCACTCAGTAATACCTTTGCGCACATATTGTGAATCATTGGTAACCTCAATGGTGCAAGACTTCTTTAAAGCTTCAAGCGCCTTAATAACTGCAGTTAACTCCATGCGGTTGTTAGTGGTCAAAATTTCGGCGCCATTTAGGTGCTTCTCATGTTTGTTATAGCGTAAAATTGCACCCCAACCGCCTGGGCCAGGGTTGCCACGACAGGCACCATCAGTAAAGATTTCTACGGGCATACCATCACATTTAATTATTGTGTGGTTTATATAATAACAGAAAGCTTTTAGGGTGTGCTAATTTTTATTGTATTGACTGGTTCTTGCTGGTTTAGGTAATGTTTTTGCAGTTTTAAAGTATTTTACAAATGAGAATAGAGGTTTAATTGGGGTTAGCGTTGCAAGAGTTTTTTGTGCGACAAACATATAACTTGCTCCACAATATGGCCAAAAGATTTGTCCAAGACCCTCTAGAAATAGTAATTGTCCAGTGCTCGTGTTTGGCGGCCTAAAATAAAAAGTTTTGTAATCGCCAATGCTAAAACCGATTTTAGCTAATAAGTGACGCATGTGTCCAGGACTAATCCAATTACCAAGCCACGGAACCTCCTTTTGTTTTTGCCACAGAGGCGTCATACCCCAAAGGCTGTATGGATTAAAGCCAAAAATTATAGCATAGCCATTGGGCATGAGTGTGGTATAAATTTCTTTGAGAATTGCTTTGGGGTTTTGCGCAAATTCGAGAACATGAAATAAGACTGCTGCATCAATACTATCAGGTAGAAATGGCAGTTCGTCCAGCTGACATCGAACTGCAGGTGAATCATTAGGGGTAGCGGTGTCCGGGTTTACTATAATGTGATTATGAATGTGCGATGTTGCTAGTACTTCGTCATTGCTAATCGGTCCGCCTATTTGTATTATGTAATAACCAAATATTTGTGGTAAGATGCTTGATAGGCCTACTAACTCAGATTGTAATAAAACTGCCCCAACTGGCTTTTTATACCATTCGGCTAGTGCCGCAATATCAGATGTTTCGCTCATATTAGAGCTAATCCTCGATTTGCACTGGTTTTATTTTCCATATGTCATCGCAATATTCCTGAATTGCGCGATCAGAGGAAAACTTACCCATGCGTGCGACATTGAGAATTGACATTTTAGCCCAGCGCGGTTTGTCATTATAAGCCTTGCTTACCTGGTCTTGACATTCAACATAAGATTCAAAATCAGCACATACCATAAATTCATCATGGTAAAGCAAACTATCAGTTAACGGTCTAAACAGGTTCGCATCGTTCGCGAAACAACCAGAGTTTATTAATTCGATTGCCATACGTAGTTCACTATTGGCATTAACATAATCACGCGGATTGTAGCCTTTGCTTTTTAGTTCTAAAACCTGGTCAGTATTTAAACCGAAAAGGAAAAAGTTTTCCGCACCGGCTTCTTCGCGCATTTCAACATTAGCGCCATCCAGCGTGCCAATGGTTAGTGCGCCATTCATTGCGAACTTCATATTGCCGGTACCCGAAGCTTCTTTGCCAGCTGTAGAAATTTGTTCTGAAAGATCAGCAGCAGGATAAACCCACCGAGCATTTTTGACATTATAATTTGGTAAAAATACAACTTTAAGACGATCTTTCATACATAAATCATTGTTAATGACTGCACCTATTGCGGTAGCTAATTTGATAATTAATTTTGCTCGATAATAGCCGGGAGCTGCTTTACCAGCAAAAATTATAGTACGTGGCGCTGTATCAATGCTTGGGTTATTACGTATGCGGTTATAGAGAGCAATAGCATGTAAGAGATTTAGATGTTGTCGTTTGTATTCATGGATGCGTTTGGCTTGGATGTCAAATAATGAAGTAGGATCAACTATGATATCAGTCCTCTGCGCAATAAAAGTCGCAAGATCTTTTTTGTTGCTATATTTAATTTGTCCCCATTTTTCGACAAATGTTGAATCAGTTATAAATTTTTCTAGATTGCGCAATTGATCCAGATTTTTAACCCAACTATCACCAATTGCTGCATTAATTAAACTGGTAAGTCGTGGATTAATTAGCATAACAAAACGCCTGGGCGTAACGCCATTGGTTTTATTATTGAATTTTTCCGGCCAGAGTTCATAGAAATCTTTTAATACGTCACGTTTGAGTAGTTCAGTATGCAGTCTTGAAACACCATTAATAGAATTACTGCCAACACAAGCTAAATTAGCCATGCGAACTTGACGTTCACCTGTTTCATCAATTAAAGACATGCGCTTTATTCGCTCAACATCTTTGAGAAAAGCTTTGCAGGTATCATTTAAAAAACGATTATTAATTTCAAAAATAATTTCAAGATGACGGGGTAGGGTGCTGGCAAAAAGTGGCAACGGCCATTTCTCCAGCGCTTCGGGTAAAATTGTGTGATTAGTGTAACAGAAGGTTTTTTGCGTGATTGCCCAAGCTTTATCCCAATCCATTTGATGCTCATCGATTAAAAGACGCATCAGTTCGGCAATACCGATTGATGGATGAGTATCATTAAGCTGAATAACATATTTTTCGCCAAAGTTTTCCAAGAACTGTTGGCGCTGTTGATAGATACGAATCATATCTTGCAATGCACTTGTGACGAAAAAGTATTGCTGTTCCAGACGTAGTTTTTTGCCGACCAATGGTTCATCATTTGGATAAAGAACCTTAGTTATATTTTCAGAAGAAATTTTTTCCTGAACTGCGCGATAGTAGTCACCGACATTAAAGGCACTAAAATCGAACGACTCACAGGCTTCAGCTTTCCATAAACGGATAAAATTAGCGGTGTTGGCTTGATAGCCAATAATTGGAATATCGTAAGCTATGCTTTTGACCACACGGTTAGGAACCCAGCGAACGCGATAATGGCCATCTTTATCAGTGTAATTTTCAGTATGGCCACCAAACTTTACATCAAATGAAATTTCTGGGCGCGGGATTTCCCAAGGATTGCCATAGCGCAACCATTTGTCAGTACTTTCTATTTGCCAACCATTACGGATTTCTTGGTTAAAAATGCCAAACTCATAACGGATGCCATAGCCGATTGCTGGAATGCCCAGGGTTGCAAGTGAATCCATATAGCAAGCAGCTAGGCGACCTAGACCACCATTACCCAAACCAGGCTCTGGTTCTTGTTCTAACAGCTCATCTAAGTTTAGCTCAAGCTCTTCCATGCTTTTTTTAACCTGAGTATAGATGCCTAGATTGTTTAGATTATTTCCCAGTTGTGGTCCAAGCAAGAACTCAGCAGAAAGATAACATATCGTGCGCGAGGCGTTGGTAAAATATGTTTTTGCGGTTTTGGTCCAGCGATCCATCAAACGATCACGTATTGTATAAGCAAGAGCCATGTAGTAGTCATTGGGTGAAGCTATAGGAGCAAAACGTCCTTGGATGTATGCTAAGTTGTCGTTGAAATCTTGTTTAATGGAGGTTACTTGGTTGCCAGTACGTATTGACTCTTCGTTGTTTTTGTTTTTTCTAAACATAATATTGTCCTTAATATTGGTGGGCGAAAGTCGATTCAAATTCAAAGATAGTTGGAATTATAGTCCCTTAACTAAAGCTTCGTCAATTTTAAAACCCCAAATGCTGGATGTTCATATGGATGGGATTTTTTCAGTGCTTTTATTATTTTTTTGATTTTGGAAGATGGGCAGATAGTTTCTACTTTGTGTTCGCTCACTTTGGTTATTTTACCAATTTTGCCAACATAAGCATTACTTCCCAGCTCAGGCTTGAATTGGCCGGTGCCTTTTGTTTCCCATGCGCAACAACTGTAATTGCCAATGCGACCTGCACCGGCAGCAAATATAGCCTGTTTAGTAATTTTTAGGTGAGACTTTGGAGTGTAATAATAAAAATAGTAAAAATTATTTTTCATAGAGCTAATTTCCTTATAAAAATAATTATTAATTCATTGGGTTTCACGCAACTTTGAAACCACTGCTTTAATATGTTTAATTGCAAAGTCAACTTCTGCTCCGGTAGTAAATCTACCAATTGAAATACGCAGGGTGTTTTGTGCAAGCTCATCTTGTACTCCAATAGCTTTAAGTACATACGATGGCTGTCCTAGAGTGCAAGTAGATGCTGTAGATAGCGCCAAATCTTTCAAAGCAGCTACTAATAATTCGCCATCAATACCACCCACACTCACACTTAAATTACCAGCAATACGGTTAGTTAATGAACCGTTGAATTGAACATTGCCCAATTTTTTAATTTCTTGCCATAAATGCTTACGCAGTGCTAATAACCGTTGATTTTCATCAGTCATTTCTTGCTGAGCAATTTGTAGGGCTTCTCCCATGCCGACAATTTGATGGGATGCAAGTGTTCCAGATCGTAGGCCATGTTCTTGCTTGCCACCATGAATTTGTGGTACCAAATGTAATTTTGGTTGTTGTCTGATGTATAAGGCGCCAATGCCTTTAGGGCCATAGATCTTGTGTGCCGAAAAAGACATTAAATCAATTTTTAGCTTTTGTAAATCGATTGGAATTTTGCCGACGCTTTGCGTGGCATCAACATGAAACAAAATTCCGCGCGAACGCGTAAGCTCACTGATGGCAGCAATGTCTTGAATTACGCCAATTTCATTATTGACGTGCATAAGTGAAACTAAAATCGTATCTGATTGCAAAGCTTGTTCGAGCATATGCAAATCAATTAGGCCATCTGGTTTTGGTGTTAGATAAGTAACACTAAAACCTATAGTTTCTAAATATTTGCAAGTATCTAAAACTGATTTATGTTCAGTTTTGCAAGTAATAATGTGTTGGCCTTGGCGCTGATAAAAACAAGCGGCACCCTTGATAGCTAAATTATTTGCTTCCGTTGCTCCCGATGTCCAAACAATACTTTTGGGATTGCTATTAATTAAAGTTGCAACTTGTAAGCGCGCATCTTCGATTACCGCTTTTGCTTGGTAGCCATAAAAGTGCTCTGATGCGGAATTACCAAAGGAGCAGTCATCAGTTAGATAATGCAGCATTTTTTTTGCGACTCTAGGATCAATCGGAGTAGTTGCCATGTAATCAAGATAAATTGGTTTGAACATTTGTATTCCTATTTAAGTCTTAATTGTATAGCAGTTAAGATTCCACGCAGAATATTAATTTCATTTTTTTGCACGTGCGCACGATTAAATAGAATTTTCAATCTTGATAATACCTTGCGCGGATTTTTAAGATCTAAAAATTTAATCATAGCCAATGTTTGTTGTAGATGTTGGTAGAACGATTGCATTTCTTCGGCATTCGCCAATTCTTGTGTATCAATAGTAAGTGTCGTTGCAATGTTTGGTTGCTGCATCATTTTAATTTCGTAAGTTACTAGCTGAACTGCTGCCGCAAGATTAAGGGAACTAAAATCAGGATTGGTAGGAATATATAGATGGTAATTACATTGCTCTAATTCATCATTGCTTAACCCGTTGCTTTCGCGACCAAATACAATTGCAACAGTATGAGTTTGGGCTTCTTTGATAATAATTTGTGCGGCTTCTCTAGGTGCAACTTTGGGTAATGATAAATCTCGAAGTCGAACACTAGTACCAAAAACTACACTAGAATCTTTTAACGCATCAGCAAGCGAATCGGTAATTACAGCATTTTCTAAGATATCATCAGCACCAGCAGCTCGTGCGGTTGCATCCACATGAGGGAAATATTTTGGTTTTACTAAATACAAATGTTGCAATTCCATCGTTTTCATTGCGCGCGCAGCAGCGCCGATATTACCAGGATGCGATGGGCTAACTAGTACTATTTTAATTTTTGAACTGACTGACAAATGTTACCTGCTGCAATTTTAGCTTCGTCAACACTACATGTTCCTACCGACAATCTAAACCAAGGAAAGTTTTTTTCCATCCCAAAAAAGTAAAATGGTACTATTGCTACTTTAGCATCGTCTAGTAAATATGCTAAAATATCGTCTACTGTTTCCAGGGTCTTATTACCTTCAGTTTTCGCTCCGATTAGATCTAGTTTGATCGATAAGTAAATTGCTCCCTGTGGTTTGATAGCATCTACTTTGTAGCCGGCTATTTTAAGTTCTTGGATCGTAGTGTAAAAAATATTTAACCGGGTCAAAAGTTTGCTTTTAAAAGCACTTAAAAAATTAGCAACAGCCTCGTGCTTTTGAAGGTATCTTGCAGTGCCAATTTGTTCAGGTTTTGGAGCCCATGCACCTATATGAGCAAGCATAGAACGCATCTTTTCGATTATGGGTTTTGGTCCAAAAGCCCATCCTACTCTTACTCCAGTTGCCGCAAAACATTTAGATATACCATCAATAAATACTACATAGTTACGAATTTCTGGATTAAGCGTAATGGGGTTATCACATTTAATTTCATTATATGTAAGCACCCAATAAATAACATCAAAAAATATATATAGAGGTTTTTGGTTGTGTTTGGCTCTTATTTTATTTTCAGCAACTATCAAATCCAAAATTTCCTTTAATGTTTGACGATCAAACACTGTGCCACTAGGGTTAAGCGGAGAATTAATAGTAATAAGTACTGCTTCTTTTAAGTGTGGTTCTAACTCTTGCGGGGTTATCATGAAATTGTTTTCTGGTTTGGCTGTAATAACAATAGGTTTGGCACCAGCAAGCTCGATGAATGGTTGGTTGTTCCAAGATGGAACAGTGTGGATTACTTTTTCGCCCGGATCAACTAGAGTTTTAAATAAAAGATAGGTCAGTGGACGTGCTCCGCTAGTGACTACAATTTCATCTGGATCATAGTCAAATTGTTCAAATAGTTTAATATGTTTGGCAATAGCGACGCGCAATTCTTGGATGCCGCCAACATAGGAGTAATTAGTATGTTTTTCATGGTAAGCTGTTATTATTTCGGCTTCGAGTTCAGAAGGAATAGCAAATTGTTGTGGAGAAAAATCTCCGAGGGTGAAATTAAAAATCTTCTCTCCTTGTTGTCTTCTTTTGTCAATTTTTTCGGAGAGGTGGCTTATAGCAAGAGAGGTAAAACCTTCAGCTAATTTTGATATTTTAAGGTTTTTCATATACTGTATCTCCTACGAATAACTTGTTATGCTGAGAATACACCAGTAGTAAAGATTTTGAAATAACTAAAACACATCAGTTAGTTGTGCGGAGATTTTAGCCATGAAGTCTAGTAGGGTTGTTGGTAGCATCTTGATAGTTGTTGGCACCTGTATTGGCGGTGGAATATTAGCACTACCTATGTTGAGTGCGGCTTCAGGATTTTTTATGTCATCGATCCTACTGATTGGCATATGGATGTTGATGACTTTAACCGCTTTGCTAGTGCTGGAGGTGAATTTATACTGTCCAAATGGATCCAATAGCTTTGGCGCTATGGCGTATAAAACCCTGGGGAAATTGGGGCAAGCTGTTACTTGGCTAACGTGGTTACTATTGCTGTATGCTCTGCTTGCCGCTTACACTTCTGGAGCTACGGTTTTATTAAAAAATTTATTTTCTTCGGCAGGTAACATAAATCTACCAACGTGGGCAACTGCAATACTGTTTACTTGTGTACTAGGAGGTATGGTATTTTGGAGTACTAAAGCAGTAGACTATACCAATCGTTTTTTAATGACTTTTAAAGGACTGTTATTAGTTTCTTCCATTGTGTTACTCATTCCTAATATCAACTTATCCAATATTCTTTATCACCAAGAAATTTATAGTAATAAATATCTTGGAATAGCTGCCCCCATTTTCTTATTCTCTTTCGGTTTTCACATTGTTATTCCCAGTTTGAGAAGCTATATTGGTGACAAGCGCAAAGAGTTACGGTTCGTAATTCTCTGTGGATCTTGTATTCCTTTGGTAATTTATCTGTTATGGCTTTTAGCCACTTTAGGCACAGTACCATTAAGAGGTGTTCTCAATAGCTTCTCCGCCATCAAAGAAGGTGGTGATTCAATAGATGGACTAATCAATGTCGTATCTGCAATTATCAACAGTAAGTGGGTAACGGCCTCCATTGTTGGTTTTTCTAATATATCGGTGACTACTTCATTCCTTGGAGTCTCTTTAAGTCTTTTTGATTTTTTAGCAGATGGCTGCAAACGCTCCAACAATGGGTTTGGGCGCTTACAAACAGCTTTGCTAACATTTATTCCACCTTTAATTTTTGCTTTATATTACCCCAAGGGTTTTGTGGCAGCGCTCGGATATGCTTCTTTTTTTGTGGCTATTTTATTAGTTATTTTACCAGCTATGATGGTATATAAACTAAGGCAGGAAAAAGATTTACTTGCAGCGAACAAATTTCTATTTAATAAATTTTTATTGCTGGCTGTCATTGCCGCTGGCATTGTTTTGATGGCATTGCAAGTTATGAGCAGTCTAAAACTGTTTTTTGTATAGGCAGATTGCTAAGAGAAATATATTTAAAAAAATACTTGCAAAATATAAAAGTATGCTATACTGTTACACGAGTACAAAGAATCATATTTAATAATTAAGTTTAATTTGAGGTGTTTATGAAATCACAGTCAGGCGAGGATGGTTGGTGGCAATTCCTAGAATTGTGCAAGCAACTAAAAACCAAAAAGCAATTCAATGAATTTTTTGATTTATTTTTATCGATCGAAGAAAGAAATGATATTGGCGGTAGATGTGCGATTGTTTTGGCGTTATTGAAAAACGTAGAAACCCAAAGGGATATCGCAACTAGACTTGGTACGAGTATTGCAAAAATTTCTAGGGGCTCGAACTGTCTTAAAACAATTAATAAAGATTTGAGGAGATTTTTAGAAAGTCACTTGTAATGACTCTGGCTTTCTCCTCAAAACCAAATTGAGGAGAGACTAATGTTAATAGCAATGAGTTTGCAGCGCTTTCTTGAGCTTGCTAAGTCGCAACCAAGAATAGCGGTTTTTAAAGAGATAACTGGCGATAACATAACGCCCATTAATGTATATGATATTCTTTCTAAAGATTACAAGAATACGTCAATTTTAGAATCATGCGGCAAAACTTCTTCGAGCAAATATTCTTATCTATGTTTAGAACCCTATGCGCGGGCGACAAATTCTTTTGCGACTTTGCAAAAGCAATTATTGGCCCAGCAGTGTTATTCAGATCACCCACTTTGTCGTTATACCGGTGGCGGCGTCGGTTTCATAAGTTATGACGCTATTAGATTAATCGAAAATATTCCCGATTCCAATCAGGCTGAAATCGATATTCCAGATTTGCTCTTTAGATTCTATCGAATAAATATTGTATTTGATCATGATGGTGGCAAGGTTGTTGTTTCAATAGCAACTGAGGTTAGCAGTGATCCAGGGAAAGATTATCAAAAATCCATACAATCAATTGCGGATATTGTTAGTAAATTACAAAATTATGGCGTCGTTAAAGATGCAACGACAGCTAAACACAAGCGACCCTCAAACACATTGGTTGATACCAGTGATAAGCAATATATGCAACTTGTCGCCAAAGCCAAACAATATATTATTGATGGCGATGCATTCCAAATAGTTTTATCCCGTACTTTTAAGAAAAAATTCACTGCAAAACCTTTTGATATTTACCGTGCTTTAAGAATTACTAACCCATCTCCTTACATGTTTTATCTTGAGCATGATGATTTTGTGATTGCAGGTGCATCACCTGAAAAATTAGTAAGTGTAAAAAATAAAAAAGTAGAAACAAACCCTATTGCAGGTACACGGCCAAGAGGGCGCAGCACGGCAGAGGATATAGAATTGGAGCAAGAACTATTACAAAATGAAAAAGAAGTTGCAGAACATATGATGCTAGTAGATTTAGGCCGCAATGATCTTGGCAGCGTTTGTGTTCCTGGAAGTATTAAAGTTACAAAGCTAAAAGAACTGCAAAAGCTTGCTTGCGTTATGCATCTTACGTCATTAGTTGAGGGTGAGCTTGATGATGACAAGAACATTATTGATGTTATTAAGGCCGTTTTTCCTGCCGGAACATTAACAGGTGCGCCAAAAATCAGGGCCATGGAGATTATTGATGAATTAGAAACCTCCAAACGTGGATTGTATGTGGTGGGGCAGTATGTATCATCGATAACCAAGGCGATTTAGATGCTTGTATCGCCATACGTATGGCTGTTTTAAAAGATCAAATTGCGTATGTGCGCGTGGGTGCAGGTATTGTTTTTGACTCGAGCCCCAAAGCTGAAGCCAAAGAAACAAGACATAAAGCCAAAGCTGTTTTGGCTGCTATTGATTTGGCACAAGGAGGTATCTAATGTTTTTAATTATAGATAATTACGATAGTTTTACTTTTAATCTTTATCAGTTAATTTCTAAGTATACAAAAAAAGTCAGTGTGATGCGTAATGACAAAGTATCGCTTGATCAAATTAATAAAATGAATCCAGAGGCGATTATTTTGTCTCCTGGACCTGGCAGGCCAGAAAATGCAGGCGTTTGTGTGCCTCTAATTAAAGCATTTTATATGCAATTTCCTATTCTTGGTGTGTGTTTGGGGCACCAAGCAATTGGCTGTGCTTTTGGTGCAAAAATTATTCCTGCAGACAAAGCAGCACATGGTAAAGGAACTTACGTATTTCATAATAGAAAAAATATTTATAAAAATATGCCGCTTCCCTTTAAGGCTGGACGCTACCATTCGTTAATCATCGATAAAAATACTTTGTCGCACAAGTTTATAACTAATGCAGAAAATCCAGATGCTGTGGTCATGGGGATAAAACATAAAGATTTTCCGGTTTATGGAATGCAATTTCATCCTGAATCCATATTAACACCCCACGGAGAATTATTAATTCAGAACTTTATAAATGAGATAGCCAATGCTAAAGAATTATATTAATAAATTATTAAGGCAAGAAAATTTAACTGCTAAAGAAACTGAGTCGGTTGTTGAGGCTATTTTAAACGGTGCTGATTCGCATCAAATTGCGGCTTTCTTAGTTTTATTGCGTGCCAAGAAAGAAACGGTCAATGAGATTGTGGGTGTTGTTAGAGGCATGCAAAAGAATATGGTTGAAGTAAACCTATCCATACCAGTGCTAGATATTGTTGGGACGGGTGGGGATAGTGCTAACACGATTAATATATCAACTGGAGCTGCAATTTTAGCTGCAAGCTGTGGCGTGAAAATTGCTAAACATGGGAATCCTGGACGCTAACAAAAACTGACCCACTTATGCTAAAAAAGATTGACCCACCAGATGCGCATCACATATATTAATCCAGCTATAGTCAGCGCGTTGATTCAAGAATCAATGTTACCAAATAGCTTTTAAAATTATTTAAAAATTATTACTGGGCCTGTGGAGTTGTGGGCAAGAAGCCAGATAGTGTGGTAAAGCTGTGGGCAACTCGTTTCTCAGTGTTGTCCATAGCTTTACCACACGGCCATCTGGCTGGTATGTGCGAGTGCTTTTTACGAGCACGTACTTGTCCACAAATCCATAGGCCTTATCTTCCTGGATAAGCTTAGTAAATTTTAAAATATGACATCGTTTCTTTTAGCTTTTGATTTGTTTTGGATCTCTAAGGCTGGCACCATTTATTTTAATGATTGTGCAGTAATGATTGAGGCGGTCCAGCATAGCATCAACGAGTTCTTTTTGTTTGAACACATCATACCAGGCGCTAACATCAAGATTGGTGGTAATTATAGTAGTTTTTTTGTGATATCGCATATCGATTAATTTAAAAAAAATGTTAATTTGCTCATTGGTTAGCGTGAGGTAGCCTAGCTCATCGATGACAATGACGTCGTAATTCGCTATGGTTTTTAATAACCTTGAAGTACTTCTATCTGCTAAAGAGGCATATAATTCGTTTAGTAAATCTTGGGCTTTATAGAAACGACCGCGGTAACCATTGATCAACGCTAAACGAAGTAGACTAATCGCTAAGCCAGTTTTACCTGTCCCGGGTTTACCGATAAAAATGACATTCTCAAAATGAGTAATAAAATCTAATTTGGCTAGCGACATGATTTGCGATTTTTTTACTGCTGGTTGTCTCTTAAATGGGAAGGTGTCAATACTCCACTCCCATGGTAATTTAGCTGCCTTTAAGCGATTCGCCAATCTACGTGCATTGCGATCTTGATATTCAGCCTCCAAAAGCTTTTGTAATACTTCTTCGATACTTTGTCCTTGATGTCGTGCTTTTGCAAGAATCGGCTCTAGAGAATCAGCCATACCGCATAAATGTAGCTGTTCAATTAAATAACTAAGTTTTTGTAACATGAGGATCCCCTCTTTTAAAGATTAAAGAAGTTATCTTTTATTTCTTTGATTATCATTTTTTCCAAGCGCTTAAGATCAAATAACCTATACTGTCTAGCTAAGATGATGGCTTTAATAAAAGCCTCAAATGGATAATTTCTTTTAAGTGTAAGTAGTTCTTTAAAAGCCCATTCCCCACGGCCACGCACTTGCGCTTTGAGCATGAGGATATAGTCGTCTAAGATGCTATCAATTCCAATGAGTTGTTGTTCTGCGGCGCTACCAACCTGACGTTTTTCACGCCGATATAGGTTAATATGGTGCTCTTTAATAATAGCTCGTTGATCTCGTTCCCCGACAATACGTGGATGCTGAGTAATTAGCTGATGTCGGTGATAAATATCAATCCTATCTAGATATTGATAGACCTCTAACAAATTCCCAATATATTTTTCTGGTACAGAATAACGATTAGTATCAACGTTAATATAACCCTGGGTATCTACAGTACGTTGGAAGCATTTATAAATCGGCAGTATTACTTCAGGCAGCGCCAATAGTGCTGGTTTTTCTTGAATATAAGCTGCTTCTGGAGTCATGCCTAATATTCGTTTGGGTTTTTGGTTGACGGCAATACACCATAGCTCAGCCTGCTGATTTAAATCTGACCAATCAGTAAAAATTCGTCCAGCTAAGAAGTTGTTTTCTACGTAGGAAAAAGGCCTCTCTATTTTCCCCTTGCGGTTTGGATCATTAACAGCGTGTGCGATAAATTCAAATCCGAAAAAACGGCAGAACATTAACATCTCTGGTGCTATCACAGCATGGCTACCTGCTCCAGCTGCTAAAATGACACTGGTATTATCGATAATACAACGTTTACAGCTACCTTGCATAAACTGCAGTGCTTGCTGCAAAAATGCTTTAACTTCAAAGCGAGTAAAACTTGGATAATACTGGATAAAAATTTTTCGGCTAAATCCTAATACTAATGCTGCACATTGCGCTTTAACTTTTTTAGCACCAAAATAGACTAGATGCGGGGAAGTATCATGCTGCATCTCTTCGCCCGGGGCAAAACAATATTCTCCCACTCGTTGCGGCGTATCTTTTAATTGATATTTGCGGACTAAATTAGTTAAGGTGCTATATGGCACTTTGCGCTGATACTGTTCTTCTAAAACTTCTCGAACTCGGACCAGATTTCCACAACAAGTTGTGATCAGGGGTTCAATTAATGGCATTAAATCTTCGTTATCATTTTTAGCAGATGATGACTTATCTTGGCGCAGTAATTTACGAACAGTATTACGTGAGATTTTTAGTAGGCGACTGATTGCACGCTTGCCTTGCCCCGCCTGATATAATTGGCGCACCACTTGAATTATGGGTTGTTGGTTCATAAATTCTCCTGTTTAAAGTGTTAATTTTAGTAAAAATCTCTTGCCAGCTTCTTGTTAAAATTGAGTACTCTTCTTCACTTTGCTGAGGGTAAAATACCGCGTGTAGCACTGAATACAGCGTATCTAACCTAGAATTAATCTCTGCTAGTTTTTTCTCCCAAATCTCTTGGGGTGATAATAAAGATAGATCCTTTGAGAAAGGCTGACTTTGTTTTGATAATTCCAAAGTCTTAAAAAATAATTGCGGAGACATTAGTAAATGCTCACGTACTTTCTTATTAGACTTTAAATAGTGATAATAAAACTCTTGGAGTTCTCTAGTACTATGGGTATGACTGCGTAGATAATTAAGTAAGCTTTTGGCAGCATCTTCGTTCGCGCGCGCGAACGGCACTAAAACTCTGTTTGCAGCCCAAGACGATAAATCTCCTTGCAACATTGCCTCTTTGATGAAATCAGGTAAGGACTCAAGCAATTGCAATCGATAACTTACCCATGCTTTACTTTTACCTAATTGTTGTGCTAACTCTGCTTGAGAATAATTATGCAGATTCCCTAACTCTTGGAGTAACCAGGCCTCTTCAAAATAATCCCAGGTACGAGATTGATTACTCCTATAAGTATGGATCAATGCTTCAGCAACGTTCGATTCCCAGATAATTATTTTAATCGTGTCATTTTTTAATGCTTGCATGGCTTTTATTCGCAAGTAGCCATCAATAACTGTCCAATTCCCAGTTAAACTTGCAACAACCATAATTGGCTCTAATAATCCGTAGGTATGGATCGACAGCATTAATCGTTGTTGCTCTTGTTGCGTATGTTTCCGCAAGTGTCGATAACTAAGTTCTAACTGATGCCATTCCGCTTCGAGAACTGATTTTGATAAATTGTTCATGAGACCTATGATTGCAACTCTCCATCACTCTGGCTATAAGGTGATCTCTTTGCAAGATTGTCCAAAGGCGACTGCATTGACCGAACTATCTGTAATTAAAGCAATTTTTACTATTAACGCGTCACTCTTTGCAAGATGAGACTCAGTTACCGGTATCAGATGATAAGTACCTGATGTAACTAGCTTGTGGGGTGTTGACGCGTCACTCTTAGCACGATACAAATCTTTGCTTTGTTGATCCCGTATCCGCTGTCGTTCTCGTTTGCGAATTACATAAGCAGGATGTGTTGTTCGATATGGTTGCCAAGAATCATGATGTGACTGCCGCCATTTTCTAGTGGCTGCATTTTGATTACTTCGATAATCACCGTCTGTACTAAGCTTATTACGGCGCCATAAATTTTTGCGTTGTCTCTGACAGGCGGCTTCAGAGCAATAACGTTGATTGGGGTTGCGATATTTAACCAAGTAGCCGCCACAATGTTGGCAACGATTTTCTCGGTTCATCTTAATACTCCTACTAATAAATTAAATTTGATTTAGTAAGAATACTCGTAGATATTTTTTTTGGGGGTACGATATACAAAAATGGGCTTTATAACTTATCAGACTGGGTCACTTTTTTTAGCAATATGGTGGGTCAATTAGATTAGCGTTGAGGGGGAATAGATCCGTTTCATCACAATGTGGTTCGGCAGATGTTTTAGAGGCTTTAGGAGTTAATATTAATCTTGCGCCAATGCGCGTTGCACAGTGTATCGAAAAAGTTGGAATTGGCTTTTGTTTTGCACCACATTTTCATCCAGCGATGAAAGCAGTAAAGGATATTCGCAAGAATTTATGTGTACCAACATGTTTTAATATTTTGGGGCCACTTTTGAATCCGGCGCGAGCTAAATATTTGCTTGTTGGTGTTTTTACGGAAGAGTTAATGCACTTGATGGCTGAAGTAATTTTAAATATCGGAGTTAAAAAGGCTTTGGTTTTTCATGGGAGAGGATTGGATGAATTAAGTTGCGTGGGGCCAGCTAAAGTTTTAGAAATTACAGCTGGTGACATTAGGCCAACAATTTTAGATCCGGAAGCTTTTGGGTTGCCACGATGTATCGCTGGAGATTTAAGGGGTGGTGGGACGGCAAAAGAAAATGCAGCAATGCTGCTCGATGTATTTCAAGGCAAAACTGGACCGATTGCAAACACCCTTATATTTAATGCTGCAGTTGCTCTTTATACCTATGGCATTACTGCTTCAATTGAACAAGCTATTTCACAGGTAAAAAACAGCATTAATATAGGGAAAGTGTTGCGTTTATTGAATGATTTTGTTGCTTTTGGTTGCGCAGGAGGGATTTGTGAATAACATATTAAATGACATTGTTTTAAACAAACAACGCGAAGTTGATTTATTAAAACAAAATTTTGTTATAAGTGAAAAGATAAGAATAAGTAAGAAGTCATTTAAAAAGTCCTTGTTAAATGATGGGTTGACGATTATCGCAGAAATCAAAAGAAAATCCCCGACAGCAGGGCAGTTGTCAATTATTGCAGACCCGGTTGAGCTTGCGCTTAACTATACGCGTGGAGGAGCAGGAGCGATATCGGTATTAACGGACGAGCGTTATTTTGATGGTTCAATTAAAGATCTTAACAAAGTTGCTGCAGCGCTCCAAAATACAGATACAACAATTTTACGCAAAGATTTTATTATCGATCCACTGCAAATTACCGAAGCTATTTTCGAGGGTGCAGATGCGGTGCTTTTAATCGTGGCGATTTTGGGAAACAAATTAAAAACATTGTTAGGTTGTGCCAGGAAAATGAATATTGATGCATTGGTTGAAGTCCATAGCATCAAAGAAATTAATTTGGCACTAGATGCAGGTGCGGAAATTATTGGTATTAACAATCGTGACTTAAAAACATTTGATGTGGATATAAATCACTCGTTACAACTTATCAAGCACATTCCTAAACATATTGTTAGAGTTTCTGAGTCGGGCATAGATTCGCAAGAGATAGCGTTGCAATTACGCAGAGTTGGTTTTGACGCAGCATTAGTTGGTACTGCGCTAGTTTGTGCAGAAAAACCAGCAGCATTAATTAATTTGATGAGAGACCAGCATGCCTAAGCAAATTTTAATAAAACTATGTGGCATAAAAACCAAAGCTGTGGCTTTAGCTGCTGCGAAAATGGGAGCTGATTTTATCGGTATTGTGTTTCATCCAAGTTCCAAAAGATTTGTTTCTCCGCCGCAGGCCAAAATAATTAATGCGGCGGCAGAAAGAGGTGGCGCAAAAGGGGTGGGGATATTTGTTGATCATTCTGCATCTGCAATACTTAGTATGTGTAAATTGACTGGAATAAAAATAGTGCAGTTGCATGGCGTGATTGCTAAACAAGAATCTTACAAGTTGCCGCAAAATATAAAGAGGATTTACGTTGTTAATGTCGATTCGAGCGGAATGATCTTGGATGCTTGCGATAGAAAAAATATTGAATGCTTGGATCCAAAAAGAGACTTCTTGCTATTTGATGGGGTAGAAGCGGGAAGCGGTAAAAGCTTTAATTTAAATCACTTCAAATGTGTTCATAATTTTTCATTTTTTTTAGCAGGAGGGCTAAGTGTAAACAATGTTGCACGGGCTATTGGTATGGTGAGGCCGAATGGAGTCGATGTTTCTAGTGGAATTGAAAAAGACTTTGGTAAAAAGGATTTAAAGTTGATTAAGCAGTTTATTATGAAAACTAAAGCAGGAGAAAAAAATGACTAAGAACTTTGTAAATAAGCAAGGTAAATATGCACGCTATGGCGGTACATTTTTGCCAGAAGTTTTAATGGCTCCAATGAAAGAATTGGTCGAAGCCTTTGCTGTTATTGGAAGAGCTAAAAAATTTCAAAATAAGCTTTCCCAAATTTTAACACATTATGCTGGGCGTCCGACACCGCTTACAGAAGTTGCAAATTTTAGCAAATCAATTAGAGGTCCTAAGATTTATTTAAAACGGGAGGATTTATTACATACTGGAGCACACAAGATAAACAATGCGCTTGGTCAATGTTTGTTGGCACGTGAAATGAGTAAAACCAGAATTATTGCTGAAACTGGCGCCGGGCAGCATGGGGTTGCAACAGCCACGGCATGTGCATACTTGGGTCTTGATTGTGTTGTCTATATGGGCAGTGTTGATATCGAGCGACAGTCGCCCAATGTTACTAAAATGAAATTATTGGGTGCAGAAGTTATTAGCGTAACTAATGGCAGCCAAACTTTGAAAGATGCAATCAATGAAGCAATGCGTGATTATGCGGCAAATTTCGCTACTACGCATTATTGTATTGGTTCTGCACTGGGGCCACATCCTTATCCAGAAATGGTGCATATTTTTCAATCTATTATTGGTTTGGAAACAAAAAAACAATGCCACAAAAAATTTGCTGTCGATCCCGATGCTATCATTGCCTGTGTTGGTGGTGGTTCAAATGCAATTGGCATTTTTTCTCCGTTTATTGACATGCCGAATGTTCGATTAATTGGTGTTGAAGCAGGTGGCTTGGGTAATAAACCAGGACAACATGCCGCGCGGTTTCTGTCTGGAAAACCAGGTGTTTTGCATGGTTGTTACTCTTATGTATTGCAGGATAGTGCCGGCCAAATTAGTGCAACACATTCTGTTTCTGCAGGTTTGGATTATCCATCAGTAGGACCTTTGCACGCCGCATTATTTGATCAAAAAAGAGTGCTATATACGTCTGTCAAAGATAAAGATGCAATTGCGGCTCTAATATTGTTAGCAAGAACCGAAGGTATTATTCCAGCATTAGAATCAGCTCATGCTCTTGGATATTTATTGCGAGAAGCAAGTAGATTTAATAAAAATGATGTAGTTATTGTTAATTTATCGGGTAGGGGAGATAAAGATCTTCCTCAATTGGCTGCAAAAGGCTTAATTTAAAGGTGATACTATGAGTAGAATTAATATTGTTTTTAAAAAGAACAAGGTGTT
Organism: Gammaproteobacteria bacterium; assembly: GCA_964213355.1. GTDB lineage: Bacteria > Pseudomonadota > Gammaproteobacteria > UBA9339 > UBA9339 > JBAXAM01. The sequence continues at coordinate 306,454 of CAXOVY010000032.1, forward strand.
TGTTGCTTATCTAACCGCGGGACAAAAAGGACTCGACTACAGTTTTCAGGCAGCTTTGACTTTAATTGAAAGTGGGGTTGATCTTTTAGAAATAGGCGTACCGTTTTCAGATCCAATAGCTGATGGCCCGGTTATTCAAAATGCGATGAAAGATGCTCTCGTGCGCAAAGTCACAATTTTAGATACACTAAAACTTATAAAAAAAATACGGAAATATTCTGCTATTCCAATTGTATTATTTGGTTATTTCAACCCTATTTTGCAAGCTGGATATAAAAATATTTTCAAACGCGCAAAAGCTGCTGGAGTCGATGGCTTTTTAATCGTTGATTTACCTCTAGAGGAATCGGCAGAATACCTGGCAAACTGTAATACCTATAATATTTCTCCAATTTTTGTTATTGCGCCATCTACTAATCTAGAGCGTATTAAGCAGATTAATAAAAAAGCCAAAGGTTTTTTTTATTATGCTTGTAGAACTGGAACGACGGGTATGAGAGATAACTTGCCAAGTGATTTTAACCGGCAAATAAAATTAATTAAACAAAATACTAACTTGCCCGTAGTGGTTGGTTTTGGTGTTAGTTCCTGCCAAGTAGCAAAAAAAATTATCGCTACTGCTGATGGGTTTGTGGTTGGTTCTTTATTTATCGATGCAATTAACAAAGGGATAGCGGCTTCTGGCTTAAAAAAAATAGCAATCAATATTGATCCAAGAAAGAGGAGGTGATTATGATTTTAATTCTAAATAAAAAAGTCACAAAAAATGAAGCTGAAAGCTTGATTAAACGTCTTGAATTTATGGGGTTTCAAGCGGTTTGTTTGCAAGTAGAAAGGGGTTTCTCTATAGCGCTTATAAAAGGTGTAGATCAAAAAACAGACATGAAGTTATTTTCTGTTTTGCCGGAAGTTGAAGAAATAAAGCCAATTAACAATCAGTTTAAGCTTGCGGGCAGGGATTTTTATTTAAATAAAACTATTGTCGATATAAATGGTGTAAAAATTGGCGGTAGTGCTCTAACAATTATCGCGGGGCCATGTGCAGTTGAATCTGAAAACCAAATTTTCGAAACTGCTAAGTTAGTCGCAGAGGGCGGCGCTACTATTTTAAGAGGCGGAACATTTAAACCAAGAACTTCACCTTATGATTTCCAAGGATTGGGAGAAGAAGGTTTAAGATATTTGCACGACGCAGGTAAGGCTTATAATTTACGAACAATTTCCGAGGTAATGGCAATTCAGCAAATAGATGTAGTTGCCGAATATGCAGATATTCTTCAGATAGGTGCGCGCAATATGCAAAATTTTGATTTATTAAAAGCAGTGGGAAAAATTAAAAAACCAGTGCTGTTAAAAAGAGGTCTTTCTGCCACGTATAAAGATTTATTAATGGCGGCTGAGTATATATTGAGTGCTGGCAATGCAGAAGTTATTTTATGTGAACGTGGAATTAGAACCTTTGAAACCTATACGAGAAATACTTTAGATATAACCGCCGTGCCCGTATTAAAAGAATTAAGCCATTTACCAATTATAGTTGATCCAAGTCACGGGACGGGAAAAAGAAACTTGATTTTGCCAATGGCAAGAGCTGCAGTTGCCGCTGGTGCAGATGGAGTTATGGTTGAAGTACATCCCGACCCTGATAAGGCTTTATCCGACGCAGTGCAAACAATTAATCCGCAAGCTTTTGCGAACATGGTTGTTTCGTTGAACGCAATAGCTTGTGTATTAGAGCCTTATTCCGTAATTTGATTCCGTGATCTTTTTCTATAGTTCGATGTGCTCGGATTCTTTTTTACTTATGCGATACTCTAGTTTTGGATTATCGGCAATTATGGCTCTAACTTTTTCATCAATAATATTATCCTGCTTGCGCATTGAGTTCAAAGACCAAGTAGCCATATCAATCAAACCATCATCTGCATAAATTTCTGTTGAATTTTTGCTAGAGGCAATCATCAAAATCCTCTTTAAATATTTATTGTCGCCACTAGCTCCATATGCGCCCCATGCTCTATCAATCTGTCAATTTCCATGTAAAATTGACCCCTCTAGAGCATAAAGTTGCACCGAAAATTGACCCCTCTAATTACTAAATTTACTCTTAAAATTTTAACTAATTTTAAGAGGATAAAAGAGGATGATAATAGTGGAAACAATTGCGAAAATAAGGCGGCTGTATTATGTACAAAACAAGGGGATAAAAACGATAGCTCGTGAATTGAATTTATCAAAAAATACGGTAAAGAAAGTTATCCGAGACGACAAAACATCAAAGACTTACGTGAGGGATAAACAAACGTTACCAATAATGGGAGAATTCAAAGATCAGCTAACAAGCATGTTAGAAAAAAATATTAAGCAGCCGTTGCGTTTAAGATATACAGCAAAAAAATTATACCAAACGCTTTGCAGCAATGGTTTCAAGGGGAGCTATTCAACCATAAATAGATTTACTACCGATTGGAGACGTAATAATCATTCTGATGGAAAAAAGGTTTTTATACCACTGGAGTTTGCTCCAGGAGAAGCATTTCAGTTTGACTGGAGTACAGAAGAGATTGAGTTACAAGGTATATTAACGCGAGTTAAGGTTGCACATATACGACTGTGCTACAGCCGTATGTTTTTAATTGTTGTCTACAGAAATGAGCAAATGGAAATGGTTTTTGATGCCCACAATAAAGCCTTTCAATTTTTTGGAGGAACTACAAAAAAAGGCATATTTGACAACATGAAGACTGCTGTTAACAAAGTATTTGTTGGCAAAGACCGTAAATTTAATTCACGCTTTTCTGAAATGGCTTCTCATTATTTATTTGAACCGATTGCATGCACACCAGCTTCTGGTTGGGAAAAGGGTCAGGTAGAATGCCAAGTTAACACTGGGCGTAGAAATTTTTTTACTCCACTTCGTTGTATTAATTATTTAGAAGAACTGAATGAACAGCTTCTCGGTGAATGCATAGAATGGGCTCAAAAAACAAATCATCCAGAATTAAACGGACGAAAAGTATGGGATGTATATCAAGATGAGAAACCAAGTTTGCTAGAATACCGCAACCAATTTGACGCTTATAAACTTGAGCCTTCGGTAGTTTCATCATACAGCTTAATAAACTACGACACCAATATGTATAGTGTAGATTGCGATTACGTTGGTGAAGTTGCCGATGTTAGAGCTTATACCAACAAAATTATTATAGTATTCAAAGGAAAAACAATAGGTGAGCATGAGCGTTGTTTCGAGAAAAAAAAGAAAATTTACGATCCGTGGCACTATATACCAGCGCTTGAGCGCAAACCTGGAGCATTAAGAAATGGCGCTCCTTTTAAGCTTTTAAAATTACCACCATCATTTATAAGTATGCAAAATAATCTTAGAGCACATGAAGATGGTGACAAACAATTTATTAAAATTTTATTACAAGTATCAAAACATGGCTTAAATAAAGTTGATGAAGCGTGTACAAATGCTTTAAAAATAGGAGTAAGTAATGCAGATTTTGTCATACAATATCTGACTCCAGCAACTCCAAAAGAAAAAATAGAAGAACGACAGCTGCATTTAATAGAAGCGCCAAGCGAAGATATATGTTGTTATAACGATGCTTTTTTAAGCAATCAGCTTGTATCTCAGGAGGCAATCTATGTCGCATGAAAATATCAAAGAACAATTTGGGGCTCTTGGATTAAAAGGGATGCTGCAATATTTTGATGACATGATTGATTTAAAATCACAAGAAGAGTGGCCACAAATGCTTCTATCTATGCTTAAAAGCGAAGCATCTTATCGACAAACAAGATCTTTTATGTACAAATTAGGATTAGCTAAATTACCACAAATGAAGTCTATAGATAACTTCGACCCAACAGGTTTACCAATTAAAATAGAAACGTTAGACAATGCTAAAAGCATGAAATTTATAAAAGACCACTACAATATTTTAATCATTGGTGGCAGTGGTGCGGGAAAGAGCCATTTAGCGATTGGACTTGCTTACTTAGCATTACAAAATAGTTATCGTATACGGTTTTATAAGTTTGCTGAGCTAGCAAGAGATCTAATAAAAGCGCAGTCTCACAACTACGAAACAGCATTTATGGCAAAGCTACAAAGGTTCGATCTTGTTGTAATTGATGAGCTAGGCTATTTGCCGATTGATCCAAAGGCCAGCCCTCTATTATTTGAACTGTTTTCTAATCTTTATGAAAAAGTATCGACAATAATAACCACTCATCTAGCATTCAACGAATGGCCAGATATCTTTGGTAACATAAAAGCCACTAAGGCGATAATTGACAGATTTACTCACCACTGTTTGATCTTAGAAACTGGTGATAAAAGCTGGAGATTGAGGGAGGGAAAAACAACAAAAAATTGATCAGTAAAAGTGAAGTTTTTAGCTCGTGGCAGAGGGGTCAATTTTCGATGCAACTAGGGGGTCAAATTTCGATGCAAATTGACATGCTTGGATTTATAGCGGTAGCTGTGGCAGCAGTCGGTGGTGATGCTTGGTGGATGATGGCTATGCATTAACAAAAAGCGAGTTAACAATAAATTGTTTTTATGTCAAAATGTGTGGGGAGAGTAAAGGGGTCGGTATTTTATGGATAATGCAAGGATAGATACGTCGGAAAAAGTTATTACTAAAAGATTAGATGAGTCCGGTAAAATAGCAAATAGTGCCGCCATTGTGGAATTGCTGTAAAACTTAAAATAGTTGCTACGTATACAGTAGGCTTTATATTATGCAAACAATTTTATCTAATGTTGACGAGACACGAGCTTCTTTTTATCCTGCTAAAGAATACGCAAGTTAGATCACCAGGTTAGTGGTCTTTGTTTAGTCTCATATAATTAAGAAATTTCCAGTAAATTTTCTTACTGGAAATAGAGTTTTGCCTAAATTTTCCTACGAAACTTTTAGTCCGCTTGTGCAGTTGGACCCACGGATCCAATCTCCATTTTGTCTATTACCTTTTCTTTAAATTCTTTTAAAACAGTGTCTAGTTCTTTTTTCGATATACCAGTTATGATAGATATTTCATAATCTTCATAATTTTTGCCACATTCGTTTAAAGCTGTATGAATGATTACCGGTTTTCTAGGCACATGAGTTTCGTTAGAAACATAAAGCATAGCTGAACTTTCTACAGCTATATTTTTAAGATTAGTATATAAGTCGCCTAAAGCGTCATTGATATAGTCAAGCTCGGAAAGGTAAAAGCCAAAATTTTTCCAAAACTTTTTCCTAAAGATGTTTTTATTTTCTGTAGCATCCAGCACCCAATGCATTTCCTGTGCAAATGTAGCAAGAGTAATGCTCATAATATACAACTCTTTTTTTGACATCCAAAGCTTTCTTAATTCATCGTCTAAGGTCATATTACTCAATCCCTTCAAAATACCTTTTACTTGATTTAAACACGGATCCACCATCAACATGGCCTGGATCCCGTATCACAACGGTCTTAGACTCCTCATTCCAATATGCAGAACGCCCATCTTTTAGTTCTTTAAAAATACTGTTTTTATCTTGCATAACCTTTTTGATATGCCCTGCAAGATCTTCGTTAGTTTTAAATCTGGGAAAATCTTCTATATGTTTATCGTTTATCCTGTTTTTTTACACTGAACCGATCCTATGTTAGAATATCTCCAGGTAATTTTTTATCAGCATCTATAATGGACCCCGAAATTTAGACCACTAGTTAAGGAATAAAAGTAAGATATAAT
>CAXOVY010000033.1:0-43288 GCA_964213355.1 Gammaproteobacteria bacterium
ATTAGCATGAATGAATGAAGCTAGTAAGAGAGAAATTTAGGTTATATTTTTATATAGAATTTTATTTCGCTCTTTGAGCTTGAATATTTTGTGTTAGTTACCCAGCCATGCGACCCGCAAAAAACGTGGGTCTTAGGCTGGGCTAAAAGATATTCACGTCTTCGACGCGTGGATTTATTATTTAAATATTAAAGATGTGGATCTACCGGAATTGAATTGATTTTTTAGTTTATTTCGGAAACACCTGGGGAGTTACTATTTTTCTAAGAATTTTTAATGTTATTAAGACATGGATTTTATAATTTAGTATAATACTGTATGCTGTATGAATGTTCTAAAGGAGTAGGATATTTATAGCTTGGTATAGTCTGTTAACGAAGACTGATAAAAGAGGTTCCGAAGGAAACGTAATATCTATAGCCCAAAGGTGACCGAACCACAAAGTGGTGGCAGGAACCCTGGGTAAGATGCCCCCGAGATTTTTAGCTTCGAAAGAGCGTGATAATAAGTTTATGAAATTGGCAACCATACTTGTGGGTAATGTAAAGCCTGTGGCTACAGATTCAAGACATTGAGCCTTATGCAAAAAACATATTTGTTCTATGACATCGAAACTTCAGGGTTAAACAAGTGCTTTGATCAAGTGCTGCAATTTGCGGCAATTCGGACTGATTTAGAATTAAACGAACTTGAACGCCATGAAATTTTAATAAAATTAAATCCTGATACTGTTCCTTCTCCCCAGGCAATTCTGGTACATCAGTTGACGTTTGAACAGCTCAAAATGGGAATGTGTGAATATGAGGCCATGCGTGAGATTCACCAATTATTTAACACCCCAGGAACCATTACTGTTGGTTATAATACTTTAGGTTTTGATGATGAGTTTTTGCGGTTTTCATTTTATCGCAATTTGCTTACTCCATACACGCACCAATATGCCAATAATTGTAGTCGTATGGATTTATATCCAATTACTGCGATGTATTATTTGTTCAAACCCAGTGGTATTACCTGGCCAAAAATTGCGGAGAAAACCACTTTAAAGCTCGAGCATTTGAGTTTGCACAATAAATTAGCAAATGGTAAAGCGCATGATGCCATGACTGATGTTGAAGCTACACTTGCACTGGCCAGATTGCTACGAAAAGCACGAGAAATGTGGGATTACTTGTGCGGTTATTTCGATAAAAAAATTGATTTGGAGCGTTTGGCGAAACTAACATTTGTTTTTGGTGAGTATCGCCAGGCTCTACTGGTTGATGGTAGTTTTGGCGTGGAAAAATTTTATCAATGTCCCGTTCTTGGTTTAGGGATGCATAACCATTATAAAAACCAGAGCTTGTGGCTTCCGTTAGATTCGCCAAGTTTGGTTGAAACTGCTTTAGATAGTATTCCCAAAACAACCTTTATTTATCGTAAGAGATTTGCTGAGCAGCCTTTATTATTGCCATTGTCCAAACGTTTTGATAAATATTTATCCGATAATCGTCGCGAGTTAATAGCTAGCAATGTAGATTGGTTGCAAAGAAACCCGCAGATTTTGAGTGAGATTGTTCGTTACCACAAAGAGTATAAATACCCCGAAGTTCCGAATCTTGATGTCGATGCGGCGCTTTATCAAAATGGGTTTCTTAAAGATACAGAGTTGCAGCTCTGTAATTGTTTTCATTTAGCTAGCTTGCCGGAAAAAGTCGAATTGATTAAGCGTTTTACTAATCCAAGTTTGCGTAACCAAGCAATAAGAGTTTTAGGAAGAAATTATCCTGAGGTTTTATCCGATAATTATCACCAGGAGTTTATTAATTATTTGAACAAAATTAAGTCTGGAGGAGTTATTATAGATTATCGCAGCTCAGTACATGCCTCGCCTGAAGTGGTTTTGGCAGAAATTAAACAACTACAAGATATGGGAAATTTAAGCACATTACAATTTAATTTACTTGAAGGATTATCCAAAAACCTGTCTTTTGAAAATTTTTAGAAAATAGGACCGTTGTATCCGAATTTTAAAGTTTTCCGATAGCCGCAGGCTTTGGCCTGCGTTTGCAGGATGTATTAGAAAACACAGTATATACAAAGCCTTTGCTCACGATTAAATAATGTAAGCTATAGAGCATACAAATCTGGAATAATCGGTTTTTAGCAAATATTTGGCTTCAATTAATTGATTTAAAATAAAATTTTTTATATAGAGTTTATGTTTGCTATTTTATGTAAATAACTATTTAAAGTTTGAAAAAATTCAGCTACATTGAGCAGATATTTTAATCAGATACTCTAGCGAGATAACTATGTTTAAAAAAATTCGTGGACTATTTTCAACCGATATGTCAATTGACTTGGGTACAGCAAATACACTTGTTTATATGCGTAACAAAGGAATTGTATTAAATGAGCCTTCAGTTGTGGCGGTGCGCCATGAGGCTGGAGGGCAGAGCCATGTGGTAGCAGTTGGCTTGGAAGCAAAAAGAATGCTTGGTCGTACCCCGGGAAATATTTCAGCAATTCGTCCATTAAAAGATGGAGTAATTTCTGATTTTTATGTGGCTGAAAAAATGCTGCAATGTTTTATTCATAGAGTTCACGAGCCAAAATATTTTTTACGTCCTAGCCCGCGAGTTTTAGTTGGTGTTCCCTGTGGTTCAACTCAAGTGGAGCGACGCGCGATTAAAGAATCGGCTTTGGGTGCTGGTGCGCGCAAAGTTTATTTAATTGAAGAACCAATGGCTGCTGCAATTGGTGCTGGTTTGCCAGTTGACAAGGCCAGTGGGAGTATGGTGGTTGATGTTGGTGGTGGAACTTCAGAAGTAGCAATTATTTCTTTGAGCGGCATTGTATATTCAGAATCAGTACGAATTGGCGGTGATCGTTTTGATGAAGCGATTGTTGCTTATATCAGACGCAATTATGGAAGCGTGATTGGTGAGAGTACCGCAGAACGTATTAAACAAGAAATTGGTACCGCTTTTCCCGGGAATATAGTGCGCGAAATGGAAGTGCGTGGTCGCAATATTGCTGAAGGAGTGCCTCGTAGCTTTACACTAAACAGCAATGAAATTTTAGAAGCACTGCAAGAACCGTTAGCAGGTGTTATTGGTGCTGTGCGTGCGGCGTTAGAGCAAGCTCCGCCAGAGCTTGCATCGGATATTGCTGAGCGTGGAATAGTATTAACTGGCGGTGGTGCGTTACTTACCGATTTAGATCGCTTGTTGATGGAAGAAACTGGCTTGCCAGTCATTATTGCGAATGATCCATTAACTTGCGTGGCACGTGGTGGTGGCAAAGCACTTGAGATGCTTGATGCTGGAGGTGACATGGATTTTCTGGGCTACGAATAAACTGCAAGCTTGGGTGTGTAGATGCAGGTTTGGTAGCCGCAAGCTTTAGCTTGCGTATAACTTATTATAGAGAGGTTTTTATCAGAAGAATTTTTGCTAAGAGGCCATTCCAAGGAGCTCGAGTTTTTATTTTAGTAGTGCTGTCTTTGGTTTTGTTTTTTTGTGATCGTAATTTGACTTGTTTTACCGTGTTACGTACCAATTTTTTACCATTTATCACCGCGCCACTTTCGCGTGTGATTAATTGGCCAATCGATTTAGTTCAAACATTTTCGGGGAATTTAGCAAGTAAACAGCTTTTGCTTAAAGAGAATGCTGGTTTACGTTTAGAATTGCTATTAACTAATGCCAAGTTGCAGCGGCTTGGCTTTTTAGAGCAAGAAAATTTTCAATTGCGTACTTTGTTAAACTCAAGCCAGCAACTCAAAACTAAATTTTTGGTAGCACAATTATTAGTATTTGCTGCTGGTGGTTTAGATCAACAAATTACTATTGATAAAGGTAAAATGGATGGTTTATATGTTGGACAGCCAGTGGTAGATGCATATGGATTATTTGGACAAGTTATTTCAATTGGGTCAAAAGTTAGTAAAATTCTCCGCATAACAGATGCGAAAAGTGCAGTGCCAGTGATGATTGTTAGAAATGGGATCCAAGTAATTGCAATTGGTACTGGACGCGGCGATAGTTTGGAGTTGATAAATGCTCCAGAAACAATCGATATAAAAGAAGGGGATTTTTTGGTTACTTCGGGAATGGGGCAGCGGTTTCCTGCGGGATATGCAGTTGGTAGTGTAAAAATGATTAAACATATTTTGGGTGAGAGGTTTATAAAGGTTTTGATTACGCCAAGTGCTCGGGTAAATAGTAGCCAAAATGTGCTTTTGCTTTGGACTGGCCTTGCGGTACCGCTAAAACACGACAAAAAATAGTATTTTTATCCTGCTATGATGAGTTTTTCGAAAGAAATAAAGATTTGGCTCTTAATTTTAGCTAGCTTTCTGGCGGCTTTGGCGCTTATGCTTTTACGTTTGCCGAATTGGGTTGAATGGATATATCCAGAGTGGTTAGTGGTGGTGGTGTTATACTGGGTTTTTGCTATGCCATATCGCGTGAATGTTGGTGTTGCTTGGCTGGTCGGTTTTTTGCTTGATATCCTGTATAATATCCCTGTTGGTGAAAATGCCTTAGCATTGGTAGTGGCCGCTTATTTCACGGCAACATTTAGCAGGAAAATTAGCCTGCTGGATTTTTGGAAAAAAGCTGCGGTAATTTTTGGTTTAATTGTATGGTGCCAATTATTACCATTGTTGCTATCGGCTTGTTTAAGTAAGCATATTAGTTTTTGGCCAATTTTCAGTCGAGCTGTTATGAGTACTTTAGTGTGGCTGATTATAGCATTGTTGTTTAATTATAAGCGCAGATCGTATTTTGAAAGCTATTATTAACAAAGTTCTTCATGGCCTCGGTTTAGGCATCATAGGTATAATGCTGGTGTTGGTGTTAATCTTGATTTTACTGTATTTTGCGGATCACTATATTGAAACCCATCATCAAAGGCTTGAAAAATTCGCAAGTGTTTTGATTAAGCAGCCTGTTAGCGTGCGCAAGATTATTGTAAGAAATAAGGGGTTAGAACCAGTCTTAAAATTTTATGATGTTGCTGTTTTTAATGAAGCAAAAACTAAAGTATTACTGCAGGCGCAAGAATTACAAATAGGCATCGATTTAATTGGTAGTTTGTTTGGATGGAATATAAAACCTGGGTTGCTAGTGGTGCGGGGTGCTAATTTTTCTATTTCCCAAGACAAAAACGGTGAGTTACTTGTTTCTGGTATCAAAGGGACATCGGGTGGTTCTGCTAGTGATACCAATTTTGCATTCGCTGAAATATTGAAATGGTTGTTTGAGCAGAGCAAGATTGATTTAAGTGATGTCGTATTAACATGGAGTGTAGCAGATGGTGAGATATTAAAATTTAGCAATTTGCAATTAAAGCTATATAACGGTGTGTTGCAACACGAATTAAAGATTAATGGTAGATTTGCGCAGAAGTATCTGCCAGCCAAGTTTGAAGCCGATCTGAAGTTGCGTGGTGAAATTTTAAAGCAAGCAATTTCCTCTTTAACTGGAGATATAGTTATTGAAAATTGTTTATTTAAGTCGCCAGAGCAATTTTCCGGTGGCGGTTTTTTTGTTCCGCCAGTAGTTGGCGATATCAATCTGTTACTTAAACATCCTAAAGTTATTGCAAAATTTTTTCGTACGCCATTAACGGTTGAGAGTATAGAGGGCAAAATCATCTGGCAAAATACTAAGGATAATCTAGATGTGCGTATTGATAAATTTAAATACCAAGATGCTTGGCTAGCACTGCGTGGAGATTTGCAATTTTTATTTCCACCAATAACACCAGACCAAAATGCGAAGCGTATGGCGCCTGTGGTTGATATACAGCTTGAATTTAGGCTAAGCAATCTTGCCCGAGCCAAATTATATTATCCAGTAACCGAGCTACCACCCGATGCTACGGTTTGGCTAGATAAAGCTTTTATCAGCAGTAAGCCAATGATGGGAAACATGATACTAAAAGGCCCCATTGATAAATTTCCATTTGATCATAACGAAGGTCGCTTTTTAGCCAACGCTAATATACGTGATGTGCATTTGAATTATGACGATGCTTGGCCTCCAATCGAACACCTAAATGGTAAGCTACTTTTTGCCAATCGTTCCATGGTGATTTTGACGCAGGATGCTAAAATTATGCAATCACCTATTGGTTTAATAAAGGCAACTATCCCTGATCTTGATATACCGATTTTAAGTATTGAGAGCGTAATTAATTCTGATTCAAGTGCTGGTTTAAAGTTCGTAAATTTAAGTCCGCTAAAAGAAACTATTGCCAATAAGCTCCAAGCAATAAGTTTAACTGGTCCGATGCGGCTCGATTTAAAAATGATTATTCCTTTGAGTTCATTATTGTCGCCCAAAGAGGCTAAAACTAAGGTTGATGGGTACATTGCTTTGCGTGCTAATTATTTACGACCTTATGAGTTAAACTTTGGCCTTAATAATATTCAAGGCGAATTGCATTTTACTGAAAATGATTTGACAGCGAATAAGCTTAGCGGGCAGTTATTTGATCGGCCAGTGGAACTTACGGTTGATACATTAAGCGCCAAAGCTGACACCATTACCCGAGTGACTGTGACTGGAAGTGCTGCTATCACGGATATTGAAAAAGGTTTTTCGGTTAAGCTCAACCCTTATGTGGCCGGCGATTTTAAATATCGTGGTCTACTTGAGCTGCATGATTTATCACAGAGCAATGTTTTTAAATTGAACTCTGATCTGCAGGGAATAACAGTTGATTTGCCGGAACCATTTGCTAAAGCTGCTACGGGCAAGAGTAAATTTGGTTTGGCCTATTACTTCGGTGGTAATAAGCTGTCGCGAATAATTGTTAATTATAATGATCAAATTAATGCTGTATTGGCTATTAAAAAAATCAATGTTAAACCATGGGTTGTGCTAATTGGTGAAATAAAATTTGGGACTGCGCCAGCTGCTATCTTCGAAACTTCGGGGATAGTGATTTCCGGTTTCATAAAAAAGCTAGATTTGGCTGTGTGGCGTAGTTATTTATCTAAGATGGAAAATAATTTTACTGAAGTTGGCACTACCATTAGACAGATTGGTCTTAAAGTCGATGAATTGCGTGTTTTGGGTCAGGTGTTAAAAAAAGTGGCATTGCAGGCGAAACCTAGAAACAATGGTTGGGAAATTATGCTCTCTATGGCGACTATTCAGGGGAAGATATTTTTTCCCTTGGCTTCCGGAGTGCAAATACAAGGAGTCTTTCAAAAACTTTATCTTGATTCTGGCAAGGAGCAGCAGAATACCGCTGTGCTAAAGCCACAAGATTTGGCGCCATTACATTTTACCATTGATGATTTTCGTTATGATAATAAAAAATTTAATAGAGTGGAATTTGTAACTCAGCCGCAGCAGCCAAAAGGATTGGAGATTAGTAAAATAACTATTACTGATCCAAAGTTTAATTTAACTGCGAGCGGTAATTGGGTTTCCGCTGGTGATAAGCAGCAGACAACTTTACGTGGTAAAATTAGTAGTGTCGATATTGGTGGTTTATTGCAACAATTAAAGTTAACGGATGATTTAATTGGCGGCAAGGGCGAGGCAGATTTTTCTCTAAAATGGCCAAATACTCCTTATAATCCGTCCCTGAAGGAAGTTGAAGGAACTTTTGTTGTTCGTGCCAGCAATGGGCAAATTATCAATTTCAGCGGAAAAACAGAAGCGAAATTAGGCCTTAGTCGTGTACTCAATTTGTTTAGTTTACGGCATTTATCTTTAGATTTAAGTGATTTGACAAAGAAGGGATTCGGTTTTGATAAGTTAGAAAGTTATTTAGAAATAGCGCATGGGAATGCATTTGCGAGGAAAATCAATCTTGATGGACCAATAGCTGGAGTTCAGGCCAAAGGTAAAATTGGTTTGGTCATGCAGGATTATGATATTAGGCTTAGTGTCACGCCGCACATTACTTCGAGTGTTCCAGTGGTTGTTACTCTACTATCTGTCAGTAATCCAATTGGTCCGCTGATCGGTTTGGCAAGTTGGGTTGTTGCCGATAAAATAATTGCTCCAGCGATAAAAAAGGCTACGACCTACACCTATCACATAACTGGCTCGTGGGATAATCCGACAATAAAGAAGATTTAGCCCAAGTTTAAATTTTTTTCATTTGTTTATAACTACAAAGTTTTAAAGTTTTTTGGAAGCACATATTAGAGTATTTTGGTACGGCCAATATTTTATTAAAGCGACTGTGAGATAACATATGGAAATTATCGAGAAAAGATTCTGAGAAAGATGAGCTTATTCAACCAAACGTTATAGGCTCATCTAATCAGATAAAGAATTAAAAACCATGAGAGGGACAACTAAAAAAACATTTTATAAAATTGTGTAAAAATACTCTCATTAGCAGCATGTGGTGTTGTTCCTACCTCTTCTATTAACCATTTAGCTGCTTTCATTTTGCAAGTCGACTCAGAGCCAAGCGTATTTTTTAGCGCATCTTGGCACCCCTTTATATAGTATTCAACGTTATCCGCTTTTTGTTGTGCTATTTCTGGATACGTTTCGTAAAAAGACTTTTCGCCACCACTAACATTACCAATTTTTTTCTGATTTAGTTCAATAAATTTATTCATAACAGTAAATTTCTCCAATTTTAGTTAATAAATGATTACTAGCCTGCAATTGCTCTAGTAATTTTCATAAAGAGGAATAATTATTCACCCTTTGCCGATAATTGTAGCGTCTTTCTCAGAAACAACATTAAGCGAAGCTTAAATTGATATATGTTATATTGACTTTTTTATAAATAGATTTCTCGAATGATTTATAGTGAGAATGCATACAGTGCCTAAATTTTGAGCTATGCAACAAAGATATGGCAAATAATCAAAACTAATTCTTGCTGGGAAAAATAAAAAATGACCAGTGGATCCAATATAAGGAAACATTAATAAACACATAAGATTTTCTTAATATAAATATTCTATAGTAGTTATTATCACTCTGTGAACTTATGTGTAATAACCTCGATTCCTAACTTTATTGGAGAATAAATATGAGTAGAATAGTAGAACTGAATCAAAAAGAAACTGCCATTATTTTTGGCGGTATAAACCCTGGGTTAGTAGCACAGTTAATCCCCGTTATTTTAGGTGTATATCTTACAGCTTGTGAAACATTAAAAGTAAATAAAATAAATAACTCATTTACTAGAAAATTATGTCCATTTACTGATTTCAATGATAAATGCCGTCCTGACAAGTATATTAGGTGTTAGAAAACTGCAGTTGGACCCGTTCTTAGAGAGCCATCCTCGAGTGATCGTGGATTTAGCTCAGTTTAAACTCTTCGTTTAGCTTTTTTCTAACTGCTACGTTTTTTAGACGCACATATTGTGGTAGACCATTTTTAAATGGTGGATAATCTTCCCCTTGAATGAGCGGCTCCAAATATTTACGGCATTCGCTCGTAATATGGAAGCCATCAAGGGTAAGGAAGTTTCGTGGCATTTTCTTTTCGACATTTGCTACTTTTTCTAGCTCTACACAATCAATTATCCAGCGATAGGGTTTATCAGCTTTGCGTACAATCGTTACCATTACATTATTTTTACCCTGATGAGCAAATTCAACTGCAGCTTTTCCCAAGGCATAGGCTTGCTCAACGTCGGTTTTAGAAGCAATATGACGAGCCGCGCGTTGCAGATAGTCAACCACTGCCCAGTGATATTTATAACCAAGATGATGTTTAATTAATTTGGCGATTAGTGGTGCAGTACCGCCAAGTTGCGTGTTACCAAAGGCATCGCAGCATCCAGTAGTATGTAAAAATTTACCCTCGGTGTTACATAGTCCTTCAGAAACTACGATGGCGCAGTTTCCATATTTTTTGACGCAAGCATCAACTCGCATTAAGAATTTTTCTTCCTCAAAAGCTATTTCAGGCGCTAAAATAATGTGGGGTGCTTCAGAAGGTTTCTCACTAGCCAAACCGGTTGCTGCTGCGGTCCAGCCGGCATGTCGACCCATTACTTCCATCACAAAAATTTTAGTTGAAGTTGCGGCCATTGAGGCGAGATCATAGCCAGTTTCGCGAATTGATGTGGCGAGATATTTGGCGACTGAACCAAAACCAGGGCAGGTGTCAGTAAATGGTAGATCGTTATCTATGGTTTTTGGTATCCCAATGCAAATTAAAGGATAGCCCATGATTTGGCTCATTTGCGAAACTTTATGTGCTGTATCTTGCGAATCACCGCCACCATTATAAAAAAAATAACCAATATTGTGGGCGGCAAAAACTTGTACTAAGCGTTCGTATTCGGCACAATCTTGCTTAAAACAACGCAATTTATAGCGACAAGAACCAAAAGCGCCACCAGGAGTATAGCGCAGAGCTGCAATGTCTTTAGCAGTTTCTTTGCTTGTATCAATTAAGTTCTCGGTTAGAGCGCCGACAATGCCATTTCTACCGGCATAAACCTTAATGCCGTATTTTTTTGCGGTCTCAATTATGCCACAGGCGGTTGAGTTAATGACCGCGGTAACGCCGCCGGATTGCGCATAAAATGCATTTTTTTTAGTAGTAGCCATACTATCCTCCTGATTTTTTATAAAATATTAATCTCTAAAATTCTAGCAACACTAAAACAGCGTGATTCTTTTCTAAGAGTACAAAATCCGTTTAGACCTATAAATTTTTTATCCTGGTAATACATTTCACCGATAGTAAGAGGTTCTATAATGCGTCTAGTTTTTTCATCGCGGGCTTTTAAATAAGTTATTTCTAGCAATTTTTTATTAGCAATGGCATTTTTTATTAGGGCAATTTTTTGTTCCAGGGGCAATTCTTTAGTGGCGTGTTGATACTGAAGTTTGGTTAAAAAGTTCACAATGCGATAGTCAATAAAGATATTTTTAGTTGTTATTTTTTTCTTTAGAACCAAACCATCTAGGCTGGTGCACCTGCTTAGTGCTACGTACATTTGTCCTGGTGAGAAGGTTATGCCCAAATCCACAATAACATGATCAAAGGTTTTACCTTGGCTTTTATGTACAGTTAATGCCCACGCGAGGCGCATTGGATATTGGATAAAGCTGCCAATTTTCAGTGTGTTTAATCCATTGGTTTCTTCGTTAATTTCGTATTTAAAAACATCCCATTCGTGTGGATAAACGCCGACGATTTCCTGGTTTGCCAATTGCACCATGATGACATCAGTGCTGCTTTTTTTATCATGGGTAAAAGCGGTTATGTGACCAATCGATCCATTGACCCAGCGGCTATCTACGTCATTGTTAACTAGCATTACTTGTGCGCCGACTTTTAATTTTAATTCTTTGTCCGTTGGAAAGGCTCCTGGCTGAATGTCACCAGCAGTCGTAGCCGTATAAATTTTTTCTTTTTCCTTAATGTTGTTAAGCATCGCATCGTTGAGTTTTTTTACTGCATTATTGGTGCCAGTAATGTATACCCAAAATTCATCTTCGCGTGTTTTAAAATCAGGTTGTAGACGCTCGTTTAAGGCTTGGAGATGTTTGGCAGTGACAGTGTTATTGCGAATCGCATTGAGTAATTCAATAAAATGAGTGTCTGTTTGTCGGTAAATTTTTTCAAACTCGATTAGCTCAAAAGCTGCACCATGTTCAATAAAAGCCTTGGCTGAGAAAAAATATGGACTTTGGTAAAAGTTTTTAAAGAAGTGGGCAACGTCGCTTTTTACTACTGGAGGAATTTGATAAAGGTCGCCGATAAAAATCATTTGTATGCCGCCAAACGGTTCGAGTGGGTAGGGGCCATTAAGTGTTAAAAATCTATTTACACAATCTAAAAGATCCGCCCTTACCATTGAAATCTCGTCGATAATAATAGTATCGAGAGTTTGTAAGAGTTTTTTTATTTTATTGTTTTTTGAGATTCTTTTAACTTTTTCGACGGTGATATCAATGGAGAAACCAAAAAAGGAGTGGATCGTTGCGCCATTAATGTTAATTGCAGCAACGCCAGTGGGTGCTAGTACCGCGATCTTTTTTTTAGCATGCTTGCGACAATAATGGAGAAAAGTTGATTTGCCGGTACCTGCTTTGCCGAAAATCAGTAAGTTACGTCCCGAGCCTTCAATTAGATCGAGAGCCTGCTTAAATTGGTTGTTAATTTCGATAGTGTGCATGACATATTTAGCAACACGAGATTTATGCCATTTTTTTTATTCTAGCATTTAAACGTCTTTTGTGGCGCGCAGCCTTGTTTTTATCGAGGATTTTTTTTGTGACCATTTTGTCAATTACAGGAATGGACTCTTTTAGTGCTTTCATGGCATCTTCTTTTTTGTTTGCCACGACTGCAGCTTCAACTCTTTTGATGTAGGTGCGATAGACGGATTTCATGCTCGCATTATGTTTGCGGCGAGTTTCACTTTGAACCGCCCGTTTTTTTGCTGATTTAGTATTAGCCACTTTTGATTCCTCTAAAAATATCACTTAAGTACTAATATGCCTTGATCTTGTTTGGCTGTCAATGGGGAAAGGCTCTAGTTTATAACTTAAATAGTTTCATTAAAACAATGAGTGCGCCTAAACTGCTAACTATCATGCTACCAAGCTTAATGAGCAATTCGTTTTTAGTCGCTTCTATCTTTAACTCCAGTTCTTTTATGTCGCGCTTTAATTCGGATTTAGCTAGTTCCAAATCCTTTTTGATTAGTTCTAAATCTTTTTTTGTTGCTAGCCTATCCTCTATGGTTTCCGCCATGATTTCAGCCTGTACTTCCGCTTGTTTTTCTGGAACACCAACAGCCTTTAGTCTGTTTGCATATTGCAATGTATCAAAGCTTCGTTCGCTACCCATTTTTATTGCCTCATCAAAAGTAGTTATGTACATTTTTCCTCATTATACATTATTTTTAGGAACATCAATTATAAACCTTTAATAAAATCGAACCTTGAAAGTCTGTATTCTAACTCCTAATTGTGGTAAAAATAACCCCGTGTTTTTTTAAAGTAATTGATAATGAGTAAATAATGAAAAAAAGCCTGCTTAAATCCACTTTTGCCTTTTCTTTGATGACAGTTATTTCGCGCATAACGGGGATGGTACGTGAGATGGTTTTTGCTTATTATTTTGGCGCAGTAGCTGGGATGGATGCATTCAATGTTGCTTACCGTATTCCTAATTTTTTTCGGGGGTTAGTTGGAGAGGGTGCGTTTTCTCAAAGCTTTGTTCCAGTGTTATCCGAATACCACCAGCAGCGTGGCGGAGCCGAAGTTAAAACTTTTTTAGGAGCTATGGCTGGAGTAATGCTGGCTGTGCTGTTTATTTTTACGGTGATCGCGGTTTTAATTACGCCGTGGCTAGTTTATGTTTTTGCTCCAGGTTTTATTCATGATCCAACGCGGTTTGAACTCACAACTGTAATGCTTCGCATAACTTTCCCTTATATTTTATTTATTTCGCTAACTGCATATGTTAGCGGGATTTTAAATACTTATGGGAAATTTGGCGTTCCAGCGTTTGCCCCGAATTTATTAAACTTAAGCTTAATCGGTGCGGCTATTTTTTTGGCTCCATATTTTACTCAGCCAGTGGTTGCCTTGGCTTGGGGGATTTTTATTGGCGGGATAGCGCAGCTTTTATTCCAGCTGCCATTTTTATATAAATTAAATCTACTGCCAAGGCCGCGTATTGTGTGGCGTGATACAGGCGTAATGCGGGTATTAAAATTAATGGTACCAGCGATATTTGGTGTTTCTGTCGCGCAAATAAGTTTTCTAGTTGATAACTGTCTGGCTTCATTTTTGCCTGTAGGTAGTATTGCGTGGTTGAATTACTCTAGTCGCTTAGCTTTATTTCCCTTGGGAGTGTTTGGTGTGGCGATTGCTACTGTAGTGCTACCGTATTTATCGCGTAAACATGCAGCGCAATCACAAGAGGAGTTTTCTGAAGCACTTGATTGGGCGCTAAAATTTGTATTAACCATTGCCCTACCAGCGGTGGTTGGCATTGTTATGCTTGCTGGACCAATAGTGATGACGCTGTTTCGATTTAGAGGAGGTAATTTTACTGATTTTGATGTGTTGATGGTGCGGCGTAGTTTGCTTGGTTTTACAGTTGGTATTCCTGCTTTTATGTTGGTTAAAGTATTAGCCTCGGGTTTTTATTCACGGCAAAATATTAAAACACCGGTAAAGATCGCGGTTACTGCTGTGCTTGCTAATATTGTACTTGCTACTATTTTAGTTTTTCCGCTAAAGCATGCTGGGTTGGCATTGGCAACTTCGCTTACATCTTCACTCAATGCTGGGTTATTATTTTGGACTATCAGGCGTGATAAGCATTATCAGCCGGGCAAAGGTTGGAAAATATTTTGGGTGCAGCTACTGGTCGCTAATGCTGTTTTGGTGCTATTTCTTTGGTTTACTACTGCTGATTTAGCTGTGTGGTTTAGCAGGAGTTCATTGGCACGCGCGAGTCATTTGGCAATTTTGTGTGCCTTTGCCGTTGTAGTTTATTTGGGATGTTTATGGCTAAGTGGTATGAGATGGCGTGATTTTATTTTGCGGGATGGATAATTTTAAAAGGTTTTTACACGGTTCTTGCAATCCAAGTAGCACAACCAGTAAAAATCATTTGCATTGCTACTGCTGTAACTATTAATCCGGTAATGCGAATTAGTGGTTCGGTGGCATTTAGCTTTTCAACTGCTCGGTTGATTTGAGAAGAAAGCAGCATACAAACCAAGTTGACCAATACAGCAATAGTGATACAAATTATAGTTGCTATTGTTCCATGCATCGAGGCAAAAGAAATGGCAGCAGTCATGGTTCCAGGGCCGGCGATTAGCGGGGCTGCAAGCGGTACCACTGATATATCTTGCGATTTATGATTTTCTTTGTCCTCTTCAAAAAATCTTCCTTTTCTGACTGCGGTTAGGCCTATAATAAAGAGAATAATACCGCCAGCCACACTTAATGAATAAATCTCAACATGAAAAACTCTTACCATTAAAAAATCACCCACGCTGGTTGAGATGGCCAAGATTAAAAATGCTACAATGGTGGAGCGTACCGAAATAGAAATGAGCTCTTGGCGTGAATATGCCGGGTGTTTTGAGGCGATAAATAATACTTTGCTTATTGGATTAATTAGAGCCAAAAAATATAAAGAATTTTCGATGATTTGCGATAGATCCATAGCACGTATTCTCCTCGATCATATTTTTTTGTCAATATATTGAAGGAAAACAGATTTTCCTGGTTCATCAATTGTTGAGTTCAGCACGATATCCGGTAGCCGCATGTGGTACAGACTTGGCAGAGCAGGCTGAAGCGCCTATCAGTCATAATATGCTTTACTCTAATGATAACCTACGACAAAATGGAGTCGTTATATGCAACGAGGTAGGACCATGATTGATAAATTTACGATTCGATTTGCAACAAAGAAAGATGTGTCACTGATCAGATCTTTTATTAAAGATCTGGCACATCATCTTAAGTTGACGGAAGATATGGTAACGAAAGATATGTTGCGGGCAAGTCTTTTTGGTAAAAACAAGCATGCAGAGGTAATTCTCGGTTATTATAAACAAAAGCCAGTTGGTTTTGCGCTCTTTTTTCACAAATTCTCTACACCTTTAGGTCGTCCTGGGCTTTATCTGGAAGATTTGTATATTAAGCCCACAATGCGCGGCAAAGGTTTTGGCAAAAGGCTTTTGATTTTTCTGGCTAAGCTTGCTAAAGAACGCAAATGTGCTAGGTTTGAATGGATAGCATTAAAATCCGATAAGCAAGCAATAAACTTTTATAAAAAAAACATTGGCGCTGAGGCGAAGGATGAGTGGGTGTTATTTAGATTGGAAAATAATGCACTTGATAAATTTGCAACAACTCTATTATAGATTAACGATTTTATGCGACTCATTCGAGGTTTATATGATTTAAAACAAATTACCAATGGTTGCGTAGCTACTGTTGGTAATTACGATGGTGTGCATCTTGGGCATCAGCAACTATTGACTCGTCTTAAAGAAAAATCCAAAGAGTTAAAAGTTCCAGCAGTTGTTATAATTTTTGAGCCACAGCCGGTAGAGTTTTTTACTGGTGACAAATCGCTGCGTTTGACCAGTTTGCGGGAAAAAATACTTCTATTTGCTCAATATGAGATCGATGCAGTTTTGATTTTAGCTTTTAATGCGCATTTTGTTGGTATGACAGCCAAGCATTTTGCTGAAAAAATTTTGGCTGGAGCGATGCATGTGCGCTACTTAGTAATTGGCGATGATTTTTCTTTTGGGCATAACCGTGAGGGGAATTTTGCATTACTAAATCAATATGCAGGAGCCTTAGGATTAGAAGTTGAAAGTATGCCAGCATTTAAGATCGAAGGAGTGCGAGTTAGTAGTTCATTTATTCGTATTGCTTTATTGCAAGGTACTTTAAAAGTTGCGACTAGATTTTTGGGAAGACCATATAGAGTTACTGGGCGGGTAGTTCACGGCAGGCAGCTTGGTCGAGATTTGGGTTTTCCGACTGCCAATATCCATTTGGTGCGACGTGAATTACCACTCGAAGGTGTCTATGTAGTTAAGGTTTATGACAGCGAAAAAAGCCCTTTGTTTGGTGTTGCTAATATTGGTTTTCGGCCAACAGTCTCAGGGAAGGATAAATCATTTGAGGTTTATATTTTTAATTTTAATGCCAATATTTATGGCAAAAGAATCGCCATAGAATTTTGCGAAAAAATTCGAGATGAGCAGAAGTTTGCATCGCTTGAGGAGTTGAAGTTGCAAATTGAAAAAGATGTAAAAACAGCCTCATTGTTATTGCAAACCCCCACTATTTTGCATAATATCTAGCTATGACAGACTACGACGTTAATCTTCCCAAGACAGATTTTCCTATGAAAGCGGATTTGCCAAAGCGTGAGCCGAAAATGCTTGAATTTTGGCGCTCAATCGATTTATACAAAAGTTTTGTCCAGCCAAAAAATGCATGTGGTAAATTTATTGTGCATGATGGACCACCATTTGCTAATGGTGACATTCATTTAGGACACGCCTTTAATAAGATTCTTAAGGATGTTATTAATAAAACCAAGTTGCTGGATGGATATAGTGTACCTTATGTTCCAGGCTGGGATTGTCATGGCTTGGCCATCGAATTAAATGTTGAAAAGAAGTTTGGTAGGGCTGGAGTCAAGATTTCGGTCGAGCAATTTATTGCAGAATGTCGCAAGTATGCTACAGGGCAGATACAAGCGCAAATGTTGGCTTTCCAGCGTCTGGGAGTTGTAGGTGATTGGCAGCATCCTTATTACACGATGGATTTTAAGTATGAAGCCGATATTGTGCGCGCGTTTGCTCAGATTATAAAAAATGATTATGTTATTCGTGGTTATAAGCCGGTGCATTGGTGTATCGCTTGTGGATCATCGCTTGCCGAAGCCGAAGTTGAGTATCAAGATAAAACTTCTCCGGCAATTGATGTTAGATTTGCTGTTGTTGATCCAACAAAATTTAAAGTCGAAAATTTAAGCATTCCAATTTGGACTACTACACCTTGGACCTTGCCAGCTAACGAAGCAGTTTGTTTGCATCCAGAATTAAAATATGTGTTAGTAAAATGTGGTGATCGTAATGAGAGTTTTATAATTTTAGAAGATTTATTGGGCGTGGTAATGCAGCGTTATGACGTGGCTACTTATCAAGTTATTGCGACCTATTTAGGTAGTGATTTAAAAAATATTATACTCAAGCATCCATTTTTGGCTGATAAAACTGTGCCGGTGATTTTGGGAGAGCATGTTACGGTTGATGCTGGAACTGGCGCGGTTCACACGGCACCGGCGCATGGCCAAGAAGATTACAAGATTGGCCTACACTATAAATTGCCTATAAAAAATCCGGTTGGACCTAATGGCAAATTTTTAAGTTCGACGCCATTTTTTGCTGGTGAAAATGTGTTTGTCGCCAATGATCATGTTATTGCGCTCCTAAAAGAAAAGGACGCTTTAATTCACGCGGAAACTTTGCAGCACAGCTACCCACATTGTTGGCGCCATAAAACTCCTTTGATTTTTCGGGCGACGCAGCAGTGGTTTATTAGTATGGATGGTTTGCGCGAGCAAACCAATAGTGCAATCGAAAAAGTAAATTGGATTCCATTGCAAGGTAAAGAACGTATTAAGAGTATGGTAAATTTACGTCCGGACTGGTGCATTTCGCGCCAACGTTTTTGGAATACACCTCTTGCATTATTTGTGCATAAAGAAACTGGTGAACTGCATCCTCACATGCAGCAATTAGTCAGCGAAATTATTGCACCCAACATTGAAAAGGAAGGCATTATTTATTGGCACAAACTTGATGCGCAAAAATTTTTAGAAGAACATGCAGCGGGTGTTTCTGCGGGTGACTATGAAAAAGTAGCAGACACTTTGGATGTATGGTTTGATTCAGGTGTGTCGCATTATTGTGTGCTTGGGCAACGTCCCGAGCAGCAGCTACCAGCTGATCTTTACGTTGAAGGTAGTGATCAGTATCGTGGTTGGTTTCAGTCTTCCTTAATAACGGCAGTAGCATTGTACGGGCACGCACCATATAAAACGGTGGTAAGTCATGGTTTTACGGTTGATGCGAAAGGCCACAAAATGTCAAAATCACTGGGTAATGTGATTGCACCTGAGCAACTAATTGGTAAATATGGTGCCGATGTACTACGTTTATGGGTGGCAGCGACTGATTTGCACGGTGATCTTGCGGCTTCTGATGAAATTTTTGCGCGCACGGTAGATGCTTATCGTATGCTCCGTAATACTGCAAGATTTTTACTCGGAAATTTGGTTGGCTTTGCTCGAGAGCGGGATTTAGTACCCCCAGAAAAAATGCTGGCACTTGATCGTTTTGCGGTTGCGCAAATTTTAAATTTAGAAAAAAGCTGCCGCGAACATTATAGTGCATATCAATTCCATTTAGCTGGCGCTAATTTGCAAGGGGTTTTATCCACGGAAATTAGTAGTTTTTATTTCAGTATCATTAAAGATCGTCTTTATACCATGGCGCCAAATAGTTTAGGGCGACGCAGTGCCCAAACAGCGTTGCTGCATATTTTAGAAATTTTGATGCGATTGATTGCTCCGATTTTGAGTTTTACTGCCGAGGAAATTTGGCAGGAAATAAGGAAGATGGAGCAAGCGCGGGGAATGGTTTCCAGAGAGGAATCGGTTTTTATGGCGCGTTGGTACGGGGCGATTGATGTGGCTGGTTTTGATTTATCTAAAGATCAAATTACCCTAGATGATTGGCATGCTATCCAAAATCTTCGAGTGGCAGTCAATAAAGAGTTGGAAAACTTGCGTGTTGCTGGTTCTATTGGTTCAAGTCTTGCCGCTACCGCAGTGTTATATTGCAATGCTAGTATTTTGTCAGTACTTGCGAAATTAAAAAATGACTTACGCTTTGTATTAATTACTTCGACTGCAGTAGTAAAAGATATTGCTATTGCCCCAGCAAATGTTATTGCAACTGAACTACCTGGTTTAAAGCTTACAGTTATGCCAACCGTGCATAAAAAATGTTCTCGTTGTTGGCACTATTGTGAGGATGTTGGCAATAACAAAGACCATCCAGAATTATGTGGTCGATGTGTAGAAAATTTATTTGGCGGCGGCGAAGAGCGGTGTTTTGCCTAGATTTTCTTATATGAATGCTGATATCAAAAACATCTCCGGTCTTTCCTCTCAAGAAGTTGCAGCGCGATTAAAAACTCATGGTTTTAATGAATTACCCGCGGCAAAACAGACTGTGCTTCTTGACTTTGTTTTTAAGTTATTGCGCGAGCCGATGTTTTTGTTGTTATTAATCGGTGCGACATTGTATTTTATTTTAGGTAGTAAAACCGAAAGCTTAATGTTGCTTAGCTTTGTTGTGGTGATTATAGGAATCACCTGCCACCAGGAGCGTAAAAGCGATAAAGCTATAATTGCCCTGCGTAACCTTTCAAGTCCGCGTGTATTTGTGATCCGTGAGGGTAGAGGTATGCGCATTGCCGGCCGCGAGGTTGTGCAAGGCGATATTATTGTACTCAATGAAGGAGATTCTATTTCTGCGGACGCCAAGCTTTTATCTGCTACTAACCTTTTAGTTGATGAAGCAATCTTGACTGGTGAATCACATCCAGTGCGTAAAATGGTTGTAGAAAACCCCACAAATTTTTGTCGACCAGGTGGCGATGATTTGCCATTTGTTTATTCCGGTACTCAGGTAGTACAAGGCAGTGGTTATGCCAGAGTGGTTGCAACTGGAATTAATACTCAGATGGGTATGATTGGTAAAAGCCTTACTGCTACTGTGATTGAGCGCACGGATTTGCAGCGAGAAACCGATGGTTTGGTGCGCAATTTTGCAATTTTTGGTTTGGTAATTTGTATTTTGGTTGCCATTATTTATGGTGTTACTAGAACCGATTGGTTGCATGGTTTTTTAGTTGGGATTACTTTGGCAATGGCAATTTTGCCCGAAGAGTTTCCGGTGGTTTTAATTATTTTTCTTGCACTTGGAGCCTGGCGGATTTCTTTAAAAAATGTTTTAACCCGTAGAATTCCAGCAGTAGAGGCTTTGGGTTCGGCAACTGTTCTTTGCGTTGATAAAACCGGAACTCTCACACAAAACCGGATGACGGTGTGTCAGTTGTTTGCTCACGCCCAATACTTTTTTATGCCAAGCATGGCTGTTTCTTGTGCTTTGCCGGAAATATTTCATCAGCTGCTTGAATATAGCATCCTTGCAAGTCAACGTAATCCCTTTGATCCAATGGAAATTGCTATCAAGAATTTTGGTGTGCATTGTTTAAAGGATACTGAGCATTTGCATGAGCTTTGGACTTTGGTGCATCAATATCCACTTTCCAAAGAATTGCTGGCTATCTCTCAAGTGTGGCAGTCAGCGAAAAACAAAGATTATGTGATTGCAGCCAAAGGTGCGCCAGAAGCTATTTTTGATTTATGTCATTTGGAGTCGAAACAAATTAAAAATTTATTAGAGCAAATTGAATTAATGGCGCGTAAAGGATTGCGTATCATCGGTGTTGCCAAAGCCAATTTTGCCGATAAAAAACTACCAGATATACAGCATGATTTTAATTTTGAGTTTTTGGGTTTGATTGGGCTAGAAGATCCAATTCGGCCCAATGTTTTGGAGTCAGTGCGTAGTTGTTATCAAGCCGGCATAAGAGTGGTCATGCTTACCGGTGATTATTTTGGTACGGCGCAACATGTGGCAGAGCAGATAGGATTACAAAATCCGGATGCGGTTATTGTTGGGTCAGAGCTTACCCGGATGAGTGATTTGGAATTGGCGCAAAAAATCAAAACCACAAATATTTTTGCACGTATTTTACCCGAACAAAAATTACGTATCGTCAATGTCTTAAAAGCCAATGGCGAGATTGTGACGATGACTGGTGATGGTGTTAACGATGCGCCAGCGCTCCAGGCTGCAAATATAGGGGTCGCCATGGGTGAGCATGGAACTGATGTAGCTCGCGCAGCAGCAGCTCTCGTTTTGCTTGATGATGATTTTTCTTCTTTAGTTGCTGCAATAAGATTAGGTCGCAGAGTTTACGCTAATATCAAAAAAGCTATTACTTATCTTTTGGCAGTACATATTCCAATTATTGGTATGACGTTAATTCCAGTTTTGTTTAAATGGCCGCTCATGCTTTATCCGATTCATATGGTGTTTCTAGAATTGATTATTGATCCGACTTGTTCGATTGTGTTTGAAGCTGAGGCTGAGGAAGCAAATGTTATGCGGCGTTCGCCGCGTAACAGTGGAGAAAAATTATTTAATCGTAAAACTGTGGTTGCAAGTTTATGGCAGGGGGGTGGGGTTTTGACTCTTAGTTTGGCCGTGTTTATGTTTGTTAGATTTTTGGGCTATAAAGAAAATAATGTTCGCGCCATTACTTTTGCGGTTTTAGTTATCTCTAATCTTGCTTTGATTTTTATTAATTGTTCGCGCCAATCACGTAATCGCGCGCTGTGGCTAATTAGTGCCGCCGCAATAGTGTTTTTGATTGCAGTTTTATTTATCCCATGCTTGCGGACATTATTTTATTTTTAAACGCGATAGCCTTGAAAATAATACGAGTTTGCTTTATTTTTTAAATAGCCATAGCAAAATGTCAACAGGCTCCAGCAGTTGTTACAACAAGACAATATTATGCTTTTTACACTCTTGCACAGTTTGATCCGGCCAGACGCTAGCTTGTACTTCGCCTATGTGTGCCTTATGTAAAAATTGCATGCAGATGCGTGATTGACCTACGCCTCCACCAATAGTTAGGGGAAGTTCATTGTTTAAAAGTCGGCGATGAAAGTACAATTCTTTGCGCTTTTCGGTGTTGGTAAGCTTTAGTTGTTTTAATAGGGCAGTTTGATCTACGCGAATTCCCATAGAAGAAATTTCAAAACTGTTTTCTAAGGTAGGGTTCCAGAGAATAATATCTCCATTTAATCCTTTAAAACCATTCTCGGTTTCTGTGGTCCAATCGTCGTAATCTGGTGCTCTGCCATCGTGTGGTTGGCCATTTTTTAAAGATCCGCCAATGCCAATAATAAAAATTGCACCACGTTCTTTGGCTAATTGATATTCACGTTCGCGTGGGGAAAGTTTTGGATAGCGTTCTTCAGCTTCTTCGGCATGAATAAAAGTTATATCTTCCGGTAGGCTTGGTTTAATATGATGGTGATGTTCATGAATGAAGAACTCTAGGCGTTGTAATATGCTGTAAATTTTCTTTACAGTTTTTCGCAGGAATTTCAAGTTGCGTTCAGAAGCCAGCACTACTCGTTCCCAATCCCATTGATCAACATAGAGTGAATGAATATTATCTAGAGGAGATTCATCTGGTCTGATCGCATTCATATCAGCATAAAGGCCATAAGCATGTGGTATTTTGTAATCGGCAAGTGCCAAGCGCTTCCACTTCGCCAATGATTGCACTACTTCAACCTCAAGATTGGCAATATCCTTTATTTTAAAGGCTACAGGTTTTTCAATGCCATTTAAATCATCGTTAATTCCAGTCCCTTTAGGAACGAAAAGTGGTGCTGTAACTCGATAAAGCTTTAGTTCGGTCGCCAATTGTTGTTGAAAAAACTCTTTGATTAACTGAATTGCTTTTTCAGTTTGATGGATATTGAGGGTTGGGCAATAGTTTTTGGGGGCGATGAGTGTTGTCATAAATTTCCTCTTTTGTGAGTCACAATGAAATTCACTAAGAACCTACCATAGTTTTGGTGGTTTGACAAAGGTATATTGCAAGATGAATTTTATCAGAATAGACTAGATGGATTCAAAAACGCTAAAACATATGATCTGGTTAATCCGAAAAAATATTTTACAAATGATAGCCTTTCCTTGGAGAGATAAATCGGTAAAACGAGCTGTTATTTTAGGTATTGCAGCCGCATTTTGTTACAGTATTATGGTGTTTTTGGTTAAACTAATTTCTGGTCATGTTGCTGAAAGTATAACAGTCTTCATCCGCTTTGCTGTCAGTTTGTTTTGGATTATATTTGTGTTGGGTTATAAGCGCTTACGGGGGGAATATTTTACGCTGAAAACTAAGCATCCCGGTTTACATCTGCTGCGAGCTTTCAGTGGCTTTGTTACGATATTTTCCCTTTATATTGCCTTAAAGTATGTGCCGCTGGTAGATGCTAATTTATTGGCCATGACTTATACTTTATTTATACCACTTTTAAGTTTCATATTTTTAGGTACAAGGACTAGCACGAAAAATTGGTTGGTCTTATTAGTTGGTTTTGTTGGAATAATTTTTATACTTAAGCCTTGTGGTGGTGTTTTTAATCCAATGATGTTAGTCGCTTTAGTTGCCGGTTTTGCTTCTGCAGTGTCATTTTTGGGTGTACATGAGTTGGCTAAGGACGACAGCCACTATACAATAATGCTTTATTATTTTCCGCTGACTTTTGTTCTAAGCGGTGTCTTTAGTATATTTAACTGGCGTACTCCAGATCTGATTACAATGCTGGTTTTAATTATGATTGGTATTGTTGCTACTGCGTATCAAGAGTTATTAACGCGCGCTTTGTTATGTGCATCTCCCAAAATTGTTTCGCCAATATTATATCTAAGTGTGGTGTTTAGCGGTTTCTTGGGGTGGCTATTTTGGGGATATGTTCCTGATTTATTTTTTTTGCTGGGTATAATTTTAGTGATTTTAGGTTGTGTTTTTTCAATTTTTTATGCACAACAGGAGCCTTTGCCTCCGGAGGTTTAAAACCTGCCAATAAAAATTGTGAGAAACATTTTGCTTAAATCTTTGCACATAGCTAACAAAACTTTTCCCGTGAATATTATTCAGGGGCCGCTTGCGGGTTATAGTTGTTCAGCTTTTCGCCTGCTAATTTGGGAACAAAGCAAACCGGCTTTTACATGCACCGAAATGATTTCGTGTAATGCTTTGGCGCATCAGCCTAAGCTTGCATATCGACGTTATATTGAAAAAGATCCAAATGAGGGCCCAGTCTGCTTTCAAATATTTGGTAAAGACCCGGAAAAAATAGGGCATGCTGCCAAGGTAGTTACCGATTATAATGCTGATTTAATTGATTTAAATTGTGGTTGTCCCGTAAAAAAAGTGCGACGTCAACATGCAGGTTCGAGTCTTTTAACTGATCCAGCAACGCTCTACAAGTTGCTTAGTGCAATGAGAAAAAATACGCACTTGCCGATAGCAGCAAAAATTAGGGTTGAAGGTAATAGCTCTGATAAATTTCATACAGAGATCGTCAAAGTAATTAGTGATGCCGGTGTGGATTTTTTGGTGGTGCATGGTAGGCATTGGAATGAAACCTATAAAGATCCCTGTCATTATGATCAGATTCAATTTTTTGTTGAGGAGTTAAAAATTCCGGTAATTGGTAATGGCGATGTCTGTTGTATTAATTCTCTGCAAAAAATGTTTGCAACTGGATGTGCTGGAGTTATGGTTGCTCGTGCTTCAGTGGGGCAATCGTGGTTAATTCAAAAGCTAATTGCCCAAATGCGTCAGCAGGATTTTATCAACCCATCTCCAGTGGAAATTGGCGCTATTTTTATGCGTCATATCCAACTGCTAGAAAAATTATTAGGGAATGAAAAATTTGCGTTGTTACATGCGCGTAAAATTGCTGGTTTATATACCCAAGGATTGCATAATAAAAAAGAATTTTGTTTCGCTGTAAATAATTGCAGTAGTTTGCAAGAGTTGAAAAACATTTGTTTGCGATACTTTATTTAGTCAGCAATTTAGAATTTGTAACTTGATATTTGGCGGAGAGGGTGGGATTCGAACCCACGATACGCTTGCGCATATACATGATTTCCAGTCATGCTCCTTCGGCCGCTCGGACACCTCTCCAGGTATAATAATCAAGGGAACAGGTTTTTATTTTTCTGTTCTTGTGGCCACAACATCTACTCCAGTGTCAGCTATGTTTTTTATAACTATGTCACCAATATGAATTGGAGTTGTAGTTTCAACGTTAGCAAGGATATCCATAATAGTAAAGATTTTTTCTTTAGGGATGGGTGCGGCAGTTTTTACTGGAATTACCGGGCGGCAGCCACCTGTTATTTTTATAGTGCTGGTGACAATCCTTTTGGGTGCAGTGATTTCCTCGATTGCATATTTTTTGCCACGAGGGCATTTGTTGCCAGTGATAATAAATTCAGTGCCAGATTTGTCGATTTTTAGATCACAACCTAGTGGGCAACAAATACAAGTCATGTTTATACCCATCGCATTTTGGTTTTCGGTGTTGTTGGCTACGTCGTTCGAAGCAGTCATGCACGGGAAGTGCACTCCTGCTTCTCTCTCCTTGCCGCCTAGCCGAATTCCCAAACTGCTCTGGTCTATCGGTGCTAAGCTCTGATGGTCTGTTTTTTTTTGTTGTATTATTTTTTTCATGATTTTTATTAGTTTTATCCAAATTTACTTTATCGATTCGATTTTTATTACTATTTCAGCATTGATATTATTAAACAAATCTTCTTTCTTTATGGTCAAATATACCATTTCTGCTGGTAGAAATTTGTTTTCTTTTTTGTGTGCGATTAGTTTATCGCCAATATAGGCATTAATTATACAGTTGGTATAAACTTTTTTTACGCGCATAAATAATTTGACCTTGTCAGTCACGTTTTGGACATTGATCTTTTGAGGAACGACCATACTTATGCCATCTCCAGGTATGGTTATATGCGTAAAGTCAGGGCTTAAATTATTATGAATATATTGAGCCGCGCCAAAGCCAGCTAGACCTCCTTCTTCACTGACGAAATCAACCAGATCGTGAACGTGCAAAACATTGCCGCAGGAGAATACCCCTTCTTTGCTAGTTTGTCTTAGTTCGCCTACGACTGGTCCAGCGGTTTTTCGATCAATTATGACGCCATAAGCGCACGAAATTTCATTTTCTGGAATTAAGCCAACCGATAATAATACGGTATCACATGGAATGAATTGCTCAGTTGTTTTAATTGGACACAAATTTGTATCAACTTTAGTTATACTAACACCTTCAACACGCTCTTTGCCGTGAATTTTAGTAATGGTATGTGAAAGCATAAGTGGAATTGAAAAGTCGTTTAAACATTGAACGATATTTCTAGTTAATCCATTGGAATAGGGTAGGATTTCAAGCACTGCTTCAACTTTGGCTCCCTCGAGTGTCATCCGCCGAGCCATAATCAAACCGATATCGCCCGAACCTAAAATCACAACTTTTTTTCCAGGCATATATCCATCGATATTAATTAGTCTTTGCGCAGTTCCAGCAGTGTAGACTCCCGCGGGTCTTGTGCCATGAATTCTAATTGCCCCGCGAGTTCTTTCGCGGCATCCCATGGCAAGAATGATGGCTTTTGCTTTAATTTTCATAAGCCCTAGTTTGCCATTGATTACGTGTACAGTTTTATCATCGCCAAATTTTAAAACCATGCTATTGGTCATGACTTCAATATTGGTTTTTTGTAATTCCTCAATTACTAGGTCGCTGTATTCTGGGCCAGTTAATTCTTTTTTGAAGTGATGCAAACCAAAGCCATTATGAATGCATTGGTTTAAAATGCCACCAAGCTCTTGGTCGCGTTCAATGATCAAAATATTATTTACTTGATTTTTGTGTGCAGCCAAGGCTGCAGCCATGCCAGCCGGTCCCCCGCCGATTACAATGATGTCATAGCTTTTCATTTATTTAGTCCTACCAAATACGAGTAATGATTTACCGCCCTTTTTTGTTATTTCTTCTTTTGGAGTTTGCAGCTCATTATGAATTATTTCCATAATTTTTGGGGTGCAAAACCCGCCTTGGCATCTGCCCATGCCAGCACGCGTACGGCGTTTGATGGCATCTAATGAATTAATCGGAATGTTTCTATGTAAGGCATCGCAGATTTCGCCTTCAGAAACGGTTTCACAGCGGCATACTACACAGCCATATTTTGCATTTTGCGTAATCAAATTATTAAGAGTTTGCTCCTGTATATTGGCAATTGCGTGATATGCTTTGCGATAAGGATTAAAGTCAGTCTTGGGGCTTAATTTTACCTGCTTGGTTGCTACGATTTCGCCAACGTAGGCTGCGATTGCCGGTGCTGCGGTTAAACCTGGCGATTCGATGCCCGCGACATTAATAAACCCTTTTACTTTACTTTCTTCGATAATGAAGTCTTCGGTAGTTGCAGTAGCACGATTACCGGCGAAAGCAGTTATTACTTTTTGTAAATCAAAATCAGGAAAAGATTTTTTTGCAGCTTCGATAATTTCGCCAATATTTTTACTGGCGGTGTCAAGGTAGTCTTTTGCCGGTGTTGGTGTTGCATCTGGGCCAATTAGTAAATTGCCATGATACGTTTTAGTTACTAGAATGCCCTTGCTAATTGCAGTTGGAACTTGGAAAATAACGCTGTTAATAAGGTCTCCCTGATCTTTATCAAATAACAAATACTGTCCTTGACGTGGTTTAATTGTAAATTCATTTAAGCCAACCATCTTAGCAATTTCATCGGCATATAAACCAGCAGTGTTGATTACTATTTTTGTTGTGAGCGATTCTTGGTCAGTGGTAACAATAAAATGATCGTGTGATTTTTGGATAGCAGTAACTTTGCTATTTAGTTTTAACTCTACACCATTTTGAATTGCATTTTCTGCCAAAGCAATTGCAAATTCATAAGGCGAAGTTATGCCTGCAGTAGGGCAGTATAGAGCAATATTAATATTTTTATTGAGATTAGGCTCTTTGTCTCGAACAAAATCACCGTCAACAATTTGCAAATTGGGTACGCCATTTTTTTGACCATAAGTAAAAAGCTCGTTTATTTTTGTGGCATCTTTTTCATCGAAGCCAATAACAAACGAGCCAGTTTGGGCGAAGCCAAAATTAAGTTCAGCATTTAGCTGCTTGTACATGCTGTTGCCTTTAGAGCTGAATTTTGCTTTAACACTGCCGGGTTTTTCCGCATAACCGCCGTGCACGATACCGCTATTGGCTTTAGTGACTTCAGCGCCGACGTCCTCGTTTTTTTCGATCAGGCAAATTTTTAAATTATATTTTGCAAGTTCGCGTGCGATGGCACAGCCAACAATTCCTGCACCGATGATGGTAATGTCGTACATAGTTTTTTCCGTGTGGTAATTTTTTTTTGGGTTGATATAGCGCAAACAAATCTAGGTATTTTTTAAAGTCTCTTCATATTGTTTTTCTAGAAGCTTATAGCGCTCGACAATTTGTTTTATATAATTTCTTTTTTCATTATAGGTGCCGGGATAAAAGCTTTTTTTAAAGCCGCAAACAATTAAATCTTCCAGCGTTGTTCTGGTCAAATTAAAATGTTGCATTGCCAGCATGATTTCTTTGGTAACGTTGGTTTTACTGACGGTTCTATTGTCAGTGCAAATTGTGGTACTCAAATTATTATCTAGCATCTTGGCAAAAGGGTGATCCTCGATGTTTTTAAGAGTAGGGATTGTTTGAATGTTGCTGGTTAAGCAGACTTCAATTGTTGTACGTGTATTTGCAATATATTGTACCAATTGTTTTATATAGGCATCTTTATTTTGGATTTTAGGATCAGAAATTTTATCTTTAGAAAACAGATAAAAACCGTGGCCAATGCGATTGGTATAAAGTTCGGTAAC
Source organism: Gammaproteobacteria bacterium (assembly GCA_964213355.1). Lineage (GTDB taxonomy): Bacteria > Pseudomonadota > Gammaproteobacteria > UBA9339 > UBA9339 > JBAXAM01. The sequence continues at coordinate 29,159 of CAXOVY010000033.1, forward strand.
TGCTTGGTAGATGCTTTCTGCGCCATAGGCTTCGCCAGCGTGTACAGTTGTATACATAAAATTTTTGTGGGCAAAATGATAAGCTTTTTTATGGTGGATTGGTGGATTCCCAGCTTCAGCGCCGGCAATATCAAGAGCAACTATTGGGATGTTGTATTTGTCTCTAATGTGTACACAAGCTTTAGCTAGTCCATATGAAGCCATGGCAAATATTGAGTCTAAATTTGAATGGTGATGTATTTCAAGGAACTTATTGTAGAATTTAGAATACCCGGTGCCAAAAAATCTCATAGCGCAAACTATTATGCCATAGTTAAACTCAGGCAATTCTTTGGATCCAACTTCTGGTCTTTGGTTGTACTGTGTTTTTGCTTTATTTAATCCTTTATTTACGCTTAAAAGAATTTGATCGAGATCTTGGTTTTCATTTATATGTAGTTGGGGGGCAAACCTTACCTCGACATAACATACGCCTTCGTTAATATTGTCCATGGCGAACTCATAGCTAATTTGCTCCAAACTTTCTGGTGTTTGCATTGTTGGGAGAACATAGCCAAATCCTTGAAGATATTCTACTAGATTTGCGTATTGGTCTTTAAAAACCAACTCATGGAGTCCTTCTACAGTAAACGAAGGTAGTGGTAATTTGTGTTGTTTACTTAAGTCAATAAGTGTTTCGATGCGGACTGAGCCATCAAGATGTACGTGTAGATCACTTTTTGGGATTTTTGTTATGAAATCGAGTAGTTTCTTTTTCATGTTGTAGCTCTCCGTCTTTGTGGTTCCATTTTCAATGAGGTTACACTTCGTTTTTAAACATTTTTATCATGCAGCTCAGTCGCTGCGTAAAAAGTATTTTCCATTAATGTCGCCACTGTCATTGGTCCGACGCCCCCAGGTACCGGTGTAATCCAACCTGCATGTATTTTCGCTTGCTCAAAATCAACGTCGCCAACTAATTTACCGTTTGGAAGTTTATTGATGCCAACATCAATTACAATTGCTCCTGGCTTGATCCAATCACCCTTAACCATTTGTGGGACCCCAGTTGCAGCAACTACAATATCGGCTTGTTTTACTATCGAAGGTAAATCACGTGTAGTACTGCGACAAACAGTAACGGTGCAGCGTGCATTAATTAATTCCATTGCCATTGGTTTGCCAACAATATTAGAAGCCCCAATGACCACGGCATTTTTACCTTTCAGATCAACGCCAGTGGACTCTAGTAGGGTTACAATACCCTTTGGTGTGCATGGGCGTAATACTGGCTGACCAGTTGAAAGTTTACCTACATTGTATGGATGAAAACCGTCAACATCTTTGTTCGGGAGAATTTTCTCTAAAACCTTACTACTATCGATATGCTTTGGTAATGGTAGCTGAACTAAAATACCGTCTATGGTTTTATCATGATTCAATGTATCAATTAGTTTTAAGAGTTCAAGTTCAGGCACTGTTTCGGGTAAATTATAATCTTGTGAAAGCATGTGTAGTTCTTGACACATTTTGCGTTTTTTCCCTACATAAATTTTTGATGCAGGGTTGGCGCCAACAATAACCACGGCAAGGCCAGGCGCGCGTAGGCCTTTATCTATGCGGCCTTTAACTTGGCCAGCAATTTTTTGTTGCAATGCTTTTGATACTGCCAAACCATCTATTATTTTTGCGGTCATCTTTTTCTCCCCAATGTTTTTGGATAATTTTTTATAAAAGAGTTTTTATTTTAGCAATAGTTGATTTGTAAGCTTCTTTGGCATTAAAAATTGCTGAGCCCATAACAAATATATCAGCACCAGCTGTAGCTACTTTTTTAATGTTATCAAGATTTATGCCACCATCAACTTCGAGTAATGGTGATGCACTATTGCTTGTATTGGCTTTGCTTTGGATTAAATCACGAACTTTGCGTATTTTGGGTAGGGCACTAGCAATAAATTTTTGGCCGCCAAAACCAGGATTAACCGACATTAATAAAATCAAACTTAGTTTGTCCCACACATGCTCTAGGTAATCAATAGGAGTTGCTGGATTAAACGCAAGCCCAGCCTTACAACCACAATCAATAATTAATTGTAGACTGCGGTCAACATGTTCTGAAGCTTCAGGATGAAAGGTAATGTAGGTTGCGCCAGCTTTGGCGAAATCGACAATTAAACTATCGACCGGTTTTGTCATTAAATGTACATCAATTGGCGCTTTAATCCCATATTTGCGGAGACACTCGCAGACAACTGGGCCAACGGTTAAGTTTGGTACATAGTGATTATCCATTACATCGAAGTGGACTATATCAGCGCCGGCTTTTAAAACAGCATCAGTTTCTTCACCTAGTCTGGCGAAATCAGCAGATAAAATAGAAGGAGCAATAATGGGTTTTTGCATGATGTTTTTTGCTTTTGGGTTTTAAAAAACATGCGGATTTTATCATAGTGTATGCAAAGAAGTAATGTTTTTTTATGGTGAAATTGACTCTGACTAATTAAGCGGTTACGATACGAGCCTTAACTGTTTAATCAAATTCATATTTTGAATATGCGCCCGTAGCTCAGTTGGATAGAGTATCTGGCTACGAACTAGAGGGTCGGCGGTTCGAATCCGTCCGGGCGCACCAAATAAAGAAGCGCGTCAAATTTGACGCGCTTCTAGAGAAACCTACAGTTTAAGACCTGATCTGACCTAACTACCTATATCTATTTTATTTATTTTTTTTGATCGAACTCTAAAAAAATATCCTCATTGGATTCGTCCGAAACTTCTTTCTTCGGTTTTAAAATACTTGAATTTTGAAAATCTTTACTGTTGTTCTCAATGTCAAAAAACTCCTCCTCGTCGAGTTCATCCAAAGCTTCTTCTTTTGGTTTTGGAACACTTAATTTAAGAGCTACAGTTAAACTTTCCTTTATTGCCCCTCGTAATTCAGCAGGTGTATAGGGATATCCTCCCTTGTCAATTTTAGCTTCAATTTCTTTGAGTTTGATTTGTAGATCTTTGAAATTGCGATATGGTTGAGTACCACTCTTATCCTTCGGTGATATTGCCCAGTAGATTTCATAAGCAAGGTTTTTAATCAGCGAATCTTCAGCATGGTCTTTATAACCTGCTTTTTGTAAACCCTCTAGAATTGTGGATACTAGAATAGCTTTGTCTTTTGCATCTTGAGCAGTATCATTAGTAAAGCACTGTGTGAGCAATGCTATGCGATGTGGCCCATCTAATTCCATTAATTTGTTACACTCTAATTTTGTTTCATAATTATCTCTATTGTCGGTCGCAAACATCCCCTTTTGTGTGTAGGATCCTAAGTCTAAGGTAACGGTTCTTAGAATTGAAAGTTTCTGTTCTTCATCTAATGGTGAGAAAACCTCTTCTAATAACAGGGAAACCTTTTCTGGTTGGAGATCGGTTCCAATAGCTTTATATTCCCGTATAAAAGTATTTAAAGCATCTAAGTCACATGGTTCCGCTGCAGCTTGGAGTGCTAAATTTCTGTGAATAATAGAATCGATAAAAATTCTTACATCTCTTATTGCCGGGTTAGGGGTGAATACTGTTAGATCATAATTTTGTTTTAATTCTGTTGTTAACGTGTCGAAACTAGCAGTAATTTCTTGTTGGTCGCCTTCACCTCTTAAGCAAGGACCAAACCTGGCTACTAAATCTTCCTTCATTCCGGTTTGTATTATTTCATCTATCTTTTCAGAAATAGAAGGGTTAGTATCTCTTAAGGTTTTTAGTTGCGTAATATACTCTTCGAAATCCCAGTTTCCTTTCGCAGTCCAATCAAAAATGCGCCACACATAATCTGGTCCAATTGGTGTTGCGATTTTAATTAACTTGGAAACTAAAGCGGCTATACCATGAGCATTAGGATCATCTCCAAGGCAAGCTTCGAGTATTTCGGTTCTCTGTGTTTCCTTCAGGGCTTTCAGATTTTTAAAATCGTATGGTTTGTCAACATCATGTTGAACTAAGGCTTTCAATGCTGCTTCATTACCTCGAGCCAATTTTTTGAAATCTTTTAGGCACTCTTGACGTTCTGCGTCCGGGGTTATTGTGCTATATACAGTCAAAAATTTTTCTAATTTTTTTTCTGGGGTGGCATAATCAGAAATTGCATCACTTAGTTTGTTTCTATTGATAATGTGAGCGATATAAGCTTTAACATTTCCATCAACTTTATCCGGGAATTCACTTTTTAAGTCGGTGGGAACTTTGTCTAAAACTGTTTTTAATTCTTCTAGTTGCTTTGAACTTGGTTTTTCGAATGGGCTGCATAAGAATGGAAATTTTGTCCCAAGCTCCGCGCGTAAGTCTGCTTGTAATATCCAATCAAATTTATCAGCCTCGTTGTCTTTTTCCTCTTTTTTGAGCTTCTTTCTTTGATTGTCTAGTCTTATCTTTAGGTCGTTGAAGGAGTAGTCTTTTGCCACTGTGGAATAATAAATGTAATGCTCAAGAGTACCCTTATCACTACGCGTCGCGTTATCGAAATTAAAGCTACTATTCTCAGCAATCACTGTGGCAATCATGTTAGATACAAGAGCAGCTTTTCTCACAGCATTTGTTTCGGTTGGATAACTGGCTGTGTTGGCAAAACATTTTTCTAAAAGTGCACAACGATGTGTGTTATCTAGTGATTGCAGTAAAACACATATAGTTTTATCTGTTTTATTATAAGCATCAGTTTGTACTAACGTCACAAGCTTGCCTACATCTATTGCAGGCGCTGCTAAGTATTTTGGATCCATGTCTCTATAAAGCTCAAAAAATCTGGTCAATGCTTTTGACTCAGGAGTAGGAGGATGTTCAAGTATGTCTCGTATCTTATTTCTTTTGATAATGTTAGCAATATGAGCGATAACATCGGGATCCATTTCACCATCTGGATATTCAAAATTTTTTAAATCAATATTACCTTCCAGAGCTCGTTTAAACTCTGCTAGTTGTCCCTGTTCAACTTTAAAAGGCTTTGTTTGCAACCATGTGAATTGACCTTTCAAATCAGTTTGTACCGCATTTTGTAATATAACATCTATTTTTTCGGCAATTTCTTGTGTAAGATTCTTGTCATATCTTGCTTCTTTTATCTTAGAAAGATACTGCTGAAAATCCCATCGTTTATTTGTTGTTCCCCATGTGGCAACCTGTTCTATACATTCACGTAATTTTTGCAGTGCTCGGTTTTTGTTATCCAGCTCTCCTAATCCAATCAATCCAGCAACTAAGGCTGGTATACCAGCAGTAGTTGCTCCAGTATTAGCAAGAAAGCAGCGGTTGAATAAATCCTCCCTGGTTTTATCTTTCATCTTTCTTAGAGCGGCCAATCCAGCAGAAGAAAAACGAATTTCTTCCTTTTCCTTTTCCTGCTTAAATAGCGCTTCTTTAACCAGAGTTAATACCTTTCCTTGATTGACTGCCCCAAAATCTTTAGAAGAGATATCAGGATAAATATTTATATAACCTTCTAATTGCTGAGCCTTAGGTGTTTGGTCATCAGAAAATGCGAGGTGCAATTGTGCTTGCATTAATGCACTTTTTATTTCGGGGGTAATATTTGAAACATTTTGTAGACAAGAAAGAGTTGGTGCTTCTTTTATTTTTTCTATAGCAAAATCTCTAAGAGCTTGTTCACTACCGCCAAAGGATTTTAACTCCTCTGCTGAGATTTGTTGATTTTGTAAATACTTATTTATTATTAATTGCTTTTTAATGTTTTCTTCAGGCCTTAAAGAATCTCCTATGTTTTGTAAAGTCAATCCACTGTCATCGTATTCAAAAGTTGTTATTGAAAAATTTTTCGATAAAACCTCACTAATTGTTCTAACCCCATCAATTCCAATGAGATTTTTCGACAAATTAACTGTTTGTACTGCTGGAGCATTAAGTAGCGCTTGTGCAATGTAGACTACTCCAACATCCGTAATATTGTTTTTTGATAGATTAAGTTCTTTGCAGTTTTGTCCGGCAGCACTACTTATGAATTTAGCAACAATTCCCGCGCAAATATCGCTAATTTCTCTGCTCTCTAATGATAACGTTGCTTGCTTTCCTTTGGCACACTCTTCAATAGCTTTTTTTGTTTCATCAAGACCCTTAAATTTCGTGTCTAATTCTTTTATTTTATCGTCTTTTTCTTTCTCCATTTTTTTTAGTTTTCTTTCAGCCATGATTTTATCAAATAGTTGATATCCCTTAAATGCAGTATATGCAAAGGTTGCAAGACTCAATAGACCAAAAATAGTGGGGAATAATGGTACGGTGACCACACTTGCAAGCCCAAAAAAAGCCACAGCCACCGCGGCACGAGCTAAAACACCTAACCATGTTGGTGCATCTTCCTTCGCAATATTTAATGCAACTATTTGTTTCTGTTGCAACGCAAGAAATTTCTTCTCGTGAGAAGCCTGTAGTGCTGTTTTATAGTTCTCTAAAATTTTATAATTCCCGGTATTTATGGCTACTTCCATCAGTCTATCAAGGAACTCTTTCGTTTCTAGTATTGTGCTAGGTCCGTTTTCGTAGCTGATTTCTTGCCTTACTACTTTTCCCGAGGTTTTTGCTCTAACCCAATCCACACCCGCATTAACCCAATTCCAACGCGTGGGTTTACTTGCTACTTTTATCTCATCAATTGCTTTCTTTCTTGGATCTGGTAGATTGTCTCCTGAGAATTTTGGCAGCGTATCCAGGGTTGCTAGAACAGCATTTTTCTCATTTTCTGAAACTGGTTCTCCTTTTTCATTGGTAACTATAACTTCAAAATTAGGATTGTTTCTGAAACCAGCAAAATCAAGCTCACCTAGGGCGATGTCAGTTTTTGCAACAACTTTAACTTTATACTTTGGTTTATCCTTGAAACTGTAAAGTTTTTTGCTGTCTTCTGTGTCTTTAGCTTCGGCAGCGTTTTTAGTCATGGCTTCCATGACATCTCCATCAAACGCTACGACATTGTCAAAATTGAAAACAGCGCGCTCTTTACCATCGCTACCTTTTTCATTTTGTGTTCTGGTTACGGTTATTCTTGGAACTTTTACTCCCAGCTTTCTACATTCAAGCTCAATATCTATCTGTTTACCAACATAACCACCACCTAAAGCGCCAGTGATACCCCAAAAAGCTATTATTGGTATACCTGCTCCAAGGGCAAACGCGACACCACCTGCTACTAGGCCACCCACTACAGCTCCCGTCATGGTTGCTGGTCTTTTCGGTTTTATAAAATTCCAAGCTTGTTTTATAAGCCACATATGATTTCCTCCCTGTCAAAAGTTTGTATCAGCAATGAAAATTATATTTTCTAAGATTACTCTCATTTTACGATCTTGTAAAAAAACTCGATGAAGGGTGGTGAGCGACCCATGTTAAAAATAAGCCTATAACTACGAACCAGAAGGTCGGCAGTTCGAATCCGTCCACATCTAGCTTAACTTTACTCAAGATTACCTAATTCACCTATAACTGATTTGTGGAACCAGAGCTTTGTTTTTCTCTATTCTCGTCTCGTTTAGCACAATCTTATGTTTGTACTAAAATCCCATATCAACACTAACTCTCGCAGGTACCGAGTTTACGCATTTGAAGTAATGTTATAGCGCTTCCCTAAATTGCAGAGACATGCTATAGTCTTCTCGTTATTTTCTGAATGAGAGGAGCAAATGACTGCAGCATACTCAATAGATTTACGTAAAAAGATTGTTTGGGCGTATCAAGATGAGAATACAAGTTACTCTAAAGTTGCTAAAAGCTTTAAAGTAAGCGTGAATAGCGTAAAGCGTTATGTAAAACAGTATCGAGAAGATGGAGATTTATCGCCAAAAAAAGGTAACCAAGGAAGGCCGAGCAAGATTGATGAAATGGGGTATGAAACTATACAAAAAATTATTCAGAATAAACCAGCGATCACTTTAGCAGAGCTATCGGAGTTATATTACAAAAAAAGAAAGATAAAAGCTGGTAGGTCTATATTGTCGAGGGCTTGTTTGAAATTAAATTTACGGCGAAAGAAGTTAAGTCGTTACGCTGCTGAGAGAGATCGCGATGATGTTAAAAAAAACGGCAAGAATATCTTGAGGTAATCAAGGATATTCCAGTACGAGATTTAATTTTCTTAGATGAATCTGGTGCTAATTTACGAATGGCTCCATTGTATGGTAGAGCTCCTGGTGGAGAAAGAGTTGTTAATGCTGTTCCTTTTAATCGAGGTAATCGACTAACCATGCTAAGTGCTATAAGTTTTGAAAAAATAGAAGCAGCATTGTATGGAGAATGGGCGGCTGATGGAGAAATATTTTTAAACTTCATCACGAGATGTTTATGTCCAGTTTTACAAAAGCGTCATGTTGTGATTATGGATAACGTGGCTTTTCATCAAGTTTGCGGTGTAAAAGAAGCCATCGAATCAACTGGAGCCAAACTAATTTATTTACCACCATACTCGCCAGATCTAAATCCTATAGAACAGATGTGGGGAAAGATTAAAACTTGTTTACGTAAAGAATCAGCAAGAACGTTAGATAAATTTGCAATATCATTAAAGGTTGCTTTTATGAGCATTCAATCAACTGATTTGACAAATTGGTATAGACACTGCGGCTATCAGACTCTATAATTTAGGGAAGCGCTATAAACCAAACAAAGTTAAATACAAGCGCAAGGGTTTAGGTGGAACAAAACCAGGAAGTTTATTAAAAAATCAAATACCAATACGTACTGATAATTGGGATATAACCAAACCAGGGTTCTGTGAAGCTGATACTGTTGCGCATTGTGGAAATTCACTAAGCGGCGATTTTGTTTGGAGTCTTACCTTCACTGATATTTTTAGCGGGTGGACTGAGAATCGAGCCATATGGGGCAAAGGTTCTGGAGGAGTGCTTGAACAAATCAAGGATATTGAAAAAAGATTACCATTCAAATTGTTGGGATTCGATTGTGATAATGGTTCTGAATTTTTAAATTATCACCTAATTCGATATTTTGGTAATCGCCCAAAAGAGAGGATGGTGCAGTTTACCAGATCACGCCCATATCATAAGGACGATAACGCGCATGTAGAGCAAAAGAATTGGACACATGTAAGGCAGTTCCTTGGTTATGATCGTTTTGAGAGTAAAAAATTAGTGCCATTAATGAATGATCTTTATAGCAATGAATATAATTTATTACAAAATTATTTTTGCCCAAATATGAAATTAATATCTAAAAAAAGAATAAATGCAAAGTATTATAAAAAATATGATCAGCCTCAAACGCCCTATCAAAGACTACTTGCAAGTCATGATATAGCTTCTGAGGCTAAACAAAATCTTATTGCCACCTATCAATTATTAAATCCGTTTGCATTGCGCCGAAACATTGAAAGCAAATTAAAAATCATTTTTAAATTCGTATAAGACAAAGCAAAAACTACTCTACGATTGATCTGGTAGGCGCAGGCTTCAGCCTGCGAGATATGGCGCGAACCCAGCAACGCAGGCTGAAGCCTGCGCCTACCGAAGAAAATAATAAGATCGATTTTTTGGCAAAGGTTGTTTATAATCTGATCATACTAAAAACTTTAAAGTATTATTAAAAGGTAAAAGAACGCTAATATATTCGGTAACACCGAATTACGAGTCAACGAATTATCAGTTCGGTAACATTTTAATATGAGTCAACGCGTTATACCACAATAAAGCAAGTGCTCTACAGGCTAAAGCTTACAACATGCCAATGCAAAAATAATATCGTTTGGCGTTTGAGCTGCGCGACCATTTATATCTAAGGTAAAAAAGTGAATAGCGAGGCGATGCCGACCAACGCTGATTTCAGGAAATAGTCGGTTTTCAGGTGCAATACTAATTCTAATCATTTGGTGCTGAATACTCGGTTCTAAATTAGTTTGATAAAAACCACCAATAGCTTTTGTGTTTTTGAAAGAAGCGCTTTCACGAGTTAATTTTAACATCAAGTTTGTAATTGCTTGCAATTGTTTGAACGAATCTAACCAGTGTGATAGTTGTTGTTTTAGTATGGTTTTGTCTTGGTGTAGCCATAAATGATATGCGGGTAAACTAAAGTTGCAAGTTCCAGCAGGAGTGTACAATCGCTGTTGAATCGCTGTTAAAAACTCATTTTCGCGTAGTTCTTGACCGGTTTTTTGGGTGTTTATGCGTATTTCATCGATTAATTGATCAATTTGTTCAAGCATGCTGTGTAATTTTTGTTTATCGATATCTGGTAGCTTTTCTAATTGAGTTAGAGAAGAGGCGTGTTGATTAAGCGCTTGGCCAAATTTGTTCCTTAGGTCTGGTCGGTCAGCAATATGAAGAATTTCTAGTATTGTGTTCAATGTTTGGCGCAAATCCCAAGGCGACTCACAAGGCAAATAATAGTTGGCTTGTTCAAATAAATACTCAAGGCGCAAGCATAGACGAATTTGCTCGTTTAAAGGTTGTTCGTAGATTATAGTTTCATTTGTCATATAGGGTACAGAAAAACCGCAAGTAATGATACCCGGTATCAAACCAAGCTTAAATAGTAGTTGTGTAATTTTTTTACCATTTTTCTTAAGTCAGCTATCGTCCCAGTGTTACGAATAACATCATCTGCCCGCCCAAGGCGCTTTCTGCGGTCAATCTGAGTGGCAATAATTGCCTTGATTTGATTAATAGAATAGCCATTTCGCTTGTGAGCGCGGTCAATTTGGTTTTTTTTAGGACAGTCAACGACTAAAATTCGATTCACTTTGGGTGAAATTTTGGTTTCGAAAAGTAGTGGGATAGCCATGATACAGTAGGGTCCTTCAAGTGACTCTATATGTTTTATCATTTCGCTTCGTATACGTGGATGAATTAGTTTTTCGAGCCAAAGGCGTTCTTTTTTATTATAGAAAATTAATTGGCGGAGCTTGTTTCGATCTAAGGTTTTTTTAGCAGTTAAAAATTCTTCACCAAAGTGGGTAACGATTTTTTTATAAGTAATGGTACCGGGTTCAAGGAGTTCGTGTGCGATCTTATCGGCATCAATAATTGGTATATTGAGTTTTGCAAAATACTTGGCAACAGTTGATTTGCCACTACCAATGCCACCAGTTAATCCTATTTTTAACACACAATCCTCGCCATTTTTACCGATTTGTTGTTCATAAACAAAACATATTTAAATACCAATCTAAAGCATTCTGTCCCCAAAAAAATGCGAGCCATCCACTAATAGCTAAATATGGGCCAAAGGGTATCGGTTTGGTAAATTGATTTTTTTTGCCAAGTACTAAGATTAGGCCAACAACACCGCCAATTAATGCAGCTGCAAATAAAATTAGTGGCAGTGTCTGCCAACCGAGCCAAGCGCCAAAAACCGCTAATAATTTAAAGTCGCCATGTCCCATACCATCGACTTTACGCATTAATTTAAAAATGTAGGCAATAGACCAAAGGCAAAGATAGCCACTTGCCGCGCCAATAATTGCATTTTCGGGCGTAGCAAAAGTGTGGTTGATGTTAAATAATAGGCCAAGCCAAATTAATGGCAAAGTAATATTATCTGGTAGTAGTAGGTGATCAAGGTCTATAAAAACAGCGGCAATCAATGCCCAGGTTAAAATTAACAACGATAAAGTTTGAATGCTAATGCCAAAGTGTAGAGCAACCAAAAGTGTAGCTGAACAGCTAAGTAATTCGACTATTGGATAGCGCCAACAAATAATAGTTTGGCAGTGACTACATTTGCCATGTAATAAGATATAACTTATAACTGGAATGTTTTGCCACCATGAAATTTGGACGCTACATTTTGGGCAATGCGAACGCGGGATGATTAAATTAAAAACTTTATACTTGATCGGTGCGGTTTGTTTAAGATATTCAGAGCAATCTTGTTCCCATTCGCGTTGTAACATGATTGGTAGACGATAAATAACAACATTCAAAAAACTGCCGACCAACAAACCGAGAATGCCAATTCCGATGAAAAAAATCGAATAATTGTTTTGTAATGTGTTAATCATTGGGTTGTATCATACCGCGTGATTTAATAATTGCAATTTGTTAGAATTAAAAAACTACATTTATGTGAAGTGACGAATTACATCACCATTCCTAACCTAAAAATTGGCAAATACATGCCGATAATTAAACCACCAACCAAGAAACCTAGAATCAGCATAATAATTGGCTCTAATAAATTATTCAGATTGTCGGTGATATGGTTTAGTTCCTTATTATAAATTGTCGCGATTTTTTCCAGCATTATGTCAAGTGTTCCAGTTTCTTCGCCAAGCGCAATGAGCTGAATTACTTTTGGTGGAAATAGTTTTTGTTCTGCCATCGCACCATGAAGAGTTTTGCCATTGCTAATAGATTTGGAGATATTTTGCAGTGCCAATTGATAACGCCAATTTTGCGTAGTACCGCTAGAGGTGGTTATGGCTTTAAGCAATGGCATGCCGGATTTAAAAGATAGACCAATGGTCTTAGTGAGTCGCGTAATAATGCTGTAGGTCAAGATTTTTCCTATAATCGGTGTTTTTAAACTTACATCATCAAGATAGTGACGGAACCTTATGGAGCGTTGATGGAAAAGTTTAGTACAAACTATGGTGCTAAATATGCCACTTAAAATAAAACTCCAATGTGCTTGCACAAAATCCCCAAGATCAATAATAAATTGGGTATAGCTTGGCAGACTAGCACCCGCACCATCATACAGGGTTTTGAATTGTGGAATAACAAACAATAACAAAATCGCCGTAACAATAAAAGTTATGCTTAAAACCGTAGCTGGGTACAGTAAAGCCTTAATGATTTTACGTTTTTGGCTGGCAATTTTTGCAAAATAGCTTGCCAGCTCATTGAGTATAATATCAAGTGTGCCAGATTGCTCTCCTACGTAGATTAAGCTGCATAAAAGCTCATTAAAATATTGTGGATGTTGGCATAGAGTTTGGTGTAATGATTGTCCTGCGGAAATTGAGTTTTTACAATTAATAATTAAATTCTTTAAACCCTCATTTGTTTCGTCTTGGCCTATGATATTCAAAGCCGTAATTAAAGAGATATTGGCATTAATTAAAATAGCAAGTTGCTCAATAAAAGCGGTGACATGTTTTGCTTTTATTTTGCGATTGCGCCAAAAAGCCATGGAAATTTTGAGTTCAACCTTAAGAAGTAAAATATTTTGGTTGCTAAGTTTATGTTTGAGGTGCTGATAATTGTTAACACAATCAACGCCACTGATTTTTTTGCCGTTACAATCTACTCCCGACCAGGTATAGGTTGGCATAAATTCAATTAGTACAGGGCATGATAACCCGGTTGATTTCCCCAAGGCTGGTAATACCAGTTCTAACCATGTTTAATGCTGCTGAGCGCAGTGTTGGTAAGTCGAGTGCGTGCATTTGTTTTTCAATTGCAGAGAGATTGCAATGTTGCATGATTAGTTCCCCGATAGTTGGGGTAATAGGCAACATTTCAAAAATCGCCATTCTTTCGTGATAACCTTGATTGCACTGCTGGCAGCCAAGAGCTATATAAGAAATAGTATTTTCTTCTAGATTATTTGCAGTGAGTACTGCTTTTGGCAAAATTTGCGGTTGTTTACAGTATGTGCAAAGTTTACGTACAAGGCGTTGTGCAACAATTAAACTAATGGCCGAAGCAAGATTAAATGCGGGAACCCCCATGTTTAGGAGGCGGGTTAAACTTGCTGCGGCAGAATTGGTGTGGAGCGTTGCCAGTACTAAATGGCCGGTATGTGCCGCTTTTATAGCAATTTCTGCAGTTTCTAAATCACGAATTTCACCAATCATGATGACATCAGGATCTTGGCGTAAAAATGTACGCAACGCTGTCGCAAAACTCAAACCAATTTTATGGTTAATTTCTACTTGATTTATGCCGTGCAAATTTATTTCGACCGGATCTTCGACAGTAGAAATATTTTTTGTTGGCTGATTTAGAATATTAAGCGCCGTATATAAAGTAATAGTTTTACCGCTACCAGTCGGCCCTGTAACTAGGATCAAACCCTGCGGCATTTGAATATATTTACAAAAAAGCCGTTGTTCTTTTTCACTAAAACCCAAATGTTTAATGTTATAGTGCTTCCCTAAATTGCAGAGACATGCTATAGTCTTCTCGTTATTTTCTG
>CAXOVY010000034.1:0-7098 GCA_964213355.1 Gammaproteobacteria bacterium
TGTATCAAATTCTTTTTCTTTATATTCTATCTCTTGAGTTTTCTCGATACAATTTATAGCTGTATTTGCTTGTTCAAGCGTAATTTCCCCTTGATTCATAAGCTCAGTAATCTGGTTAGTTTTTTCTTTAAAGTTACTACCCGTGACATTAAGTTCAATAGAATCATCTTTGGGCTTGGCAGGCAGTAACCGCTCAAGAAATAGTTTCAACATAGCTTCATTACCAGCCAACGCCATCTCAGTGGCCTTATCAATAAGAGCGTTTTTTCGGCTATCGATAATTTCTGCAAACAAAACTCTCCTGTCCTTGATTCCTCTTGGACGACCTGCTGGATTACCGCTTTGACCTTCTTTAAACATTTTTGTATAACCTCTGATCTGAACAATAGTTAGTTAATAAAAACAAAATCCCCGTAAATTTTGTACATCTTATTGACTAATATTTTAACCAATAACGCTTTGTAATACAAATAATTATATCAGCTCTTTAATGATAAATTGCCGCTACTATTCAAATCACTTAAGATACTTAATCTTATCTAAATAAGCAGCTCAATCTTTGAATAGTCTATAACAGCTCCTTTAATTATACTCAAGATAAAATTTTAATAGTTCCACATTACAGGTTTTTTTATTATCCCACATAGCTTCTCTAACTTTCTTCCATAACTCGGCTTTAATAGCTAACTTGTCATTAATAACAGCACGAGCTAAATCTAGCTGCTCAGCTTTATCTCTTTGGATAGCTTTCATTATTTGGTCATCGGTTAATTCAGTCATTGTAAATTACCTTTTTTGTATAACTTGTTGTTAGTATTAAAATCATTAAAGTATTTCTCATGCTATGATTATAACACATCCCTCGTTAAACGCAATATAAGCCTCTAGGTTGAGTTTTAATATTATTGCTACACCTTCCCCCTAGCCTTAAACGATATGATAGGCTCACACGCGCTTATATTAAGAAATACAGGTAGCAATTAGTCTTCTTTTATAAATGGCGTCTGCGAACGCGTATAGCTTCTCAGAATCAGCTACCAGCTCCATCCAGTCTTCACCTGCTTCTATTTGCAGTTCGTCTATTGGTATGTCGCATAATGAATCTGGCGGCTGCATCTTCATTAATCCAATTGCTTCTGTCATTTCGCGCACTAATTCTGGGTTTGCCTTTACTTCTTCCCAAGTACTACCGCCTATGTCGTCAAGCTCCGCTGCTGTAACTCCATGATGAGCATAATAAGAGGTTATAACTTCTAAAAATGTTTTTAATTGCTCTTTATCTGTTTCTTCTGATAATTTAATGTTGACCATATCATTTTTTTGTGGTGAGACTGGTGAGGTGGTGAGGTTTTCGTATAACTGATTGTTTATAATTGATTTTTCTTCTATAAAATCTCTCACCACCTCGTTTTTTTCTGTGGTGAGGTTGGTGAGGTTTTTGTACTTTTCAGCTAATTCTCTCACCAACCTCACCACTTGATTTTCTACTATGGTGAGCCTGCTCGCGCCTTTGCAACCATCGTCATTACTGGGTTTCAACGTTTTCTCACCAATCTCACCACTCTCACCACCCTTTTTAATAGTGGTCAGCAAAAAATCATCGAAATAGTTATTCCTCATATTCGCCTCCAAGCACTTTTGAACTAAAACAATAGAAACGGCGCGATTTTTGTGTGTCTGGAGCATACATCGACTGTGTCGGTCTCTTACTTCCTGCCTTATCAGGGATTAGCCAACCTTTATCAATACAAACTTTAGCCGCTAACTGTATATTTAAACCAATACATATTTCATTTTTAAAAATTTCAGTTTCAACAAAAAAATCAAGCTTGTTTGTTTCGCCATTGGTAGTGCTAATACCATTGGTTTTATAAAAGCCAGCTTTGTTGGTTACCCTTGAATCTAAATGATTATCCCAATTGATAAACCTAGCGGGATGGTTTTTTTGAAAGAACCCTTTTACTTGTGAAATCATTTGCAGTTCTTCTTGTGAAATACTTCCACCCCGATTACTAAGCCAGTCCTGAAAGCACCTTTTAGCCGCCTGTATTGCTTCACCATATTTCCAGCCAGTAATACCAAAAGAAGAAGCAAGCTCCCCAGCAGATGCTATTAAAGAAAAACGATTTGCTGCACGTTTAACTTGCCCGTCAGCGGTTTTTATAGATAACTCTTTGATAAAATCCTCACGTAAATTTTCAAGACTTTTTATTAGCTCATCAACATCCCTTCTAGTAATTTGCTTTAAAAACTCGCGTATAGGTGTACCGTAATAAGTTTCTGTTGCTTGGTTTAGGTGTCTGGCAAAATCTGAGCCATTATTAAACCCATATAGATTCTCAAAAATTCCTAAGTTCTGCCCTGCGTCCGCAGGAATATTTAACAATCTTACCTCCTGCCCTGCTTTTGCTTTTTTGCCAATTTGTGAAATATGTTCTGCTAAACCAACTTCACCGCTCGAAAAAAATAACAATCCCCATGAGGCTTTTTTCCTTGATGTTCCATCTTTTTTGCTTCGGTTTTTACCCGCGCCATTTGCGAGCATGTATGCAATTTCTCCAGCTTCCTTTGGGTCAACCTGTGACATTTCATCTAAACACAATAGGCTATCGTTGTGTAATGCAGCAACACCTTCTAGTCCATTGCTTGTTGCTCTCCATGTCTGCAAACGTTTTCTATCTCCCCATACAGAACAAGCAACTTTTAACGCAGCTGTTTTACCTATACTACTTGCTCCATAAAAATGTAATCCGCCAGACTCTTCATGAAGTAAATTAAGTAAAGGGGCTGCAAAAGCTGCACTAACAGCTAATATCAATCTACTATTGCCTATACAATATTTAGAGATATTTTCTTGCCATTCTTTAGTGGTTCCGTTTGTTTTAAATCCCTCAATGTTATATGTCATGCTCTGAAATATTATTTTTTCGCCTTCGGCTTCTCCAATAACTTCATCTGGAAACACAAAGGTTTTGTTATGCCAACCAATACGTTCCACACACAAAGCCTTGTCTTGTGGTTGGCATCCTGAAAGATAGCCTGTAAGTGCTTCTCTAGCTTTTTTGTTGGGACTAATTATCACTCCCATATTTAGCAAGCTACGTCGATAATCCGTACCATCACCAGCTAATGCCTCCATAGGCATAGCCCATTCGTGTTGTTTCCCGTCAGGGTCTTTAAATTGCAATAACCTTCCATGATTTATCGAGCTGTTATCTCTGGTACACGCAACAACATCAATTTTTGAGCAGACAGAAATTTCATAGGTAATTCCTTTGGGGGTTACACACTCAAAAAACACTCCGTCATCGTCAACCCTGTAACATCTTGGTATAGCAGCGTTCTCTCTTTTTGCTGGCTGATTACATACTATGCCGTAAACCTCTTGCGCTATCTTTTGCACATCAATAAACTTTTGACCGCGTAAGCCACCTTTTATCGCTTCCTCACAAGTTATAACCCCTTCAAGTATCGCTATAAATGAAATAACACCACCTCCGGTATTACATCTAAAACAGTGCCATACATTCTTTTGTATATTTATAAAAAAGTTATTTCCGTTAGCAGACCCATGAACAGGGTGTGTACCGCGCCATTCATCGTCTGCCTGTGTCAAGTCCAGAGTTTTATTATTATGCTCTGCCCATTTGGTAAGAACGCTATAGATAGTTCCATTGGGGTATTGCTTATAATTATCGTCTTGCCCTGTGTCGCAGCTCTTAGTATCGCCTTTATCTCTAGGTAGCACCCATTCAATTCCCAACTGTCTTAAGTAATCAGATAATTCACCTGCTGTTATCGACGCTGTCTCGCAATTACTTATAACAGTGTATATGGTGCCTTTTTCATGTGTAGAACCTGCACCCACCACATAACTGTTACCCGCCTGAATATCTAAATGTTTCCCGTGATGATCTATACTTACTTTGTTTTTAATCTCGTCACACCTATAATAAAAGTGATAGCCTTTAAATGTTTTTACTGTATGGGTTGCTGGAAATATTTTTAATGCTTCGTGTCCCAAACCCATATCATCAAAGTCTACAACAACAAGTCCATTAACTCCGGTCAAAACCCCATAATTACCGCCTGTAGCTATATGCGCTTTTATTTCTTCTAGTGGGGCGGGCTTATCTTTCCAACTATGCCCAGCTATTGGTATCTTGCTTTTATGTTGAAGTTTGACAAATGCGTTAAAATCTTCCAGTTGCTGAGGGAAAGACCGAGGTAATGCTAGATCAACGTTTGCTCGATCTTTTATTTCTTCGGTTACAATCTGCTTTTCTTCTTTAAATGCCTCTAAAGCGTTGCTACCTTCTGTCTTAATCTGGAAACTACTATTTACTTTTTCTCTGGATTGTTCTATATTAACCATGCTTTGTTTTCCTATTGTATCTAAGCTCGCAAAGTTGTTATCGCAACTAGCGAGGTTTTGCCTTACTTCATTTTGTTCTTTTACAAGTCCGTGTATCTGACAGGGTTCACGGACTATTTCGTTGTTAAACATTTGCTTCACCTCTCGCTTCACTTGTACTTGTTTGTAAACCAAAGCTCTCAAACCATAAATCTGTCTTGGCGATAGGATATAGTATTTTTCCGCCATTAATTTTGGAAAACTTCGGTCCTGTTCCTAGCCACCGTTGTCGCTGAAACCATTGACGGGAGTAGTTGTATCTAATTGCTGCCTCAGCTTCATTTAGATATATTTTTGTTGTATCTGTCTTCATATTTGCCTCTATAAATGATTAAAATTAATTATTACTCTGGCATGAATATTCATGCAGATTGCAGGCGATTATGAAATATAAGAAAGTAATAGTAAAAAGAGACCTGATTAGGTTTTTTTTTGAACCTAATTAGGTTCAAAAATTTATGCTATTGCTTAGGTTGATTTATATTTATGAGGTGGAATAGTAAATATTGCTTCGCGTTTATATCTATTTAGTATGTCTTTCACAGTTTATGCAACCGTTTCCTTGACCAACCTTCAAGTTTTCAAACGTAACCATGACTCAATAATGTTGGGATTTGATTTTGCTTTTTTGTCTATACCTTTTTTGGTTTGGTCAAAAGCCTTGTCTTCTTTCTGTTTTTTTGATCCAATTCCTTTCAAGTATTTTTTTATTTGTTTTCTCAGCGCTGACGATTTGTCACTAAGATTAATTTTGTAAGGGTTTTCTTTAGCAGGAACTTTTTCATTGATGACTATAAAAACATTCTTTACAAAGTTAAAAAACTCATCAGTATAACTATAAGAAATTTTATAGCTATAATTATGACAACTAGACGACGACTCAAATAACGGAGATCTAAAACTACGCTCTGCTTTCTTGCCGGTAATTTCTTCATAAATAGTTATTAGACAAGAAATCAAGTTAACAATCGCCCCTGATTTTTTTGTTCCTGTTTTCCCCCGATGGTGTTCTAGTTTTTTGATTGCTTCATTGATCGCTGCTGATAAATCTAATTCTTGAAGTATATTTAAAATCTTTTTTAATTCATCCACTGTTCTATTTTCCCGCGCATAAATTTCGTCAATATAGTATTTAAAGTCTTCCTGCGATACATGTGATATAAGCTCTTTTAATTTTTTCACAGTAAGAGGTTTCATTACGGTAGAAATTACCTTTTTATCCTTCAAATAATGAATTGCAGCAGTTGCATCAGGTGCGGTTTTTTCAAGAATATATTTTTGTGCATCTTCATGTGATATAAGCTCCTTTAATCTTTCCAGAGTAGGTAATGTTTCTTGCTTGTTCATATAGCAAATTGCGGTAAATGTAGCGATTTCAGCAATATATTTTTGTAGGTCTTCCTGTGAGTTAAGCTCCCTTGGAATAACCGAAGGAGGAGTTTCCATTTGCCTCATCAGATAATAATATGTATTGAGTCCATGTTTATTAAACAATATATTTAAATCCTCCTTTAGTTCAGCAGCGTGTTTTTCTATTGATAATAGTAGATTTCTTTTATCCTTTCTGTCGGGGGATTTCGTTATAGATTCCAGTGCAAACTGTCCAAAGAGCATGATTTTGTCATTTAGTTCTTTCAGTAGACATGAGCTGTAATCTTTTTTGTCTTTTAGCGTTATGTTTTTTGTTATTACTGCGATATCTTCTTTTTCGATAATGTTGTACAAAGGACTATCACTACACTTGGCTAAAAATATGTTTTTCTTTTCTCTATAGTTTTTTTTCATACTTTTACCTGTTGTGTGCTAACTCGGGGTTATCAATTTCAGGCTCTGCATGGTTTATCTGCTCCAAAAGATAATCTGTAATCTGTTGCATCGGTTTACGTAATCTTTCAACATCTGCAACTATATAGCCAGCGGTAACGTCATTATTCATCTTATGGTTCATTAATCTTTTTAACGCGTAGGCTGCTATATCTAAGCTTTCGGCAATTGTTATAAACGTGCGCCTTAAATCATGCACGGTAAAGTTTATGTTTGTAGCTTTTATTACCTTTGCCATTTGTTTGCGGGGTTCTATTATGTAACCACCAGCTCCACTACCAAAGAAAACATACTCATTAACAGCGTTTGTTTTGCGTCTATTCAGCATTTCATAAAGATAGTTTGATAACGGCAGCACGTGTTGCTGGTTGTTTTTTGTATCATTGATGGTTAGGGTTTTAGCTTGCCAGTCTATATCTTCCCACCGTAGCTTTGCTGCTTCTTGACGTCTTAATCCTGTAAATAAAATTAAAAGTAAATAATCTTTTAAAGTTTCATTATTGGTTTTATTTAATCCATCAAACCACGCTGCTAATTCATGAGCCTTAATAAAAGTTTGCCTTCTTTCTATTCTATACCAAGCCCTAGTTTGAGAAAGTCTTTTAACTGGATTTTCTACAATGATTGATCTGCCTTGTGAGTCTTCATATTGTCCTGCTGCAAAGTTAAACAACGCACGTAGTAGACGCATAGCTAAATTAGCGTACGCATGTCCCTTCTCATTGCCAAGCGTTGTATGGCGTTTCATAACCTTGTCCTTAGTGATTTCTAGCAGAGGCTTACTTAACCAGTCTTTAAAGGCCTTGTGAGCGATATTCTCGTAATCATACAGAGTTTTCGGTTTTAACGATTTCCTGGCT
>CAXOVY010000035.1:0-47298 GCA_964213355.1 Gammaproteobacteria bacterium
TACAAGAAAAATTTTCTTAGCGTATATTAACGCACAAATCTGCTTCCTACCCTTATAGGAGTTTTTCCCTGCAAACCCTCATGAGGACGACAGTGATAAACTTGCTCTAGCCAAGCCCAAAGGCGAACATTCAAATCGTCGAGTCCAGATATTTTATTTAGATCAATTTCGTTTAGAAAGTGTCTCCGAAATGTCGAGTGAAATTTTTCAATTTTTCCCTTTCCCTGTGGTTCATACGGTTGGCAATAAACCAGCCTAATATTCAGAAGAGCACAGATGGACTGTAAAGTTCCTGCGCGATATGCTGAGCCATTATCAATAATTAATTTAGAGCATATACCTCGTTTCAATATTGCTTGTTTTAGAACTCCTTCAATATCTAAAGCAGTTTCGCCCAAACAAAATGCACTGTGAGTAATTAAGCGTGATGCATCATCTAGCAAAGAAACCAAATATGTTTTTCTACGGCCAGCAGATGTTTGCACAACTGGTCCATGCAATACATCGCCATGCCAAATATCATTAGCATGTGTAGCCACAAATGAGCGGCGCTCTATAGTTAAAGCATCAGCAATAACCCTTTTAGAAAGTTGTTGTTGTCGCAAAAATCTATGCAAGCTAGCTCGGGGCAATCCATCTTTAGCAACTATGCCTTGTAACTTGCACATGGAGATGATGGTATTCAGAGAACGAGAGGGGTTGTCTTTTTTAAGTTGCAACGCAGCATTTTGTACCTCTGCTGGTAACTGCGTATGCCCCTTATCGCTACGTACGTTTGGAGCTAATGCTTCGATACCGCCATGTAGCCAATCGTAGTACCAACGCCTTATAGTGGGTGCGCTTAAATGGGTGCGACGAGAATCTGGAATATTATAATTTTTAGATGCTAATTCACGAACAATGGCTTTTACCTCGCCATGTTCTAGGTTTCCACGGCTCGCGAGGGGTCCCAGTACGCTTAGACAAAATAACGCTAGCGGGTGTAGTGGTTTACTCATTCGCATTCTCCTCTGTTATTTAATTTTGAGGAAATGAGTAAATCATAAAATTTAACTCTAGATGAATGGGCAAATTGTGTGGGTTACTTTTTTCACCTAAATTTACTTGTTCCATTTTAATTGTTCATGGGATATTTACTCCTGCAACATGGCAAAAAAGCATCGCTTGAGATAGGGGCATTTTGCTAAAACAAGCCGGCCAAAACCCAGCAAAATTATCAGTTCGGCCAAGATCGATAAAATGCTGGCACAGTACATCTTTATGAAATCGGAACCGCTCCTTAAGGCGTCCCATCCAGCGGTTTATCGTATGTCGCGATGGTGCGATTTCCCTTGCCACCGCTGCTATACTTTTACCAACAAGAACCAGAACCATAGCTGCTTGCTGGATGCGCCATAAATACCATCTATAAGGAGGTATACATTCCGGCAATACGGAACATGTGCAATTACAGTATGAACAAAAAAATCTAAAAATATGAATCGGGTCATGGCTACCAGAAGAACGATCGGCTTTACGGTCGTAGCTGCCGTGGATCCATAAACCTTCCTTGCCACAACTAGGGCAACGTTCTGGACGAAAAATCTCTTGGGTTTCTTTTTGTACTTTTAGATATTGCTCTAGTGTGGTTAAGTTGGGTACAATGTTTTGCATGGCTGGTTTCCTTTGTTTATGCCCGTCTAAACTTAGAGGTGAAGCTGGCAATATTATAATAGAAAATCAGCCATCTTTATATGAACACAAAAACGCGAAAGATTTGTTTGGTAGAAAAATAGTTGCAGAAAACAACTAAACAAAAAGCAAAAGCTAGTAGTAAAAAAATAGTAGTAGTTTCTAATTTTTAAAAAGCTAAAAAACCACCTGGCAACAGAGTGCCTTAGCTAAAAATTGTTCCGGGATATTTGATAATGGGATAAAAACAAGCTCTAAGATATCGTGGGACAAAAACCTGGGTTAGACATCAAATTGTCTGAGACGTAACACTATGACAAGGAAAAACGCGCAGCTGTTGATGCGTGGAGCGCAAAACTTAAAGAAATTATTTTAAAAAACACGGGATAATTGTCTCCATAAATGAGTATTGAAATGCTTATTTTCCAAATTCAAATTTTAAAGGTTATGGCGATGACAGAAATCATGCACATATATCAAACAAATAATGGTTATCATAGAGTCTGATAATCATAAATACTGACCAATTCCAGACGATATTATCAAAGAGGCGATTGATATTTTAAGGTAAGAATAACTGTAAGCAAAATTATATCGGTGTTTTAATAAAGGCCGACATTTTTTTACAAACTAAGCAGCACGTCTCATGTTAATTATATCGAGACAGTTCGCATATAAATTAGCTTGGGCGTAACAGCTACCTCTGCTAAGCTTGTCCCATTTCAATAATATTGGCGGGTCTCTGTGTATCAATATACCTTCCTCCAATATGGTGATGTTTACACAAACAATATATAACAATAGATATTGCTACCGCTACGACACCTCCAGACGCAGTTACCCATGGCCGCCACTCTTCAACGCACCAGCCATTGCATGTTTTTTCTGATTGCGCAATGGTTATGTTTACATTCGCTGCAATTATTGCATATGCCGTCCCATCTGAACCATTCCAATTAAAACTATCATTTCCACTCCAATTATCTTTTGAAACATAAGTCAGATTACCTAGATCTCCAATAACTATTTCTTGATTAACCGTAACAGGAACCCCTGATAGTTTTAGTACTCCGTTACTCGGTAGACTTGAAATCTGTATCTTTGCTAAAACATCACCATCTATATCACTAAAATGACTTGTAAAATCTGCCATACTAAATACTAGAGGCGTATTTTTTATTCCAGACTTTAATATTGGACTAATCGCGGGGAGATTGTTTGCTGCTCTGATCGTAATATTCACGGTTGCCACGTTTGTGGCATACAACGTTCCATCTGATCCGTTCCAACTGAAGCTGTCGCTACCACTCCAATTTGTTGTCGGCGTATAGGTCAAATTACCTAAATATCCAACAGCTATTTCTTGATTAATGGTAACGTTATTACCTGAACACTTTAATATTCCATGGCTTGGCAAAGCCAATATTTGAACCTTTGCTAAACTACCACCACTAAAACTACTCGTGAAATCCGCAGCACTGAATGCCACCACTGTGTTTTCTGTTCCTGATTTTTGCATAGCGCTAACAACTGGAGCTGCTGCAACTGTCACATTTACATTCGCCGCACTTACTGCGTACTGCGTTCCATCTGATCCGTTCCAACTGAAGCTGGTGCTTCCGTTCCAGTTTGCATCTGGCACAAAAGTGAGGTTACCCAACTCTCCAACAACTATCTCTTGATTTATAATTACATCCGTTCCAAATAACTTCAATGCCCCGTGGCTTGGTAAACTCATAATCTGAATCTTAATTAAAGCATCACCATCTACATCAGCGAAATTACTCGTAAAATCTGTTGCATTGAATGTTATTACCTTGTCTTCCTTCCCAAATTTAGACACCGCACTTACAACCGGAACATTATCAACAACTGTAAAGAAAGTTTCATTAAACACCCCAGTAATTTTACCATTACTATCATTTAAACTTAACATTACCGGCGATCCTTTATCAGATGCATAACCAAATGGTATGATTGTTAAATTAAAATTTCCTGTATTAATTACACTTTTACCTTCTATGTTAAGAATTTTTACATCGCTGCTATTAAAACTGCTAAGGTTACCAAAATCTATCTCATCACCTTGTTTAAAGTTGACTATCTTCAAAAAACCGCCGTTTCTATTTGTGCTGTTATAATCATTAGCATCGCTGAGTCTTCGTTTGTTCGTTCCAACTATATGATAAGTGACCTTATTTTTGATCGTTTGAAATACGTGGTTAACTATCATAAGAAAAAGACCTGTCCAATCTCCTTCAGCCACTTTAATAACGATATCACTAACGCCCATAGAAGCAACAATAACTTCCTTTTTGTGCAAAGACTGTTGTATCTGTCTAATCTCATCAATATCTATGATTTTTTCTGAAACACTCAATACAACACCAATATCATCTCCAGGGTACTCGTAAATACCAAAATCATACCAAGCAAAATTTTTAATAAGTACATAATTTTTCAAATTATCGATGCTATCGAAAGACTCAGATCCATCCTGCAACACTAATATATCATTATCTAATTTCACCAGAACATAAATATCAACAATATCCTGGGTTCCATCAATATTAAACTGCTTAATTGGCAATAGATATATTTTACCTATTAACGAACTACACTCCTTACACAAAATGGCTGACCCTGATATTTTATTTTTTTCCTCCTTGCTTAGTCCAATATAAATATCTCCCTTTTTACTCGCGTCAACTATTTCATTTTTGCCTATGTCTATCAGTGTTATATACTGATCATTATCTGCCAGTCTGTTTTTCACTTCGTAGCCGGTAAATCTATACACATTTACACCACCACTATCTACAATAACATTATCAACACCATAAAGTAAAAACTCATCATTACCATTACCAGAAATCAAATAATTTCCTGCACTCCTTGTACCCCATATGATGTTACCACTATCGTCACTGTGTATTAGCAACTTTTCCGAAACACACAAAAAATCATTAGTAATCTGAGATATATCATAAGCCTTTAAAAAATTCGAAATAACATCACTGTAAAACCCTGCAAATACCGTATCAGCTAACCTTAATTCTTCAACTTTTTCCTTTATTTTATCTACCTGTTCCTTTGCTTCAATAATTTTATCTATTGCCGGCCTAACGGCTCGCACTATTTTTGATGAAGACGTTAACAAGTCCAAAGCTGTCTTAACAACACAAAAACGTTCGAGAATCGCCTCAGTTAGAGTCTTCATCCCAATATAAACTACATCTTGCAATGGAAACTTGTCCCCAACTGTCAAAGCTAAAAATAGGTAATGCGGGTTACAACTGAATGAACTGTAATCTACTTCTCCGTTATATCCACCAAACGAAATCGTGTCTGTTATTTCAATATTAATTGAAGGAGTAGGCCAATTTAAATAATAGCTATAAACTTTCGGACAACCAGTGTCTGCGTTAAATTGCTTTATTAAACCAGACATTTTGCGCTGCTGCCGTGAATATTCTCCACCATACACCTTAGTTAATGGCTGTGATGCTATCATATACGGAGAATCGTTATCGCTATACGTACTATCATCAACATTTCCAAACACCGGATAGATCCTGTAAACCTTGTCGGCACGCGCCCCACCAACAGAGTTACAATTATTAGGAGCCGCATTAAAAGCAATAACATGCCCAGATTCTTTAGCATAATTTATTTGATCTTGTGATAATCCTGCACTCTTCATTAAATCAAGAGTCCCTGGAGTTTCAAAAACCATAGCCTGATAATTATATTTAGCCGCACATAACTCTGCTATAACTCCACCAGTACTATGACCAGTAAACGATATAGGCAAAACCTGGCTAGGGTATTGCAATAAATTGTTATCACGTATGTATGTTGTAGAGTAATCTACAAATGTGTATGCCGCAAAAAACCAACAAGTCGGAACTCCATCCAAAGTAAGACAGTACCCATCATCTCTGCTATAAAGATCAGTAACACTATGTGCTATGACTATATTAGAACCCTTCAGATACGCTTTACCAAAATAACTAGTGAAACATGAACCACCGCTATTTGGTAAGTTAGCTGTCACAGAAGCTGGCATATCTGTAGAAGTCAACAACACTTTCCAGCCGTTAGACAAGGTTCCTTTCGTTCCTTTATTGTAAACATCCAAACTTAACTGTGCGTATTCATATGGCGCAACCCCTGTACCCAACAACAATTCTTCACAAGAGGTTGTGGGTTGTGGTACTACAATCGGTTGAACCACAAAACTATTATCTGAATCCTTTTTATAATCTACATTATTTACCTTTATAGTCACTGTCGCAATAATTAAATAACTTCCAGAATTAAAACTTACATTTTCGGATAAACTAGCAGTAGTTACTGTATGTGATGTGAAAACAGAAACTCCATCCTTGTTTACTGAGAATACGATACTATTGGCACCATTACACTTTACAATAATAGTTCCTTTACCATCTTCCCCAATATTTTTTTCAATCTTTATGTCTAATTCTGCTGCTGCAGCATTTCCAATGTCGACCCATGTTTTTGAAGTCTTTATATAGTTTTTTTCTCCTTCTTTATCCATCATATCTGCAAATTTTTCCAAATAATTCCATATACCTTTATCACTATCTGACCCAACCCAATCAGCATGAGTTATTTCATAATCTCTATTATCTAAACCTGCCTGGAAGTGTAAAAACTTTATCGCTACCTTGGTTTCTAAATTAGGATACGACCCAAAAGCAGAATTGGTTATAGGTAACCCTATACCTCTCATAATCATGTTTAAGCATGTAATATCTGTAATAGGAGAAGCAGCAGTTATTTCCCTCTTTTCTTTTAAAAAATTAGAAATTTTTTCTATGTCACTATTTTCTGTTGTTAAGTTAAATTCAGCTAGAAATAATAACCAAAAATGGTTGTCAAACTTTTTCCAAAACTCACTTCTATCAAAACTTGTTTGATCCTCTCCATATTTCTGTAATACTTCAGATAGCTTACTCCAAGTACGAAGATCCATACCAGCAGCATCTGCTATACCAACCATTTCTGCAAGTGCTCTTTGTGCGGCCACCATTCGTACACCATATATAAGCACGCGTTCACCATACAGCTTACGGCATGAAGTTACATCCGCTTGTTTTAACATATCAACAGTTACATCCATTTGTGCACCCAATCCCTCGAAAATATGCCGTAACAATAATACGGGTATATCGAAGGTACCTTTTACTAGAAGGGGTCTTGAGTTTATACAATTAATGTATGTATAAACATTACTAGTATCAGAAATCCAATTTTTTGTAGGATCTAACGATGGAGAGAGCATCTGTAATCCTTTCGCCAACTTCATTTCTGTTGGTAGTATTGGAACTGGCATTATTATCCACTGCGATAAACTATAGTCACTTGAACCAGCGCTGTTGTGTGCCATTACAGCATAATCATACCGTGTCCCTGGCGATAATCCTGAATAAATACAAGAAATGTTAGTACAGTTCCATTTAGATTCTATTGTATTCCTTATATCATGATTAACACTCACAGAATAACTCGTTGCTCCACTAACCTCTGTCCATGAAATAGTTAATGAGTTTCCATTAACAACAGGAGTAACCCCAGTGGGAACAACTGGTATTGATACTAATGGAACTGCCACTGTTTGTACCGCACTATAACCACTAGAACACTCACTATTGGCTGCACTTACAGCATATTGATAGGTTGTCCCGGTAAGCAAGCCAGGATACACATGAGATAAACCAGTCTTAATCTCAACATATCTAGTTTCACCAAGTTTTAAAAGTACACAATAACTTGTTGCTCCACTGACCTCTGTCCAGGAAACAGTTACTGAATTATCAATTGGTTTCGCGGAAATATTGTTTGGGATACTACAACCAGTGGATCCAGTTGTTGCTATAGTCTGTGGGCTAGTATACCAATCACCAAAAACACTATCACTTCTCTTCGCTCTTACAGCATAATTACCATATGAGATCCCAGATTTCAGACAATTATAAACATAATTAGTACTGGTAGTACTCCTACTATCGCTATTAATCATCAGCTCATAACCAATTGCTTCAGTAACCGCATTCCAGAAAATAGTTATCGAATCCTTAGTTGAACTCGCACTAACACCAGTAGGAATAAATGTTTTTGTGGTTACTGGTTGTGCCGTACTATAACCACTGGAGCAGTCATTATTTGCTGCGCTTACAGCATATTGATAAGTTGTTCCAGTAAGCAAGCCAGGATACACATGAGATAAACCAGTCTTAATCTCAACGTACCGCGTGTCACCAAGTTTCAAAAGCACACAATAACTCGTTGCTCCACTAACCTCAGACCATGAAATAGTTACTAAATCACCCATTGGTGTTGCAATAATATTACTCGGAACACTGCAGCCTGTAGAGCCTGTTGTTGCTATAGACTCGGAACTAGTATACCAATCACCAAAACCATTACTATTCTTTGCTCTCACAGCATAATTACCATATGAGGTTCCAGATTTTAAACAACTGTAAACATAATTAGTACTGGTGGTACTCCTACTATCTCCATTAAGCATCACTTCATAACCAATTGCATCATTAACTACATTCCATGAAATAGTTATTGAATCAATCGTCGGACTAGCTGTGGCATTAAACGCTGTTGATGGAACTGTTACTGGTTGCGGGGTAGGGGCATTATATCCTGTTGTCCCATCACTATTTCTTGCTCCCACAGCATAGATATAGGATGTTCCAGGTGTTAAACTATCATATGTATAGGATGTATTCGTAGTACTTGCATATTTCCTTACTGTATTATTAGCAAGTCTTAAGATTACATCATAGCTTGTGGCTCCACTAACTGCAGACCACGAAACGATCACCGAAGTTCCACTAACAACAGCAGTAGTTCCACTAGGATAAGAGCAAGTAACAGAACCAGTTGTCGTTGCCGTTTTATCTCCACTAAATCCGATTATATTATTGTTACCATCTTTCGCAGTTACACTATAGTCATATGACGAACCAGATGTTAATACACGATATTTACAAGAAGTTCCTAAACATTCTGGAATTCCAGCGACTGTGTTTCTTACATCACCTCTCACGCTTACATCATAGCTCATCGCTCCATTAACTGCTGACCATGAAATAGTTATTGCATCAACTATCGGACTAGCTATGACATCAAATGCTGTTGATGGAATTTTTACTGTCACTGTTTGTGGGTTATATCCTGTTGTCCCATCACTATTTCTTGCTCCCACAGCATAGATATAGGATGTTCCAGGTGTTAAACTATCATATGTATAGGATGTATTCGTAGTACTTGCATATTTCCTTACTGTATTATTAGCAAGTCTTAAGATTACATCATAGCTTGTGGCTCCACTAACTGCAGACCACGAAACGATCACCGAAGTTCCACTAACAACAGCAGTAGTTCCACTAGGATAAGAGCAAGTAACAGAACCAGTTGTCGTTGCCGTTTTATCTCCACTAAATCCGATTATATTATTGTTACCATCTTTCGCAGTTACACTATAGTCATATGACGAACCAGATGTTAATACACGATATTTACAAGAAGTTCCTAAACATTCTGGAATTCCAGCGACTGTGTTTCTTACATCACCTCTCACACTTACATCATAGCTAGTCACCCCATTAACTGCAGGCCATGAAATAGTTATTGCATCAATTGTCGAACTAGCTGCGGCATCAAATGCTATTAATGGAACC
Source organism: Gammaproteobacteria bacterium (assembly GCA_964213355.1). GTDB lineage: Bacteria > Pseudomonadota > Gammaproteobacteria > UBA9339 > UBA9339 > JBAXAM01. The sequence goes on from CAXOVY010000035.1 coordinate 9,399, forward strand.
GTAATAGAAACAATAATAAACCCTGAATTATCTCCTCGATATCCTATTCGATCGTTTTGTCCAAGTAATAACTCACCATCCATGTTTGCTGTAAAATTTTTCTTTGCTCCAATAGCAAAGTAACTACCACTACTAGAAATTTTACCAATAAGTTGTCCTATAGGAGACCCAGTACAATCAACCGGTAGCTCATCTAGATGAGGGCGCCCTGTGGTTCCGTCGGCTATACTACAATCTGAACCACCACCCCAACACCATTGCCCAGATGCCTCAACAAATACGACATCCCCATTTTTTAATATTACTCCAGTGGGTTGATTAGGAGATGGGGCAGCATATATTTTTATACTTACGACCAAAGCACCATTATCTTGGACTCTAATTATTTTTAATCCAGAGCCATATGCCACATACGCATAATTACCTACTGCTGCTACCCTTATAGCGGAACCATTTGTATAGCTTCCAACCAAAATGGGTGCTGCTGGATTTGCTATGTTAATTATTTCCAATCCTGCTCTACCATATGCTACATACGCATAATCACCCATCACTACCACTCCTAAGGCAGAACCATCTGTTATATAGCTTCCAACCAAAACAGGTGCTACTAGATTTACTATATCAATTATTTTCAATCCTGCAATATCATCAGCCACGTACGCATAATTCCCTAGTACTGCTACTTCATTAGCAATACCATCTGCACCTAAAAATAAGCTTCCAATCAAAACCGGTTCTACAGGATTTGCTACGTTAATTATCTTCAATCCTGCTCTACCATTTGCTACATACGCATAATCACCTATCACTACCACTCCTAAGGCAGAATCATCTGCTGTCGTATAGCTTCCAACCAAAACAGGTGTTGTCGAAATCGTTATATCAATTATTTCCAATCTTCCAAATAAACCGCTATTTACAACATATGCATATTTTCCCACAACTGTCGTTCCCCAAGCACCATAGCTCCAATCATCAGGTTCAGTAGTATCTAAATTTCCTACTAAAACGGGTGCTGATGGATTTGCTATGTTAATTATTTTTAACCCGGATAACTCAGCCGCCACATATGCATAATTCCCTACTACGGTCACCCCCCAACAACTACTTGAACGGAAGATTCCAATTAAAGCAGGTGCTGTTGGAACCTCTATGTTAATTATTTTTAACCCTACTCTACCTTCCACTACGTACACATAATTGCCTGCTACTGCAACTCCTAAAACACTATTATCTGTATCTAAACTTCCAACCAAAACAGGATTAGCAAGAACACTTAATGATCTAGACACACCCATCCTTTTATTGCCATAATCAAAGTTTCCTCCCCTATATCTATATCTGGATCTCCCAGTAATATTCGTACTTATACTCGCTGGCAACAACATATCCCCAAAAACCCATAAAAAAATGTTATATTTTGCTAGCTCTTTAGCTACAACGTCAAAGCCTCTATCTTGATATTTAACTAACGATTCATAGTGAGCTTTCCTCACGTCCCCTTCGCTCAAATTAAGACCATTACCAACTAGACTTACCTCCAGCCCTAATCCCTTAATAGCATTTTCCACCGCGAAGGCACCGCAACCTACACTGGTCTCAGATTGTTGTAAGGCATTACCATAGCCAAAGATTACTTTTTCTCCATAAACTTTTTCTAATAGTGCTTTCAACCAATTATCTGCAGCTTGTTCTAACTTAACATTTTGGGATGAATCAAAATATTTTACTTCTAAAAAATCCCCTCTGTTTTCCGATAAAACGCTAATCCAGTGTTTTTCATTATCTAAGTATATTGGGATAAGCAACCTTCTTTTTGGTATTTCGATCTCTTTCTTAAGCCTTTCAATAAAACTTGGTTGTTTAACGAGAAACTGCAACTCATTTTGAGATACGGGACTGGTTAGTACTAAATTGGCATTACTATTAGCGCTGCTATTGTTCTTACCTCCGCTGCCATTTTGATTTATGGATTCCAATATCCTATACGCTAAAAGTCTTTCAACATCAAAATCACTATATTCATAGTTTAAATTATTAATCTTTCCAAAAGGATTAATACCATCATAGTTTATAGCTCCATCATCATTCTCTCCACTTACTCTAATTAAATCACCCTTAGATTTATCTACAACTACATTATTTTGAAGAACTACAGCTCCACGATATTTGTAATTGGTTACTACGTCTGGATATTTTGCAAAACCACGAGTATTGTGAATATTTATAGGTAAAAATTGGTATTGATTTGCTGTATCTTTTGGATAAAAAAGATCATTAGCATAACTAGAGTGTTCTGTTTTTCTTTCTTCTACTGCTTGTAAACCACGTACATCATTAGCAGTCGTGTTAACTTGTTCTAAACCCCTCTCTTCTTTTTGCTTACTAACCTCATTACAATCACAAGGCACAATCTGATGAATTTGTGTTTCGGGAAAACCTAAAGAAGAATCAGAAACGAACGATGAAAATGGCGCTTTTTTCGCTTGATACATGCCTCTTGTGGAACCCAATCGTTGTCCTAAAATCTCATATATAGTGCTAATCTTAACAAAATCTTCACTGTTACCGCCTTTATCTGGATGATTTTTTAAAGCAAGATCATGAAACCTCTTTTTTACTTCTTTGTATGTAGCCCCTTCTGACAGTCCAAATTCTTTTAACAATTCTTCCGTCGACCATTGTGAAAAGTCTTTGCTTTTTTCTGGTTTATCCCCTTCTTGAAATCCGCTCGTCCCCTCTTGATAAAACTTTTCAAACTTCTGGTTGGTTTCGCTTGCTTTCACTGTAACAACATCTGGATCACGCCTAACAAGCTCTACCATATGCCGCTCGAATCCAGAAATATTACTGTTCTTTTTAAGATTGGTTAAACCAACTTTAAGCTTAATACCAATGTATGCAGTGTTACCTCTTGGCTTATCGTGCTGAACTCCTGCTTCTATACTTACTCCATCTAATACTCCCAATATGCGCCCATTGGGTTTCATATAGTCATATGTTAATCGAATTTTAGGCCCTGCAACTGTATTTGCATCGCTTGCAGCAAAATAATATCCACCTACATAACTTGTTAGGCTTTCAGTAATCGAATATCCCAACTCCGCATCTGCTCCTGGAAGAGCTTTTTCATAGTATTTGTTTGTTGTTTTTATTTCTGTAATATTTCTGCCGGTAATTATTAGCTCTTGGTTTCTTATTTCTCCTACAGACTTCGTGGTTTCTCCTATTGGTTTGTATACATTGCCTCCTATAAACCAGTCTCCATTCCAATATTCAAGTCCCAGAGTTAATTGGTTAAATCTATTTCTTTCACTACTGTTTCTACAATCGAATGCTCCGTAGATACCAAACAGTTGCCTTGTTCCTGGATAAAGCTTTCTATAGCCAACATGTGCATTACCTTCGAATGAGCTACCGCTTCGATCAAAGATTCTCAAATCAGTAAATAACAGTTGGTCATAACTTTGCAGTAACGGAACAAATAAATCGTATATTCCAGCAGCGCTAGATGATTGATTGAAGTACTTAGCACCGCCTATTTCAAAATACGGTTGATACTTGTTTTGAGATAAAGGCGGCTTGTCTTCTGGCTGAACAGCTTGTCTATGGAAATATCTATCTATTTCATGGTTATTTATTTTGGATTTTGTTGATACTGTTGGCTTACTAAACTTTGCTTTATTTGTCTTGGTTTTACTATCTAAACCCCTATGTGATTTAGCATTATTATCATTATTACCACTGCCAGCATTACTGACTTTGTTTGCGGTGCTTTTACTGTCTAAATGAGTCGATGCAAATGCTGGAGAAACCAAAGAACTGGAAAAGGTTATTAGCACAGCAAGAGAAACAGCTCGACGCCAAATAGCAGTTCTGTTTATCAAACAGGCATCAGTGCATAATCCATGTGTTGAACCAAAAAACACTTACCAACTCCTCCTGAGATAAAACTCAAAAATCAAAAAACGTATTCTCTCCGGTGTAAAAGAGCAGCATACCAAAAAATTTCAGCGTGGTCTAAAAAACCTTTTGTTACATTAAAAAATGCCAAGCGAACCAGACGCTACACTACTTTATTTTCTCCATCGATTAGCGTGATTCTATCACAACATCAAAGAGAATTATAATTTTTTTCAGCAACTGCAAAATTTTTGATAAACCATACTGGAAAAATCATAAAAATTCTACCCAAAAATACATCCCTTACAAACAATTACATTATTACCAGTAAGAAATTTTACTGGTAATAATTGATTTTATTGACAATATCATTAAGGCTTTATCAAAAGCATTAAATTTTTGTTATTTCATCAGCGTTTAAACCAGTCGCCTTCTGAATTATATCGTTGGCTACTCCCATACCTTTCATTGCTTTCGCAACTTCTATTTTCCCTTCTGTTTTTCCCTGCTGCAAGCCCTTGGCCTCACCTTTGGCTTCACTGTCACTTAGAAGCGTTTTATACACATCTTCGTTTCGCTCTAGTTGATCATAATATAGCATCTCTTCTTTTGAATAATTATATTCATCTAATACTTCAAAAGCTTTTTCTATTATAATATCCGATCCTACTATTAATGGCAGTTCTTCATTTGATGTCTCGGAAGCGTTTTTTAAAAAATACGTCCATTTTTCCAAAATGGTTGTTAGTTCATTGTATTTTTTCTTAAATTTTCCAAGTTCTAAAAATGAGAAAGAAAAGTCTTTCAGGTCGTGTTCATAAGAATTTTTATCAAGAATGACATGGTGCGACAAATATTCTTTTTTATCTGGGAATAACTTACCGTCAAGAATTGCAAGGAAGGTTATGGATTTTAGGTCTTTATAGGTATCACCTTTACCTCGCTGCGATATATACACTTTACTGGCGTAATACTGCGCCCTTTTGATAAATGCTGTATCAACATCACATTGCATTTCAACGATAAATGTATTTCCTTCTAAATCTTTGCATAATACATCGATAATACTGACTCTTAGCTCTTTAATCTCTGGATCGATATTAGGCTTAATGATCTCAACTTTTTCTATAGGGTTTGTTGTTCTGGCAAAGATATCGTTTAAAAAATGAACAAGAATATCTTTGTTCGCTTCGCTACCGAATAAACGTTTAAACGTTAGGTCGTTTTTTGGGTTTAAAAATCTTGATAGCATTTGTGTTCCAACTCGTTGTTAATCATTTTGTTTTGAAATTAATTATAGCATGTTTTTTGCCCAACTTTTTTGAGCAATTACAGGATGATAATTCTGTTAATCACACTTATTAATTGGGTTTCGCAGTTGCGCACCCTCTCTTGCGCCACAATTAACGCACACCCAAAATTTTAAAAAATTTCTTATTATCAAAAATCATCAGAATCGTTAAGCTTGGAAACAGCTTCATTGTATTCATCAAGATTTATTTTAACCCATTTTTTTACACTGCGAAAAAATCTTTTTGCTAACTCAAACAATTTTTTAATTTTACTTCTTATCAGTCGTACTACAAAATATACGTTCCCATAATTTAACATTTGTTTGATATCCCTCTACAATTCAATTCCTTTAGTTCAAGCGGGTTTCTTCATAAAACCACTGTTTCTCTTCTGCTTCAACAAAGCCATTGCACGACACCAAGCTTCCGTCATCCATGACATAAGGAGGCTTGAGTTTCATAACAAACAGCTTGTTTATTTAACGTCGATAAGATTCACATGTCAACAAAAATTTAAGCTTTTCTTAAGGTTTGATAATATTTTCATCTTTTAACTCTCAGCCAATTTAGTAATAGCATCAATATCGGTTTTCATAATTGCAGTTAAATAATCAGGTATTTTTCCTTTTTCAAACCTTCTACCTGAAAACAAATACAACCTCGTAAAGCCCTGTTCATGCAGTTGTTTCGCAATATCAAAGCCATTTAATTTATTACCTTCAAATTCATGGTCTACACATACTATAACGTCTTTATCGTATTTTAGCGCATTATTTAAAAGATCGTCAGGATTATAATATATATCTACTTTTTTGCCATTGCTTTCAAAGAGGCTCCCCTCGGTATTAGCCATATTTCTACTGTCTTCGGGTATGACTACATCGGTTTTTCCAGAGTTTTTCCAGTTTTGTTTTTAGCGGCCTTACCTTTGGCAGGTTTGCTATCACTGACTTTGTCGCATTTTTCTTCGCTACCAATTATGCGACTCTCCCGCTTTTTGCTGGCTCCGCAAACTTCTATTGGAATTTCTGAGGCCAATTGCTTTGGTAAAAGCTTTACCCCATTTTCAATTAGCAGCTTATATATCTTATTGTTAGCATAATGACTCGTTACTAAAATAGAACGTTTAATATTGGTTTTCTTTATAATATCTATACCAGTTACGTTTTGCTTAAGCAGTTCATAATCAGTCAATAAAAATATTTTATCTTTTTCAGGAAAAGCATTAACAAAATCTATTGCATCATTACCGAAAGTAAAGTGTTTGATACATATATTATCTGCATAATCTGCGAAACGACTGTCCCATGCGCCGTGGATGGAGCCATCATCGTCTACGACAATTACTATATCTCCCTTATTTACTTTGATAATTGTTGCTATCCAATCAGGTTGTTCAACAACTTGGAATGTTAGAATAATTTTAGTTCCTTCACCCAACGTAGACTCAACATCGAGTTTACCTTGGTTACGTTTTATAGTTTCGCGGATTTGTGTAAGTCCTATCCCATGTCCTTCTTTTTTATCAGTTGCGATCACTTCATCATTCAAGATTTTTTCGACAACTTCTTTTGGCATCCCTTTGCCATTGTCCTGAATAGTAATTACAACGTTTTTTTCGTTTACATCAAGACCTAAACGTACCGTTCCCTTTTTACCTTCAAAAGCTTCTACTGAATTGTTAATCAGGTTGGACATCATCCTCATAAAATGAGATGGCTGTACTTTAACAAAAACAAATGCGCTATCCGAACAAAAATCATCAATAAATTTAGCCGACAGGTCTTTATATTGGTATCTCTTAGCGCTCAAAACTTGCAACAGCATCATTGAAATCATTGATGGTCGCTGTTCTTCTGCTATATCTATATTTTGGTTATCTTTTTTATATCTATCGAGCAAGTCGTTTGCAATATCAGTAGCGCTTTGGGCAGATTCATTTAGACCGACACGCGTTTTTTCTGGAATTTCTGCGGCATTAGAACGTAGTTGCATCATCATACTAGCAAGAGGCGTGCGGATGTCATGAACTACTTGCGTGACAATCTCTTCAAATTTTCTTTTTTCCTCAAGTTGGGCGTTTTTATTCTCGATTTCTAGCTGCTGTGCTTCGGCTTTTTTGCGGTCGGTGATGTCGATAGAATTACCAATAATTCCAATTACTCCACCATTTTTATCGTATAGCGGTTTTTTACATGATAAAAGTACTGCTGTTTCTCCAGAGGCAGCGGTAATATTTTCTTCAACAACTTCTTCCTTTTCTGTTTCCATTATTTTTAAGTCGGTCTCTCTAAATTTTTCTGCAATTTCTTTTGCTAATAAGTCAATATCCGTTTTTCCAATAACTTCATAAGGAGATTTGAATCCAGCAAATTTTGCAGCAAAAGAGTTACACCCTAAATATACTCCATCTTTATTCTTCCAATATAAACTGCCACCAACAGTATCGATTATATTTAAAATAGGTATTCCGTCTATTTCTTCATTCATACACTATTTTCCATTAGTCAATTTTATATTACTTTCTTCTTGTATAAATCTACTTAAGATCTTTAATGTATTATCAAAATCACAAAACTGATTCAAAAATATTGTATAATGTTTTCTATCATATTCATTCCAAACAGAAACATTAGCTTCATTATGTTGTATTTGTGCTTCCATTTTATCTATAGCTTTAATAACTCTTGATTCGTAAGTTGTTTGATCATGATATTCTACATGTAATTCAATCAATTCTTTTTTAATTATTAAAGGAAGTTTGGAAATAAGCACCTTCATTGCATCATTTTCCTTTGCACTCTTTTTCATTTTTGCATCTTCACTAAACATGTGGTGAAAATATGCTGCGTCACCAGTTATAATCTCAGCGATATCATGAAATAAAGCCAATTTCAAAGCTTTTAATAGGTCTATTTTCTTTTCTAAAAATGGAAATAACAACACTGACATAACTGCCATTCTCCAAGAATGAGAAGCAACTAAGTCATGTTCGTTATCTGAAGTTTTTCCATTTCTTTTCTCTATTTTTAATTTTTCGCACAAATGAAAAAAATTTAATAATTGCATAATACTATTATTTTCTAAACCAGGCTGCTCGCCTAAAGCTAATTTTTTATAAATAACATGTACATCAACAAGATTATCAGAAGACAATGTACTTTGTGTAACAACCCATCCATGTTTTTTCATAAACTCTACCAATTTATTGTTATTACATACGGTTCCATAAGCATACCTTGCCCCAACCTTTTTAGCATTACGTTCAGCCCTTTCTAGCAGCAACTCACCCAAACCTTTATCATTGATGTGATCAAAAAGTGACATATTTTTTAGCTCAAAAGCATCTTCTAATCCGTACTCATTTTGCAGCTTTGTTTTATAAACGAGAAGCCCTTTTGGTTGGCCGTCTATAAACATAATTTCACAATCTCTATCAACACCGCTTTTGATTTTTTCTATAGCTGCTGATTGATCGCCATATAAGGGTTCAATTTTTTCTCTAAAAACTCTTTCCACTAGAGTAAATAAACCAGGATTATTTCTTACACTAGAAAACATCATAATCGGCATACACAGCTCCCCTAAAAACTATTGTGACTAAAGCAACTCAAGCATATTCTCATCTTTGCATATGGCCGTTAGATATTCTAGGAGTTCATACGGCGCAGGAAGATACTCTCTTTCATATTTCTTCTTTTCATCAAAATCCCAAGCAGAAAGCAAATAAAGCTTGGTATATCCGGCTTCATGCAACTGCTTAGCAAGAGCGAAACTACTCATTTCGGGTTTAATACTGTTATCTATACAAATTTTAATATCTTTTGCGTATTGTGATAACTTCTCTAAAAAGGAATCAGCATTACGGTACACATCCAGCGGTCGTTGTTCCTTCTTAAAATAACAGTCTACAACATAAATAAGACCATCATCGTTACAAATAAAAACCAGCTTTTCTTTTTTTAGGTGCTTCTTCGGTAGTGTTTTCAATGTTTTTATCTTTTACTTCCATGGATCTCTCTAGTTACCGCACTGTCGTCACAAACTCTATCTATTTCGCAGCATATAATCAAACAACTTATCTGCTTTTTTCGTAAATTCCTTAAATTTGAAATTTGCAATACAGCACCAGCGTTTTTTGCGAATATCAAAAAATCAAACACTCAAATGTCTAAAAATCAGACATGGTAATTTATCCATTTTGCAGCATATAGCTTAACGCCTTATCCGCTTTTTTCGTAAATTCTTTATCTCTGCCCCACCGCGGATCGCGTATCAGCTCTTCTGCCTGTTCTCTAGTTGATATAGTAGACTCCATACTATTGACCGGCAATCTGGTTTTGCCAGATATGCTGGACACTATGCGCTCTAAATTAGCATAATCGTCATACGACTTAACAGAGTTTTTTAGCCACCCGATTGTAGAATCACCAAAAGCATCAATAAACTTTGCTTCTAATTCTCTAAGCTTACCAACACCACCAATCTTTTTCAATTCTTCTTTTTGGTTTTGAAGTAAATTATTGCGTTCCTTTTCTGCTTCTATCTCTTTGGTTTTAGAGTGGATATTAAGAAGCTCATTAAGTCCGGTCTGGCTTAGGCCTATCTTTTTACCAAGCTCTTTAAGGCCTACAGCAAATATATTATCTTTTGTTGTGCATCAATTATCTTTGGCCAATAAATTAGCTTGGGCGTAACAGCTAACCCCTACTAAGTTTGTCCCACTTCAATAATATTGGCAGGTATCTGTGTATCAATATACCTCCCTCCAATATGGTGATGTTTACACAAACAATATATAACAATAGATATTGCTACCGCTACGACACCTCCAGACGCAGTTACCCATGGCCGCCACTCTTCAACGCACCAGCCATTGCATGTTTTTTCTGATTGCGCAATGGTTATGTTTACATTCGCTGCAATTATTGCATATGCCGTCCCATCTGAACCATTCCAATTAAAACTATCATTTCCACTCCAATTATCTTTTGAAACATAAGTCAGATTACCTAGATCTCCAATAACTATTTCTTGATTAACCGTAACAGGAACTTCTGAGAGTTTCAGTGCTCCGTTACTCGGTAGACTTGCAATCTGTATCTTTGCTAAAACATCACCGTCTATATCACTAAAATGACTTGTAAAATCTGCCATACTAAACACTAGAGGCGTATTTTTTATTCCAGACTTTAATATTGGACTAATTGTGGGGAGATTGTTTGCTGCTTTGATCGTAATATTCACGATCGCCACGTTTGTGGCATACAACATTCCATCTGAGCCATTCCAACTAAAACTATCAGCTCCTATCCAATCTATATTTGGAATGTAGGTGAGATTGGCTAAATCAGCAGAGGTTATTTCTTGATTAAGAGTAACTGCTGTTCCTGATAGTTTTAATGTTCCATGACTTGGCAAACTTACAATTTGAATTTTTACTAAATTGTCACCATCTGCATCACTAAACTTTGATGTAAAATCAGTTGAAACAAAGGTTATCTCCATATCTTTCGTTCCAGATTTTGAGACGGAGTTAATCGTAGGAGAACCATTTACTGCGCCAATTGTAATATTCACATTTGCCCCACTTGCTGCATATCCCGTTCCATCTGAGCCATTCCAACTAAAACCATCAGCTCCTTTCCAACCTGTATTTGGAATGTAGGTGAGATTGGCTAAATCAGCAGAGGTTATTTCTTGATTAAGAGTAACTGCTGTTCCTGATAGTTTTAATGTTCCATGACTTGGCAAACTTACAATTTGAATTTTTACTAAATTGTCACCATCTGCATCACTAAACTTTGATGTAAAATCAGTTGAAACAAAGGTTATCTCCATATCTTTCGTTCCAGATTTTGAGACGGAGTTAATCGTAGGAGGATCATTTACTGCGCCAATTGTAATATTCACATTTACCACAATTGCTGCATACCTCGTTCCATCTGAGCCGTTCCAATTAAAGCTATCACTTCCATTCCAATTTAGGTCTGGTTCAAATGTTAGATTGCCTAAACTCCCAACAATTATCTCTTGATTAACCGCAACAGCTGTTCCTGATAGTTTTAATGTTCCATGACTTGGTAAACTCACAATTTGAATTTTTACTAAATTGTCACCATCTGCATCACTAAACTTAGCTACAAAATCAGTTGTACTGAAGGATATTACTGTATCTTCAGTACCCAATATTGATATTGAGCTGACTACTGGGGGATTGTTCACAATCGTTATGCTAATAATCGCCTGATTCTCAGCATACGTATCCGTGTTCGTTACACTCAATAAAAAATTGGTTTTGCCGCACCAACCACTTTCTGGAATAAATATCAATTTATCTAAATCAGTAGCAACTATTTCCTGATTAACATTCACCGCATTTCCAGAAAGTTTAAGTGCTCCATGCTTGGATAGAGTTGTAATTTTGATTTTTGTTAAGGCACCATCAAATATCTTATTAAAATCACTTGGATAAAATATGATAGCCTTATTTTGGTTACTACTTTTCTCTATTCTTGTTATGTCTGTTTTTATTGCCTCTATTCCAGCCAATCCAGTCGCCATATAGACATAACTATTAAATAAAGATATTCCTTGCGCAAGAGTCGAAATTGTTTCGCTAACTAATAATGGATTTTCTGGATCAGAAACATCAATTACCTTTAATCCTGTAGTGTAATCAGCTACATATGCATAATTACCAGCAACTTTAACTGCCCTAGCATTGCCTATAACGATACTACCCATCAAAATGGGACTCTTTGGATTGGCAATATCAAATATTTTTAATCCTCCGGTATCATCTGCAATATAAGCATAATTACCAACAACATCAACTTTTACAGCGCAATTGGTAGCCGTGCTGCTAACTAAAACAGGGTTTTGGGGATTAGTAATATCAATTATCTTAAATCCTCCCATCTCATCGGCTACATAAGCATAATTGCCTACAACTTTAACTCCAGTGGCATTGTCTGTGTTGATATGCCCTATAACAACAGGAGAAGATTTATTGCTAATATCGTATACAGTCAATCCAGCAACTTTTCCAGATTTAATTGTTGCAACATCGGCTGTGTACGCGTAATTACCAACCACATCTATTCTATAAGTTGATCCAATAGTGTCTGTTAGGCGCCCCTCTATATATGGATTACTTGGGTTAGAAATATTAACTATACATAAGCCACCATCCGTAACGTATGCATAATTACCAACCACCGTTACATCCCTTGGATTGTCTAGGGCAATATTCCCTATTGTTGTAATGTTATCGAGATTTGAGATATCAAGAATTTCGAAATTTTGATATGCATTTATAACATAAGCTTTGCTATCAATAATCGTTAAAGTCCTAACATCTTTGAGGCTAGAAAATGCACAATTAGAGTACATTAAAAAAGACACAACAACCGCATTCAGCAATACCAACCAAATTTTACGCATTTCTTTCTCCATCTATCTATGATCTAACTATCAAATTGGATACGGTTCAAATCAAACCAACACCAGCCATCAATTAGTCGAATCATTTTAATCTAGTAGGCCTTTCCCTAATCCTAAAACTAAAGGATGAGTCTCTCACAGCTCCCCGCATGCCCCGTTCTTAGATGGCTGTTACCGACTTTGAGGAGGATACATATCCCTCAATTCTTTACAAGCATCACTATTAAATGTAATAGGGTTATCGAAACATTGTAATGTCCACTTTAACTTTGCATCACTGTCTTCATAATTGCTATTCATTTGTATAATTGTATCAAAATAATCTATGATCATTTGCCTATATTCCTCACTGTGATAAGACATGAAATTTTGTCGAACTCCATCTTTCAACGCGTTAATTGAGTTTACAAAATTATATCGCGGTCCAAAATGTTTTGTGTCACCTGGACCCGAGATCAAATACCTATAATTATGTTCATCTACAAAGCTTTTTTTTGCCGATGCTATTGCAATATCATTAGCATACTGATCGTCTATCTTATCGTTTATCCAGTTGGTTGCGGGATCAAATGCAATTAGTGTAGCGAAACCTGTTTTGGATGGAGTTGGCAAAAGCTCATCAACAAACAATCCCATGAAAGTTCCCGCAAACGCTATTTTCATATACATTGAAGATGCTATCATACACGCTGGTATGATAGCAATTGTTGCACAGTATGCCACCCCGACTGCCGCAGCTACTATTACAGCATCTTCTCCGACAATTACACCTAGTTTAGACAGATTTTTATCAATGACAATGTTTTCGAGACTATTCGCATATTCTGCAGCCACAGAAAAGTAAGCAGGATGAAATGATGCTCCCGTCATCAAAAAATCTATACTATATTTGCCCGGTTTCATCAAAATCATATCCAAAAGCCTCCTGGCTTCAACCACTGCCGAATCCTGTACAGGTATGGTTGGATCAACATAAGGGTTTGAATATATTGATACAAACCCGGTAGTTGCATCTTCTCTAATGTATGGAGAGGGGCTTACTGTTGGTCCAGGAAAACCCAATGGACCCATAATTACTGGTATCGAAGAATTAATTACAAACCCAGTAGTAACATTTTTCACATAATCTTTGCCGCTGGTTCTTATGCGAGCGGATGCATTGATAATGTAATTTCCTGGGTTTAGCTTTCCGGTATCTATTGATATGGTGGTCGCTGCTTGCCAATCTCCAGGCAAGACAAGATGATCTTCGCTATCAGTTACTCGTAGCATTAACTCGGTAGCCCCATCACAGGTCACGATTATTGTTCCGCTTGCACCATATGTATCAATATTTTTTATAACTCTTATATTTAAATCGTTAGCTATGGCTGCTAAAACTTTACCCCAGGATGTTGCGCTATCAAAATTAATATATTTTTTTTCTTTTGTTTTTTCTTCATTGGTCATGTTTGCGTATTTTTCCAAATACTGCCATATTCCATTTTTTGGATCGATCCAATCATCTTTAGTTATATTATAATCTCTATTGGTTAGCCCAGCTTGAATATGTAGTATTTTTATTGCTGCTTGAGTCTCTACGTTAGGATACGTGCCAAAATCTACCACCGGTAATCCGAGGCCCTGTAAAATCTTTCTCATATAGTTAATATGAGTTCCTGATGAGCTATTTGTTATGGGTGTGTAATTTCTCAAAAAAGTAGAAATATTATCGATCTCACTGTTTTCTGGTGTTAAGCCAAATTCAGCTAAAAATAATATCCAGAAATGTTTATCAAACTTTCTCCAAAACTCATCCCTATCAAAACTAGATTTATCTTCACCGTATTTTTTTAAAGTTTCTGCTATCCAACTCCAAGTAAGAGAATCAATACAATTCTCATCATTAATATCCACGCCTTTTGCTTGCATCATTTCCACAAAGGCTTTTTGCGCCGCTTGCATACGTATGTCATATGCATTGTTGAGCACATCTGGAGTTATGTTCATTTGCGCACCTAGGCCTTCAAAAATATGGCGTAGCAATCCTATAGACATATCAGCAGGCGACTCTCTTTTGAGAAGCACTCTGTTGTTTATACAATTGATGTATGTATAGCTACTATTTTTATTAGAACCCTCAAGCCAGTTTTTTGTTGGACTTAACGAAGGAGAAAGCGCTAGTAGTCCTTTTGCTAATCTTTCGTCTTCCATAGATGGCAATGTTACTATCCATTTAGACGCACTATATAAACTTGAGCCATTATCATTTTTAGCAATTACTGCATAATCATACGGCGTGCTTGATGATAAATTGGTATAAGTGCAAGAGGTACCCACACAAGAGGGATTATTATCTGCGGTATCCTTAAAATCACCGTTCACGCTTACCTTATAGCTATCCGCCCCATCAACAGTGAACCATGAAACTGTTATTGAATCCTTTGTTGCAGTTGCAGTAACCGCAGTTGGTACCGACGGAACACCAGAAACAGCCAATAATGACCAAAGATATTTAGTAAATTTTTTACAAAATTCGCTTCTATTAAAACTAGATTTATCCTCACCATATTTTTTTAAAGTTTCTGCTATCCAACTCCAAGTATAAGAGTCAATACAGTTTACGTCATTAAAATCTATACCTTGATCACGCATCATCTCTGCAAACGCTTTTTGCGCCGCTTGCATGCGTATATCATATGCATTGTTAAGCACTTCTGGACTTATATTCATTTGCGCGCCTAAACCTGCAAAAATATGGCGTAACAATCCTACGGATATATCTGATACACCTTTTTGGAGAACAGGTCTGTTGTTTATACAATTTATATATGTATAGCTACCTTTTTGATTGGGAGTGACAAGCCAGTTTTTTGTCGGATCTAACGAAGGAGAAAGTGCCTGCAATCCCTTTACTAGTCTTATATCTTCACTATTAGACGGTAATGTTATTATTGACTTAGGTACACTATACGCACTTGAGCCATTACTATTTACTGCACGCACAACATAGCTATAGGAAACTCCTGCTGTTAACCCTGTATAGGTATAGGAAGTACCTAATGCTTCTTTTGCATCACCACCAATACCACTAATATTATATTTAGTTGCCCCATTAATAGCGTTCCATGAGACTGTTATTGAGTCTTGTGTTGCAGTTGCAGTGACATTGGTTGGTACCGATGGAATCGAAGCACCATTGGTTGACAATGTCATTATCGACTGAGACGCACTATACGTACTTGAACCCTTGCGGTTTGCTGCGAGCACAGCGTAGCTATAAGAGGTTCCTGCCGCTAACCCTGTATAAGTATAAAAACTATTAGTTGTACTTTTTACATTACCATTAGCCTTAACATTATATGTAATTGCCCCACTAACCACTGGCCACAAAACCGTTATTGAGTCTTGTGTTGAGGTTGCAGTGACATTGGTTGGTACCGCTGGAGTCGAGCTTTCGTCAGCTGCTAATGTTGTAAACGACTTGTATGCACTGTATGTGCTTGAACCATTACTTTTGTTTGCTAGTACATAACATTCATAGGTTGTCTTTGGTAATAATCCGGAACATAAATAAGAAGTGTTAGATGTATTATAAGTTCTTATGGTATTTGCTATAGGATCAACTATACTTAATTCATAGTCAATGACCCCACTAATCACGGGCCATGAAATGGTTGCGGAATTACTTGCTACAGTTATAGCGATGCTGGTAACGTTTTGCACATCAAGCGATAGTATAATGGTACCTGTGCCTTCAGCATTCGTAGCATTAATTGTTATGTTATAATTCCCAATATCTACATCAGTTGGTGTTCCAGAAATTAAGCCACCGGCATTGATAGACAAATGACCTGATGTTGGTAAACCTGTAGCACTAAAATTAGTCGGGGAATTAGATGCAGTTATTTGATAGGTAAAAGATGCGCCAACCGTTGCTGTTGCGGTTGAAGAACTGCTAATTACAGGTAGTAAGCTATCTGTGATTGTTAGTGTTTGGATGGGGCTGGTTTCACCAAACAATGACGCAGTAACGTTTGTTGTCCCTGCCGTTAGAGCTGTTAATAACCCGGAGCCATTAATAGTTGCTACCGAAGTATTGCTAGAATTCCAAGTAACAGAATTCGTTATATCTTGTTGCGAGCCATCAGTATAGGTTCCAGTAGCAGTGAACTGTTGAGCAGCACCATTAGTCATACTAGGACTTGTAGGGCTTATTGTTATTGATTGTAATATGTTAGCGCTCGTATAAAGCTCGGCGTTGTTGCTACCTGCGATAAGAACTATTCCATTTGAAAGCAAGGTTGCAGTATGAGCCCACTGCGTAGTTTGCAATGAACCGGTATTGGACCAAGTTCCCGTGCCGGGATTATAAAGCTCAGTGCTTGTGCCAGCACCATATCCACCAGTTGCAAGAACCATACCATTTGAAAGCAAAGTAGCAGCGTGACCTTTGCGTGCAGTACTTAACGACCCAGTGTTTGTCCAGCTCCCCGTAGCGTAATCATAAAGCTCAGCGTTGGCTAAGGCATTGACGCTGTTGCCGCTGTCATACCCCCCAACAACAAGTACCTTGCCATTCAAAAGCAAGGTGGAGGTGTGGCTAGTGTGCGCGGTATTCAATGACCCAGTGTTTGCCCAAGTTCCTATAGTAGGGTTGTAAAGCTCAGAACTTTTGCCAGCACCATATCCACCCGCAACAAGCACCATTCCATTTGAAAGCAAAGTAGAGGCATAGTCTGTGCGTGCAGTATTCATTGATCCGGTATATGTCCACGTGCCTGTGGTGGGATTGTAAATCTCGGCACTAGTAAGCCTACCGCTACTGTTCTCTCCTCCAGCTACAAGCACTTTACCATCTGAGAGCAAGGTGGCAGTATGATACCAACGCGCTTTATTCAAAGACCCAGTATTCGCCCAAGTCCCTGTGGTAGGGTTGTAAATTTCGGCACTAGTCAAGGCATTGCCACTACCACTGCTATCCCCACCCACAACAAGCACCATGCCATTTGAAAGTAAAGTAGCGGTGTGTAAGTAGCGTGCGGTATGTAAAGAACCAGTATATGCCCAAGCGCCTGTGGTGGGGTTGTAAAGTTCAGTACTAGCAAGCTTGCTACTATTATCCGTTCCTCCTGCGACAAGTACTGTGTTATTTGAAAGCAATGTAGCGGTGTGGAACCAACGCGCCGTATTCAAAGATCCAGTGTTTACCCAAGTATTAGCGGCCATTGCTTCTAAAGCATAACACAAAATATATATCCAAAATAAACTAAGAACGTATTTATGGCTCATGGTATTCCGAAAAATAAATAAAATAAACCGTATAGTATCATAATATCGTTACTACTGTACTATACTATTTGTTAGCGCGAATTGACTCACATTAAATGTTACCGAAAGTAGAATAAGAAAGATATCGTTGACTCATATTAAATGTTACCGAAATGGGGAGCAAAATATGGGTCATAACGAAAGAAAAGCCTATCTTGACGAAATACGCTCGAGATACCGAAAAGCCTGCAAAAAGATGAAGGCCAAAATCTTAGATGAGTTTTGTGCTGTTTGTAGTTATCACCGTAAACATGCCATAAGATCACTTGGAACACCATTCAGAAGGATAAAACCAAAAGCAAAAAAGCGAGGCAGTAAGTCAATTTATAACAAGGATTATATTGTTAAGCCGCTGGTTAAAATTTGGCTGGCTACAAACCAAATGTGCAGCAAGAAGCTAAAGGCCGCACTACCATTATGGTTGCCATTCTACGAGGGCGAGCATGGTAAGCTAACAGATGAAGCAAAAGCTAAGCTCTTAACAATGAGCCATGCAACAATAGACCGTTTGCTTAAACCAAACAAAGTTAAATACAAGCGCAAGGGTTTAGGTGGAACAAAACCAGGAAGTTTATTAAAAAATCAAATACCAATACGTACTGATAATTGGGATATAACCAAACCAGGGTTCTGTGAAGCTGATACTGTTGCGCATTGTGGAAATTCACTAAGCGGCGATTTTGTTTGGAGTCTTACCTTCACTGATATTTTTAGCGGGTGGACTGAGAATCGAGCCATATGGGGCAAAGGTTCTGGAGGAGTGCTTGAACAAATCAAGGATATTGAAAAAAGATTACCATTCAAATTGTTGGGATTCGATTGTGATAATGGTTCTGAATTTTTAAATTATCACCTAATTCGATATTTTGGTAATCGCCCAAAAGAGAGGATGGTGCAGTTTACCAGATCACGCCCATATCATAAGGACGATAACGCGCATGTAGAGCAAAAGAATTGGACACATGTAAGGCAGTTCCTTGGTTATGATCGTTTTGAGAGTAAAAAATTAGTGCCATTAATGAATGATCTTTATAGCAATGAATATAATTTATTACAAAATTATTTTTGCCCAAATATGAAATTAATATCTAAAAAAAGAATAAATGCAAAGTATTATAAAAAATATGATCAGCCTCAAACGCCCTATCAAAGACTACTTGCAAGTCATGATATAGCTTCTGAGGCTAAACAAAATCTTATTGCCACCTATCAATTATTAAATCCGTTTGCATTGCGCCGAAACATTGAAAGCAAATTAAAAATCATTTTTAAATTCGTATAAGACAAAGCAAAAACTACTCTACGATTGATCTGGTAGGCGCAGGCTTCAGCCTGCGAGATATGGCGCGAACCCAGCAACGCAGGCTGAAGCCTGCGCCTACCGAAGAAAATAATAAGATCGATTTTTTGGCAAAGGTTGTTTATAATCTGATCATACTAAAAACTTTAAAGTATTATTAAAAGGTAAAAGAACGCTAATATATTCGGTAACACCGAATTACGAGTCAACGAATTATCAGTTCGGTAACATTTTAATATGAGTCAACGCGTAGCGTAGAAAAATTATCTGAAACTTACGTGCCATATTCAGCACGGATATATTTTTCAGTGCTAGATCCGTGCTGGATTAAACGCCAATTTTCATCGTCCGTGCTGAATCCAGCACCCGTTTTTACCAGTTGAAACGAAATGAAACAAAAACCCGCGTGCTGGATCAGGCACTGCCGCAGCACTAATCCGTGCCACCATCAAATTTTTCTAAAAATTTAAAACTAGTCGTATTTGCTTTTGCAATCAATGATATGATCTTAAAAGCTGCCCGCAGCGAGGGGTGTCCTGGTTATTGGCATCAAAACAAATAAAATTCAAACTAAAGTTGCCTAATATTTTTATTCGGTTTTTTGAAAAAATCATCCTGGCATTTCCGGTGCTTTGATTTTAAAACTTTATAAAAGTTTTTATCAGATGGGGACTACCCATACTTTCAAAAAGTAATAAATTCCACTTATTGGTATTAATCTTGGCAATAGTAAAAACTCAAAAATTAATCTACCGGTTAATCATGAACCATATTCTGAAAACCAAAATTAATTGTACCAAAATTACGGTGAGTGAAAATTACAATTTGATAAAATTTAACTGTTTATTTTTGAAAATGGTCAGAGTATATCGAGTTTTTTTAATCCAGGAGAGCATATAAACAAAAATTTACTTGTATGAGATTTAGCTAAAAAATTTGAATTGCCTATTAGCAAAACCAATAAAATAGTAATGGTTACGCTAGAGTCAATTATCAAAAACCTTGCTGAAGGCAAAACAGTAACTTTATGGGTTTTGGCAACTTTTTGGTTAACATAACGAGTTGAAAGAATTAGCCGCAACCCTCAAACTGGCGATTAAGATCTCGGCTCATAAAGCGGTAAAGTTTTCGGCAGGCACTGGTTTAAAAAAATACGATAGATAAAAAGTTTTGACCCTGCAACCTTATGACGCAGTGCCTACAAAGTTCTCTAAGTTCAGCTTAAGTATCTTTGCAAGTTTATAGCAAAGCAAAAGTGATGGCGTTTTCTTGTTGTTTTCTAAAAGATAGATAACCGATGTTGATACTTTAGAAACTTTTGATAATGCAGCAATAGACCACTCTAAAGCTTTTCTTTTTTCTCTTATTTTTTTTGAAAATAGCCGGCCATCAAATGGTACCTTTAAAACATCGACTAGTAACCAACGGTTTTTTTCCGGTACTTTCAGGTCATTTTCAAGATTGTAAATAACAGCAGGATAGATACCAGATAACCGGGATAACTCTGGTCCGGTTAAACCTATCTCTAATCTTTTTGCTTTTATTATTGATCCAAGCAATGACATAATTTATATATTAATATAAAAAATTTTATTTGCAAAATTATATTTTATAATATATAATATTTTTTCATTGATTAGGTAACAAACCATATGTACAATGATTTAACTTATATATAATTTTTTAAAAAAAATGCTTGACAACTATATATAAAATGTTAATATGCACTTGGATAAAAACAAAAGTAGCTGGCAAAAAAAATGAATAACAATTTTTTTAAAACATCAACAAAACTCTATAAAAATAGGGGTGCTGGAGTTTTTAACCAGAACGCAGTAAATGCGTTAATACGGGGAATAAATTTTTAATTCTCTGTAAAAAGCGAAGCCCACAGTAGGTGGAACTACTACAGGCTTCTAATCACAACTTAACTGCAAAGGAGTTAAATCATGACTGATACAAATAGTAGCACATCTTTTTTAAATACCCAACCCACCGAAGATACAGCAACAGATATAAAAAAGTTAATACAGCGATATCCACACCTGCTTATCGTTGATAAAGAAAAGTAATATACAAGCTTTCTAATAACTGCAGCTAAAAATATACGAATAGAACTTAAAAAAGATTTTCCAAACAGCAAATTTTCTGTAACAACTAAGCAGTATGTTGGTAGTATTGACATCTCTTGGACTGATGGCGCCACATATACAAGTGTCGAAAAGATCATTGGCAAATATCGACACAGCATGTTTAATGCAATGAAAGACATTTGCGGATATAAGCACAATTTATTTAACAGTGTTTTTGGCTTTGCTATGTTCATATATGTTAATAGAAATGTAACACCTCTCCTATATTCAAAAGCTGCCCAATTACTGGGTTTTACAACCACTGGCATACACGTGTTGCCTGGATGCATTGATGGTCTTACCTATGAACAAACCACAACAGTACTACAGAAAGTGAGAGAAGTAGATTTTTTAAACAACAATCAAAAAACTGGGGTACAAAATAACAAAATAGCGATCAAGGCGAAGCCCGCAACGGCGCCAACCGTTACAAGCTTCTAATCACAACTTAACTACGAAGGAGTTAAATCATGACTGATACAAATAGTAGCATATCTTTTCTATCTGCCAAAGACGCTTTGGCGATTCTTAATATCCAATCAAACAACTTAACCCCTGAAGATATAAAAGCTGCTTACAGAAAGGCAGCAGCGAAATATCATCCAGACCACAACCCTGCTGGGCTGGAAATGATGAAAATGGTTAATGTTGCTTATGAAACCCTAAAAACCTTAGACCCAAGCAAAACAAATAACTCTACCCCAAATACTTACGACTATGGCGACGCTATCAACAATGCATTGAACGCAATTATTAATTTGGGTTTAACCATTGAGATTTGCAGCGCATGGATTTGGATAAGCGGAAATACTAAACCATACAAAGACATCTTAAAAAATGCCGGCTTTTTTTGGTCTCCTAAAAAACTATGCTGGTACTTTCGTCCTGCAGATTATAAGTCACACAACCGTAGCGCATGGTCAATGGATAAAATCCGCGAGATATATGGCAGTGCAAAAGTTAAAGAAGAATTTAAACAAGTGGCCTACGCCTAAGTAACAATAAAAAGGAGCTACAAAATGAAAACTTTACCAACAGAAAAAATCCTAAATTCCGGTGAAATAGCAGAAATTTTAAAAGAGATGGAAGAATTTTTAAGCGCACCCGATACGTTTACTACCACTATCACACGGCATGAACCAATAACACTAAGCAAGCATTTTGCAGACATAAAAAACAAAAAATATAACAATAATCGAAAGGAGTTAAAAATGGACGCAACAATTTACAGCCAGATCTATAACAAATTAATTAGCCTGATACCAAACCTTGAAAAAATGGAGGTAGCAAATAGTCAAATTAGCAAAGCCAATGGTTTTATGGATTTGCATTTAGATATACTTAGCGAAGGGATAATTGAACAGCGCCAAGTAAAAGTAATCAGTTTGGCACATTATTACGAACAAAACGGCGACCTAGTCCCAGACCCTGACATGACAATTAAAATTTACAGCCAGTACAAAATAGCTGAGGCTTTGACGCTCCAAGATTATTTTGGATATCAACAAGTATACCCCACCCAAGATACGGTTAATTCCGCGGTAAAGGTGTCATTAAATTCATTCTTGAAAACTTGGTTAAACAATTGCATTCGACAAGGCCATCAATTCGGTAGAAATGAAATAAATTAATTTAGGAAGATATAAAATGTTTATACATAATTCGATAAATAAACTAAATATAAAGAAGAGAAAAAATATTGTTTTTTGTTTTAAAAGCAAAATAAGCGAAGAAAGCGGCGAAAAGTTTGAAGAATACGATCCGACACAAGAAGATTTTGAAGAAATGGAAAAAATTTTTAAATATGAATTGGCCAATACAAAAGCGATAGATCATATGCAAGAAGTATCTGAAAGTATAGCACGTGAGTTGGGGGAGTATTACCGTGAAACTGAGGGTATTGCAGCAATTGAAGCAAGGGAAAGATTGAAAGAGAGTAAAATTATTTTCTATGGATAGCGAGGCCGAAAGCGATAGCAACTGCCTCCGGCCTCTAATCACAATTTGGAGGATTACTAAAATGTCTTTATGTTTATGCAGTTTGTTAGATATTGGATGGTGCGATTTGGAGTTTATTGAAAAGCATTACAGACTTGTACGCAGCAAAATAACTTTTACAGAGTTTGGACATATACCGCTTGAACAAATAAATGCAAATATGATTTTGTACCAAATTTTTTTGTACATTAATAACGAAGTTTTTAATCTTATAAAAAACCGCGGTGAATTTCCAAGAGGTAAGAAAAAGCAAATAACTAATATTTGTGATGAAAGAGTAAACGAGTTCTCCCCTTTTCTCAACTGTTTTGACTCTTGTTTTAATAATGAAATAGACGAGGTAAACATTGAGGGCAAAGTAATAG
Organism: Gammaproteobacteria bacterium; assembly: GCA_964213355.1. Classification (GTDB taxonomy): domain Bacteria; phylum Pseudomonadota; class Gammaproteobacteria; order UBA9339; family UBA9339; genus JBAXAM01. Next base: position 33,148 of record CAXOVY010000035.1, read on the forward strand.
AAGAAATGGCAAATGAAGTGTACTTTTTATTATTGCAAAACATACAAAATGTTACGCCAGTTAATAGGAGGCAATAAAATGTAAAATACTTTCTTAAAGATTAAGATTTTTAATTTAGGGACGCGCCGCCAATTGTGTTCTACCACTTTCGGCAGCGCTGGCCATATCAACTCGGAATAGGAGTCAACATGGTTACACATATTCTATCTTTACAGCAATTGCCTTGCAACGAAAGAAATAGTTTTATAGCAAATGAGCAGGAAATACGGCTACCAACAACAAATAGAGCCAATTACAAAACAAATATAGATGAAAATAGTTGGTCATGCACCAGCAATAGCTATCTTGGCTTTTCTTCTGCGCAAAAAATAATTCATAACCTTTTAAGTTACGATCGGGTTGTCCTATTACCACAAACAATTCCAAGATTTACCGAATTTGAATTAGCAAAAAAGCTAAATATCACTATTCACCAACTTAGACACCTGCAAAAATTACCAAAAATTTATAAAAGGATGGCAAAACACATTTGTCTGTCATTAACCAGCTTGTATTGCAGTAGTACATTACAACAGCCGAAATCAAACCATGATGGGGGTACGCATCATGAATAAGAAAAGATGCAAAAATTGTGGTCATAAATTTAGCCCAAAGAAACACATTTCAAAGCAGCAATATTGCTCAAATGCAGAGTGTCAAAAGATTCGTAAAAAAGAATGGAACAGACGTAAAGCGAAACATGATAAAGGTTACAAGGCTTACCGAAAAGAAATACAAAATAAATGGAGGGCAAAGAATCCTCACTATTGGCGGCGTTATAAAAAGAATGTCGTACAAAATGAAGCAACAAATAAAATAAAACACAAAAAACCAATTTTAAAAATTCTAGTAAAAAAGGGTACCTTATCCAATTTGCATAAAATAGGTGCAATTAATTGTGATTGCAGGTTGATTTTGACGTCTTAATTAAAGACTGACGTGTATTCAGCTAAAAACCACAGCTGTTGCGGAACAGAAACAAATATTAATTAAGAAAACATCAAATGTGTGAAATTAAAGACTGACGCATAATCGGCGTTTAAACCGCTTCAATCCCGTAATATAAAAAATATCGGTATAAAAAAGGGGGTAGCAAAAAAATAAAGACTGACATGTAGCGTGTTACAAGTGGCTTTTGTAGGGCTATACGCCACTCTACTTTACCTAAACAACAATTAGTAAAGACTGACTTAATTTTAAAACATTTTTTAGTATGGTAATTTACCTATTAAGTTATACAGATAATGGTAAAGATTAAGGAACTATTTCGCTTAAACAAAAGCATGTCGAAAATAACTTAGAGACATAAAAAGTGAATGCCATACGCAAAAAAAATAATTCTTATTTAAGCATAGAAATAATACAAAAAATGCTTCATAAATTTTTAGTTGAAAAAAATATGACAAAAGAAGAACTAGCCCAAGAAATGGCGATAAGCGTAGAAGAGCTGGAACAGCTTTTATGTAACAAAAACACATCGATATTAATTCCTAAAATAAACTTATCTTTGATCAAACTCTACTGTAAAACAAGATGGGATTATCAATTAACAAAACCAAAGAATTAATGCATGATGTTGGATAATTTTGGCTGGCGTAAAAACTGTAAGAGTTTTTTCTCAGATGAATTGGCGCATTTAGCGTATTTACTACGTAGTAAAAATAACAAATAATAAGGAGAATAAAAAAATGTTGATATTGACGCGAAGAGTTGGGGAATCATTAATCATTGGTGATAAAATAATAATTACAACACTAGCAATCAAGGGAAACCAAGTACGAGTTGGTATCAACGCCCCCAAAGAGGTGACAGTTCATCGTGAGGAAGTTTACACAAACATATCCGGTAGGAAAAAACAAGAAAAAAGCTCGAGGGATTACATCCAACAACTGAATTACACCCAAAATAACACCGAAACTTAAGTTATTTGCAATTAATTTTAACAAATGGATGTAAATACCACAACCACAAAGTTGGGTTTAGTCACGTGGCGCAGGCAGTCCAAGTTTATTTTGAATAACACTTGTATTTGCTCTATAATTCAATCTAAGTTAGTTAATAGGTGATTCATGAAACTGCAAGTAGGCTATGATGATTTTGGAAAAGTTCGATCCAAAAATTTACAATTTGTAGATAAGACGTTATTTATCAAAGAGATTATAGATAATGAAGGCGTTGAAGTAAGCGTAATTACTCGTCCAAGACGTTTTGGTAAAACTTTTAATCTTTCGACCCTGCACCACTTTTTAGCGCCAGAAGTAAACCAAATAAAAACTGCCGGCATGTTTGACGGTCTCAAGATAGCTGCCGTAAACAATGGCAGCTACATGCAACATCAAGGTAAATATCCGGTAATTTTTGTTAGTTTTAAAGGCACTAAAGACAATACGTTTCAGGGTGCGCTAAAAGGCTTACGACCGGTAATACAAGAGCTGTATCGTATCCACAGATATTTGCTTGATTCTGATAAATTAGCTCAGGACGAAAAAGAGTTATTTAAAAAATTTCTATCAGAGGAAATAGATACCTCCACTATTGAAATATCATTGAGAGTATTAAGCGAATTATTGTATAAACACACTGGCAAAAAAGTATTTCTTCTCATCGATGAATACGATACCCCAATTCAATCCGGCTATTTAAGCGGCTACTACAACGAAATAGTAAATTTAATGCGAGGAATGTTTGGAGCGGCGTTAAAAACTAATCCTTACCTGGATAGAGCTGTAGTAACTGGCATCTTGAGAGTAGCTAAGGAGAGTTTGTTTTCTGGTTTGAATAATGTAAAAGTATATTCGCTATTGCAGTCACAATATAGCCAAAATTTTGGTTTTACTGAAGAAGAAGTACATGAGTTGTTGATACAAGCCAAATTGGAAGAGTATGAGACGGAAGTGAGGAAATGGTATAATGGGTATAACTTTGGCGGAATTATAGTATACAACCCCTGGTCTATTGTTAATTACGTTAATGATGGACTTTTGAAACCTTACTGGGTTAATACCAGTGATAATATCTTAATAAAAGAGCAGCTAATCAACTCAAACGTAGAGTTTAAAGAACAATTTAAATTATTACTTCAAGGAAAATCGGTAGAAAAAAGTATCGATGAAAACATGGTATTTGGAGATTTAAAAAGCAACATTGGAGCAGCCTGGAGTTTATTGTTAATGAGCGGGTATTTGAAAGCCGTAACAACTACTCTCGACATGGGAAATATTATATGCAAATGCGCTATTCCAAATTTTGAGGTAAAAATATTATATAACAATATTATTAAAGAATGGCTTGGCAATGGCTATGGAATAGAATGGTATCAAAACTTTTTATCATATTTGCTGGATGGAAACATAGAAAAATTTACCGAAAACTTTGGGCAGGTATTGCTTAGAACAATAAGCGTTTATGATGTAGCGCATAATCCTGAGGCATTTTATCATGGCTTTATGCTTGGTTTAGCTGCAGGAATAGATCAAAACAAATATGAAATTAAATCTAATCGGGAAAGCGGACTAGGACGTTACGATATAGCGATTATTCCCAAAGATATACTGAAACATGCTGTTATTTTGGAGATAAAAAGCGTATATCCACCCAAAGTACCTGAAAAGAATTTCCACAAAGTTTTGGATGCTCTTTTGACTAGAGAATCTAAAAAAGCATTAAAGCAGATTAATAAAAATCAATATACTGCTGATTTAGCGCATAGAGGAATAGCTAATATAATTAAAATAGGGTTAGCATTATCCGGAAAAGAATTTAGATTATCCAGTAGTAATTAATAGTCTTTGGCTAATCTATATGGCATATCAGGATATTGTAATACTGTTATTAAATCAAAAATACCGAGAATATTTGAATTCAGAAACTGGAATAAAACAAGTTGTTATTGTTGCGAACATATTTAGCGAGGGATTCCACCATCAGTGCGCATACTATATTAACAACTACATTTTTTAATCGCCATCCATTAAAGGTAGCAAAAGAACTTTTAGGTAAAGTACTTTGTGTTAAACATAAAAATATTTGGTTAAAGGCGATCATTACTGAAACTGAAGCTTATTATCTTCATGATAAAGCCAGTCATTCTTATTTGGGATATACCGAAAAACGCAAAGCATTGTTTATGCGTCCAGGAACAATTTATATGTATTATTCACAAGGCGGCGATTCTCTAAATATTAGTTGTCGCGGTGCTGGTAATGCAGTATTAATTAAAACAGCACGTCCATATTTAGAAGGTAAAAATACCAAAAAAATGATCTATGCTATGCAATTTTTAAATCCAAAGAAAAATACAACAAAACTACGTATCGCAAAAGAATTATGTAACGGTCAGGCGCTGCTTTGTAGATCGCTTGGTTTAAAAGTAACTGATTGGGATCAAAAGCAATTTGATCGAAAGAAGTTTTATATTGCTTCTTGTGGTTATCAACCACAAGATATTATCCGAGCTAAAAGACTTGGAATACCTAAAGGGAGAAATGAACATTTGCTGTATAGATTTATCTGGCGTGACCTAAAATGCAAAGTTTGAAACTTAATATATAACAAAAAGCTTCCAGCGCTTATTTTTATTTCTTTTTATTTTGGCAGTGATTTTTTTTCCGCAAATTAGAGGAATGTAGTAGGCGCATTTTTTTCGTAATAAATTAGATAGTCTATCTGTATTCACTCCAGATTTAATATAGTCCAGTATATATCCTAACCTTTGCGTGTTTCTGATTGGCGCAAGTCTTTGCGCAATATTGCTTAGTTTGTCTTCTCTCAGCCTTTTCGCAAATCCGGAGACAGTAACAGCTACTTTGTTTATGTCACCAAAAAAATGTAAATACTTAATAAGATCATATGCAGTAGCTTCAGGAGTAGATACATTCATATAACCGGTTGGTGTTGATATTTGCTCAATAGAAGTTTTTCTTACAAGGTTATTACAAACAAAGTCTATAGTAACTGCGCCAAGTTTAATTGGTCGTACAGTTTTTTCGGTCATAACTTGAAATATGTTTGGTTGTTGGTTTTTTGATCCATGTATTGCTGCTGCTGTAAATAAACCAACGTAGTAAGGTATTTTTAACGCTTTCATCAGATCGTCAATAAACCATTGTACTGGTGGATACCCTAGACGACTATACTCGAGCGGAACAATTACATAAAAATTATGTTTTGGTTTAATTAAACGTTTTTTCTTCATCAAGCGCCAAACCGAAGCTTTAAAAGAATCCTTACTAATTTTTAAAGATGTGATGGCTTCTTTCTTTAAAAAACTATATCTGCCTTCAGACTGAAGCTTGTCGATAAATTTAGGTAATGTTAATGGTTTTTTATTTTTCATATATAAATAGTAATACAAAATATTACTTTTTGTAAATATAAATTTAATTATATATAATTAAATCAGTTCAGTAACAAAAGTTTTATTTCTTGGGGGTGTTAAAAAATAAGTTTTAGTTGTGATATTTAGTTGTTTTTTATTTGATTGTATCAGAAACTGATTATAACATCATGATTTGTATAATGTTTTTTAGTTAAAAAATATTTTAATTCGTCCGATTATTAGGACCGCTTTTTGATTAAAATTCATCTCGCAATGAAAGAAGTCTTTCAAATGATATGGAGAGCTTAACATGATGTACCACCAAAAAAGCGCTAAATTTCTCCGCGAGTCGCAAGTAGCCGTATTAACTGGATTATCAAAAAGCACTCGATGGCGCCTTGAGAAAGATAATCAATTTCCGAAAAGAAGACAATTATCCACGAAAGCTGTCGGTTGGCTGGCATCTGAAATTGAAGAATGGGTATATACAAGGGTTACGATGAAAACCGGAAAATCATCGCAAAGCAACAATGATCAATCATCATCTGTTGAATGCTAACATTTTTCGTTGAGAACATTTTATAAGGATAGATTATGTTTCCGACATTGCTGGAAGCTGTAAATGAAAGCGATACAAACGGACTTATTGTTAGAAGAGGGGCCAAAAAAAGCAGTTGCTTATTTTGGCAGTGAAGCAGAATGGGCAAGACAACTCAAGATTAGAAAACAAAAACTTAACTACTGGATACATTATGGAACATTTCCGATCGATCAAGCTATGCAAACATGCATGCTTACCAAAGGCTATGTCAGACCTGCTGAATTACGACCAGATCGTAAACACATAATAGAGAACTACAACAAATTTATCAAAGATGAAAAAACACAAAAATCTTGAAAACGTGAAGGATTGCAATGAAACCATTTACAAAACTCTACTCTGACTTCTGGATCAATCCAGATAATACGAAGCTAATGCAACTGGGATTAGATGCTCAGTTGATGGCGTTATATCTTCAGGGTAATTCTCACCATAATATGCTTGGCGTTTATTACTTGCCAGTACTCTATGTTGCCAGTGACCTTAAGCTATCAGTTAAGAAGGTTCAAACCACTTTAAAAAAGCTTTGCTATATATCTTACTGTAAATATGACGCTAAAACTCAATATGTCTGGGTGTGTAATGTAGCGCTGGAGCAACTTGGAGTTACTGCGGAAGATATTAACGCCGGCGACAATCGCATTAAAGCTATCCAAGCTATATGGAACAGTTTACCCATACAGATTGATTTTTTACCAGAGGTTTATAATAAGTATAACAAAATCTTTAATCTTAAATCTCGCTTTGATTCTTTGACAGTGGTGTCAAATGAATTTGTAGAACCAAACCTAAACGTAGAGACACCTGCTGATACAACTGATTTAAAGAAAGAACCCTCAATAGATGGCTACCAACCGTCTATAGCTTCCGCTGCAAATCTTACCACCACCTTTGAAGGGGTTGCTGTTAACAAAGAATCCCTTCAAAGCCCTCCTGTAAGAGATGATTCGATGGAAGATAACACGAAACAAAAAAATTATTTATCTTCTATAACTCAATCGACAACTTTTAGCAGCACTAAAAATTTACCCTGCCACTTTGCTACCCCTTCGAAGGGTCTTGCTAACCCCTCTGAAGCCCCTTCGAACCCCCTTCAAAGCCCCTCCGAAGCCCCTTTGGAGGCCCTTCGAAGCAATATAGAAGATAGAAGTAATAATATAGAAGAAATAGGTAAAAAAGAAAAAAAGGAAACTAGTAATGCTCTACTCTGGAGCAGCACGGCGCAAACCCTTTCTTTTTTTGAAAAGCCCCCTGCGTTTTTAAATTCTTCTCATGTAAAAAAACTTAATCAACTTGAAAAAACAGATTCTCAACAACCAATAGCTGATGAATCCTGTATGCCAATTTCAAAGCTAAAAACTAACTCGACTCCTGTAGATGCAGCTGCTTCATCTCTGCCAATCATACGCAATAGTACCGTTCCAACAACTCGTAATGCTGTTGCTCCAATTGTTTATAACGGCGCTGTAATTAATTTTTATCGCGCAGCGGAGATAATTTTCGAGCATTGGAAACGCACAATGAACTATCCAGAAGCAAAGCTTGATAACGACCGTAGAGGCTGGATTTTTAGAGCATTGAAGAATCACACCATTGAAAAATTATGTGAAGCTATTACCGGTTGTTCGCGCACTCCACGCAACATGGGAGATAACGACCGTGGAGAATGCTATAACGGGTTACATGTGATTTTTAAAGATGAAGACCATATCGAACGATTTGCTCGTAATTGTCATCACCCACCCAAAAAAGAAACCATAGCGCAAAAGCAGCTGAGAGAAAGTGTGGATGCCGGCAATGAATGGATACAAATAAAAAATAAACAATTTTGCAGGAGTAACTATGTTTGAACAAGATTTACAAAATTTTATGAAGCTAATTGTTGTAATTATTAGCGGAACTTACAACAAACAATTTACTCCTGTTGAAATAGAGGTTTATTGGAGAGCACTCAAAACTTTTAGCTTCGAAGATGTAAGAGCTGCTGTTGATAACCATATTCAAAACCCAGATGGCGGTCAGTTTTTACCAAACCCTGCCGACATCATTAGGGCAATTAGGAGCAATTCTCAACAAGCATTAGCCTGGAAAAAAACACTTTATGCAATGCGAAGCGTTGGCAGATATGAAAGTGTTGGCTTTGACGATGCTTTGATTCATCTGACAGTTAAAAGTATGAGCAGTTGGCCAAAATTATGCAGTACTAATGATAGACAGCTGCCATTTGTTGAGAAAGAGTTTCAGAAACGCTATTGGGAATACTCTGTTAAAAATCCTCTTTGCCATCCTAAATATCTAAAAGGGATTGTAGAAATGCTAAGCGGGCGCGTTTCTTCGCCGGTGTTAATCGGCGATGTAATTAAAGCTAAACGGGTAATAGCGACTGGAACTGATGCGCAATTTTTAATAAACACAAAAACGAGGGAAATAAAATGAAAAATTGTAAATCATTAAACAAACGTTTGACTTCTGTTTACCTAGCTTTTTTGGGATTTTTTTATACAACCTTGGCTTTTGCCGCCGGAGATTTATTGGGTGATGCGCTAACAGACATAAAAGCTAATTTTGGAGTTAGTTCGGTGTTTATTAAAGTGCTTTATCTTATGGAGATTTACTACGGCTGGCGCAAATGGCGAGAAACCCATAATCCATTTGCTGTAGGCAGCATTGTACTTGTAGCGTTTGCCTTAACTTATGCCATAGGTAAATGGGTTAAATAAACGTGAGTAACGAAAACAAATACTACATTTGTAAAAAAATTGATGAGCCGAAGCGATATGTTCCTCAACGCTAATCTAATTGACCCACCATATTGCTAAAAAAAGTGACCCAGTCTGATAAGTTATAAAGCCCATTTTTGTATATCGTACCCCCAAAAAAAATATCTACGAGTATTCTTACTAAATCAAATTTAATTTATTAGTAGGAGTATTAAGATGAACCGAGAAAATCGTTGCCAACATTGTGGCGGCTACTTGGTTAAATATCGCAACCCCAATCAACGTTATTGCTCTGAAGCCGCCTGTCAGAGACAACGCAAAAATTTATGGCGCCGTAATAAGCTTAGTACAGACGGTGATTATCGAAGTAATCAAAATGCAGCCACTAGAAAATGGCGGCAGTCACATCATGATTCTTGGCAACCATATCGAACAACACATCCTGCTTATGTAATTCGCAAACGAGAACGACAGCGGATACGGGATCAACAAAGCAAAGATTTGTATCGTGCTAAGAGTGACGCGTCAACACCCCACAAGCTAGTTACATCAGGTACTTATCATCTGATACCGGTAACTGAGTCTCATCTTGCAAAGAGTGACGCGTTAATAGTAAAAATTGCTTTAATTACAGATAGTTCGGTCAATGCAGTCGCCTTTGGACAATCTTGCAAAGAGATCACCTTATAGCCAGAGTGATGGAGAGTTGCAATCATAGGTCTCATGAACAATTTATCAAAATCAGTTCTCGAAGCGGAATGGCATCAGTTAGAACTTAGTTATCGACACTTGCGGAAACATACGCAACAAGAGCAACAACGATTAATGCTGTCGATCCATACCTACGGATTATTAGAGCCAATTATGGTTGTTGCAAGTTTAACTGGGAATTGGACAGTTATTGATGGCTACTTGCGAATAAAAGCCATGCAAGCATTAAAAAATGACACGATTAAAATAATTATCTGGGAATCGAACGTTGCTGAAGCATTGATCCATACTTATAGGAGTAATCAATCTCGTACCTGGGATTATTTTGAAGAGGCCTGGTTACTCCAAGAGTTAGGGAATCTGCATAATTATTCTCAAGCAGAGTTAGCACAACAATTAGGTAAAAGTAAAGCATGGGTAAGTTATCGATTGCAATTGCTTGAGTCCTTACCTGATTTCATCAAAGAGGCAATGTTGCAAGGAGATTTATCGTCTTGGGCTGCAAACAGAGTTTTAGTGCCGTTCGCGCGCGCGAACGAAGATGCTGCCAAAAGCTTACTTAATTATCTACGCAGTCATACCCATAGTACTAGAGAACTCCAAGAGTTTTATTATCACTATTTAAAGTCTAATAAGAAAGTACGTGAGCATTTACTAATGTCTCCGCAATTATTTTTTAAGACTTTGGAATTATCAAAACAAAGTCAGCCTTTCTCAAAGGATCTATCTTTATTATCACCCCAAGAGATTTGGGAGAAAAAACTAGCAGAGATTAATTCTAGGTTAGATACGCTGTATTCAGTGCTACACGCGGTATTTTACCCTCAGCAAAGTGAAGAAGAGTACTCAATTTTAACAAGAAGCTGGCAAGAGATTTTTACTAAAATTAACACTTTAAACAGGAGAATTTATGAACCAACAACCCATAATTCAAGTGGTGCGCCAATTATATCAGGCGGGGCAAGGCAAGCGTGCAATCAGTCGCCTACTAAAAATCTCACGTAATACTGTTCGTAAATTACTGCGCCAAGATAAGTCATCATCTGCTAAAAATGATAACGAAGATTTAATGCCATTAATTGAACCCCTGATCACAACTTGTTGTGGAAATCTGGTCCGAGTTCGAGAAGTTTTAGAAGAACAGTATCAGCGCAAAGTGCCATATAGCACCTTAACTAATTTAGTCCGCAAATATCAATTAAAAGATACGCCGCAACGAGTGGGAGAATATTGTTTTGCCCCGGGCGAAGAGATGCAGCATGATACTTCCCCGCATCTAGTCTATTTTGGTGCTAAAAAAGTTAAAGCGCAATGTGCAGCATTAGTATTAGGATTTAGCCGAAAAATTTTTATCCAGTATTATCCAAGTTTTACTCGCTTTGAAGTTAAAGCATTTTTGCAGCAAGCACTGCAGTTTATGCAAGGTAGCTGTAAACGTTGTATTATCGATAATACCAGTGTCATTTTAGCAGCTGGAGCAGGTAGCCATGCTGTGATAGCACCAGAGATGTTAATGTTCTGCCGTTTTTTCGGATTTGAATTTATCGCACACGCTGTTAATGATCCAAACCGCAAGGGGAAAATAGAGAGGCCTTTTTCCTACGTAGAAAACAACTTCTTAGCTGGACGAATTTTTACTGATTGGTCAGATTTAAATCAGCAGGCTGAGCTATGGTGTATTGCCGTCAACCAAAAACCCAAACGAATATTAGGCATGACTCCAGAAGCAGCTTATATTCAAGAAAAACCAGCACTATTGGCGCTGCCTGAAGTAATACTGCCGATTTATAAATGCTTCCAACGTACTGTAGATACCCAGGGTTATATTAACGTTGATACTAATCGTTATTCTGTACCAGAAAAATATATTGGGAATTTGTTAGAGGTCTATCAATATCTAGATAGGATTGATATTTATCACCGACATCAGCTAATTACTCAGCATCCACGTATTGTCGGGGAACGAGATCAACGAGCTATTATTAAAGAGCACCATATTAACCTATATCGGCGTGAAAAACGTCAGGTTGGTAGCGCCGCAGAACAACAACTCATTGGAATTGATAGCATCTTAGACGACTATATCCTCATGCTCAAAGCGCAAGTGCGTGGCCGTGGGGAATGGGCTTTTAAAGAACTACTTACACTTAAAAGAAATTATCCATTTGAGGCTTTTATTAAAGCCATCATCTTAGCTAGACAGTATAGGTTATTTGATCTTAAGCGCTTGGAAAAAATGATAATCAAAGAAATAAAAGATAACTTCTTTAATCTTTAAAAGAGGGGATCCTCATGTTACAAAAACTTAGTTATTTAATTGAACAGCTACATTTATGCGGTATGGCTGATTCTCTAGAGCCGATTCTTGCAAAAGCACGACATCAAGGACAAAGTATCGAAGAAGTATTACAAAAGCTTTTGGAGGCTGAATATCAAGATCGCAATGCACGTAGATTGGCGAATCGCTTAAAGGCAGCTAAATTACCATGGGAGTGGAGTATTGACACCTTCCCATTTAAGAGACAACCAGCAGTAAAAAAATCGCAAATCATGTCGCTAGCCAAATTAGATTTTATTACTCATTTTGAGAATGTCATTTTTATCGGTAAACCCGGGACAGGTAAAACTGGCTTAGCGATTAGTCTACTTCGTTTAGCGTTGATCAATGGTTACCGCGGTCGTTTCTATAAAGCCCAAGATTTACTAAACGAATTATATGCCTCTTTAGCAGATAGAAGTACTTCAAGGTTATTAAAAACCATAGCGAATTACGACGTCATTGTCATCGATGAGCTAGGCTACCTCACGCTAACCAATGAGCAAATTAACATTTTTTTTAAATTAATCGATATGCGATATCACAAAAAAACTACTATAATTACCACCAATCTTGATGTTAGCGCCTGGTATGATGTGTTCAAACAAAAAGAACTCGTTGATGCTATGCTGGACCGCCTCAATCATTACTGCACAATCATTAAAATAAATGGTGCCAGCCTTAGAGATCCAAAACAAATCAAAAGCTAAAAGAAACGATGTCATATTTTAAAATTTACTAAGCTTATCCAGGAAGATAAGGCCTATGGATTTGTGGACAAGTACGTGCTCGTAAAAAGCACTCGCACATACCAGCCAGATGGCCGTGTGGTAAAGCTATGGACAACACTGAGAAACGAGTTGCCCACAGCTTTACCACACTATCTGGCTTCTTGCCCACAACTCCACAGGCCCAGTAATAATTTTTAAATAATTTTAAAAGCTATTTGGTAACATTGATTCTTGAATCAACGCGCTGACTATAGCTGGATTAATATATGTGATGCGCATCTGGTGGGTCAATCTTTTTTAGCATAAGTGGGTCAGTTTTTGTTAGCGTCCAGGTATGTTGGATTAACGCTTGATGAGTTTATTCCAATAATTGCAATAACCGGTATCTGCTTTTTACTTGGCAGTTTGATAACAGGTTTTGGTCTAGCTGGAGCGGCGTGGTTTACGATAAGACACTTCAAGAAAGGACAAGGAATAGGATGGTTTTTGAATTTACTGTATTGGCACTTACCGCTGCATTATCTCGGCAAGGTTTTGTTTGTAAAAACCCCACCTGCTTCGGCTAGACATTGGCTCAGTTAAAACAGGATAAAAAATATGGAATTCCAAACAGCGCAAAACAAGTTACAAAGACTCACAAGCAGATTACATTACTCGCTTCTGGTAAGTATTTGTCTGTTAATCTCTAATATATTTTTGGTATGGCTTGTTGGTTGGTCCTTTTCGCACCAAAAAAGAGTAATAGTACCAGTAGAGTTTAAACAACCTTTTGTCGTTTCTGACAGCAATGTTGATGCAAGTTATCTGCGACAGATGGCGTTATTTTTTATTGCCGAAAGGTTAAATGTTAATCCAACAAACATTAACCAAAGCCACAACCTGATCTTGCAATATACCGATTCAAAATTCTATCACGACTTTTTTGGTATTCTGAATAAAGAAAGCCAAGCCGTTATAAAACAAAATATCTCTTCGGTATTTTATCCAGAAGAAGTAAAGCCAAACACTAAAGAACTAAATGTACTCATAAAGGGAACTTTAGCTCATTGGGTTGGCAGCACTCCTATAGAACCCGTAAAAAAGAATTACATCATCAAATTCAGCTACCGGTCGGGAGATTTAAAAGTTGTGTCATTTTTTGAAACTTTAGGAACTTAACATGATAAAACTCAGAATATCTTTATTTTTATTAATAATTGTTGCTTGTCCTGTTTTTGCCAATGAGGTTAACAAGGTTGCTACGCCACACGGTACAACACAACATAATAGTGACCAACGAGGTACAAGTGGTGTAGACGCTGGAGCTACCGCTAAGCCGGTAGCTTCGGCAAATATTGTTGCTACTAAAAATACCGAAAATGAAAATAATGGACAAAAAACCAAAAGTAAAACAATAGTTGTAAATGATGTTAACAAGGTTGATACACCACAAGGTACAACACAACATAATAATGACCAACGAGGTACAAGTAGTGTAGATGCTGGGGCTACCGCTAATCCGGTAGCTTCGGCAAATAATGAACAAAAAATTGGTAAAACAGCAACTGTGAATTATGTTGGTGTAAAAGAAATACCGTTTGCTGATAATGAACAAATAAGGGTGGTTTTGAGTAATAGAGATATTAATAGAGTTTTTGTTACTGGAGATAAAATCAAAACTATCCATGGTCCTACAGGATTATATACTGCCAAAAACGATAATTCTGATCCATTTG